>NZ_JBHUEP010000004.1:0-253310 GCF_042680925.1 Ottowia beijingensis
CGCGGCCGCCGGGGGCGCCGCCGGGGTGCGCGCGGCGGGCGCGGCAGACCGCGCCGCGGGGCGGCCGGGGCTGGGCGGGGTGGCCGCCGCATCGGCATCGGCGTAAGTCACCGGCAGCTCGATGCTGCGGCGTTCGGCGCCGCGCACGAAGGCAGCGGCACGGTCCTGCAGGCTGTCGAGCGTCCAGTCGCCGACGCGCTCGCCGCGCCGCACGAAGCGGGACTGGCCGTCTTCGTCGATCAGCACGCCGCTCAGGGCGGGGCCGGCCACGATGCCGAGCAGCTTGATTTTTTCGATCGCGGCGGGCGGCGGGGGCGCGGCGGCGGCGGCGGCCGGCGCACTGGCAGCGGCCTGCGGGCGCCGGGCGGGGTCCATCAGGGGGCGCTGCAGCACGCCGGGATAGGCGGCGCCGGCGGCAGGGTTGGGCGTGAGCTGGGCGGCGTCGATGTCGTCGAGCGAGGGCGGCTGCGGCTGTGGCGCCTGCCAGGTGCGCCATTGCGCCGGCGCGCCGGGCGCCAGCCACAGCACGGCCAGCACGGCGGCCAGGCCGAGGTCGAGGGCGAGCAGCCCGGCGGTGGGGCCGGTCATGGGACGAGCTTGCGCGCTCATGGCTGGCGCTCCTGCAGCACGAACAGTTCGAGCTGCGCCTGGATCATCGCTGAGGCGCGGCCGGCCTGGGTGCCTTGCGACAGGAGTTGCATGGTGTCGCTGTAGATGGCGGGACGCTCGGCCGGCAGGGCACGCAACAGGCTTTGCAGCTGCGGCCAGTCGCCTTCAACCCGCAGGCTGACGCCGATGCGGCCGAAGCCGGGCTGGTCCTTGTCCTCGCGCGGCGCGGCGGTCTGGCTGCTGGTGACGCGCAGGCCCTGCGTGGTGGCGAGTTCGCGCACGCGCTGCAGCACCGTGTTGCCGAGCTGGGCGGCATCCGCTTCTGGCGGGTGAACGAATTGAGCCAAATTGGCCTGCAGCGCTTGCTGGGATTGCGTAAGGCGCTCTCCGCTTTGTAGCAAACCGGCGAGGCGTGCATGCCGCGGCTCCAGTTCGGCCAGGCGCGCGGCGGCGCGCTGGTGCACACCGGCGACCCACAGCGCGGCGGCGGCCAGGGCCAGCAGCAGGACGGCCAGCGCGCCGAGCGCGAGCCAGCGTGGTTCGGGGCGGGTGGTCACTGATGACCTCCGCTCGCCGGACGCGCCAGTCCGTAGCGGTGGGCGTCGAGTTGCAGTTCGATGATGAAGGTCTCCTTGGTGGCGCCGAAGCCGCGGGTGGCGGGCGAGGCCAGGCGCACGTCGTGCACGCCGGGTTGCGCGGCCAGGCGCTGCACCAGGGCGGCGGCGTCGTCGGCGTTGCCGTTGAGCACCAGCTTGCCGCCTTCGGTGCGCAGGGCGGTGAGCCAGGCGCCGTCGGGCAGCGCGCGCGTCAGCATGTCGAGCACGGGCGGCAGGGCGAGCTGGCGGGCCAGCAGCTTGTCGAGCGCCTGCAGGCGTTCGAGGCGCTGCATCAGGGCCTCGCGCTGCGCGATCTGGGGCGCGGCCTGGCGCTGCAGGGCCTCGAAGGATTGCTGCGCCTGGATCGCGCGCTGGCGCAGCATGAGGGTGGGCGTGAGCGCCAGCGCCGCCAACAGCACCAGCGCCAGCGCCAGCAGCGCCCCGCGCAGCAGCAACCCTTGCCGGGCCAGGCGCTGGCGCAGGTCTTGGCCGTAGCCGCGCAGCACCAGGGGGCGCAGGACGGCGCCGGACGGCGCGGCGGGCAGCACCCAGACT
Organism: Ottowia beijingensis; assembly: GCF_042680925.1. NCBI lineage: Bacteria > Pseudomonadati > Pseudomonadota > Betaproteobacteria > Burkholderiales > Comamonadaceae > Ottowia > Ottowia beijingensis. The sequence continues at coordinate 1,761 of NZ_JBHUEP010000004.1, forward strand.
TCGGGCGGCGCGGCGGGGTCGGCGCCGGCCTGGCGCAGCGCGGCTTCGACCTCCTGGCGCGAGGTGACGGCGACGTCGACGCGCTGCAGGCCGTCGGCCGTGGGCGCGGCGGAGAAGCCATAGACGGTGTGGGCGGCGCCGAAAGGGCTGGCGGCGGCGACGTCGAGCTGGACCGCCTGCGCCAGCTCGGCCGGCGCCAGTGGCGGCAGCGTGAGGCGGCGTTCGAGCACCCGGTCGGCGGGCAGTTGCAGCGCAGCCACCGGGGCTTCACCGCCCGCCGGCGCGGGCGTGGCGACGCCGTGCGCCAGGTTCCAGTGGCTGGTCTGGCCGTCGGCCTGGCGCAGCTGCACGCGCACGGCGGGCTGCACCCAGCGCAGCGCCGGCAGCGCGAGCAGGCGCTGCGCGCTGGTGCGCCAGGCGCCGGTGTCGAGACCGAAGAAGCTGCGGGAGTCGGTGCTGAGAAGGGCCATGCAGAAAACGAAGGGCGACCTTTGGGTTCAGGCCGCCGGGGACAGGATTTGCCGGTCGGCGCGCAGGATGCGCCAGGGTGCCGTGTGCGCCAGCGCCGCGCCCAGGGCGACGTCTTGCGTCAGGAGCAGTATTTTGCCAGCTTCGAGCGGCACCCTGGCCTGCAGCCGGTAAACATCTGTGCCGCCGCCGGCGGGCGGGCTTTGCAGGCCGGCGGCGGCCAGCAGGGCCTGCACGGCCGGCGGCGCGGCCAGCGGGTTGACCTGGCCGGTGTTGAGGTCGGCGTTGACCAGGGGCGCGATGCGGGCGTAGAGCGCGTAGTCGACGCCGGGCACCAGCAGCAGGTCTTCGGTGGCCTCGAAGCGGCGTGCCTGCACGCTGGCGGCGCCGGGGGCGGTGGGGTCGACGTCGGGGCGGCCGTCGCGCCAGGCCACGAGCTCGCCCGCCAGCGCCTGGGCGCGGCCGGCGTCGAGGCCGCCGGCGCCCTGCAGCAGCGCCGCCAGCAGCGGCACGCCGGCGCCGTTGAGCGAAATCGTGCCGTTGAGCGGCGCGAGCTCGACGGCGATGTCGAGGCCGCCGTAGGACAGCGCGAGCGTGCTGCTGCCGGCCGGGCGCTGGGGCGCCACCTGCAACGCCTGCAGGGCGAGCGCGATGGCGGCCTCGCCGGCGGCCAGGCCGCTGACCTGGTCGCGCTGGTTGCCGATGATCTGGATCTGCTGGCGCACGGTGCCGGCCAGGCCGATCACCATGAGGCTGAGGGCGGCGACGATCCACAGCACGGCGATCAGCGCCATGCCGGCGGCGCGCCGCGCGGGCGGGGTGGGTGGGCGCTGCTCGGCTTGCTCCCTCTCAGTCGCTCCACCGCGCTGCGCGTCCCCCACGTCGCTTGAAACAAAAAGAGCCCGATGGCCGCGGAGCAGGCCGCACGGGGAGCGCCGTGGCCGGACCTGCGCCGGCCACTGGCGTTGTCCCCCCTCCCGCAGGAGAGGGGGGAAGGCGCGAAGCGACTCAGGGGGGTGTTTCATCTCGCACCACCCCCAAAGCTGCCACCCTGGGCCGAAGGGTCGCTGGTGCGCGTGGCGCGCAGCGGCACCACCAGCGGCGGCCAGGCGGGCTGGGCGCCGTCGATCTGCAGGGCGACGGCGCCGGGCAGCAGGGTTGACGGCAAGGTGTTGAGGGGCACGCCGGGCGGCGGCCAGACCGGGCTCCAGCCACCGCTGGCCGGCTCCTGGTAGCGCAGCGCGAGCGACTGCACGGGCGCCGCCAGCACCCGGGCCTGGGCCTGGGGCCAGGCGTCGAACGTGGGCGCGCCGCTCCAGGGCGCGTAGCGCAGCACCAGCTGGCCGTCGCCGTCCGGCCCCGGCTCGACCGCCAGGCGCAGGTAGTGGCGCCCGCCCAGGCCGTAGCGCGCGGGCATGACGCCGATCCAGGCCAGGGTGTCGGGCGCGGCCTGGAAGAAGGGCTGCTGCTGCGGCGTGCCGGCCTGCAGCGATGCGTAGCGGCGCGCCGAGACGCGGCCGAGCACGTCGTTCAGCAGCTGGACGGCGGCGCGGTAGTCGTCGGCCGCGGCGACGCGCTGCTCGACGCGCTCTTCGGTCTGGCCCATGGCCCGCAGCGCGCCGCTGAGCACCAGCATGAGCAGCGACAGGAGGGCCAGAGCGATCAGGACTTCGACCAGCGTGAAGCCGTGGCAGTGAAACACCCCCCTGAGTCGCTTCGCGCCTTCCCCCCTCTCCTGCGGGAGGGGGGACAACGCCAGTGGCCGGCGCAGGTCCGGCCACGGCGCTCCCCGTGCGGCCTGCTCCGCGGCCTCTCGGCTCTTTCGGCTCTGGCATCGCGGGGGGGGCGGTGCGCCATGAGACTTGTGGGAGCGGGCTTGCCCGCGATCGGCCTGGCCGGCGAGCGGTGCCCCCATCGCGGCCAAGGCCGCTCCCACAAAAGAAGAAAGCGGGCGCCGACGGATTGTCGGGGCGAGGGTCATGGTGGCGCCCTCCCCGGCACGGCGAGGCGCTCGGGGCGCAGGCTGGCGAGCTCGAAGCTGCGCGGTGCGTTGCCGTCGAGCCAGTGCACGCTGACCTGGACTTCGTGCAGGCGCGCCGCCTGCGGAGCACTGTTGGCGGGCGTCGGGTAGGGCTGGCTGCGCAGCTGCCAGGCGTAGCCGGCGGCCTGGTCGGACTCGTTCAGGCCCTGCGGCGGCACGGTCTCGTGCGCAGCCAGCAGCGATTCGGCCAGCAGCATGGCGCGTTCGTGCTGCGCCAGACCGCCGGCCTGGCGTGCGTTGTTGCCGGTGACGCGGTACAGCATGCCCAGCGCCATGGCGGCAATGGCGAAGGCGACCAGGATTTCGAGCAGCGAGAAGCCGCGCGCCCGGCGCGCCGTGTGTGCCCTCATGGCGCAATCGCCTCCTGCTCGACGCGGCCGGAGAACCAGTCGACGCGCAGGCGCACGCCGCTGCCGGAGGGCCGGATCAAATCGACGCTGCCGCCGGAGGCGCCGCCGCGCGGCAGGAAGCGAATGGCCAGGCTGCCGTCGGCGCCGGACTCCTCGGCCGCCATCACGGCGCGCAGCACCAGCGGCTCGGGCACGTGCTGCGGCTCGGCGCCCTCGACGCCGAAGGTGCGGGCCTGCGGGTGGACGGCGAAGCGCACCTCGGTGCCGCTGCTTTGCGCCAGCGCCCGGGCGGTGCGCAGGTCGGTAAGCACCGCGCGCACGGTGTCGCGGTACTGGGCGGATTCGTGCAGGCGGTTGAAGGCGATGGGCACCAGGCCGGCGATCAAGGCGACGAGGGCGAACACCACCAGCAGCTCGATGAGCGTGAAGCCGGCGGCGTGCCTGGGCCAGCGGTTTGCTGCGGTATTCATAGCTGCTGGCGCTTGCTACATAAGCGCTGGAGGCCAATTTGACATCAAATCTGCCCGCGCGCGTTGCTCACTGCTTGTTGCGCACGTCGGCGTTCTCGCCTTCGCCGCCAGGGGCGTTGTCGGCGCCGAGCGAGAGGATCTCGATGCCGCCGTTGGGACCGGGGTTGGCATAGCGGTAGGGGTTGCCCCAGGGGTCGCTGGGCAGGCCGCCCTTGAGGTAGGGGCCGTTCCAGCCGTTGGCGGAGGCGGGCTTGGTGACCAGCGCCTGCAGGCCCTCGGCATTGGTGGGGTAGCGGCCGACGTCGAGCTTGAACAGCTCCATGGACTTGTCGAGGTCGGCGATCTGGATGCCGGCGGTCTTGCTCTTGGCGCCGCCCAGGCGGTCCATCACGGCGGGGCCGACCAGGCCGGCCAGCAGGGCGATGATGGCGATGACCACCAGCATCTCGATGAGCGTGAAGCCACGCGCCGCGCGCGCCATCAAGGGGCGGAGGTTGCGGTTCATGAAGCGATTCCTTTCAATTGATACACAGGGCCTTAGCCCGCCAGATCGTTGATCGACAGGATACCCAGAAGGATGGAGACGATGATGGCGGCGATCAGCACGCCGAGCAGCAGGATCAGCACCGGCTCCAGCAGGGTCAGCGCGCGCTTGATGCCGGTTTCGACCTCGCGGTCGAGCACGTCGGACAGCTCCAGCATCATGGGGCCGATGCGGCCGGTTTCCTCGCCCACTCTGACCAGGTTGATGGCCAAAGGTTCAAACACCTGGGTGCTGTCCATGGCGCGGGTGATGCGCACGCCTTCCTTGACCTGCGGCGCCATTTTGGCCAGCGGCGCGCGCAGGTTGAGGTTGCCCACGGTCTCGGTGGCGATGTGCAGGGCGGTGAGCAGGGGCACGCCGTTGCCCAGCAGGGTGCCGAGCGAGCGGGTGAACAGCGTCAGCTCATATTTGTAGAGCAGGCTGCCGATGATGGGCAAGCGCAGGGCCAGGTTTTGCCACCATATCTGCCCCGCCGGCGAGCGCAGCCAGCGCCAGCCCAGCCAGCCCAGCAGCAGCGCGGCGATGGCGATGGCCAGCCCGTAGTGCTTGAAGCCCTGCCCCAGCATCATGACGATGCGCGTGGGCAGCGGCAGCGCATCGCCCATGTCCTTGAACAGCTTCTCGAACTGCGGCACCACGAAGCCCAGCATGCCCACCAGCGACAGCAGCGCCACGCCCAGCAGAATGGCCGGGTAGATGGTGGCCGAGACCACGCTTTCGCGCAGTGCGCGCAAGCGGTTCATGTGCGCCACCAGGCGTTCGAGCACCTGCGACATCTGGCCGCTGGCCTCGCCCGAGCGCACCATGTTGATGTAGAAGTCGCCGAACAATTCCTTGCGGGTGCTCAAGGCGCGGCTGAACGGCGCGCCGCCCTTGACGTCCTCCAGGATGCCTTCGAGCAGCGTGCGCACGCTGGGCTTGGCGCTCATCTCGATCAGCACGCGCAGCGCGTTGTCGAGTGCCAGGCCGGCGCGCAGCATGATGGACAGCTCGGTCGTCAGCGCCAGCAGGTCGGCCTGGGTGACCGGGCCGCGCAGCGCGCGACGGCTGGTGCGGCCGCGCAGGCCCCTGGCACTGGCGGCGGCGACGGGCGCCTCGGCCGCGTCCTGTACGCGCAACGGCGTCAGGCCGCGCTCGCGCAACTGGCGCAGCACGGCATCGGCGGCGCCGGCTTCGGTGCGGCCCTCGACCAGTTGCCCATCGGGTTGCGCGGCGCGCCAGGCGAATTCAGGCATCGCCCTGGTCCTGCGTGGCGCGCAACACTTCGTCCAGGCTGGTCACGCCCGCGGCCACCTTGCGCAGGCCGTCGTCGTACAGCGTGTACATGCCGGCCTTGACGGCGATGGATTGCAGCGCCGATGCGTCCAACCCCTGCAGGATGGCGCTGCGCATGGCCTCGTCGACCACCAGCAGCTCGTGAATGCCGGTGCGGCCCTGGTAACCGGTGCCGCGGCAATGGTCGCAGCCCCTGGCTCCGTAGATCGGCGCGCCGGGCGGCAGAAAGCGGCCGAGGCCGGAGCTTTGCAGCAGCGCCGGATCGGGCTGCACCGGCGTCTTGCAGTGCACGCACAGCCGTCGCACCAGGCGCTGCGCCAGCACGCCATTGACGGTGGAGGTGATGAGGTAGCGCTCGACCCCCATGTCCTGCATGCGCACCACGGCGCTGGCGGCGGTGTTGGTGTGCAGGGTGGACAGCACCAGATGGCCGGTGAGCGAGGACTGCACGGCAATCTGCGCCGTTTCGCCGTCGCGCATCTCGCCGATCATGATGATGTCCGGGTCCTGGCGCAGGATGGAGCGCAGGGCGTTGGCGAAGGTCAGGTTGATCTGGCTGTGGACCTGGATCTGGTTGATGCCTTCGAGCTGGTATTCGACCGGGTCCTCGACGGTGATGATCTTCTGCGACACCGAATCGAGCTTGGCCAGCGCGGCGTACAGCGTGGTGGTCTTGCCCGAGCCGGTGGGGCCCGTGACCAGCAGGATGCCATGCGGACGATGGATCAGTTGATTGAAGCTGGCCAGGGTCTCGCGCTCGAAGCCCATGTCCTCCAGGCTCAGGCGCACGCTGGCGCGGTCGAGCACGCGCATGACCACGCTTTCGCCGTGCACGGTGGGCACGGTGGAGACGCGCAGGTCCAGCTCGCGCCCTTTCACGCGGGTCTTGATACGGCCGTCCTGCGGCAGGCGGCGCTCGGCGATGTCGAGGTGCGCCAGCAGCTTGACGCGCGAGCTGACCGCCGCACCCTGCTGCGACGGCACCACCTCGCCGGGATGCAGCACGCCGTCGACGCGGTAGCGCACGTGCAGGCCGTCGTCGAACGGCTCGAGATGGATGTCGGAGGCGCGCAGCTCGATCACGCGGCCGATGATGGTGTTGACCAGGCGGATGACCGGCGCCTCGCTGGCCAGGTCGCGCAGATGCTCTACGAAGTCGCCGGCGTCGCCCTCTTCGGCCAGCCCACCCTCGCTGCCCTCGGCATCCGGTTCGTCCAGTACGCGCTGCAGCGCCTTGTCGATATCCGAAGCCAGGCCGACGGCCGGATGCACCTCCAGCCCGGTGGTCAGGTGCAGCGCCTTGACGACGAAAGCATCGTGCGGCGCGCGCATCACCACGTGCAAATGCCCGTCTTCGGCACGCAAGGGCAGCACGCGGTGGGTGCGCAGGAACTCGGGCAGAAGGCCCTCCAGTTCGGGCACCACGTCCGCAAATGCCTCGCCCTGAACAAAAGGCAACTGCAGATGCTCCGCCAGCGCATGCGCGGCGTCAGACTCCGATACCAGCCCCAGGCTCACGAGGACCCCGTCGAGGGCGCCGCCCATCTCACGCTGGGCCGCCAAGGCACGCTCCAAGTCGCGCGGGGTGAGCTTGCCGGCACGGACCAGCAGGTCACCGTACTCGGGCCAACGCACGGCGCGAATGGAGGATGAAGGGAAAGCGGCTTCGTTCAGGAGGGGCTCGGGCATCGGGGATCCGTCACACACGGGCAGATCAGGCGATCTTCTGGCGCGTGCAGCGCATGGATTCTACGTAGACAGCTGGCGCCTGCTGCCAGAACCTTTTCCTCAGACCTCACCTCGGCTGAACGGACCGGCCTGCACGCGCTTGGTGAAGCGCTCGCGCAAATCGGAGACGGGTTTCTCGAAACTGTGAAACACCAGCGCCGACACCGCGAATACCGCCATGAGCCAGACCAGCACCACCCAACCGATGATGGCGCCGATATCCCAGCCCATGACCTTGAAGACATACACCATGATCAGCAGCAGGGGGAAATGACTCAGATACACCGAGTAAGAGTAGTCACCGACCCTGGCCGCCAGCAGGCGCAGGGCACGTGACCGCACCTGGAGACTGGAGAGCCACGGCAGCGTCAGCACGACCCCCACGGAGGGGGCGGCAATGAGCGCCAGATCGTTGAAGCGCCCGCCGGCAAAGCCGCGCCAATCGACGCGCATGAAGTAGAACATGGCGGCCACTGCCCCAAGCAGCAACGCTGCACCGATCAGCGCCTTGAAGCCCTGGCGACTCCCCCACCAGGCGCCATGCCAGCGGTTGAGGATGGCCGCCGCCACGCCCCAGCCGGTGGCATCCAGGTGCATGATGGTAACGCGGCGCACATGGTCGTCCCACTCGAAAAAGTGTGCGGGCGGAGTGATGATGCTGCGCAGGACGGAGGGAATCAGGATCAGCACCAGCGCAACAGCCCAGAACAGATGACGCCGCTCCAGATGCCGCATCCAGGCCACCACACCGATCAGAATGGGCATCAGGAAATAGAACCACTCGTCAAGCGCCAGCGACCACGCTTCGGCGAAGAACAGGGGCTTTTCCTGCGCCCAGGCCAGGTTCTGCGAGAACACCGCGAACGACCAATCGAAGCGCCCTTCCTCTATCCCCCACCAGGCCAGTGCTGCGTTCAACGCCAGGAACAGGTAGTAGTTGGGAATGGTGCGAAACCAGCGCCGGAGCCAGAAGTCTCGTGCACTCGCCCACCAGCCATCGCGCGCCTCGAAGCTGCGGATCATCATCGAACCGATCAGGAATCCGCTCAGCACGAACAACCACTCGATGGCGAACACCGCACACGCGCTGACCGCCGCGCGCCAGCCCTCCCACTTGGACAGACCGGTGCTGACGAAAAAACCCAGAAAACCGTGGTTCATGAGCACCACGCAGATCGACAGGGAGCGCAGCACGTCCAAGCCGAAATTACGCTGGTAAAGGGGAACGGTGTGCTTGCTCATCGGAGATCGGTGGAGTCCACAAAGACACTGTCTCGGGCCAGCCCCGCACGCCAGGCGCGCCAGGCGCGCGAGCGCCAAAGCCGCAGGAGGCTGCGAACGTGCCAGCCGAGGTGCTGCGGATGACGGCGACTGGCCCGCTGCGCGTCATGCACGACAACCGCCTCGTCCACACGCGCCAGTTGCCAGCCGGCGAGTTGCAGTCGCAAACAAAGATCCACGTCCTCGCAGTACATATGGTAGGCGTCGTCAAAGCCGCCGACGCTGGCATAAGCCTCGCGCCGCAGCAGCAGAAAGGCTGCGTTGACCCAGTCTGGGCGGTCGCCGGTATGCACCTCGCGCCGCGGCGCCCCAGGCAGATAGCGGCGCGCCAGCCGCAGGGGCGTGGGCAACAGCCGCTCGTGATCCTGCCTGCGGCCATCCTCGGCCATCTGCACAGGGTAGCTGACGCCCAGACGGGCATCGCCACTGGCGAGCCGGCGCGTCAGCGCGCCAAACGGATTGCCGCGCAGCCGAATGTCCGGGTTGACGACCGCGAAGTATTCGCTCGCACCGCGCCGGGCGTCGAGAGCGAACGCCTGGTTGTGGTTGGCCCCGAACCCCTTGGGCGCGGCGTTTTCCACGGTCTCCAGCTCAAACGGCCACGCCCTTTGACGCAGCTTGGCCGCCAGTTCGTCCTCGGGCAGGTTCAGGGTCAGGATGACGCGCCGAAGTTCTGGCTCATCCAGCGACGCCAGTTCGTCCAGCAATCGCACCACGTCGCCGCCATGCCGGTGGCTGATGATGGACACGCAGATGCCGTTCACGCCAGGCGCTCACCAAACATCATGCAAAGACTTCAGACTGGGCCAGGAGTTGGCCCACACGATCCTTTTCAGAGAGCTGTGGCGCGTCAATGCCGTGCGCCGCGAGCGGCCACTCGATGCCAATGCTCGGATCGTTCCATGCAATGCTGCGCTCATGCTCCGGTGCGTAGTAGTCGGTCGTCTTGTACATGAAATCAGCCGTCTCGCTGAGCACCACGAAGCCATGCGCCATGCCTGCGGGCACCCAGAGTTGGCGGTGATTCTCGGCCGTCAGTTCAACCCCCACCCAGCGACCAAAAGTGGGCGACGTGCGGCGGATATCGACCGCCACATCGAACACCGCTCCGCTGGTCACGCGGACCAACTTGCCCTGCGGCTGCCGGATCTGATAGTGCAGCCCGCGCAACACACCTTTGCGACTGCGGCTGTGGTTATCCTGCACGAAGTCGACGTCCAGCCCAGTGACTTCGGTAAAGGCGCGGCGGTTGTAGCTTTCCATGAAGAATCCGCGCGCATCGCCGAACACCTTGGGTTCGAGGATAAGTACGCCCTCGATCGCCGTGGACAACGCTCTCATACCCGCACCTCTGGTCGTGTTTCGCGCAGCATGCGGATCAGATACTGCCCATACCCGCTCTTGGCCAGCGGCTGCGCCAGTTGCTCCAGCCTGGCGCTGTCGATGAAACCCTTGCGCCAGGCGATTTCTTCCGGGCAGGCGATCTTCAGGCCCTGGCGGCGCTCCAGCGTGGCGATGAACTGGCCGGCATCGAGCAGGCTGTCGTGCGTGCCGGTGTCCAGCCAGGCATAGCCGCGCTGCATGATCTGCACATTGAGCTGGCCTTGCTGCAGGTAGGCGTCGTTGACGCTGGTGATTTCCAGCTCGCCGCGCGCGCTCGGCTGGGTGGCCTTAGCGATGTCCACGACCTGGCTGTCGTAGAAATACAGGCCAGTGACGGCGTAGCTGCTCTTGGGCTGGGGCGGCTTCTCCTCGATGCTGACGGCCTTGCCTGAAGGGTCGAACTCCACCACGCCGTAGCGCTCGGGATCGTGCACGTGGTAGGCGAACACGGTGGCGCCTTCGCTGCGGGCGTCGGCATCGCTGAGCAGGGTTTCGAAGTCGTGGCCGTAGAAGATGTTGTCGCCCAGCACCAGGGCGCTGGGGGCATTGCCGATGAACTGCTCGCCGATGATGAAGGCCTGTGCCAGACCATCGGGGCTGGGCTGCACGGCGTAGCTCAGACTGATGCCCCACTGGCTGCCGTCGCCCAGCAGTTGCTGAAAGCGCGGGGTGTCCTGCGGGGTGCTGATGACCAGGATGTCGCGGATGCCGGCCAGCATGAGGGTGGCCAGCGGGTAGTAGATCATAGGCTTGTCGTACACCGGCAGCAGCTGTTTGCTGAGGGCCAGCGTGGCCGGGTGCAGGCGGGTGCCCGAGCCTCCGGCGAGGATGATGCCTTTGCGTGGGGTCATGTGCTTCAAGAGGGGCGCGTCAAAGGATTTCGGCCAGCATGCGGTCGACGCCCTGCTGCCAGGGGGGCAGCTTCAGGCCGAAGACGGCTTGCAGGCGACTGCAGTCCAGACGCGAATTGTGCGGCCGGCGTGCGGGGGTCGGGTACTGGCTGGCGGGGATGGGCAGGACTTCTTTTACTTTGATATTGATAGCTGCCTGCGCTTGCTGCGCCTGCGCAAACACGTGTTTTGCATAAGAATGCCAGGTGGTCTGGCCACTGGCGGCCAGGTGGTAGATGCCACCCTTGGCGGGTTGCAGGCTCGTGTGCACGATGGTGTGCGCCGTCACGTCGGCGATCAGTTCGGCACCGGTGGGGGCGCCCCACTGGTCGTCGATCACGGTGAGGCGCTCGCGCTCCTGCGCCAGGCGCAGCATGGTCTTGGCGAAGTTGCCACCGCGGGCGGCATAAACCCAGCTGGTGCGCAGGATGAGATGGGGCGCACCTGCCTGCACGATGGCGCGCTCGCCTTCGAGCTTGGTGCGGCCGTACACGCTCAAAGGGCCGGTGGCATCGCCCTCCTGCCAAGGTCGCTGGCCGCTGCCGTCGAACACGTAGTCGGTGCTGTAGTGCACCAGCAGGGCGCCACAGGCCTGGGCTTCGCGTGCCAGCACGGCGGGGGCTTCGGCGTTGATGCGGTGGGCCAGTTCGGGCTCGCTCTCGGCCTTGTCCACGTCCGTATATGCAGCGGCATTGACGATGACTTGAGGCCGCACGGCACGCACAGTGGCGACCAGGCCATCCAGATCGGCCAGATCGCCGCACAGGCCCGTATCACCTCGCCGGTCGAGCGCGATGAGCTCGCCCAGCGGCGCCAAGCTGCGCTGCACTTCCCAGCCGACCTGCCCGTTCTTGCCCAGCAGCAGGATCTTCATGCACCCTGCCCTACGCCGTACTGCGTAGCCACCCAGTCGCGGTAGGCGCCACTTTGCACGTTCTGCACCCAGCCGGCGTTGGCCAGGTACCAGCCCACGGTCTTGCGGATGCCGGTGTCGAAGGTTTCGGCCGGCCGCCAGCCCAGTTCGCGTTCGATCTTGCGCGCGTCGATGGCGTAGCGCCGGTCGTGGCCGGGGCGGTCTTGCACATGGGTGATCTGCGTGCGGTAGCTCTGGCCGTCGGCGCGCGGCTGCAGCTCGTCCAGCAGGTCGCAGATGGTGTGGACGATGGCCAGGTTGGTCTTCTCGTTCCAGCCGCCGATGTTGTAGGTTTCGCCCAGCCTGCCGGCTTCGAGCACGCGGCGGATGGCGCTGCAGTGGTCGGTGACGTAGAGCCAGTCGCGCACCTGCTGGCCGTCGCCGTAGATGGGCAGGGGCTTGCCGGCCAGGGCGTTGACGATCATCAGCGGGATGAGTTTCTCGGGGAAATGATACGGGCCGTAATTGTTGGAGCAGTTGGTGGTGAGCACCGGCAGGCCGTGGGTGTGGCGCCAGGCGCGCACCAGGTGGTCGCTGGCGGCCTTGCTGGCGCTGTAGGGGCTGTTGGGCTCGTAGACGTGCTCTTCGGTGAAGGCGGGGGCGTCGGGGGCCAGGGTGCCGTAGACCTCGTCGGTGGACACGTGCAGGAAGCGGAAGGCGGCTTTGTCGTCGGCGGGCAGCTGGCTCCAGTGGCCGCGCGCGGCTTCGAGCAGGCGGAAGGTGCCGACGATGTTGGTGGCGATGAAGTCTTCGGCGCCGTGGATGGAGCGGTCGACGTGGCTTTCGGCGGCGAAGTTGACGATGGCGCGCGGGCGGTGTTCGGCCAGCAGGCGGTCGATGAGGGCACTGTCGCCAATGTCGCCTTGCACGAAGGTGTGGCGCACATCGCCCTGCACCGAGGCCAGGTTGGCCAGGTTGCCAGCGTAGGTGAGTTTGTCGAGGTTGACGACGGGTTCATCGCCCCCAGCCAGCCAGTCCAGTACGAAGTTGCTGCCGATGAAGCCGGCGCCGCCGGTGACGAGGATCATGCTGATCGCTTTGCAGGTTCGACGCTCAGGCGCCGGAAAAAAAAAACGGATGACAAGCCTTGCGGACGCAGCAGGGCAACTTGGGTGCGGACGTACCCAGGCGGATTATTTCACGCAGCCTTGGAGCGACGGCACCGAGCGGTGACAATAGCGCCTTTCCCGCTGATCGGGGCACACGCCCCTTGTGTCCATGGCTTCATCGTCGAGCAAATCGTCCAGCAAGCGCGCCCCGGCGCAGCCCCACCCGGCCGGCCCGGAGCAGGCGCAGAACATCTGGCTGGCCGGCATGGGCGCGCTGGCCAAGGCGCAAACCGAGGGCAGCAAGGCCTTCGACAGCCTGGTCAAGCAAGGGCTGGCGCTGCAGAACCAGACCCAGGCCCTGGCCAAGGCCCAGTTCGCCGAGGCCGCCCAGCGCATCGAAGCCATGGCCACCACCAGTCCGCTCGGACCTGAGCGCTGGAATGCGCTGGAGGGCATCTTCGAGAAACGCGTCGCCAGCGCACTCGCCCGACTCGGGTTGCCCGATGCAGAAGCGCTGGAACGCCTGGAGGCACGTGTGGCGGCGCTCGAGCAGGCACTGGCCCGGCAGCCCAAAGGCGCCGAGGCTGAACCCGCTGCTGCTGCCGCGAAGAAGCCAGCGACCCGCACCAAACGCACGCCCTGACGCGGGCACGGTGCCGGCGCGACGCGGCACCGAAAGGAACACCCAGACCGTCCCCGTGTCGAACACGCCATGACGCCACCTCTCTCGCAGCCCCTCGTCCCGGCACGGTTGCCGCCGCAGCATCGGCGCGCGCTGGTGGTGGCAGCGGCACTTGCGCTCGCCCTGCACGCCATGTTGCTGTTGCGCTGGCCGCCACTGACGCAGCAGGTGCGGGCCGGCTCCGCCGTGGGCACCGTCAGCACGCGGATCATTGCGCCGCCGGCTGCGCCGCCCGAACCGATGGCGACGCCACAAGTGCCGGAAGAAGTCGCGGCGCCGCCGCCAGTGCCTGCGGCGGTGCCGCAAGCCCGGCCCAGGCCCCGGCCAGCCGCGCGACCGCGCCGTGCCGCGCCGCCCGAGCCCGCGCCCGCCGAGGCGCCATCGCGCGGCGCAGCCGGTGGCGTCATGGATCCCACCGCCTCGCTGCTGGCGCCGCCGCCGCTGGGCGATTTCGGTGGCTCCCGGTCGACAGTCCCCCTGAAGCCCAGCCTGGAGGGTGAGGCGGCCGAGCAGGCGCGCCAGTTCGCCCAGGCCGGCGAGCCGCTGCCGGCGCGCGTCCCACGCGCTGCCACGCTGCAGTACAGGCTGCAGGGTCAGCTGAACGGCGCGCCGGTGACCGGCCCCGTCACCCTGGCCTGGCGCCGCACGGACGAGATCTACGAGGCCGACTGGGAGTCTTCCGTGCCCGCTCTCAGTGCACTGCGCATGAGCTCCGTCGGCCTGGTGGTGCCGCAGGGCCTGGTGCCGGTGCAGGCCGGTCCACGCACCGCAGGGGTGCCGCCGACGCGCTTCGACTACGCCCAGCCTGCCGTGCACTTCGCCTCGTCCGGGCAAAGCGCGGCCTTGCCGCCGGGCACACAGGACGAATTGAGCGTCGTCCTTCAACTGGGCGCCTGGCTGGCAGGCGACGCCCGACGCTTCGAACCCGGCCAGACCTTCGAGCTGCCCATCGCCGGCAGCGATGCGGTTCAGCCCTCGCGCTGGCTGGTCGAGGGCGCCGAAACCATCACGGCCCTGGGCAGCCAATCGGTTCAGGCGTTCAAGCTCACCCGCCTGCCGCTGAGCGGCCAGGGGGCCACAGCGTCCGCCAGGCTCGAGGTCTGGCTGGCCGAAGCCATGGACTACTTGCCCGCGCGCCTGCGCTGGAGCTGGCCCGACGGCACGGCGGTGGATGCCGTGGTCGACACCGCCCGACTCAACCGCACCGATCCCGCCGCCACCACGGCGCCGGCCTCCGCGGGCGCCCGCTGAAGCGGACGCCAGATCCGGACCAGACAGCCCATGGCCAAGAAAGCGCCCCGCCGCACCGCCGAGCGCATTCTGGCCAGCACGCTGGAGCTGTTCAACCGCTTTGGCGAGCCCAACGCCTCCACCACCATGATTTCGGCCGAGCTGAACATCAGCCCGGGCAATCTGTACTACCACTTTCCGTCCAAGGACGAGCTGGTCAACACCTTGTTCGACCAGTACGAGAGCCAGCTGTACGAGCTGCTGGCCGCCAGCACCGACGTGCTGGACGTGGAGGATGCGTGGTTCTTCCTGCATTCGCTGTTCGAGCTGATCTGGCAGTACCGCTTCCTGTACCGCGACGTCGGCCACCTGCTGTCGCGCAACCGGCGGCTGGAGACGCACTTTCCCGCCATCCTGCTGCGCAAGCGCGCCGCGCTGCGCCAGTTGCTCGACACCCTGCAGGCCAAGCGCGCCGCCTCCGCCGCCGAAGACCGCCAGCGCGACGCCGTGGCCGCCAGCATGGTGGTGCTGCTGACCTACTGGCTGAGCTACGAATACGTGCTGCAGCCGCGCAGCGCCATGGAGCCGGAGAACGCCCAGGACGCCCTGCTGCGCGGCGCCTACCACGTGATGGGCCTGCTGGCGCCGCACCTGGACGAGGCGTCGCGCGCGCACCTCACGGCGCTGATCGAGGCCTATGATCCGGCCACCCCCTGACCGATCGCCATGAGCACCTGGCTGCCCTGCCCCTACGCTGCCGACTACCGCTTCGACATCGGCCACGTGCGCGCGCTGTGGCCGGCGCTGCACGCGGTCGACGCCGAGCCGACGCCGCACAGCGACGCGCTGTGGCACGCCTGGGCGCTGTTCCACTCCGGCCAGTTCGAGCAGGCCACCGATGCGGGGCTGGCCGTGGGCGTCGAGGGCCTGGCCGTCGCCAACCGGGCAACTGCCGCGCACGCGGCGCTGGTCGAGCCGCAGGAGACGGTGCGCATCGAGCTGTTCAAGCGCATCCACGCGCGCGCCCTGCAGCACGCCGCGCAGCGGCCCGACCAGGCCAACGCCTGGTACTGGCAGGGCTACGCGCTGGCGCAGTACGCGCAGGGCATCCACGTGGCGCGGGCGCTGGCGCAGGGGCTGGGCACGCAGGTGCGCGCCGCGCTGGAGGCCACGCTGGCGCTGGCCCCCGGCCACGCCTATGCCCACGTGGCGCTGGGCGCCTTTCACGCCGCGGTGATCGACAAGGTGGGCCCGCTGGTGGGCGCCATGACCTACGGCGCGCGCGCCGAGGCTGCGCTGTCGCACCTGTGCGAGGCGCAGCGGCTGGCGCCCGCCTCGCCCGCCGTGCTGTACGAATGCGCCCATGCGCTGCTGATGCTGGACGGCGAAGCGCGCCTGGCCGAGGCCACCCGACTGCAGGAGCAGGCGGCGCAGCTGCCCGCGCGCGATGCGGTGGAGCGCCTGTGGGTGGAACTAGCCCGCGCCAGCCTGGCGCTGTAGCCGCCGATACCGCGTTCGCGGGGTGGCCGGCGGGGGCAACGCACTAAGATGCGCGCCATCTGCCATCACCTGCCAAGGAGACCCCATGTCCGACCTGAAAGCCCGCTTCGAAGAAGCCGTCGCCAACTCCAAGACGCTGAGCGAGCGCCCCGACAACATGACGCTGCTGAAGATCTACTCGCTCTACAAGCAGGCCACCGAGGGCGACAACGAAGAGGCCAAGCCGGGCTTTGCCGACATCGTGGCGCGCGCCAAGTGGGACGCGTGGAAGAAGCTCGAGGGCACCAGCAACGACGAGGCGATGCAGCAGTACATCGACCTGATCGAAGAGCTGCGCCAGGGTTGATCGGCAGGGCTGGCCACATCAAAAAAGTGAGCTGTTTGCGCCCGCCACACAAGGATTTCAGAATCAAATGATTCTGAAATCCTTTTAAACCGGGCGCTGGCCGCTATCAAATCAGCTTGATTCGCAACAAGTCTCAAACCGTGTTGTGGGAGCGGGCTTGCCCGCGATGAGCCGCCTCATCGCCACCAACGCTCGATCGCGGGCAAGCCCGCTCCCACACGGCGGATGTGGCCCGGGCGTCATCCCGGACTTCTTGATAGTCAAGCAATCCAAACGCAAACCGGTCGCCGGCACCGCCCGGATTCACCCCGCCGGGCGTGGCGCCACGGCGTCATCGCGGGCCGTGGCGGTGTCGGCCAGGGTGCGCAGTTGCGCCTGCCGCTCCGCCTTGGGCTGGCGCGCCAGATCGCGCACCGCGGCATGAAAGCGCGGCCAGTCGCCGCCCACCTGCGCGAACAGCGCCTCGAAGCCCGGCACCAGCTCGTCGTAGGCGGCCTGGATGCCGAAGAACGCATTGTTGGCCTGCGCCACCCAGGGATCGAAGCCGTCGAACGGCGTGCCGGCCGCCGCCCACTCGGCCTTCAGTGCCGCGTAGCGCTGACGAAAATGCGCCATTGCTTCTGACTTGAGAGCAGGCAGCGCTTGCGGGTCGTGCGCCAGCGCCGTTTTTTGTGCATAAACGCGGTTCAGTTCGTCGCGCGTGTCGCGGCTCAGCTGCCGGAACGCGCGGCGCCGGCCGTCGAACGCCGCGTAGTCGCGCCGCGCCTGCTCGCTGGCCTGCGTGGCCAGCCAGTGCCGCACGCCCAGGCGCTCCACCGCGGTGGCATACGACTCGTTGAACATGGTGTCGTCGCGCACGTACACCACCTGGTGCGCCAGCTCGTGGAACACCATGCGCGCCAGCTCGCCCTCGGGGTAGCGGATGAAGGTGGACAGCAGCGGATCGCCACCCGCCCAGTTCAGCCAGCCCAGCGTGGAATAGGCCGGCACGCCGTACACGCGCACTTCCAGCCCCTCGTCTTTTTCAAGCTGCGCGGCCAGCGCTTTGGCGTCGGCCTCGTCGTAATAGCCGCGGTAGCCCACGCAGCCCACCACCGGAAAGCACCAGCGCCGCAGCGTCAGCGAATCGGGCGGCGCCGCGGCCACGTTCCACACCGCGGCGCGGCGCTTCAGGTCGCTGTAACGGTGGTAGCTGGCGTTGTCGGGCAGGGCCAGGTCGCTGACGGCGAAGGCGCGGATGCGGCGCGCCAGCTCCAGCCGCGGCTTCAGATCGGCCGGCGTGGCCGGATCGGCCAGCCAGTCGTCGATGGGGCGCGCCGCCGTCATCAGCGCGATGTGGCCCTGCACCGACTGGGCGTAATAGGCGACGGGCGTGCAGCCGCCGAGCACGCCCAGCGCGGCCAGCGCCGCCAGAAACAGTGCCAGCCGGCGAGAGGTGCGGTGTGTGAGCGCCATGGTCGTCGGAGCCGCTGCGCGCGGGTCGGTTCCGCGCCGCGTCACGGCGCGGCCAGCGCCACCTGCACCGCGCAGTCGTAGAACGTCGGCCCGCGCCCCATGTCCGTCAGCGCCTGGCTGGTGAGTTCGTTCACGTTGGTGCCGCGCGGCCCCAGCTTGCGCCACCAGATGCCCAGGCCGTTGACGACGCCGGGTCGGGCGCGTTCGCTCACCTCGGCCTTGCAGTGGTAGCGGCCGCGGTTGTTGAACACCTCGACCAGCATGCCGCTGGCGATGCCGCGCGGCGCCGCGTCTTGCGGATGAATTTCGAGCAGCGGTTCGCCCTCGATGCTGCGCAGGCTCTGCACATTGACGAAGCTGCTGTTGAGAAAGTGCCGCGCCGGCGGCGAGATCATGGCCAGCGGGTAGGCTGCACTGGCGCCGGCCACTTCACGGTTAGGCACATGGTTCGGCAGTGAGTCGCCGCCCTTTCTGGACAGCTCACTATCGAATTCGCAGCGACCGGACGCGGTGGGAAAACCGCCCTCGGCGAACGGCGCGTCCGGCAGCTTCAGGCGCGCGAAGCCGTTCGCCAGCAACTCGTCGAAGTTCACCTGCTTGCCATACGCCTGCCGGCACAGCGCCTCGTCGCTGTCGGCAAAGCACGGCGCATCGAAGCCCATGCGCGCCGCCAGGTCGCGGAAGATCTGCGCGTTGCTGCGCGCCTCGCCCTGCTGCGCCATCGCCGGGCGGTTCAGCAGCACGTCGGTGTGGCCGTAGGCGAGGTGGATGTCCCAGTGCTCCAGCTGCGTGGTGGCGGGCAGCACGATGTCGGCGTGATCGGCCGTGTCGGTGCGGAAATGCTCCAGCACCACGGTGAACAGGTCTTCGCGCGCGAAGCCGCGCACCACCTTGGGCGATTCGGGCGCCACGGCCACCGGGTTGCTGTTGTAAACCACCAGCGCCTCGATGGGCGGGCCGCCCGACAGCGCGTCGGCATCGCCGTTCAGCGCATCGCCGATCCGCACCATGTTCACGGTGCGCGGCGTGCGCCCGGCCAGCAAGTCGGGCCGCTGCAACGCCGCGCGGTCGACCGGGAACGCGCCCGAGGACGACAGCAGCACGCCGCCCGCGCGGTGCCGCCACGCGCCGGTGAGCGCCGGCAGGCAGGCGATGGCGCGCACCGCATTGCCGCCGCCGGCGCAGCGCTGCACGCCGTAGTTCAGGCGGATCGCCGCCGGCCGCGTGGTGCCCCAGGCGCGCGCCAGCCCGCGTACCTGATCGGCGGTGATGCCGCACACCGCTGCCACGCGCTCCGGATTCCAGAGCAGCGCGCGCTCGCGCAATGCGGGCCAGCCGCGCGTATGGCGCTGGATGTAGTCGTGGTCCAGCCAGTCGTGCACGATCAGCTCGTGCATCAGCCCCAGCGCCAGCGCGGCGTCGGTGCCGGGCAGCAGGGCGATGTGCTCGTCGCACTTGTCGGCCGTCTCCGTCTTGCGCGGGTCGATGCAGACCAGGCGCGCGCCCTGTCGCCGGGCCTGCTGCGCCAGGCGCCAGAAGTGCAGGTTGCTGGCGATCGAGTTGCTGCCCCAGATCAGGATCAGCCTGGCCTCGGCAAAGAACTCCACCCGCATGCCCACCTTGCCGCCGAGGGTGCGCGTCAGCGCCTCGCCGCCGGCGGTGGCGCAGATGGTGCGGTCGAGCAGGCTGGCGCCCAGCTGGTGGAAAAAGCGCCGGTCCATCGACTCGCCCTGCACCAGCCCCATGGTGCCGGCGTAGCTGTAGGGCAGGATGGCCTGCGGGTTGCGCGCGGCGATGACCTTCAGGCGCGTGGCAATCTCATCCAGCGCCGCATCCCAGCCGATCGGCTCGAAGCGCCCCTCGCCCTTGGCGCCGGCGCGGCGCAGCGGCGTCAGGATGCGCTCGGGGTGGTGCGTGCGCTCGGCGTAGCGCGAGACCTTGGTGCACAGCACGCCGTCGGTGGGCGGGTGCGCCGGGTTGCCGCGCACGCGCACGGCACGGCCGTCCTGCACCGTCGTCACCAGGCTGCAGGTGTCGGGGCAATCGTGCGGGCAGGCGCCCACCACTTCGTTGGACTGGGTCATGGGGCGATGTGCGAAATTTCACACCCGCCACACCCCCGCGAACAGGTGTAGAAGTTAGACTTCATTTCCAAATAATCCACACTTTTCTGGACGTTTTCCATGGACAGGTCATTCTCCATCAGCCGCCGCCAACTCGCCAGGATGGCTGCTGCCAGCGCCGTGGCGGGCGTGGGCCTGGCCCGTGCGCAGGACAGCCGCATCGTGCTGGGCCAGTCGGCCGCCTTCAGCGGCCCGGCCATGCAGCTGGGCACGCAGTTTCACGCCGGCGCCAGGCTGTGGTTCGACCAGCTCAATACCAAGGGCGGCGTGGGCGGGCGGCAGGTCGAGATCCGCCATCTGGACGACGGCTACGAGCCCGACCGCTGCGTCGCCAACACCGAAAAGCTGATCAAGGACGAGGTGTTCGCCCTGTTTGGCTACATCGGCACGCCCACCAGCCTGGCGGCGCTGCCGCTGGCCACCTCGGCGCGCGTGCCTTTCATCGCGCCCTTCACCGGCGCCATGGGTCTGCGCGAGCCGTTCAAGCGCGAGGCCTTTCACCTGCGCGCCTCGTACGACGACGAGACGGCGCTGATCGTCAAGCAGCTGATCGAGCTGAGCCAGAACCGCATCGGCGTGTTCTACCAGAACGACGCCTACGGCAAGGCCGGCCTGTCGGGCGTGACCAAGGCGCTGGCGGCGCGCCAGCTCAAGCCGGTGGCCGAGGGCACCGTGGAGCGCAACAGCGAGGACGTGGCCGCCGCCGTGGCCAAGCTGGCCAAGTCGGGCGCGCAGGCCATCGTGCAGATCGGCGCCTACAAGGCCTGCGCCGCCTTCATCCGCCAGGCCAAGCAGGCCGGCTACGGCGGCAAGTTCTACAACGTGTCGTTCGTCGGCACGCAGGCGCTGGCCGACGAACTGGGCAAGGACGGCGCCGGCGTGGTGGTGTCGCAGGTGGTGCCCTCGCCCTACAACCCGGCGCGGCCGGTGTCGCGCGAGTTCGTCGCCGCCGCCAAACAGCAGGGCCGGGTGCAGGCCAACTTTTCCAGCATGGAGGGCTACCTGGCCGCCAAGCTGTTCACCGAGGGCCTGACGCGCGCCGGCGGCAAGCCCACGCGCGAGGCGCTGATCGCCGCACTGGAGTCGATCAACGAGGACTTCGGCGGCTACCGCGTGAGCTTCGGCCCGGGCAACCATGTGGCGTCGAAGTTCGTCGAGCTGTCGATGCTGACGGGCGACGGCCGGGTGCGGACCTGACGCCACGGCGGCGCCACGGCAGGGCCGGCCCCGCGGCCCTGCCAAGGGCGGTGCAACGCCATCATTTTGATAGCGCCCCGCGCACACCCCTGCGGCGACAGGGGCGTTTTCGGCACTGCTCTCGCCAGCGCGCGCACGCCCCGGTAGACTGCGGGCCATGAACCTGATCGAACCCATCCTGGCACAGGCCGCGGCCATCACCCAACTGCGGCGCGACATCCACGCGCACCCTGAGCTCTGCTTCGAGGAAGTGCGCACCGCCGACCTGGTGGCGGCCAAGCTGACCGAATGGGGCATCCCCATTCACCGCGGGCTGGGCACCACCGGCGTGGTGGGCATCGTGCACGGGCGCGACGGCGGCGCGGCCGCGAAAAACGGACGAGCGATTGGCCTGCGCGCCGACATGGACGCGCTGCCCATGACCGAGTTCAACACCTTCGCCCATGCCAGCCAGCACCACGGCAAGATGCACGCCTGCGGCCACGACGGCCACACCGCCATGCTGCTGGCGGCGGCGCAGCATTTTTCGAAGAACCGCAATTTCGACGGCACCGTGTACCTGATCTTCCAGCCGGCCGAGGAAGGCGGCGGCGGCGCGCGCGAGATGATCCAGGACGGGCTGTTTGAGCAGTTCCCGATGGAGGCCGTGTTCGGCATGCACAACTGGCCGGGCATGGACGTGGGCAAGTTCGCCGTCTCGCCCGGCCCGGTGATGGCATCAAGCAACGAGTTCAAGATCACCATCACCGGCAAGGGCGGCCACGCCGCGCTGCCGCACATGGGGTGCGACCCGGTGCCCATCGCCTGCCAGGTGGTGCAGGGCTTCCAAACCATCGTCACGCGCAACAAGAAGCCGGTGGACGCGGCGGTGATCTCGGTCACCATGATCCACGCCGGCGAAGCCACCAACGTGATCCCGGACAGCTGCGAAATCCAGGGCACGGTGCGCTGCTTCAGCTTCGAGGTGCTGGACCTGGTGGAGCGCCGCATGCAGGAGATTGCCGAGGGCGTGAGCGCCGCCTTCGGCGCCACCTGCGACTTCCACTTCCACCGCAACTACCCGCCCACCATCAACACGCCTTACGAGGCCGACTTCGCCCGCCGCGTGATGGCCGGCATCGTCGGCGCCGACAACGCGCTGGCGCAGGAGCCGGTGATGGGCGCGGAGGACTTCTCGTACATGCTGCTGGAAAAGCCCGGCGCCTACTGCTTCATCGCCAACGGCGACGGCGCGCACCGCGCCACCTACGAAGGCGGCGGCCACGACGCCGGCCCCTGCACGCTGCACAACCCGCACTACGACTTCAACGACGAGCTGATTCCGCTGGGCGGCACCTACTGGGTGCGCCTGGCCGAGGAATGGCTGGCGCATGAACCACCGGCCGACCGGCCGATGCCGGTGAAGGGCTGAGGCGCGGTTGGCCTCTGGTGGACGCGGGCTGGCCGGCGATGGCAACGCACCATCGCGGGCCAGCGCGCCCCCACGGAAACCCCAAAAACTATAGCTGCTTGCGCTTGATAGACAATGGTTTCAGGCATTTTTCGCTTGAAATCCATACAGGACGGGCGCAAGCCACTATCAATTTATAAGCGGCCGCCACGCATGATCCCCATCCCCGAGGCCTTCTCCGCCCGCTACGCGCAGGCCCGCGTCAAGTTCCTGGAGGCCGCCGCCACCGCCGGCACGCGCATCGCATCGCAAAACCACCCGCTGCCCGGCCGCGACGGCGAGGTGCTGGCAATGGACACAGCGCTCGACGGCGACGAGCAGAGTGACCGCCTGCTCATCGTGAGCAGCGCCTGCCACGGCGTCGAGGGCTACTGCGGCAGTGGTGTGCAGGTGTTCGCGTTGCACGACGCCGAATGGCGTGCCAGGGCGCGCGAGGCCGGCGTGGCCGTGCTCTACATCCACGCGCTGAACCCCTACGGCTTCTCGCACCTGCGCCGCGTGACGCACGAGAACGTCGACCTGAACCGCAACTTCCCCGACTTCAGCCAGCCGCTGCCCGTCAACGAAGGCTACCGCCGCGTGCACGAGCTGCTGCTGCCCGCCGCCTGGCCGCCCGACGCCGCCAACCAGGCCGCCGTGCAAACCCTCATCGAACGCGAGGGGCTGCCGCTGTGGCAGGCCGCCGTCTCGGGCGGGCAGTACGAGTTTGCCGACGGTCTGTTCTTCGGCGGCCAGGCACCCACCTGGAGCCACCGCACGCTGCGCGCCGTGCTGGCGCAGCACGGCGGCCGGGCGCAGCAGGTGGCCTGGATCGACCTGCACACCGGCCTGGGCCCCAGCGGCGTGGGCGAGCGCATTTACGCCGGCCGCGACGATGCCGCCGCCGTGGCCCGCGCGCGCCGCTGGTGGGGCGACGAGGTCACCTCGATCTACGACGGCTCATCGACCAGCGCGCTGCTCACGGGCCTGATGTGGAACGCCATCTACGACGCCGCGCCGCAGGCCCAGTTCACCGGCATCGCGCTGGAATACGGCACCGAGCCCATCCCCGAAATCATCGACGCCCTGCGCGGCGACCACTGGCTGGCCCTGCACCCCGAGGCGCCGGCCGAACTGGCGGCGCAGATCAAGGCGCGGCTGCTGCGCGCCTTCTACACCGACACCGATGCCTGGAAGGGGCAGATCGTCAGCCAGGCGCGGCAGGCGCTGTTCCAGGCCGTGGATGGGCTGGCGCAAGGCGCCGGCTCGCCGGCCTGAGCCGGGCAGCGCACACATCCTGTCACCAGGCCGCTGGCGCGGGGCGGGAATAAGGCGGCACCCTGGGGCGTTGTCGGTGCAGGCAAGCCCGCCGCACCACACCGAAAGGACCGCCCATGACCCGCACCCTGACCGCCCTGGCCCTCGCCGCCGCCAGCCTGACGCTGGGCACCGCCGCACAGGCCCACACACCGCACCCGCTGACGCCGGCGGTGGCCGATGGCCTGGCGCCCGGCGCGCTGGCCCCCTACCTGCTGACCGTGATGGGCGAGCGGCGCATCGTCCGCGGCGACGACCGCGGTGAGGATGACCGCCGCGGCCGCCGTGGCGGTCGCGCCGACCGGGACGATGACGACGACGACGACCGCCGCAGCCGGCGCGGCCATCGTGCCGACCGGGACGACGATGATGATGACGATGACGACGACCGCCGGGGGCGCAGGTCACGTGATGACGACGACGATGATGATGACGACTGACAGCGCGTCGGCACCATATACTCCCCGCATACCCCGCCGCTAGCGCCCGCCAATTGGGCGCTGGCGAGCGATACCCCCCTGCAAGCTGGTATCAGAACGCGCCGTTCAGCGCCTCGCGCCCTTGCGCGATGACCAGCAGGCCGTCGAAGATCAGGCTTTCCACCAGCTCGTAGGGCCGCGTCATCGACGGCAGCATCTTCCAGCCGGCGCCGCCCGTCATCAGGCACAGCGGCTGCATGTCGCAGTGGCGGAACAGGTTCTGGTACATGCGCTCGCAGGCGCCGGCGATGGCGAAGGTGCCGCCGCTGGTCAGCGCGTCGCTGGTGTTGGTGGGAAATTCCACCACGTCACCGGTGGGCACGTGCAGCCCGGCGGTGCCCGATTCGAGCGCACGCAGCATGATGCCGTGGCCGGGCAGGATCAGCCCGCCCAGAAAGCGCCCGTGCTGGTCGATGGCCTCCACCGTCACCGCCGTGCCCACCATCACCAGGATGATGGGCCGCGCCGGCCCGCGCCGCAGCATGTGGTGGCGCGCGCCGATCATGGCCACCCAGCGGTCGGCGCCCAGGCGGGGCGGAAAGTCGTAGCCGTTGGTCAGGCCCGCCTCGGCCTCGGCGGCCACCACCCAGCGCGGCTCCACGTTCCACAGCTCCATCTGCTCCTGCACGCGGTGCTTCACGGCCTGGCCGGCCACGATGCAGCCGAGCATGCGCGTGGGCTCGGGTATCTGCGACCACACGCCATCGCCCAGGCGGTCGATCTGCTCCAGGAACTCGGCGCCCTGCGCCAGCATGCGCGCGCCAGCGGCGGGTTGGTCGTACAACGTCCACTTCAGGCGCGTGTTGCCGACGTCGAGGGCCAGAAACGTCATGGGGCGCAATATAAGCGGTTTTGTCCTACACCCGATTCGGGGGCGTCGTCCTGGCGACGTCATGCGTTGCGGGTACAGTCCGTGATTCCCTGACCACCAACCAAGGAGAAAGCAATGGGATTGTTCAGTTTCATCAAGGAAGCCGGTGAAAAGCTGTTCGGCGGCAAGGAAGTCGAGCAGGCAGCGGCTGCCAGCGCACCCAACATCGCCGAGCTGAACCAGAAGGCCGGCGACGCCATCAAGACCTACATCGAGAAACAGAACCTGGGCCTGTCGGGCCTGGGCGTCACCTTCGACGGCGCCACTGGCAAGGTCACGCTGAGCGGCAACGCCCCCAGCGAGGAAGCCGCCGAGAAGGCCGGCCTGGCCGCCGGCAACGTGGCCAGCGTGTCCGACGTGGACAACAACCTGCAGTACCCCGCGGGTACGGCATCGCAGTTCCACGACGTGGTGAGCGGCGACACGCTGAGCGCCATCTCCAAGAAGTACTACGGCGATGCCAACAAGTACAACGTGATCTTCGAGGCCAACAAGCCGATGCTGTCGGACCCGAACAAGATCTACCCCGGTCAGAAGCTGCGCATTCCGGCCCTCTGATTTCGATAGCTGCCCGCGCTTGCCCCGCAAGCGCTGCAGCCCGATTTCATGAGCAAACAAGGCACTTTCCGGTGCCTTTGTCGTTTGCGGCGCCAGCGTGGGGCGGCGTAGAGTGCGGCGCATGACCGCCCTCGCCCCCGACGACATCACCGCGCTCGACGCCTGCGCGCTTTCCGACGCCATCCATGCGCGGCGCATCTCGTGCCGCGAGGTGATGCAGGCCAACTTGGCGCGCATCCACCGGCTCAACCCCACGTACAACGCCCTCGTCAGCCTGCGGCCCGACGATGAACTGCTGGCCGAGGCCGAGGCCTGCGATGCCGAGCTGGCGCGCGGCAAATCGGGCCAAGGATCGCGCGGCTGGATGCACGGCCTGCCGCAGGCCATCAAGGACCTGGCGCACGCCGAAGGCCTGCCCACCACGCTGGGCTCGCCGCTGATGACCGACTTCATTGCCAAGGAGGACGGGCTGATGACGGCGCGCATGAAGGCCGCCGGCGCCATCGTCATCGGCAAGACCAACGTGCCCGAGTTCGGCCTCGGCTCGCACACCTTCAACGAGGTGTTCGGCGCCACACGCAACGCCTACGACCCGGCCAAATCGGCCGGTGGCTCCAGCGGCGGCGCGGCGGTGGCGCTGGCGCTGCGCCTGCTGCCGGTGGCCGATGGCTCCGACTTCATGGGAAGCCTGCGCAACCCGGCGGCTTGGAACAACGGCTTCGGCTTCCGGCCTTCGCAGGGCCGCGTGCCGCTGTGGCCGGCGGTGGACGTGTGGATCAACCAGCTGGTCACCGAAGGCCCCATGGCCCGCAGCGTGCGCGACGTGGCGCGGCTGCTGCAGACACAGGCCGGCTGGTCGCCGGATACTCCTCTTTCGATAGCTGACAGCGCTGATTGGGCGGGCGCTGAAGGCCAATTTGACCTGAAATCGCAACGCATCGGCTGGCTGGGCGATCTGGACGGTTACCTGGCCATGGAGCCCGGCATTCTGGACGCCTGCACGCAAGGCCTGCAGCGGCTGGAAGGCCTGGGCTGCGCCGTCGCGCCCGCGCGGCTGGGCATGCCGCCCGCCCGCGTGTGGGACGCCTGGCTGGTCTGGCGCCGCGTGCTGGTGGCCTCGCGCATCGCGCCCTTCTTTCTGCAGGCGGCCAACCGCCCGCGCATCAAGCCCGAGGCGGTGTGGGAGTTCGACCAGGCGCAGGGCTGCACGGCCAACCAGTTCCTGGCCGCCAGCGTGGCGCGCACGCAGTTCCACCAGAGCATGCTGAAGCTGTTCGAGCAGCACGACTTCCTGGCCCTGCCCGCGGCCCAAGTGTGGCCGTTCGACATCGGCGAACGCTGGCCACGGCAGATCGCGGGGCGCGCCATGGACACCTACCACCGCTGGATGGAGGTGGTGATCTACGCCACCTTCGCCGGCCTGCCCTGCATCAGCGTGCCGACGGGCTTCAACGCCGCGGGCCTGCCGATGGGCCTGCAGCTGATCGGCAAGCCGCAGGACGACGCGGGCGTGCTGCGGCTAGCGACGGCGTACGAGCAGGCGATCGGCGACTGGCTGGCGGTGCAGCCGCCGCTTCAGGGGTAGCGCGCCATCACCGCGCCGATCCAGGCGCCAAAGGCGCGGCCCAGCTTACGGTAGCCGCTGGCGTTCAGGTGGATCTCGTTGATCCAGTCGCCCGACGGCCCCGCGTCGTCGGGCGAGGCCGGCAGCAGCGCCACCTGGCCGGCCGAGTCGAACACGTGCACGCCGGGCGTGGCGTCGGGCCCGCCGCTGGCTTGGTCAAAGCCCATCAGCAGGCGGCGCAGGCGCTCGAACAGCAGCTCGGTCAACGCCTGTTGCCAGGCCGCCGGCACACCGTAGCGCAGCAGCACCGGGTACAGCCAGCCCTGCAGCGCCAGCCCGGCGCCGGACGGGCGCGCCACCGCCGTGGCGTAGGTGTGCAGCAGCAGTGGGCGCCCGGCGCTCGGCCCCTGGTCGCGCCAGGCGACGAAGGCGGCCAGGTTGGCGCGCAGGTGGTCGGCCAGCCGCGCCCAGCCGGGCTCGCTGATCCAGTCGGCAGCAGCGCTGGCGTGGCCCACTTCCTCGAACGTGCGCAGCAGGCGCTGCGCCTCGGGCGTCGGCACGCCGGCGTCATCGGCCAATGGCGTGGCGGCGGCGGCGATCAGGTCGTTGCCGTCGGCCGACAACAGCACGGCGTCCCAGTAGCGGGCCAGGCGGCGGTGGTGCAGCAGGCGCTCGCAGTGGCCGTCGGCGCGGCGGTCCACCATACGCTGCAGCGTGTGGCCCGGCGCGGCGCAGTTGACGATGGCGGCCGAGCGCGGCAGGCGCAACTCGGCCAGCAGGTTGGGGCTGTAGCGGCCGGTGGCGGTGATGCTGAACCACGAGTCGCCCTCGGCCAGCAGGCGCCAGCCGTAGTCGGACAGCGGCGGCGCGCTGTCGCGCAGCAACGCCTCGGGCGGAAACAGGTCGGGTGGCATGGCGGCGCCTCCTGGGCAGAAGCCCACAGCCTAGCGGCGACGCGCGCGCAGCGCCATCCCCCGTTGGGCAGAGGCCGTCTGAACTACGTTTTTGATAGCTGCCTGCGCCCGTCCAGCAAGCGCTGAGGGCCAAAAAGGCTTGAAAACCGCGCCGTCAGTTCTGCCGCCACGGCAGGCCGGCGTGGCGCCAGCCGTTCTTGTGGCCGCGCTGGGCGTGCTCGTCCGGCACGCCCTCGAAGCCGCCGGTGATGCTGTAGGCCGTCAGCCCCAGCTCGGTGGCGCGCTGCGCGGCGGCGATGGAGCGCACTCCGCTGCGGCACAGCATCATCAGGCGGCGCCCATCCTCGGCCGCTTGGCGGATCGCGCGGTCGAACCCGGGGTTGAGGGCCATGCCGGGCCACTGCTTCCAGGGCACGGCCAGCGCACCGGGCACGAAGCCGACCCATTCGCGCTCGGCGTCGGTGCGCACGTCCACCAGCACGGCGTCGCCGGCCTCCATCCATTCGTGGGCCTGCTGCGGCGTGATCTCACCCGCATAGCCCTCCGCGGCGGCATCGGCCACCCCGTCGCCGCTGCCGGCGTCCTGCCGCAGGCCGGAGCGCTGGTTGGCCGGCACCGCCTCGTCGATGCGGCGCGGCTTGGGCAGGTCGAGCGCGTTCATCAGCGTGATGAACTCGTCGCGCGACTTGCCTGCCAAGCGCGGGTTGGTGGCCTTTTCGGCGCCGATGGTGGACTGTGTGCGGCCGTGGTAGTCGTGGCACGGCCAGACGATGGTGGTGTCGGGCAGGGTGAACAGCTGCTGGGTGATGCTGTCGTACAGCGCGCCGGCATCGCCCGACTGGAAGTCGGTGCGGCCGCAGCCCTGGATCAGCAGCGTGTCGCCGGTGAACACATGGCGGTCGTCGTGCCGCTGGTCGGGGCGCATCTGGTGGCCCAGCGGCGCCTGGGTGGCCTCGCTGGGCGGCTCGTCGTGCGGGTGCGGGGCGCGCTGCCAGTAGAAGCACACGCCGCCCGCCGTGTGGCCAGGCGTGTGCAGCACCTGCAACTGCTCGCGGCCGAAGCGCACGGTGTCGCCACCGCTCAGCTGCACGGCGGCGGTGCCGATGTCGCAACCCGCCGGCGCAGCGGTGCGCGCGCCGGTCAGCTCGGCCAGCCGGGCGGCGCTGGTGATGTGGTCGGCATGGGCGTGGGTTTCCAGCGCCCAGATCAGGCGCACGTTCAGGCGCTCGAGCGTGGCCAGGTCGCGCTCGAGCTGCACATCCACCGGGTCGATGATGACCGCCTCGCGCGAGTCCTCGTCGAACAGGATGTAGGTGTAGGTGCTGGAAGCCGGGTCGAAAAGCTGGGTGGGGTTCATGCCCCCAGTTTATGCGCGCAGCCCCGGCGGGCGCTATGCGAAGCGAACCAGCAACTCGGCCACTTCGTCGGCACCCAGCTGCTCTTCGGCGATCAGGGTGGCCACCATGGCGAAGAACGCCTTGTCGAGCGCCTTGCGGGCGGCGGCCATCTGCTGGGCCACCTTCTCGGGCTCGGTGTCGGCCTGGATCAGCTTCTGCAGGCCGCGCAACTGGCCCTCCACGCGCGCCAGTCGGGCGCACAGTGCCTTCTTGCGGGCTTCGTCATTGGTCACGGTCATGTCAGCGCGCTCCCAGATTTGGAGTTGTGTCGATATACGGGTACGGGTGGCAGAATGGCCCCATGAAGTTCGGATGGTAGGGCTTCGGACGCCACTTGAACACCACCTGATCGCGCTAACCTGATCTGGGGAGCGGCAAACTGCACAGTACGCGGCCGCGCGAGGCCGCACCCGCACTGCCGCGGACTGGTAAAAACCCTCTGACGCGCAGGGGCTCGCCTCCCACAAGATGACAGCGTTTTGCCGCATACAACAGAGGAGACAGACAGATGGCCCAACGCCCCGCTTCACCCCGCCGCCGCAACCTGCTGAAAGGCGCCGCCGTTGCCGCTGGCGCGCTGACCGCGCCCATGGTGTCTACGGCGCAGACCACGTCGCTGCGCTTTCAGAGCACCTGGCCGGCCAAGGACATCTTCCATGAATACGCTCAGGACTTCGCCAAGAAGGTGAACGACATGGCGGGCAACCGCCTGAAGATCGAGGTGCTGCCGGCCGGCGCCGTGGTGCCGGCCTTCCAGTTGCTGGAGGCGGTGAGCAAAGGCACGCTGGACGGCGGCCATGGCGTGATCGCCTACCACTACGGCAAGAACTCGGCGCTGGCGCTGTGGGGCTCGGGCCCGGCCTACGGCATGGACCCGAACATGGTGCTGGCCTGGCACCACTACGGCGGCGGCAAGGCGCTGGTGGAGGAAATCTACAAGAGCCTGAACATGGACGTGGTGACCTACCTGTACGGCCCCATGCCGACGCAGCCGCTGGGCTGGTTCAAGAAGCCGGTGGCCAAGGCCGAGGACATGAAAGGCCTGAAGTTCCGCACCGTTGGCTTGGCAGTAGACGTGTTCACCGACATGGGCGTGGCCGTCAACCCGCTGCCCGGCGGCGAGATCGTGCCGGCGCTGGACCGCGGCCTGATCGACGCTGCCGAGTTCAACAACGCCTCGTCCGACCGCGTGCTGGGCTTTGCCGACGTGGCCAAGAACTGCATGCTGCAGAGCTTCCACCAAAGCGGCGAGCAGTTCGAGATCCTGTTCAACGGGCCCAAATACCGCGCCCTGCCGCAAGAGCTGCGCAACATCATCGACTACGGCGTGCAGGCCGCCAGCGCCGACATGAGCTGGAAGGCGATCGACCGCAACTCGAAGGACTACGAGGAGCTGAAGAAGGAAGGCGTGAAGTTCTACAAGACGCCTGACGCCATCCTGCGCCAGCAACTGGCCTCGTGGGACAAGACCATCGCCAAGAAGGCGGCCGAGAACCCGTTGTTCAAGAAGGTGCTCGACTCGCAGCGCGCCTTCGCCCAGCGCGCCGGCCAGTGGCAGAACGACTACACGGTCGACTACAAGATGGCCTTCAACCACTACTTCGGCGCCAAGAAGAGCTGACATGCGATGCCGCAGCCGGCAGTCGCGCCGCTTGGCTCGTGCATGGTCCGGGGCGCCCACCAGGGCGCCCTTGTCTTGTGGGCGGCGGCAGCGTGCCTGACGTTCCATTCGATTCTATTTTCATAGCTACCCGCGCAATCAGGGCGGGCGCTGAGGCCGAAAACACCCTTAAACACAACACAACGGTGCGGCGCCGCTGTGCCCGTCACCGGGAGTCGAGTGAATGCAGAATTTCTTGCTCGCCGTCGATCGGCTGTCCACCTGGATCGGCAAGGCCTTTGCCTGGTCCATCGTCGGGCTGACCTTGCTCATCAGCTGGGAGGTGTTCTCGCGCTATGTGCTGAACAAGCCGCACGCCTGGATGCTGGACGCGCAGATCATGCTGTACGGCACGCTGTTCATGACCGCCGGCGCCTACACCCTGGCCGCCAGGGGCCACGTGCGCGGCGACGTGCTGTACGGCTTCTTCAGGCCGCGCACGCAGGCCGCCATCGACCTGGTGCTGTACATCGTGTTCTTCCTGCCGGGCATCATCGCCCTCACCTGGGCCGGCTGGCACTACGCGCAGGAGTCGCTGGCGATCCGCGAGCAGACCTTCAACGCCGATCCGCTGCCGGTGTACCCGTTCAAGTTCGTCATCCCGCTGTCGGGCGCGATCCTGCTGCTGCAGGGCATCGTCGAGATCATCCGCTGCGTGATCTGCCTGCAGACGGGTGAATGGCCGTCGCGCGAGAAGGACGTCGAAGAGGTCGATGTCGACAAGCTGAAGGAAATGGTGCACGTCAAGGACGAGGACATCCAGGCGCTGGACCAGTACGTCGTCGCCCAGGAGCGCCAGTCATGAAGATCCGCAAGGAACTGTGGTTCGGCTTCGTGCTGATGGCGCTGATCGTGGCCGCCGCCATCGGCATGCTGCTGAGCGTCGACAAGGTCACCAACGGCCACATCGGCCTGCTGATGCTGTCGCTGGTGGTGGTGGCGATCATGCTGGGTTTTCCCACCGCGTTCACGCTGATGGGCATGGGCATGCTGTTCACCTGGTTGGCCTACGAGCGCGACACCACGCGCACGCTCGACCTGATGGTGCAGTCGGCCTTCAAGGTGATGGGCAACGACGTGCTCATCGCCATCCCGCTGTTCGTCTTCATGGGCTACCTGGTGGAGCGGGCCAACCTGATCGAGAAGCTGTTCAGGAGCCTGCACCTGTCGATGGCGCGCGTGCCGGGCTCGCTGGCCGTGGCCACGCTGGTCACCTGCGCGGTGTTCGCCACCGCCACCGGCATCGTCGGCGCGGTGGTTACGCTGATGGGGCTGCTGGCGCTGCCGGCCATGCTGCGCGCGGGCTACAGCGTGCCGGTGTCGGCCGGCGCCATCACGGCAGGCGGCTGCCTCGGCATCCTGATTCCGCCCTCGGTGCTGCTGATCGTCTACGGCGCCACGGCCGGGGTGTCGGTGGTTCAGCTGTACGCCGGCGCCTTCTTCCCCGGCCTCATGCTGGCCGGCCTGTACGTGTTGTACGTCATCATCCTGGCCAAGCTCAAGCCGG
The DNA here is from genome assembly GCF_042680925.1 of Ottowia beijingensis. Lineage (NCBI taxonomy): Bacteria > Pseudomonadati > Pseudomonadota > Betaproteobacteria > Burkholderiales > Comamonadaceae > Ottowia > Ottowia beijingensis. Next base: position 34,382 of record NZ_JBHUEP010000004.1, read on the forward strand.
CCTGGGCGCCGCCGCTCAGCGCCGACGAGCGCACCGTGGCCCTGCCCAGGCCGCTGGTCAGCCTGGGCGCGACGCACGAAGACCGTGCGCTGCCCTTTCTGATGCGTGCCGTCAGGACTGGCGGCAATGCTGAGGCCAGTCCACGCTACCTGCGCCGGCAACTGCTGGTGCTGCTGCTGCCGGCCATCTTCTTCTTGCTGGGCGGCATCTGGGCCTACAGCCAGAGCACGGCCACGCCCACGGTGTACGAGGTGCCGGTCGAGCTGGAACGCCTGGGCGCAGGCCATTCATCGGGCGGCAGCAGCGGCCTCGCGGAACCACCCGGCAGCGGGTTGGCGGAACCACCCGGCAGCGGGCTGGCCGAACCACCCGGCAGTGACGACGTAACCGCACCCGCTTCCGGCCTGGCCGAACCACCGGGCGCCGGCGATGCCGTTGCCAATGGCGTTTCGGAGCCGCCCGGCGCCCCTGCCGCCGCCGGTGGACTGAGCGAGCCGCCGGGCGAGGCCGTACCTGAAGCGGACGCGGAACGCCGCGCCCCCTCCTCCACGTTCTGGATCGTGCTGGGCATCGGTGCGCTGGCATTGCTGGCCTATTACGCGCTGCTCAACATGGCGCGGCTGGAAATCTTCAAGATGCTGCTGGCCAGCTTCTTCCCGCTGGTCGTGCTGATCCTGGCGGTGCTGGGCTCCATCGTGTTCGGCCTGGCCACGCCGACCGAGGCGGCGGCCGTGGGCGCCTTCGGCGGCTACGGGCTCGCCTGCCTCTATGCCCTGAACAAGCGGCGCCGCGAAGCCGGTGCGCTGCGCACCTTCCTGCTGTGGACCCTGCTGTGGCTGCCGGCGCTCGCCACCATCGGCTGGTTCCTGGCCGGACGCAGCGGCGTGGTCGCGGCGCCCGTGCCCATGTCGCTGGGCTGGCTGGCCGTGGCCACGGTCGCCGTCTGGTGCGTGCTGGCCTACCGGCAGGCCGGGCTGAAAGGCGAAGTCAGCGAAAGCGTGTACCTCACCGCCAAGACCTCCGCCATGGTGTGCTGGCTGTTCGTCGGCTCGGCCATCTTCTCGGCCGCCTTCGCGCTGCTGGGCGGGCAGGAACTCGTGGAGCAGTGGGTGCTGAGCATGAACCTGACCAAGACCCAGTTCCTGATCCTGACGCAGGTGATCATCTTCATCCTGGGCTGGCCGCTGGAGTGGACGGAGATCATCGTCATCTTCATGCCGATCTTCGTGCCGCTGCTCGACAACTTCGGCGTCGACCCGCTGTTCTTCGGCCTGCTGGTGGCGCTGAACCTGCAGACGGCCTTTCTCAGCCCGCCGGTGGCCATGTCGGCCTTCTACCTGAAGGGGGTGGCGCCGCCGCACGTGACGCTGAACCAGATCTTCCTGGGCATGCTGCCGTTCATGGGCATCCAGATCCTGGCCATCGTGCTGCTGTACATCTTTCCGCAGATCGGCCTCTGGCTGCCGCAAATCCTGTACAAATAAGCCGCGTGGCGGCTTTCACACCCAGGGCCAGCCAAGCAAGTGGCTGGCCTTTTTACTGCGCAGCCCACATAATTTGACGTTTACGTAAACGTCAACCGAACGGAGACCCGTGCATGGCGAAGAAGAACAACGGCAAGCCCTCCCTGGACCGCTGGCAGGTGCCCGTCGGCGGCAAGGGCTTCGCGCTGAAGGACTGCGACCCCGGCGCCAAGCCCTACGGCAACGGCGACAAGAACGGCGACAAGGCCCGCGTGGCCGAACTGGCCCGCGAGATCGACGCGCTGCAGGACGTGTTCTACGCCGATGGCCGCTTCAAGCTGCTGGTGCTGCTGCAGGGCACCGACACCGCCGGCAAGGACGGCACCATCCGCGCCGTGTTCAAGGAGACCAGCCCGCTGGGCGTGCGCACCCACGGCTGGAAGGCGCCCAGCACGCTGGAGCGCAGCCACGACTACCTGTGGCGCATCCACCAGCAGGTGCCGGCGGCGGGCGAGTTCATGATCCACAACCGCAGCCACTATGAGGACGTGCTGGTGCCGGTGGTCAACGGCTGGATCGACAGGAAGCAGACCGCGCAGCGCTACGCCCACATCAACGACTTCGAGCGCCTGCTCTGCGAGACCGGCACCGTGGTGATGAAGTTCATGCTGCACATCAGCTTCGAGGAGCAGCGCGGGCGCCTGCAAGAGCGCATCGACGACACCGCCAAGCACTGGAAGTTCAGCCTTGGCGACCTGGAAGTGCGCAAGCAGTGGAAGGAGTACCAGCAGGCCTACGAGAACCTGCTGCGCGCCACCAGCACGGACTGGGCCCCCTGGACCGTGGTGCCCGCCGACAGCAAGACGCACCGCAACCTGATGATCGCCACCCTGGTGCGCGACAAGCTGAAAGCGCTCAAGCTGCGCTACCCACCCGACGACCCACAGCTGAAAGGGCTGGTGGTGCAATAGCCGCCAGCGCCAGCAGCTATCAAAATCGCAGGAGACAAACCATGACCGACCTGTCCGCAGAATTCAAGGCCCTGGCCGAATACCGGCCCACGCACAAGGTGCGCTTCGTCACCGCCGCATCGCTGTTCGACGGCCACGACGCCGCCATCAACATCATGCGCCGCATCCTGCAGAGCATGGGCGCCGAAGTGATCCACCTGGGCCACAACCGCAGCGTGGACGACGTGGTGACCGCCGCCCTGCAGGAAGACACGCAGGGCATCGCCATCAGCAGCTACCAGGGCGGCCACGTCGAATACTTCAAGTACATGGTCGACCTGTTGAAGCAGCGCGGCGGCGCGCATATTCAGGTGTTCGGGGGCGGCGGCGGCGTGATCGTGCCGGCCGAGATCCGCGAACTGCACGACTACGGCGTCGGCCGCATCTACAGCCCCGAGGACGGCCAGCGCATGGGGTTGCAGGGCATGATCGGCGAGATGGTGATGCGCTGCGACCAGGACATCTCCGGCTACGCACCCAAGAAGCTGGAGGCCATCCAGGGTCAGACCGAAGCCGCGTGGCGCGCGCTGGCGCAGCTCATCACCGCGCTGGAGAACGGCCAGGCCGATGCCAAGCTGGTAAAGGCCGTGCAGGCCGACGCAGCCAGGAAGAAGATTCCCGTGCTCGGCATCACCGGCACCGGCGGCGCCGGCAAGTCGAGCCTGACGGACGAGCTGATCCGCCGCCTGCGGCTCGACCAGGACGACGCCCTGCGCGTGGCCGTCATCAGCATCGACCCCAGCCGCCGCAAGTCCGGCGGTGCGCTGCTGGGCGACCGCATCCGCATGAACGCCATCGGGCCGTGGGCGGGGCAGCAGCGCATCTTCATGCGCAGCCTGGCCACGCGCGACACCGGCAGCGAGATCAGCGCCGCGCTGCCCGACGTCATCGCCGCCTGCAAGGCGGCCGGGTTCGACCTGGTGATCGTCGAGACCTCCGGCATCGGCCAGGGCGACGCCGCCATCGTGCCCTTCGTCGACGTGCCGATGTACGTGATGACGCCCGAGTACGGCGCCGCCAGCCAGCTCGAGAAGATCGACATGCTGGACTTCGCCGAGTTCGTGGCCATCAACAAGTTCGACCGCAAGGGTGCGGCCGATGCGCTGCGCGACGTGGCCAAGCAGGTGCAGCGCAACCGCGAAGCCTTTGGCAAGAAGCCGGACGAGATGCCGGTGTTCGGCACCCAGGCCGCGCGCTTCAACGACGACGGCGTGACGGCGCTGTACCAGGCGTTGAAAGTCCGCCTCGGTGAACTCGGCCTGCCGCTGAAGGAGGGCCGCCTGCCCGCCGTGAACGTGCGCCACAGCACCAACCAGACCCCCATCGTGCCGCCAGCACGCACGCGTTATCTCGCCGAGATCAGCGACACCGTGCGCGGCTACAAGACCCGTGTGCGTCAGCAGGCGCGCCTGGTGCGCGAAGTGCAGCAGTTGCGCGAGACCGCGCGCATGCTGGAGCAGGACGACCCGAAGAAATCCGGCGAGCATGGCGCCCGCGCCACGGTGCTGAAGCTGGCCGACCAGCGCGCCGAGAAGGTGGACCGCGACGCCGCCAAGCTGATCGAGCAATGGCCCGACATGCAGAAGGCCTACGCTGGCGACGAGTACGTGGTGAAGATCCGCGACAAGGAAATCCGCACAGCGCTCACCACCAGAAGCCTGAGCGGCACCACCATCCGCAAGGTCGTGCTGCCCCAGTTCGAGGACCACGGCGAGATCGTCAAGTGGCTGATGCTGGACAACGTGCCCGGCAGCTACCCCTACACCGCCGGCACCTTCGCCTTCAAGCGCGAGGGGGAGGACCCGACCCGCATGTTCGCCGGCGAGGGCGATGCCTTCCGCACCAACCGCCGCTTCAAGCTGCTCTCCGAAGGCATGCCGGCCAAGCGCCTGTCCACCGCCTTCGACTCGGTCACGCTGTACGGCAACGACCCCGACTTGCGGCCCGACATCTACGGCAAGGTGGGCAACTCAGGGGTGAGCATCGCCACGCTGGACGACCTGAAGGTGCTGTATTCAGGGTTCGACCTGTGCCACCCCGCCACCAGCGTGAGCATGACGATCAACGGCCCGGCCCCGTCGATCCTGGCCATGTTCATGAACGCGGCCATCGACCAGCAGCTGGAGAAATTCAAGACCGACAACGGCCGTGAAGCGACGGATACCGAGGCCGAGAAGATCAAAGAGTGGACGCTGGCCAACGTGCGCGGCACGGTGCAGGCCGACATCCTGAAGGAAGACCAGGGCCAGAACACCTGCATCTTCTCGACCGAGTTCAGCCTGAAGGTGATGGGCGACATCGCCGAATACTTCGTGCACCACAACGTGCGCAACTTCTACTCGGTGTCGATCAGCGGCTACCACATCGCCGAGGCCGGCGCCAACCCGATCAGCCAGCTGGCCTTCACGCTCAGCAACGGCTTCACGCTGGTCGAGGCGTACCTGGCGCGCGGCATGCACATCGACGACTTCGCGCCCAACCTGAGCTTCTTCTTCTCGAACGGCATGGACCCGGAATACACCGTGATGGGCCGTGTGGCGCGCCGCATCTGGGCCGTGGCGATGAAGGAGAAGTACGGTGCCAACGAACGCAGCCAGAAGCTGAAGTACCACATCCAGACAAGCGGCCGCAGCCTGCACGCTCAGGAAATCCAGTTCAACGACATCCGCACCACGCTGCAGGCGCTGATCGCCATCTACGATAACTGCAACAGCCTGCACACCAACGCCTTCGACGAGGCCATCACCACGCCGACCGAGGACAGCGTGCGCCGCGCGATGGCGATCCAGCTCATCATCAACCGCGAGTGGGGCCTGGCCAAGAACGAGAACCCCAACCAGGGCGCCTTCATCATCGAGGAGCTTACCGAACTGGTGGAAGAGGCCGTGCTGGCCGAGTTCGAGAAGATCGCCGACCGCGGCGGCGTACTGGGCGCCATGGAAACCGGCTACCAGCGCAGCAAAATCCAGGAAGAGAGCATGCACTACGAAATGCTCAAGCACACCGGCGAGTACCCCATCATCGGCGTCAACACCTTCCGCAACCCGCATGGCGACGAGGTGCTGGAAAGCCTGGAGCTGGCGCGCTCGACCGAGGACGAGAAGCAGAGCCAGCTCAAGCGCCTGGAAGAGTTCCACCAGCGCCACGCGGCCGAATCACCCAAGCAACTCGCCCGCCTGCAACAGGCCGTGATCGACAACCAGAACGTATTCGCCGTGTTGATGGATGCCGTGCGCGTGTGCTCGCTGGGACAGATCACCAACGCGCTGTTCGAGGTGGGCGGCCAGTACCGCCGGAGCATGTAGTCAGAAACACTCCTGGGCCGAGCGCAGCGACGGCCCGAGTGGATTCCACCTCCCCTCTGGCCGTGCCGAGAAGCGCAGGGCGTGGGGCGGGCGCGGCAGCGCAGCATGCCGCGCTTCGTGCTCTGACTCGCTGCGGCTGTCTGAGCGAAGAGAACGCATTGAACGAAGCGAGTTCCGCAGCGCCGCCCCGCGCCCGAGCATCGCAGGTTGCCCCGAAGCGAAGCGCAGGGGACACGGCCAGTGGGGTCGCCTTTTTCTTTGGTTACTTTCTTTTTGGCGAGACAAAAAGAAAGTGACTGCGCCGCCGGGCGCACATCCCGGCCGACAGCGCCTCCACCACCTCAAAAGCAGCTATCCGGCAACAGCGCCGACCCGCGCGTTTTCAAGGTCAAACTGCATCGCCGCCAACCGCGCATACAACCCACCCCGCGCCACCAGCTCGCCATGCGTGCCCACATCCACCACGCGCCCATGGTCCATCACCACGATGCGATCGGCCCGCAGCACCGTCGCCAGCCGGTGCGCGATCACCAGCGTCGTGCGGCCCTGCATGGCCGACTCCAGCGCCGCCTGCACCATGCGCTCGCTCTCCGCATCCAGCGCGCTCGTGGCTTCGTCCAGCAACAGGATCGGCGGGTTTTTCAGCAGCGCGCGGGCAATGCTGATGCGCTGCCGCTGCCCGCCCGACAGCCGTACCCCGCGCTCGCCCAGGTGGGTCGCATAGCCCTCGGGCAACGCGCTGATGAAGTCGTGCGCGAACGCGGCGTGCGCGGCGGCCTGCACCTCGGTCTCTCTCGCATCGGGCCGGCCGTAGCGGATGTTGTCCAGCGCGCTGGCCGAAAAGATGGTGCTGTCCTGCGGTACCAGGCCGATGCGCCCGCGCAGGGCATCGAGTGACAGCTCGGTCACCGGCACACCGTCCACCAAGATGCGGCCCGCCTGCACGTCGTAGAAGCGCAGCAGCAGCTGCAGCACCGTGCTCTTGCCCGCGCCGCTCGGCCCCACCAGCGCCACCGTTTCGCCCGGCCGCACGTCGAGCGAAAAATCCTGCAATGCCGGCTGCGTCGGCCGCGACGGGTAGTGAAAACCCACGCCCTCGAACCGCACCGATGACCCACCCCGCACCGCCGGCAGCGCACGCGGCCGCACCGGCTCGGCCACCGGCGAGCGCGCGTGCAACAACTCCATCAGCCGCTCGGTCGCGCCGGCGGCGCGCAGCAGCTCGCCATAAACCTCCGACAGCACCGCCACCGAGCCGGCCAGCACGATCACGTACACCACCGTCTGCCCCAGGTGGCCGGGTGTGATGTCGCCGCGCAGCACCGCCTGCGTGCCCTGGTACAGGCCCCACAGCAGCGCGCCGAAGGTGGCGATGATGATGAAGGCCACCAGCACCGACCGCACCTGCGTGCGGCGGCGCGCGGTCTCGAACGCGCGCTCGGTGGCGCCGTCGAAACGCGCCGCCTCGCGCTGCTGCTGCGCGTAGCTCTGCACCACCGGGATGGCGTTCAGCACCTCGGCGGCGATGGCGCTGGAGTCGGCCACGCGGTCCTGGCTGGCGCGGCTCAGGCGGCGCACGCGCCGACCGATGACCAGCGTGGGCAGCACCACCAGCGCCAGGATGCCCAGCACCGGCAGCATCACGCGCGGGTTGGTGGCCACCAGCATGCCCAGCGCGCCGATGCCCATCACCGTGTTGCGCAGCCCCAGGCTGAACGATGAGCCCACCACCGTCTGCACCAGCGTGGTGTCGGTGGTCAGGCGGCTCAGCACCTCGCCGGTCTGCGTGGTCTCGAAGAATTCCGGGCTTTGCCGCACCACGTGCGCGTACACCGCGTTGCGCAGATCGGCCGTGATGCGCTCGCCCAGCCAGCTGACCATGTAGAAGCGCGCCGCCGACAGCACGCCCATGGCCACGCCCACGCCGAACAGCGCGAGGAAGTGCCCGCGCAGCGCCAGCACGCGCTCGCCCGTGTTGCCGCCCACCAGGCCGCCGTCGATCAGCGACTTCAACGCCACCGGCAGCGCCAGCGTGGTGGCTGCCGCCCCCAGCAGAAACAGCAGCGCCAGCGCGATGCGGCCGCGGTACGGCCGCAGAAACGGCAGCAGCCCGCGCAGCGCGCGCGGGGACCGGGCGGCCGAACGCACCAAATCAGGCTTCATGGTTCATGGCATCCGTCATGTCGTCCGTCATGTCGTCCAGTGGCCGCGGCGCAGGCCATGCGCGAACGCCGTCGCCGGACCTGCGCCGGCGAGTGGCGTTGTCCCCCACTGGGGGAAGGCGCCGCAGGCGACTGAAGGGGAGTCATTCTTCCGGCCGCAGCCACAGCCAGATCGCCACCGCCAGCATCACCGCCGGCACGCCGATGCGCAGCCACAGCGGGATGGCGGCAAAGAACTGCATGCCGATGGCGCTGCCGCCCATCATCAGCGTGCTGTACCACTTGGCGCTGCGCGGCACGGCGCCGCGTTCGCGCCATCGCACGATCGGCGGGCCGAACAGGCGGTGGTTCAGCAGCCAGATCTCGAACGCCGGCCAGCCCTTGCTGGCGGCCCAGGCCGAGACGATAAGAAACGGCACCGTGGGCACCACCGGCAGCGCCAGCCCGACCAGGCCCAGGCCCAGCGCCACCACGGTGATGGCGCGCCACAGCAGCGTCATCAGGCGGCGGCGCAGCAGCACGCGCTGTTCGGTGGTCAGGGGCGGATCGCGGTCGATGGACATCAAATGAGGCTTCAGCGCCCGCACGACGGGCGCTTGCAGCTATCAATAAAGTAGTAACCTCGGCCCGCAGATCATAGCCGCCGCCGCGCTGCCGCCGCGTAGGACGGCGCTGCGAGCGGAGCGCGGCGCGGGCGCCTTGCCGGATGGCGACAATCGGCGCGATGACCGCTTCCACCCTGCCCCCTTCCGGCTGGCGCCAGCAGGCGCTGCTGCACTGGCGCATGACGCGGCCGGCTTTCCTGCTCGTCACCGTGTCCGCCGCGCTGGTGGGCATCGCGTCGGCCGCCTCGTGCGGCTGCGGCTTCGATCTGCCGGCCGCGCTGGCCACCGTGCTGCTGGCGTGCGTGGCGCACGCCGGCGCCAACGTGCTGAACGATTACCACGACGCCCGCAACGGCGCCGACGCCGCCAACACCGAAGGCCTGTACCCGTTCACCGGCGGCTCGCGCCTGATCCAGCAAGGCCAGGTGAGCGAGGCCGACACACGGCGCTGGGCCGCCATGCTGCTGCTGTTGCTGATTCCGGCCGGCCTGCTGCTGGCGGCGCGCAACGGCGGCGGCGGGCTGCTGCTGGTGGGCGCGGCGGGGCTGCTGATCGCCTGGACCTATTCGGCGCCGCCGCTCAAGCTGATGTCGCGCGGGCTGGGCGAGCTGGCGATCGCCGCCGCGTGGTGGCTGGTGGTGATCGGCGCGGACTACGTGCAGCGCGGCCAGTTCTTCCTGATCCCCGCGTCGCTGGGCTTCAGCGTGGCCACGCTGGTGGCCTGCGTGCTGCTGATCAACGGCGTGCCCGACGCGGCCGCCGATGCGCGCGTGGGCAAGCGCACGCTGGCCGTGCGCCTGGGCGCGCGCGGGGCGGCGGCGCTGTACCTGTGGCTGGTGCTGCTGGCGCACGGCTGGCTGGCGCTCAGCGTGTGGCTGCTGATTCCGCCGCTGACTGCCCTGTGGGGGCTGCTGTCGCTGCCGCTGTCGCTGGCGGCGGCGGTGCTGTTCTGGCGCCACGCGCGCCAGCCGCAGCGCCTGCGGCCCGCCATTGCGCTGACGATTGCGGCGGCCAATGTGCATGCGCTGGCCATCGCGGTGGCCCTGGCGCTGGCGGCTGCGGCGCGCTGACCGCCTCTCCTTTTTTGTGGGAGCGGGCTTGCCCGCTCCTACAAACTCATCAAAAACAATAGCTGCTTGCGCCCGCCATATAACGATTTCATATGCTTTTCTCTTGAAACCATTGATGGACGAGCGCAACCCACTATCAAAATCATACCCACCAGCGTGCCCCGCCCGTGACCACCGCTGTCACGCCGCTCACGCACAATAGGTCATGATCTCGCTGCCGCCCTTCGTCCCGCCCACGCCCTTCACCGATCCCGCCGCCGCGCTGGCGCAGGCGCAGCGCATCTACGACGCCGCGCTCGCCCACCTGCGCGGCGCCCTGCAGGCCTACGTGGCGCAGGCCGACGGCCCCGGCGAGCGGCCCACCCGCGTGCGCGCCTGCTACCCCTTCGTGCGCCTGGCCACCACGCACAGCCGCCACCCCGACACGCGCCTGGCCTACGGCTTCGTCTCGCACGCCGGCCATTACGAGACCACGCTGACGCGGCCCGACCTGTTCGCCGATTACTACCTCGAGCAGTTCCGGCTGCTGCTGGCCAACCACGGCGTCACGCTGGAGATCGGCACCAGCAACGAACCCATCCCGCTGCCCTTCAGCCTGGGCGACGACGACCACTTCGAAGGCAGCATGACCGCGCTACAGCGCCAGCGCCTGGCCGACGTGTTCGACCTGCCCGACCTGACCGCCATGGACGACAGCATCGCCAACGGCACGCACCGCGTGCTGTCCGGCGATGCGTACCCGCTGGCGCTCTTCACCGCGCCGCGGGTGGACTATTCGCTGCACCGCCTGCGCCACTACACCGGCACCTCGCCCGAGCACTTCCAGAACTTCATCCTGTTCACCAACTACCAGTTCTACATCGACGAGTTCATCGCGCTCGGCCAGCTGGAGATGCAGAACTCAGGCAGCCCCTACAGCGCCTTCGTGCAGCCGGGCAACGTGATCACGCGGCGCGCCGGCTCCGACGCGCGCGACGAGGGCGGCACCCCACCGCCGCGCCTGCCGCAGATGCCGGCCTACCACCTCAAGCGCGACGACCGCAGCGGCATCAGCTTCGTCAACATCGGCGTCGGCCCGGCCAACGCCAAGACCATCACCGACCACATCGCCGTGCTGCGCCCGCATGCGTGGATCATGGTCGGCCACTGCGCCGGCCTGCGCGGCAGCCAGCAACTGGGCGACTACGTGCTGGCCCACGGCTACGTGCGCGAGGACCACGTGCTCGACGAAGACCTGCCGCTGTGGATCCCCGTGCCCGCGCTGGCCGAGGTGCAGATCGCCCTGCAGCAGGCCGTGGCCGACGTCACCGGCCTGCCCGGCGACGAACTGAAGCGCGTGCTGCGCACCGGCACCGTGGCGACGACGGACAACCGCAACTGGGAACTGCTGGGCGCTGGCGCGCCGCAGCGCCGCTTCTCGCAATCGCGCGCGGTGGCGCTCGACATGGAAAGCGCGACCATCGCCGCCAACGGCTTCCGCTTCCGCGTGCCCTACGGCACCCTGCTGTGCGTCAGCGACAAGCCGCTGCACGGCGAAATCAAGCTGCCCGGCATGGCCAACCACTTCTACCGCGAGCGCGTCAACCAGCACCTGAAGATCGGCATCCGCGCCATCGAGCGCCTGCGCGAAAACGGGCTCGATCGGCTGCACAGCCGCAAGCTGCGGAGCTTTGCGGAGGTGGCGTTTCAGTGACGCTTCTGATTCGATAGCTGCTGGCGCAGACTGGGTATCGCCTGCAGGCCAATTTCTTGATGATCATCAAAACTCACAGCAGCTCGATGACGGGATTTACCACGGCTTTACACGCGCTTAGCGCGCCGACCACCGGGCCCGCCGATACTCCCTCGCCATGAAAGGCCCGCCACCCCCGACCACCGCGCCGCGCCGACGGCCGCGCGCCCTGCCTACGCTGCTACTGGGCCTGAGCGTGGCGCTGGCCGGCTGCGCCAGCCGCCTGCCCGCCACCAACGCCGCCGCCGAGGTGGCCGTGCCCACCCGCTGGAGCGAAGGCGGGGCCGACCAGGCGCAGTCGCCCACGTCGCTGGTCAGCTGGTGGCAGCGCTTTGGCGATGCGCAGCTCAGCGCGCTGATCGAAGACGGCCTGCGCCACAGCCCCACCGTGCACGCGGCCGTCGCCGCGCTGCGCCAGTCGCGCGCGCTGGCCGATGTGGCCCGCGCCGGCTACAGCCCGAACGTCACCGGCTCCAGCTCGGCGCAGCGCAGCCGCACCGCATCGGCTGGCACCACCAACACCTTCGCCGTCGGCCTGAACGCCAGCTGGGAGCCCGACCTGTTCGGCGCGACCCGCGCCGGCGTGAGCGCCGCCGAAGCCGACGCACGCGCCGCGCAGATGAGCCTGGGCAACGTGCAAATCTCGCTGGCGGCCGAAATCGCGCTGGCCTACATCGACCTGCGCGACCAGCAGGCGCGCCTGACGATTGCCGAGCGCAACCTTGCCAGCCAGGACGACACGCTGCAAATCACCCGCTGGCGCCAGCAGGCCGGCCTGGTGTCGGCGCTGGACGTGGAGCAGGCGGCCACCTCGGCCGAGCAGACGCGCGCCCAGGTGCCGGTGCGGCAGGCCGCGCGCGATCAGGCGCGCCACCGGCTGGCGCTGCTCACCGGGCGCGCCCCCGGCACGCTGGCCGCGCTGGGCAACGCCCCCGTGCCGCTGCCGCCGGACGATCTGGTGATGGCCTTCCCGGCCGACACCCTGCGCCAGCGCCCCGACGTGCAGCAGACCGAAGCGCAGGTGCGCGCCGCCTGGGCGCGCCTGGTGCAGGCCGACGCGGCGCGCTACCCCACATTCAGCCTGAGCGGCTCGCTGGGGCTGCAGGCGCTCACGCTGGGCGGCCTCACGGCCGGCGGGGCACTGGTGCGCACGCTGGCGGCCGGGCTGTCGCTGCCGATCTTCGACGGCGGCGCCATCAACGCCACCGTGCGCGCGCAGCAGGCCGCGTATGAGCAGGCGCGCGCCAACCATCAGTCCAGCGTGCTCACCGCGCTGCAGGACGTGGAAGACGCACTGGTCGCGCTGCAAGGCGACCGCGCCCGCATCGGCAGCCTGCAGGCGGCCGCCAGCGCGGCCGAGCGGGCCGACGCGCTGGCGCGCCAGCAATACCAGGCCGGGCTGATCGACTTCGCCACGGTGCTCACGTCGCAGCGCACGCTGCTGTCGGCGCAAGACAGCGCCGCCAGCGTGCGCGCCAGCCTGGCCAACGACCACGTGGCGCTGTACAAGGCGCTGGGCGGCGGTTGGGCCCCCACATCGGCCGACTCCGATCCGGCCACCGATGCCAGCGCCAACGCCAACGCCGGCACAGTGCCCGGCGCCGATGCCGCACCTGAGCCGACGGCGGCCATCGTCGCCACCCCCATTTCCAACGCCGCTGCGCGCTGACCCCCGATGACCGAACCCACCCTGACCCCCGCCCCGATGCCCGAGCCGGCGCCGCCCGCCCCCGCCACGGCGCCCGCCGCCACCAGCGTCGATCAGTTGCTGGGCGAAGACCGCCCCCCGGTGTGGTGGCGCCGACCCACGCCGTGGGTGGCGCTGGCCGTGCTGATCGCGCTGGGTGCCGGGCTGTGGTGGTGGCAGGGCCGCCAGGCCGCGCGCGCCGCGCCGGTGTACGTGACCACGCCGGTCGAACGCGGCGACATCACGCTCACCGTCACTGCCAACGGCACGCTCAACCCCACGCGCTCGGTGGCGGTGGGCAGCGAGCTGTCGGGCACGGTGGCGCGCGTGCTGGTCGACGTGAACGACCAGGTCAAGAAGGGCCAGGTGCTGGTGGAACTGGACCGCTCCAAGTTTCAGGACACGGTGGATCGCACGCGCGCCGCGCTGGTGGCCGCGCAGGCCAGCCTGGCGCAAAACGAGGCCACGGTGCGCGAGGCGCGCGCCACCTTGCGCCGCTACGAGGAAGTCTCGCGCCTGTCGGGCGGGCGCGTGCCCTCGGCCACCGAGCTGGACACCGCCCGCGCCGCGCTGGCGCGCGCCGTGGCCAACGTCGACAACGCGCAGGCCGTGGTCAAGCAGTCGCGCGCCACGCTCTCCACCGAGGAGACAAACCTGGCCAAGTCGGCCATCCGCTCGCCCATCGACGGCGTGGTGCTGGCGCGCAGCGTGGAGCCGGGCAACGCGGTGGCGGCGTCGCTGCAGGCCGTCACGCTGTTCACGCTGGGCGAGGATCTGACGAAGCTCACCTTGCAGGCCAGCGTGGACGAGGCCGACGTGGGCTCGGTGCAAAAGGGCCAGGACGCGAGCTTCACCGTCAGCGCCTACCCGGCCCGCAAGTACCCGGCGCTGGTCGATCGCGTGTCCTACGGCTCGACCACCACCAACAACGTGGTCACCTACACCACCAACTTGACCGTCAACAACACCGACCTGAGCCTGCGCCCGGGCATGACGGCCACCGCCACCATCACCGCCACCGAGCGCAAAGGCGTCCTGCTGGTGCCCAACACGGCCCTGCGTTTTTCGCCCGCCACGGCCGAAGCGGCCCAGCCGGCGGCATCGGGCAGCGGCGGTCTGGTGTCGCAGATGATGCCGCGCCCGCCGCAAAACAGCGCGCGCCGCTCGACCACCGAGGCCAATGGCGCCTCGGCACCCAACCAACAGCGCCAGCTGTGGGTGCTGAAAAACCAGCAGCCCGTGGCCGTGAAGGTGCAGACCGGCATCACCGACGGGCGGCGCACCGAAGTCAGCAGCCCGGAACTGCAAGAAGGCATGGCCGTCATCACCGACCAGCGCAGCGGATCGGGCAGCTGAGCATGGCGCAAGACGAAACGCCGCTGATCCGCCTGCGCGGCGTGACCAAGCGCTACGGCGAAGGCGCCACCGCGTTCCTGGCGCTCAAGGGCGTCGACCTGGACATCGGGCGCGGCGAATTCGTCGCCATCATGGGGCCCAGCGGCTCGGGCAAGTCGACCGCCATGAACACGCTGGGCTGCCTGGATCGGCCCACCGGCGGGCAATACCTGTTTCTGGGCGCGCACGTCGAGTCGCTCTCGCGCGACGAGCGCGCGCGGCTGCGCCGGCGCTACTTCGGCTTCGTGTTCCAGGGCTTCAACCTGCTGGCGCGCACCAGCGCGCAGGAAAACGTCGAGCTGCCGCTGCTGTACCGCGGCGAAGCCGCCGCGCGCCGCCACGTGGCCGCTGCCAGCGCGCTGGAAAAAGTGGGCCTCAAGGGCTGGGAGCACCACACGCCGGCCGAACTCTCGGGCGGGCAGCAGCAGCGAGTGGCCATCGCGCGCGCCATCGTCACGTCGCCCGCCGTGCTGCTGGCCGACGAGCCCACCGGCAACCTGGACACCAAGCGCAGCCACGAGATCATGGACCTGCTGGCGCGCCTGAACAGCGAACAGGGCATCACCGTGCTCATGGTCACCCACGAGCCCGACATGGCCGCCTACGCGCACCGCATCGTGCGCTTCGTCGACGGCCTGGTGGCCAGCGACGAACGCAACCCTCAGCCCGTGCCGCCGGGCAGCTACGTGGCCCCGGCCGAAGGAGAGCGCTGATGTTGTGGAGCACGCTGATCCTGGCGCTGCGCTCGATCCGGCGCAACCTGCTGCGCTCGTTCCTCACGGTGCTGGGCATCGTGATCGGCGTGTCGGCCGTCATCACCATGGTCACGCTGGGCAGCGGCGCCACGCAGGCGGTGCAAAACCAGATCTCCAGCCTGGGCACCAACCTGCTGATGATCCGCCCCGGCCAGCGCATGGGCCCGGGCAGCACGGGCAACACGGCGCCATCGTTCAAGGACAGCGACGCCGAGCTGATCGCCGCGCAGATTTCCGGCATCACCGCGGTGGCGCCCGAGGCGCGCTCCTCCGTCACGCTGGTGGCGGGCGGCCAGAACTGGACCAGCAGCGTGGTCGGCTCGACCAACGAATGGCTGACCACCAGCAGCTGGGAGCTGGCCAGCGGCCGCAGCTTCACCGAAGCCGAGCTGCGCGCTGGCGCGGCCGTGTGCATCATCGGCGGCACCATCCAGCGCCAGCTCTACGGCGGCGGCGACCCGCTGGGCCAGCAGCTGCGCGTGGGCACGGTGCCGTGCCAGGTCATCGGCCTGTTCAAGACCAAGGGCCAGGGCTCCTTCGGCAACGACCAGGACGAGGTGGTGCTGATGCCCATCAAGACGCTGCAGCGGCGCCTGACCGGCAACACCAACGTCAACACGCTGCTGGTCTCGCTCGACCCGGCCAGCGACGCCGCGCGCGTGAAGAACGGGCTGACGCAGTTGCTGCGCGAGGCGCGCAAGCTGGCCGACACCGACGACGACAACTTCAACGTGCTCGACACCAAGCAGTTGGCCGACACGCTGTCGGGCACCACGCGCGTGATGACCACCCTGCTCGGCGCGGTGGCCGCCGTCAGCCTGCTGGTGGGCGGCATCGGGGTGATGAACATCATGCTGGTCAGCGTCACCGAGCGCACGCGCGAGATCGGCCTGCGCCTGGCCATCGGCGCGCTCGAGCGCGAGGTGCTGATGCAGTTTCTGATCGAGGCCGTGGTGCTGTCGGCCCTAGGCGGGCTGGTGGGCATCGTGCTGGCCACCGGCGCGTCGGTGGTGCTGGCGCAGGTGATGCAAGTGCCCTACGTGTTCCAGCCCGGCATCAACCTGCTGTCCTTCGTGTTCTCGGCCGGCATCGGCGTGCTGTTCGGCTACTTCCCGGCGCGCCGCGCGGCGCGCATGGACCCGATCGAGGCGCTGCGGCACGAGTGAACGTGCCGCAACGGATCAGTAGTTCGGCTGGAACTTCCGAATTGCCGCCTTCGCTTCCGCATTCAGCTCGAACCCCTTGCCGAACTTGGCCGCCAGTTCGGCGCAGCGCTGCTCGAACGCGTCGATGCCCTGCCCGTAGATGAACTGCATCGCCCCGCCGGTCCAGCCTGGAAAGCCGATGCCGAAGATGCTGCCGATGTTGGCGTCGTGCACGCTGGTGAGCACGCCCTCGGCCAGGCAGCGCGCGGTTTCGACCGACTGGCGGTAGAGCAGGCGGTCCTGGATGTCCTTCACGTTCCACTCGACGCCGGGCTTCTCGAACAGCGTTTTCAGCTCGGGCCACAGTTGCTTCTTCCCGCCCTGCGGGTAGTCGTAGAAGCCGCCGCCCGCGGCACGGCCGCTGCGTTTCAGCTCCTTCACCATGCGCTCGACCAGCAACTCGCCGGACGTCGCCTCGTAGGTCTTGCCCTCGGCGGCGAAGTCGGCGCGGGTCTGATCCAGCACATGCACCGACAGCGACAGCGCGGTTTCGTCCAGCACGGCCAGCGGGCCGACAGGCAGGCCGGCCTGCACGGCGGCGTTCTCGATGACGGCGGCGGGGATGCCCTCGCCCAGCATGGCCGCGCCTTCCATCACATAGGTGCCGAAGGTGCGGCTGGTGTAGAAGCCGCGCGAATCGTTGACCACGATGGGCAGCTTGCCCAGGGCCAGCACGTAGTCGAAGGCGCGCGCCACGGTTTCGTCGTCGGTCGTTTCCCCACGGATGATCTCGACCAGCTTCATCTTGTCGACCGGGCTGAAGAAGTGGATGCCGACGAACTTCTCCGGCCGCTTCGATGCCTGTGCGAGCCCGCTGATGGGCAGCGTGCTGGTGTTGCTGGCGAAGAAGCCACCCTCGGCCAGCAGCGGCTCGGCCTCCTGCGTCACCTTGGCCTTCAGCTCGCGGTTCTCGAACACGGCCTCGATGATCAGCTCGCACCCCTTCAGGTCGGCCACGTCGGCCGTCGGCGTGATGCGGCCCAGCAGCGCGGTCTGGTCGTGCGGGTTCATGCGGCCCTTGTCGACGCGCGATTGCGTGAGCTTCTGACTGTAGGCCTTGCCGTGCTCTGCTTTTTCAAGCGAGACGTCCTTCAGCACCGTGGCGATGCCGCGGCTGGCCTGTGCGTAGGCGATGCCGGCGCCCATCATCCCCGCCCCCAGGATGCCCACCTTCTGCGGCTTGTACTTGGGCACGTCCTTCGGCCGCGACTGCCCGCTCTTGATCGCGTTCAGGTTGAAGAAGAACGTGTTGATCATGTTCTTCGCCACCGGGCTCACCATCAGGCTGGCGAGGTAGCGGCTTTCGATGCGCATCGCCGTATCGAAGTCGACCTGCGCGCCTTCCACCATGGCTGCCAGCGTGGCGTGCGGCGCGGGGTACAGGCCGCGCGTCTTGGTCTTGAGCATCGCGGGCGCGACCACCAGGCCACCGGCGATCTTGGGGTTGCTCGGCGTGCCGCCGGGCATCTTGTAATCCTTGCGGTCCCACGGGTGCGTGGCGGCATCGGCGCTGCCCTGCACCGACGCGATCCAGGCTTTGGCACGCGGCAGCAGCTCGTCGGCGCTGGCCACCAGCTCATGCACCAGGCCCAGCTGATGCGCCTCGGCGGGGTTGAACATCTTGCTCTCCAGCACGTAGGGCTGCGCGCCCATCAGGCCGAGCAGTCGCACCATCTTGGTGATGCCGCCGCCGCCCGGCAGCAGGCCGATGGTGACCTCGGGCAGGCCGAACTGGATCTTCGGGTCGTCGACGGCGATGCGGTGATGGCCGATGAGCGCCACCTCCCAGCCACCGCCCAGCGCCGCGCCGTTCAGGCAGCTCACCACCGGCTTGCCCAGCGTCTCCAGCGTGCGGAAGTTCTTCTTGATGCGCTCGATCTCGGCGAAGACCTTGGGCGCGTCGGCGGCTGTCATTCGCATCACGCCCTTCAGGTCGGCGCCGGCGAAGAAGGTCTTCTTGGCCGAGGCGAGCACGATGCCCTGGATGGCGTCCTGGTCCTTCACCACCTGCTCGGTGACGGCCTGAAGGTCGTCCTGCCACTGCAGGCACATGGTGTTGACGGGCGAGCCTTCCTCGTCAAACGTGATGGTGGCGATGCCGTCGGCCAGCGCGTAATGCAAGGTCTTGAGTTTCATGATTCTATGGATTTGATAGCTGCTTGCGCTTGTACAGCAAGGGATGCAGGCATATTTGACTTAAAAAAACCCAACAACCGGGCGCAGAGAGCGCAGAAATTTCGCAGAGGACGCAAAAGGAAAAACAAAGTTTTTTTGGCTGTTCTTTCTGCGTCCTCTGCGAAACCTTTGCGTCCTCTGCGTCCGGATGTCCGGATGTCCGGATGCCCGGATGCCCGGCTGTCCGGCTGTTGCGGCCCGCACGAGACTCACAGCCGCTCGACGATGGTGGCGATGCCCATGCCGCCGCCCACGCACAGCGTGGCCAGGCCGTAGCGCAGCTGCCGGCGGTGCAATTCGTCGATCAGCGTGCCGAGGATCATGGCGCCCGTGGCGCCCAGCGGGTGGCCCATGGCGATGGCGCCACCGTTCACGTTCACCTTCTCGTGCGGCACGTCGAATGCCTTCATGAACTTCATCGGCACGGCGGCGAAGGCCTCGTTGACCTCGAACAGGTCGATGTCCTCGATCTTCAACCCCGCCTTGGCCAGCGCCTTGCGCGTGGCGGGCATGGGGCCGGTGAGCATGATGGTCGGGTCGGCACCGCTCAGCGCCGTGGCGACGATGCGCGCGCGCGGCTTGAAGCCGTGCGTCTTGATAGCGGCCTCGTTGCCGACCAGCACCGCCGCCGCGCCATCGACGATGCCCGACGAGTTGCCGGCGTGGTGCACGTGCACGATGCGCTCCACCTGCGGGTAGCGGCCGATGGCGACCGCGTCGAAGCCCATCGCGCCCAACTGCTCGAACGAGGGCTTGAGGCCCGCCAGCGCCTCCACCGTGGTGCGAGGCTTGATGAACTCGTCTTCATCCAGGATGGTCTGGCCCAGCATGTCCGTCACCGGCACGATGGAGTTCCTGAAATAACCCTCGGCCCGCGCCTGCGCGGCGCGCTGCTGCGAGGTGACGGCGAAGCGGTCCACGTCCTCGCGCGAGAAGCCTTCCAGCGTGGCGATCAGGTCGGCGCCCACGCCCTGCGGCACGAAGTCGGTGGCGCTGTTGGTGGCCGGGTCCTGCGCCCAGGCGCCACCGTCGGCGCCGATGGGCACGCGGCTCATGCTCTCCACGCCGCCCGCCACCACCAGGTCTTCCCAGCCTGAGCGGACTTTCTGCGCCGCCATGTTCACCGCCTCCAGCCCCGAGGCGCAGAAACGGTTGAGCTGCACGCCGGCGCACTGCCAGTCCCAGCCGGCCTTCAGCGCCGCCACCTTGGCGATGACCGAGCCCTGCTCGCCGATGGGCGACACGACGCCCATCACCACGTCGTCGACGGCGGCCGTGTCCAGGTCGTGGCGGCGGCGCAGCGCATCCAGCGTGCCGGCCAGCAGGTCGACGGGCTTGACCTCGTGCAGGCTGCCGTCCTTCTTGCCCTTGCCGCGCGGCGTGCGCACGGCGTCGAAAACATAGGCTTCGGTCATCGAGTGGTCTCCTTGCAGGTGCTTCGTTTCAGTATAGGGATTCGATCGGGTGAACGCGCGGCCCAGGCCGCCGCCCGGCGCGCACGCCTGTCCGCCGGGCGACAGCGGGGAGCAGCGGCCAGTGACGCGCCGAGCGGGCACTACAGGGTTTGCGCTATCCAACCCCGGGCCGTTGGGCCACTAAAGTGACGCGCAACTTTCACATTGGACGGGCAGGGGACACATTGCAGTTTCTGCAGTTGGTGATCAGTGGCATTGCGCAAGGCTGCATCTACGGCCTGATCGCGCTGGGCTTCGTGCTGATCTACAAGGCCACGGAGACCGTCAGCTTTGCACAGGGCGACCTGATGATGCTGGGCGCCTTCGGCGGCCTGGCCGGCATGACCATGCTGGGCTTTCCGTTCTGGCTGGCGGTGCCGGCGGCCATCGCGGCGATGGCGCTGTTCGGCGTGCTGACCGAGCGCGTGGTGATCCGCCCCATCCTGGGCCAGCCGGCGTTTTCCATCGTCATGCTGACCATCGGCATCGGCTACGTCGCACGCGGGCTGATCACCATGCTGCCCGGCATCGGCACCGACACCCACACCCTGCCCGTGCCCTACCGCAACGTGACCTGGAACGCGGGCGGCCTGATCCTCAGCGCCGAGCACATGGTGGTGATCGTGGTCACCGCGCTGCTGTGCCTGGGCCTGTTCGCCATGTTCCGCTACAGCAAGCTGGGCATCGCCATGCAGGCTTCGTCGCAGAACCAGCTGGCGGCGTACTACATGGGCATCCCGGTGAAGCGGCTGAACGGGCTGGTATGGGGCCTGGCGGCGGCGGTGGCGGCTATTGCGGGCCTGCTGCTGGCGCCCATCACCTTCGTGCACGCCAACATGGGCTTCATCGGGCTGAAGGCGTTTCCGGCCGCCGTGGTGGGCGGCTTCGGCAGCCTGCCCGGCGCCATCGTGGGCGGGCTGATCATCGGCATCGTCGAGTCGCTGTCGGGCTTCTACCTGCCCGAGGGCTTCAAGGACATCGCCGCCTATGTGGTCGTCTTGATCATGCTGATGGTCAAGCCCAACGGCCTGTTCGGCGACAAGCTGACGAAGAAGGTATGACCCCCCTGAGCCGCTCCGCGTCTTCCACCCTTTGCTATGCGGGGGGGACACCGCCAGTGGCCGGCACAGGTCCGGCCACGGCGGTCGCTGGTATCGCCGGCTCCGCGGCGGTCGGTCTGCTGGTGTTGACGATGCTGGCGATGCAAACCGCCGGGGGCGGCTGACACATGCGCTTCATCTTCAAGACCAGCTACGAGCAGGACATCCGCCTGGCCAAGCACGGCGGGCATGTGTTCTGGTATTCGGCGCTGTTGCTGTTCATGTTCGCCGCGCCCTGGCTGCTGCCGGAGTACTGGCTGGCGCAGCTCACCTTCGTGCTGATCTACAGCGTGGTCGGCCTGGGGCTGATGCTGCTGGCAGGCTTCACCGGGCAGTTCTCGCTGGGGCATGCGGCCTTTCTGGGCGTGGGCGCCTACACGCAGGGCGTGCTGACCAACCTGGGGCTGCCGTTTCCCATCGCCATGGCGTGCTCGGCGCTGGTGGCCGCCGCCGTGGGCGTGGTGGTCGGCCTGCCGGCGCTGCGGCTCAAGGGCATCTACCTGGGCATCGCCACCTTGGCCTTCGGCTTCATCGTCGAAGAAGTGTTCGCGCGCTGGGACCGCCTGACCGGCGGCAACGCCGGCATGCACGTCAAGTCGCCCGCCATCTTCGGCTGGTCGATCGAGACCGGCACGGGCTTCTATCTGCTGTGCCTGCTCACCGTGGTGCTGGTCACCCTGGGTGTGCTGAACCTGCTGCGCTCGTCCACCGGGCGCGCCTTCGTGGCGATCCGCGACTCGGAAATCTCGGCGCAGAGCATGGGCATTCACCTGGCGCGCTACAAGACGCTGTCGTTCGCGCTGTCGGCGGCGCTGGCGGGCCTCGGCGGCGCGCTGTATGCGCACCAGATCCAGTTCCTCTCGCCCGACCAGTTCAGCATCCTGCAGTCGATCGACCTGCTGCTGATGGTGGTGATCGGCGGGCTGGGCTCGGTGCACGGGGCGTTTCTGGGTGCGGCGTTCCTGATCGCCATGCCCCAGCTCATCGCCATGGTCAAGGACTACCTGCCCGCTGCCATCGGCTACGCGCCGGGGCTGCAGGGCTTCGTGTACGGCGCGGTGCTGATCGCCTTTGTGCTGTTCGAGCCGCTCGGCCTGTACGGGCGCTGGCTCAAGGTGCGCACCTGGCTGCAGCTGTTCCCGTTCTACCGCAAGGGCATGTTCAAGCGGCAGAAGTCGTTCCAGAAGTCGGACAGGTTGAAATGATCCCCCCTGAGTCGCTGCACGCCCTCCCCCCTAAGGGGGGACGCACCCCATGGCCGGGGACGCCCCGTCCATGGGTGCATTGGCGTGGCGTGCTCCGCGGCCGGTCGAGGTGGGCGCCTGTGGACGAGCGGCGTTTCCGGGTCGAACGAAGCGTTGGCCCTCACCCCAACCCTTCCCGCCTGCGGGAGAGGGAGCAAGACAGCTCGCCGCGCGAAGCAGCGGCGCAGGCCAACCGAAGGCCGAGCGCAGCGATGGCCCGTGTGGACTTCACTTCCCCTCTGGCCGTGCCGAGAAGCGCAGGGCGTGGGGCGGGCGCGGCAGCGCAGCATGCCGCGCTTCGTGCTCTGACTTGCTGCGGATGTTTGAGCGGCGTGAGCGAAGCGAACAAAGCGAGTTCCGCAGCGCCGCCCCGCGCCCGAGCATCGCAGGTTGCCCGCAGCGAAGCGGAGGGACACGGCCAGCGGGGTCGCCTTTTCTTTGGTTACTTTCTTTTGGCGAGACAAAAGAAAGTGACTGCGCCGCCGGGCGCACATCCCGGCCAGCAGCGCCTCCAATCCATGCCCGACTCGCCGCGCCGCACCCAGCCCCTCACCCCAGCCCTCTCCCCAACGGGGAGAGGGAGAAAGCCCTGAAGTGACCCAGGAAGTGTTGCTTTCCGCCCGCAACCTCAGCGTCCGCTTCGGCGGCGTGCTGGCCGTGAACGACGTCAGCTTCGACGTGCGCCGGGGCGAGGTGTTCACCCTGATCGGCCCCAACGGCGCCGGCAAGACCACGGTGTTCAACCTCATCAGCCGCATCTACACGCCCACCACGGGCGAAATCGACTACGCTGGCCCCGACGGCATGCTGAAGCTGACCGCCCAGCCGGCGCACCGCGTGGCCGGCCTGGGCATTGCCCGCACCTTCCAGAACATCGAGCTGTTCGAGCACGCCACCGTGCTGCACAACCTGCTGATCGGCCGCCACACGCACCGCCAGACAGGGTTCTGGAGCGAGCTGTTCTTCACCCCCGCCACGCGCGCCGCCGAGCTGCAGGCGCGCGAGCGGGTCGAGCGCGTGATCGAGCTTCTGGACTTGCAGCACCACCGCGACGCGATGGTGGCCGGCCTGCCCTACGGCGTGCGCAAGGTGGTCGAGCTGGCGCGCGCGCTGTGCGCCGAACCGCGCCTGCTGCTGCTGGACGAGCCCTCGTCCGGCCTGAACGTGGAAGAGACCGAGGACATGGCGTTCTGGATCCAGGACATCGTGCAGGAGCTGGGCGTGACGGTGCTGATGGTGGAGCACGACATGAGCCTGGTGTCGCGCGTGTCCGACCGCGTGCTGGCCATGAACCAGGGCCAGGTGCTGGCCATGGGCACGCCGCGCGAGGTGCAGACCGACCCGGCCGTGGTCGAGGCCTACCTGGGTTCGGTCGACGATGTGGCGTCGCTGCGCAGGGAGAACGCATGAGCGACATCATGTTGAAGCTCCTCAACGTCGAGAGCAGCTACGGCCCCATCAAGGCCATCCGCGGCGTCAGCCTGCAGGTGGAACGCGGCCAGATCGCCACCGTGCTGGGCAGCAACGGCGCCGGCAAGAGCACCATCCTGAAGACCATCTCGGGCATCATCGACCCGCGCAAGGGCTCGGTCGAGTTCAAGGGCCAGGACATCACCGCGCGCGATCCGGCCCACATCGTGCAGCGCGGCCTGTCGCACGTGCCCGAGGGGCGCGAGGTGTTTCCGCTGCTGTCGGTGCGCGACAACCTGCTGATGGGCGCCTACACCCGCCGCGACCGCGACGGCGTGGCGCGCGACATGGAACAGGTGTATGCCTGCTTCCCGATCCTGAAGGAGCGCGCCGCGCAGAACGCCGGCCTGCTGTCGGGCGGCCAGCAGCAGATGCTGGCCATCAGCCGCGCGCTGATGGCCGCGCCCGAGCTGATCCTGCTGGACGAGCCCAGCCTGGGCCTGTCGCCCAAGCTGACCAAGGAAATCTTCGAGATCGTGGTGCGCATCAACCGCGAGCGCGGCACCACCATCCTGCTGGTGGAGCAGAACGCCAACATGGCCCTGAACGCCGCCGACTACGGCTACGTGCTCGAGAACGGCCGCATCGTGATGGAAGACAGCTGTGCCGCCCTGCGCGAGAAGGACGACATCAAGGAGTTCTATCTGGGCATGAAGGACGAAGGCGTGCGCGGCGAGCGGCGCTGGAAGAAGAAGAAGACCTGGAGATAGGCATGTCGAATCTTTGGGACCTCACCCACATCCAGCCCAGGTCGGGCAGCGTGCTCGACGGCGACACCATCGCCGCGATGTTCTGGAACGCCGTGGCGCAGCGCGGCGACAAGGTGTGGCTGCGCGAGAAGCACCTCGGCATCTGGCGCAGCTGGAGTTGGACGCAGGTGGGCGAGGCCGTGCGCGAGATCGCCGGCGGGCTGATGAGCCTGGGGCTGGCGCCCGGCGACACCGCGTCGATCCTCTCCAACACCGTGCTCGAATGGGTGCTGGCCGACCTGGCCGTGCTGTCGGCCGGCGGCGTGTCCAACGGCGTCTACCCCACCGACGCCGCCAGCCAGGTGCACTACCTGTGCGAAGACTCGCGCACCAGTGTGCTGTTCGTCGAAAACGACGAACAGCTCGACAAGGCCCTGGAAGTGCGCGAGCGCCTGCCGCTGCTGAGGAAGATCGTCGTCTTCGACATGGACGGCCTGCGCGGCCTGGACGAACCGGACGTGATCGGCCTGGACGCCCTGCGCGCGCTGGGCCGCGACTACAACGCCCAGCACCCCGATGCCGTGGCACAGCGCGTGGCCGCCTGCCGGCCCGAGGACCTGGCCATCCTGGTCTACACCTCGGGCACCACCGGCAAGCCCAAGGGCGCCATGCACACGCACGCCGGGCTGACCTACACGGTGCGCGGCTTCAACACCCTGATCGCCCGCAACGAGGACGACGAGGGCATGTGCTTTCTGCCCCTGTGCCACATCGCCGAGCGCATGGGCGGCGAATACTTCTCGCTCTACACCGGCGCGCGGCTCAACTTCGTCGAGAACCCCGACACCGTGCCCGAGAACGTGCGCGAGATCGCCCCCACGGTGTTCACCGCCGTGCCGCGCGTGTGGGAGAAGTTCTATTCGGGCGTGATGATCGCGCTGAAGGAAGGCACGCGCTTGCAGCAGGCGGTGTACGGCTGGGGCATCGGCGTGGGCCACCGCATTGCCGAGCTGGTGATGGCCGGCCAGCCGGTGCCGGCCCTGCTGAAGGCGCAGTTCAGGCTGGCGCGCTGGCTGGCGCTGGACAACGTGCGCAAGCTGATCGGCATTCACCGCGCGCGCTTTCTGGTCACCGGCGCGGCGCCGATCTCGCCCGAGCTGGTGAAGTGGTACCTGGCGCTGGGCGTGCCGATGCTGGAGGTGTGGGGCATGACCGAGACCTGCGGCGCCTCCACCGGCGTGCCCATCGACCGCATCAAGCCCGGCTCCATCGGCCCGGCGGCCAGCTTCAACCAGCTGCGGCTCGACCCCGAGACGGGCGAGTTGCAGGTCAAGGGCGCCAACGTGTTCGCCGGCTACCTGAACCTGCCCGAGAAGACCGCCGAGACCTTCACCGCCGACGGCTGGCTGCGCACCGGCGACGTGGGCACGGTGGACGCGGACGGCTTCTACCGCATCACCGACCGCATGAAGGACATCATCATCACCGCCGGCGGCAAGAACGTGACGCCGAGCGAGCTGGAGAACGAGCTCAAGTTCAGCCCCTACGTCACCGACGCGGTGGTCATCGGCGACCAGCGGCCCTACCTGGTGGTGATCATCATGATCGACCAGGAGAACGTCGAGAAGTACGCGCAGGACCACGACGTGCCCTTCTCCAACTACGCCAGCCTGACGCGCGCGCCGGAAGTGCAGGCGCTGATCCAGGGCGTGATCGACGAGGTGAACACCAAGTTCGCCCGCGTCGAGCAGATCAAGAAGTTCTTTTTGCTCGACACCCAGCTCAGCGCCGAGGACGAGGAGCTGACGCCCACCATGAAGCTCAAGCGCCAGCTGGTGCAGACCAAGTACGCGCCGCAGATCGAGGCCATGTACCGGACATGAGTCACGGGTTGTCAGGGTAATCACTGCGGCCGGCGGCTGAACCCGGTGGCCACAATTCCGGTCGCATTCCATCATTCACAAGGAGACACCCATGCAACTGAAGCACGCACTCGTGGCCCTGGCCTGCACCCTGGCCGCCAGCGGACCGGCTCTTGCGCAAAGCCAGGGCGTGAGCAAGGACACCATCACGCTCGGATCGATCCAGGACCTGTCCGGCCCGCTGGCCGGCTTCGGCAAGCAGATCCGCATGGGCATGCAACTGCGCGTGGACGAGATCAACGAGCAAGGCGGCATCAACGGCCGCAAGCTGGCGCTCAAGGTCGAAGACTCGGGCTACGACCCCAAGCGCGCCGTGCTGGCCGCGCAGAAGCTGGTCAACCAGGACAAGATCTTCGCCATGGTGGGCACCATCGGCACAGCACCCAACGTGGCGGCTTTTCCCGTCATGTTCGATAAGAATGTGCTGAGCTTCTTTCCGGTCACGGCGGCACGCGAGATGTACGAGCCACACCACCGCCTGAAGTATTCGTTCGCCTCCACCTACTACGACCAGGTTCGGCTGGCGGCGCCCAAGCTGGTGAAGGAGAAAGGCGCCAAGAAAGTGTGCACGATCTACCAGGACGACGAGTTCGGCCTGGAGGTGCTACGCGGCGCCGAGGCGGGCCTAAAGACCATCGGCGTCGAACTGGCCGAAAAGACCTCCTTCAAGCGCGGCGCCACCGACTTCTCCTCGCAGGTCGCACGCATGAAGGCGGCCGGTTGCGACTTCGTGGTGCTGGGCACCCTGATCCGTGAGACCATCGGCACCATCGGCGAGTCGCGCAAGATCGGCTTCAACCCCACCTTCCTGGGTTCAGCCGGCGCCTATACCGAACTGATCCACAAGCTCGGCGGCAAGGCAATGGACGGCCTGTATGCCGCCATGACGGTGCAGCAACCGTACCTCGACGAAGCCTCGCAGCCGATCCGCTTCTGGGCCAACAAGTACAAGACCAAGTTCAACGAAGACCCGGCCGTGTTCTCGGTCTACGGCTACAGCCTGATCGACACGTTCAGCAAGGCCGCACAGAAGGCCGGCGCCAACCTGACGACGGACAGCTTCATCAAGGCCATGGACAGCATGACGCTGGAGCCCGACATGTTCGGATCACCGACCATGACCTTCTCGGCGACCAAGCGTCTGGGCAATGAATCTTCACGCCTGTCCCAGATCCAGGATGGTCGATGGAAGGTGGTTTCCGACTACATGAAGTAAGGGTCAGCCAGCGCCCACATCAGGCCGCCCGCGAGGCGGCCTTTTTCTTGTGTGCATAGCTTCAGCCCAGCGCCTTGCCCATCATCTGCCCCACGCGCACCGCGCCGCCGGGCGCCCAGTCGGGGTTGAACTTCAGCGTGGCCCGGGGCCACAGCAGCACCACGGTGGAGCCGAGCAGAAAGCGCCCCATCTCGTCGCCCTGCTTCAGCTCGATGCTCTGATCTTGATAGTTCCAGCGCTTGATTTCGCCAAGGCGGGGCGGGTTGACGACGCCGTGCCACACGGTCGCCATGCTGCCGACGATGGTGGCGCCCACCAGCACCAGCACGAAGGGGCCGCGCGCGGTGTCGAACACGCAGACCACGCGCTCGTTGCGCGCGAACAGCCCCGGCACGCCGCGCGCGGTGGTGGGGTTGACGCTGAACAGCTCGCCCGGCACGTACACCATCTGCTGCAGCCGGCCGGCGCAGGGCATGTGGATGCGGTGGTAGTCCTTGGGCGACAGGTACAGCGTGGCGAACTGACCGTGCGCGAACTCGGCCGCCAGCCTGGCATCGCCCGCCAGCAGCGCGGTGGTGCTGTAGGCGTGGCCCTTGGCCTGGAAGATCCGGCCCTGCTCAATGGCGCCGAACTGGCTGATGGCACCATCCACCGGGCACACGTAATCCGCCGCTGCCAGCGGCCGCGCGCCGTCGCGCAGCGGGCGGGTGAAGAAGTCGTTGAAGCTGGCGTAGCTGGCGATGTCGGGGTTGGCGGCCTCGCGCATGTCGACGCCGTAGCGCGCCACGAAGCGGCGGATGGCGGCGTGCGTGGCATCGCCCAGCCGCGCATCGGCGGCGCGGCCGGCCAGTTGGGTGAGCAGCTTCTTGGGCAGCAGGTATTGCGGCAGGACAGCGAGGCGATCGGACATGGGGGGATTCTAGGGAGCGCGCTGCCGCGTGGCCCCACCCTCACCCCAACCCTCTCCGGCACGGCGGGAGAGGGAGCCAACACCTTCAATCCAGGCTGATGTTCTTGCGCGCGATCAGCTTGCCGTACATCTGGCCCTTGGTGTGGGCCTGCTTGACGATCTCGTCGAGCGACCAGTTCACGTATTCGAAGGCGAAGGTGTCCATGCGCGCCTTGATGTCCGGGTCCTGCATGACCTTGGCGACGTCGGCCGCGATCCTGTCGCGCACCGTGGGGGCGATGCCCTTGGGCGCGGCCAGCACCACGAAGCTGCTCTGCGCGAAGTCCTTCGGGCCGCCGGCCTCGGCCACGGTGGGCAGCTCGGGCATCTGCGGGATGCGCCTGGGCGTGGCCACGCCCAGATAGCGCACCTTGTTCGCCTTGTACACGCCCTGGCTCGACGGAATGGTGCCGAGCGCCCAGGCGATCTCGCCGCCGGCCAGCGCGGTGAACATCTGGCCCGAATCCTTGAACGGGATGTGCTGCATGGCGATGCCGGTGCCCAGCTCCAGCTGCTCGCCGCCCAGGTGCGCCGGGCTGCCGATGCCCCACGAGCCATACGTCACCTTGTCCGGCTGCGCCCTGGCGGCCGCCACCAGATCGCCCACGTTCTTCCACGGCGAATTCACCGGCACGGTGATGAGAAAAGGCGTGTTGTAGAGCGAGGCCACCATGTCGTAGACCTGCAGCGTCTGGAAGTTGCGCGCCTTGTACAGCAGCGGCAGCGCGGCGAGCTGTTCGCTGTCGAGCTGCACCAGCGTGTAGCCGTCGGCCGGCAGGCGGCGCGTGGCCTCGAACACCACGAAGCCGCCGGCGCCGGGGCGGTTCTGCACCAGCACGGGCTGCTTCCACAGCGCGCCGAGCTTGTCGGTGATGGCGCGCAGCAGCGCATCGGGCCCGCTGCCGGGCGGGAAGGGGGTGAAGATGTTGACCGGCTTGCCAGGGAAGTCGCTTTGCGCCAACGCGGGCGCGGCGGCGCAGAAGGCGGTGGCGGCCAGCAGGGCCAGGGTGGTGCGGCGCTGAAGGGGCATGTTGTCTCCGTGGTTGCTTTTAATTTGATAGCTTATTGCGCTTTTTGGACGGGCGCTGGAGGCCGATTTGGCTTGAAACGCTTGAGGTCGCCTATTCAGGCTGGCCGATGGTCAGCGCGATCTCGCCCACGCCGTCGATGCGGCCGGTGATCACGTCGCCCGGCTGCACCGGGCCCACGCCCTCGGGCGTGCCGGTGTAGATCAGGTCGCCCGGCTGCAGGTGGTAGTACTGCGACAGGTTGGCCACGATCTCGGGCACGCTCCAGATCAGGTCCTTCAGGTCGGCGTTCTGCTTCACGGTGCCGTTGACGCTCAGGCTGATGGCGCCGGACTTGGGGTGGCCGATGGCGCTGGCGGGCACCAGCGCGCTCATCACGGCCGAGTTCTCGAAGTCCTTGCCGAAGTCCCACGGCCGGCCCATCTCGCGCGACTTGATCTGCAGGTCGCGCCGCGTCATGTCCAGCCCGCAGGCGTAACCCCACACGCAGTCCAGCGCGTTCTCCACGCTCACGCGGAAGGCCGGCTGACCGAGGGCGATGACCAGTTCCATCTCGTAGTGGTAGTTCTGGCTGCCCAGCGGGTAGGGCACGGTGGCGCCGCTCATCACCAGGTCGGCGGGCGTCTTGTTGAAGTAGAACGGCGGCTCGCGGTCGGGGTCGAACCCCATTTCGCGCGCGTGCGCGGCGTAATTGCGGCCGACGCAGAAAATGCGCGTGACGGCGTATTGCTGTTGGCTGCCACGCACGGGCACGGCGGCTTGGGGGGCGGGCGGGAAGACGTAGCTGGTCATGGAACAGGTCCTTGGTTCAGGAAGAGACACGCATTGTGGGAGCGGCCTTGGCCGCGATGGCAGCCTCACGTGTGGCGATGCGCCCCATCGCGGCCAAGGCCGCTCCCACAGGAGAAAGAAATCAGAAATCCTCGTAGAAGCCGAGCGCGCGCTGCATCGGCGCGTCGTCCACGTGGAACAGGTAGGCGTCCTTGGCGCGCGCGCGGTGCGTCACCTCGGCATGCGTCGGAATCGCCAGCGTATCGCCCTCGCCCCACTGCAGCGTCACGCCGTCGATCACCGACTCGCCCTGCCCTTCGATGACGTGGATCACGCTGCTGGCCGAGCGCTTGCGCGGTGAAAAATCCTGCCCCGCGCGCAGCTGTTGCGCCGAAAACCCCAGCGTCGGCAGGCAGGGTTTTCCCGTTTCGGGATTCACATACGCCAGTTGCACCGCCTCGTCCTTGGGCGTGACGGTGGCGATGGCGCCCAGCGCCTCGCGCACTTCCTTCCACGGGTAGCGGATCTGCGGGTAGTCGGCGCGCTGCGCCTGCCCGAGCGAGGCGTAGGGCAGCAGGCCGGCGCGGCGGTAGGTGTTCTGCGAGGCGTCCAGCGCATCGTTCAGCGTCTGCGACGGCCCTTCGATGGCGTAGCTGGCCTCCATGGCGTAGATCATCGGCAGGTCCAGCGCATCCAGCCATACCACCGGGCCGCTGCCTCCGTGGCCGTG
Organism: Ottowia beijingensis; assembly: GCF_042680925.1. Taxonomy (NCBI): domain Bacteria; kingdom Pseudomonadati; phylum Pseudomonadota; class Betaproteobacteria; order Burkholderiales; family Comamonadaceae; genus Ottowia; species Ottowia beijingensis. Next base: position 65,519 of record NZ_JBHUEP010000004.1, read on the forward strand.
CTCGTGCCAGTTGAGTGCGGGCGTCAGGATCAGGTCGCCCTTTTCCATCGGGCATTTCTCGCTGTTCACGGTGGTGTAGCCGCCGCTGCCCTCGATGACGAAGCGCACCGCCGTCGGCGTGTGGCGGTGGTTGGGCGCCACCTCGCCCGGCAGGATGAGTTGCAGGCCGACGTAGATGGTGGGCGTGGCCACCAGCTTGTCGAGCCCGTGGCCGGGGTTGCACAGCACCAGCACGCGGCGCTCGGCCTTCTCGATCGGCGTCAGCTCGCCCGCGCGCAGCAGGTGCGGGCGGATGTCCTGGTAGCGCCACATGAAGGGCTGCGTGGCGCGCGCCGGCTTGCCGCGCGGCAGCAGGCCGCGCAGCTGCGGCCACAGCGGCGCGACGGAGAGGTCGTTGATCGCCTTGACGTAGTCGGCCGGCAGGTCTTCCAGCCGGCCCAGGCTGTCGGCGTGGCCGAGCGAATTCACGGCGTCGAGCGCGTTCATGCGGGTTGTCTCCTGTGATTGGACGTGGCGCATGGACGAGCCGCCAGACCATTTGATATGCGTGCTTATCAACAGTTTAGCGTCTGGATTCCGGTCATGTAAACGCCGCCATCGGCGCGGCGCGCGGGCACAATGGCCGCCTCATGACCGCTGCCCCGCCGCTGCTCGATGTGCGTGATCTCGCCAAGACCTATGGCGATGCGCGCGTGGTGGATGGCGTGTCGTTCAGCATCGTGCCGGGCGAATGCCTGGGTGTGATCGGCCCCAACGGCGCGGGCAAGACCACCACCATCCGCATGTGCCTGGGGCTGACGGCGCCGGATGCGGGCAGCATCCGCTACTTCGCGCGTGACGATGGCACGACGCTGGAGATGCCGCGCGATGGCCTGGCCATCAAGGCACGCCTCGGCGTGGTAGCGCAGTTCGATTCGCTCGACCCGGACTTCAGCTGCGCCGAGAACCTGTACGTGTTCGGCCGCTACTTCGGCCTGCGCCGCACGCAGATGGCCGAGCGGGTGCCGCAGTTGCTGGACTTCGCCGCGCTCGGCCACAAGGCGAGCGCCAAGCCGGCCGAGCTGTCGGGCGGCATGAAGCGCCGCCTGTCGCTGGCGCGTGCGCTGGTGAACAACCCCGATTTGCTGCTGCTTGACGAGCCGACCACCGGCCTCGATCCGCAGGCGCGCCACCTGATGTGGGAGCGCCTGCAGCGCCTGCTGGCCGAGGGCAAGTCGATCCTGTTGACCACGCACTTCATGGACGAGGCCGAGCGCCTGTGCCAGCGCCTGCTGGTGCTGGACCACGGCCGCAAGATCGCCGAGGGCCGCCCGCGCGAATTGATTGCCGAGCATCTGGAACCCGAGGTGGTCGAGGTCTACGGCCAGGGCGCGCTGGCGCTGGCCGATTCGCAGCTGGCCGCGCACACCGAGCGCGTGGAGAAGAGCGGCGAGACGGTGTTCTTCTACACCCGCCACGCGCGCCCCTTGCTGCAGGCGCTGGAAGCGCACCCGCAACTGCGCACGCTGCACCGGCCGGCGAACCTGGAGGACCTGTTCCTCAAGCTGACGGGCCGGCAGATCCGTGAAGATGGTTGACATGAACGACACGAGGCGCCCGCCAGCCCCTGAATGTGGGAGCGGCCTTGGCCGCGATGGAGCATTTCGCCCCACGCCACGCTGCATCGCGGCCAAGGCCGCTCCCACACAGACCGCGACGCGCCGCGCCGTGAACCGCCTGCCATGAACGAACCCTCCGTCTGGTCCCCACCGCGCCTGTCGATGCGCTGGTGGCCGGTGTTCCAGCGCAACCTGCTGGTGTGGCGCAAGCTGGCCATCCCGAGCCTGCTGGCCAATATCGGTGAACCGCTGCTGTGGCTGGTGGCCTTCGGCTACGGCCTGGGCGCCATGGTGGGGCGCGTGCCGACGCATGGGCAGGAGGTGCCCTACATCCTGTTCCTGGCCAGCGGCAGCATCTGCATGAGCGCGATGAACGCCGCCAGCTTCGAGGCGCTGTATTCGGCCTTCTCGCGCATGCACGTGCAGAAGACCTGGGACGGCATCCTGAACACGCCCGTGCAGCTCGACGACGTGGTGCTGGCCGAGATGCTGTGGGCCGGCTTCAAGGCGCTGTTCTCGGTCGTCGCCATCCTGGGCGTGATGCTGGCGCTGAAGATCAGCCTGTCTCCGAAACTCATCCTGGTGCCGCCCATCCTGCTGTTCGCCGGCGTCACCTTTGCCAGCATGGCGCTGGTGTTCAACGCCAAGGCCAGGAGCTACGACTTCTTCACCTACTACTTCGCGGTGCTGCTGTCGCCGATGATGTTCCTCTCCGGCGTATTCTTTCCACGCACGCAGCTGCCGGCGTTCGCACAGGCCATCACCGACTGGCTGCCGCTGACGGCGGCGGTGGAGCTGGTGCGGCCGCTGTTCCTGAACCAGTGGCCGGCCGAAGCCTGGCGGCATCTGGGCATCCTGGCGGTGTGGGCGGGCGTCAGCTTCTGGGTGGCGCTGGCGTTCACGCGGCAGCGGTTCAGGCGTTGAGACGCACGCGGGGCAAATGCGCTTGAAGCCGCGGCTTCGACCGCCCGCCCACCCGCTCATGCATGGCGAGTGATTGCGGCCCCAACACACGCCTGAACTTCGCCTGGCCACCCACCCAGCCGCCCGACAGATTGACATGACAGATTGACAGGCCGGCGCCCGGCGCGGCCTGTCAATCTGGCAGCCTGCTCGCCGCCGTCAGGCGCAAACCCAGGCGCGACAAGCACTTGCATCAGCCCATCGGGCTGGCAAGCAGCTTGCTTCATTCCATGCGAGCAACAAGCACTTATGGATGGAGCATGAAGCCGACCCTCGCATTGACCGCTTTATGGCTGGGCAGCGTTGTGGCCGCGCAGGCACAGGAGCCCGCGGCATCGGCGCCCGCATCGGCCACCGCCGCAGCGCAGCCGGCCGGCGTGCCGGTGGCGGGCCTGCGCCCTTACGAGCGGCCCGAAGGCGCGCCGCGCCAGACAGAGCCGCCGGCCACGCCCGAGCAGATGGGTCGCTGGCTGCGTGGCGTGTCGCAGCCGCACCCCGGCAACGTCGAATCCATAGCGGGCACAGGCCACTGGTGGGTGCCATTGCGGGGGCCGGGCATGACCCCGCCGTACGACCCGCGCGGCTGGCATGGCGAAGCGCCATCCTCCGCACCCGCGACCCAGGCGCCCGCCAGCACCGCGTCCCGTTGAGTCAAGACGAGTTTCCGCCGTCCATGACCCGCACCCAGAACATGTCTGCCCCGCGCGCCTCGGCGCATGCGGCGTGCGGACTCCCCGAATCGCCGCAGCCGTGCAAGGCGGCGCGTCGATGCTGCCGACAGGCAGGGGCCGCAAGGCCCGATTGTTTTCCTTGTTTTTTTGCATCGAAGGAGATCTCCATGAAACTGGTTCGTCAAGCACTTGGCCTGTCGGTGATGGCGGCTGCACTGGCCGCATTGCCCGCCATGGCACAGCAATCCGGCATGAGCGGCATGTCGGGCATGAGCGGTCAGAAAGGCATGAGCGGCATGTCTGGCCAGCAAGGCATGTCGGGTATGTCTGGCATGAGCGGCAACAAGCCCGCCGCTGGCGAGCAGAACCCCGGCATGGGTGGCATGTCGGGCATGAGCGGCATGAGCGGTATGTCCGGCATGTCGGGCCAGCAGGGCATGTCGGGAATGTCGGGCATGAGCGGCCAGCAAGGCATGTCGGGCATGAGCGGCATGTCCGGCCAGCAGGGCATGAGCGGCATGTCGGGAATGTCCGGCAACAAGGCCAAGGCCCCCGCCAAGAAGAAAAAGAAAGCCACCACCAAGAAGCGCCGCACCCAGCGTCAGCAGGGCATGAGCGGCATGTCGGGTATGAGTGGGATGTCCGGCATGAGCGGCATGTCCGGTATGTCGGGCCAACAAGGCATGAGCGGCATGTCGGGGATGTCCGGCATGAGCGGCCAGCAAGGCATGTCGGGCATGTCCGGCCAGCAGGGCATGGGCGGCATGTCCGGCAACAAGTAATCCGATAGGACGGTCCTGCCAGCCGGGCTTTGGCCTGGCTGGCCTTGCCGGGGCTTTCCGCGTGGACTGCCCCCGGCCTTTTCCGACAAGACGCTGTATCCCTTTTTCGTGGAGCACGCGATGAACGCGCCCCGATTCAGACTCCTCCTCTGGTTGTCGGCCTGCCTGACCACCGCCGCGTTGCTCGGCGCCTGCAAGGACGCAAGCCCGCCCACCGCCGCCCCAGCGACCCCCGCCGCCAGCGCAGCGGCCCCCGCGCCTGTTGCCGCAGCCGCCACGGCCAAGCCGGCGAGCTACCACGCGGCCAGGTACGACCCCATCCATTTCAAGCCCGCCATCGACAAGGCCACCAACGAGCAGTGCCTGGCCTGTCACGCCGAAGTGCTCAAGCCGAGCGTGCGCAAGACGTCGCCGGCCGGTTTGTCCAGCGGCACCGCCAAGGCCTGGTATCAGCAGACGTCCACCTACCAGGGCGAGCAGGACACCTTCCACCGCCGCCACATCAGCACCGACTTCGCCAGGCAGGTGATGACGATGCGCTGCACCACCTGCCATGAAGGCAACGACCCGCGCGAGGAAGCGCCGGGAAGTTCGGCCACCGACTTCGGCCAGCAGACCCTGCGCAAGATGGTCAACCCCGAGACCGTGTGCCTGAAGTGTCACGGCAAGATGAACCATGCGGTCATGGGCCTGCCGGGGCCGTGGGAACAGTCGAAGGCCATGTTCCAGAACAACTGCCTGCTGTGCCATTCCAACATCCGCACCAGCCGGCACAACGTCAACTACCTGAACGCCAAGGCCATCGAGGAACTGGCCGCCAAGCCGGACGGCGGCGACACCTGCTACGGCTGCCACGGCGGCCGCGCCTGGTACCGCACGCACTACCCCTATCCGCGTCACGCCTGGCCGGGCATGGACCCGACGGTGCCGGACTGGGCCAAGGGCCGCCCCACCGAAAGCGAAGTGCGCTTCATCGCCGCCGCCGTGACGTCTGGAGAGAAGAAATGAAGAACAACGACCTGCCGCGTGACGCCGTGCGCTTTCCCAGCGTGAACGATTCCATCGACCGCCACGGCAATGGCTACCGGCGGCGCGACTTCCTGAAGATCATCGGCACCGCGGCCGGTGCCGCCGGGCTGGTCAGCGTCGGTGTGTCGGTGGCGCCCGAGAAGGCGCAGGCCTTCGCCTACGAGCCCTACTACACCGACGATCAGCTCACCACCGTGGTCACCTCGTGCGCCCACAACTGCGGCTCGCGACACGTGCTGGTGGCGCACAAGAAAGGCGACGTGATCGTGCGCCTGTCGACCGACAACGGCGAATACCAGGCCGGCGGCGCCTACGGCAAGGACACCTTCGAGGAGCCGCAGCTGCGCGCCTGCCTGCGCGGGCGCAGCTACCGCGCGCGCCTGTACTCGCCCGAGCGCCTGCTCTACCCCATGAAGCGCGTCGGCGCGCGCGGCGAGCACAAGTTCAAGCGCATCACCTGGGACGAGGCCCTCAACGAGATCGCCCAGAAGATGGTGCAGCTGAAAAAGGACTTCGGCCCCACCGCCATCCTCGACCAGAGCTACGCCGGCGCCAGCTACGGCGTGCTGCACAAGAGTGATCAGATCGAAGGGCTGCTGGGCCGCTTCCTGGGCATGTTCGGCTGCCGCACCAACTCGTGGAGCGTGCCGAGCTACCAGGGCACCACGTTCTCCAGCCGCATGACCTTCGGCACCATCCAGGACGGCAACGAGGACGACGCGTTCGCGCACAGCAAGCTGATCATCATGTGGGGCTGGAACCCGGCCTACACCTTCCACGGCGGCAACACCTTCTACTACATGCGCATGGCCAAGCAGCGCGGCTGCAAGTTCGTGCTGGTCGATCCGCAGTACACCGACTCGGCCGCCGTGTACGACGCCTGGTGGATCCCCATCAAGCCCAACACCGACGCGGCCATGATGGCCGCCATGGCCTACCACATCTTCACCAACAACTGGCAGGACCAGAAGTTCATCAACAAGTTCGTGCTGGGCATGGACGCCGGCACGCTGCCCAAGGAGTTCGCGGGCAAGGAGAACTTCAAGGACTACATCCTCGGCACCTACGACAAGCAGCCCAAGACGCCCGAATGGGCCGAGCCGATCTGCGGCGTGAAGGCCGACGACATCAAGAAGCTGGCCGAGATGTACGCCAGGACCAAGCCCGCCGCGCTGAAGGCGTCCTGGTCGCCTGGCCGCGCCAGCTACGGCGAGCAGTACAACCGCATGGCCGCTGCACTGCAGGCCATGACCGGCAACATCGGCATCCTGGGCGGCTGTGCCGAGGGCGTGGGCAAGGCCTGGCACAGCGAGAGCGTGGCCTACCCCTACGACGAGAACGCCAACCTGTGGTGGGCATCGATCAAGAGCGACCGCTGGGCCCACTGCGTGCTGAACTACCCGAACGTGAAGAGGGAAGAAGTGGGCCTCTGGCCGCGCGAGGACAACCTGGATGGCCAGATTCCCAACATCAAGGCGATCTTCTGGCAGGGCAGCGACTGGTTCAACCAGCTCACCAACATAAACAAGGAAATCAAGGCCATCGACAAGCTGGAACTGGTGGTGTGCATGGACTCGACCATCACGCCCTCGGGCATCTGGGCCGACTACCTGCTGCCGATCGCCACGCACTTCGAGCGGCACGACGTGGCGCTGCCCTGGTACAAGGGCCACTATTACATCCACCGTCCGAAGGTGATCGAGCCACTGGGCGAGAGCAAGACCGACTTCCAGGTGTTCACCGAGATGTGCTACCGGCTGGAGCAGATCGACCCGAGCCTGAAGAACCTGGGCCAGCGCTACAACCCGCGCGCCCAACGCGACTACTTCCAGAACCCCGATGCGGTGGACGAGGCCTACCTGAAGGCCTGGTGGGACGGCAGCGTGCAGCACCACCAGCATGTCACCATGAGCTGGGACGAGTTCAAGCAGCACGGCACCTACAAGTTCAAGCTCAGCGAACCGCATGTCGCCTTCCGCGACCAGGTGACCAAGGGCGTGCCGTTCGAGACGGCCTCGGGCAAGATCGAGATTTTCTCGACCTATCTGGCCGGCATCGAGGACTGGACGAAGACGCAGTTCGGTTACGAGATCCCCTACATCCCGAAGTGGATCGAACCCTTCGAGTCGCTGAACCACCCGATCACCAAGGACTACCCGTTCCACCTGATCAGCCCGCACCCGCGCTGGCGCACGCACTCGATCTTCAACAACATCCCCTGGCTGCGCGAGACCTACGAGCAGGAGGTGACGATCAACGCCAGCGATGCGAAGAAGCTCGGCATCCTGACCGGCGACACCGTCGAGGTGTGGAACGAGCGCGGCAAGTGCGTGGTGCCCGCCTACGTCACCGAGCGCCTGCTGCCCGGCGTGCTGGTGCTGTTCGAAGGCGCCTGGATGGACCCGGACAAGGACGGCGTGGACCGCGCCGGCAACCCCGACTTCCTGACGCTCGACAACCCGAGCCCCGCAGGCGCCTTCGCCTACAACAACGCCATGGTGCAGATCAGGAAGACCGACCTGGTGCACCGGCCGGGCTGGGACGACCTGGCGGTGGCCCGCTCGTCGGTGTTCCGCCGCGACATGTAAGGAGCCGATGCCATGGCCGAGAAACAAGTCATCAACAAGCTGGGCGTCGACGCCAAGGCGCGCGTGAAATACGCGCAGGAACGGCGTGACGCGACAACCTACGAACCGGTCAAGCCCGAACAGCAGTGGGGCTTCATCCACAACAACATGGACTGCATCGGCTGCCGCGCCTGCGAGATCGCGTGCAAGGACAAGAACGGCCTGCCGCCCGGCCCGCGCTTCCGCCGCGTGATGTACATCGAGGGCGGCAGCTTCCCCGACGTGTTCGCCTACAAAGTCAACATGTCGTGCAACCACTGTGCCGAACCGGCCTGCCTGCCGGCCTGCCCCACCGGCGCGATCTGGAAGCGTGCCGACAACGGCGTGGTCGACATCGACAGCAGCCTGTGCATCGGTTGCCGCCGCTGCGAGGCCACCTGCCCGTTCGGCGCGCCGCAGTATGACCCGACCGACAACACCGTCAAGAAGTGCAACCTGTGCATCGACGAGCTGGAAGCCGGCCGCAAGCCTTACTGCGTGTCGGCCTGCATGATGCGCGTGCTCGACATCGGCCCCATCGACCAGCTGCGTGCCGGCACCTGGGACACCAAGGCCATGGTCAAGGGTGTCGACCAGCCGGTGCGCCAGGTGCAGCACATGGCCAACCCGGAGCTGACCAACCCGTCGATCGTGTTCATCGCCCACCCCAAGGGCAAGGTCGAGCCGCAGGCCGAGGCCCCCGCGGCGCCAGCCAGCAAGGCATCGTCCTGACGCCATGAGCACCACCGCGACATCGCCATCCGACTGGCACGTTCTGGCCGCCGAGGACCTGCGCGCGCTGGCGTGGCTGCACGCCGGCGAACGCAGTCCCGAGGTGCTGGCCGCGCTGCACGCCAGCGGCTTCCCCGACACGCTGACGCTGGTGGCCGCCGAGGCGCCAGCGGCGCAAGCCATGTCGGCTGCGCTGAGCGCCCTGGCCGAGCAGCGCCGCGCCAGACAGGACGACATGGCGCTACCCGCCTCCAGCGTGGACGAGCTGGCCGCCGACTACGCGGCCATCTACCTAACGCATGCACTGCGCGCCTCGCCGCACGAATCGGTGTGGCGCGACGACGATCACCTGATGCTGCAGGGCCCGACCTTCGCCGTGCGCGCCTTCTACCGCCGCCACGGCGTGCAGGTGCCGGACTGGCGAGCGCGTGCCGACGACCACATCAGCCACGAACTGGACTTCGTCGCCTTGCTGCTGGAGCGCGGCAACGAGCGCGAGGCGGCGCGCTTTCTCAAGACCCACCTGCTGGCCTGGCTGCCCGACTTCGCCCGCCGCGTGGCGCAACGCGCCGCCACGCCGTTCTATGCCGCGCTGGCCGCCCTGACGCTGGCCGCCTGCGAAGGCTGCCAGCAGCGCCTGCCGACGGTAGCGGTGCTGCCGCAACCGGTGGTGGAAGGGCCGCGGCCGGGCGGCTGCGGCGGCTGACCGGCGAGGGCATGCACCGGTGACCGGCGCGCTGGAGGCCCGGACCGAGTTGGCCATCCATGCCGAGCGCTGCGTGCACCAGCGCGTGCGCGGCGCGGCCTGCCGCGCCTGCGTGGACGCCTGCCCCACTGCGGCCTGGCAGATGTCGGACGACGGTCTGGCCTTCGACCCGGAGGCCTGCGATGCCTGCGGCCTGTGCGTGGCTGCCTGCCCAACCGAGGCGCTGGAGCTGCCTGCGCCACAACCCCTGCTGCAACGCTGCGAGCAGATGCCACCCGCCGCCTGGTGGCGTTGCGAGCGCGCCGGCCTGCCCGGCCGCCCCAGCACCGCGTGCCTGCTGGCCCTGAGCCCGGCGTGGCTGCACTTGGCGAGCCGCCGGCTGGGCGTGCACGACCATGTCTTCGTGCCGGGCGCCTGCAGCCGCTGCGAACGCGGTGCCGGTCTGGCTGAATGGCAGCGCCAGTGGCGCGGCCAGGCGGCGCTGGCCGCCAGCCAGGGCTTCGCATTGCGGCTGCGCCTGGCGCCGGCGGCGGACTGGCCCGCCGCGCACGACACTGGCGCACCTGCCGACGCCAGCCGCCGCCGCTTCTTTGCCCGCGCCGCCACGCCCGCCGCGCCGCGCGTGGCCGGCGCGCTGAACAGCGCGCGCGAGGACGTGTGGACCGACGCACCCGCCACGTCGCCCGCCCAGCCCGCGCCACCGCTGTGGCGAGTGGACTTCGAGCGCGCGCGCTGCACGCTGTGCCTGGCCTGTACCCGCGTGTGCCCCGTGAATGCTATCTTTTTCGAAGCTGAAGGCGCAGATTCGACGGCGACTGGGTTCGGATTCGACCTGCAACGCTGCACCGGCTGCGGCCTGTGCAGCGCGGTGTGCGAGGACGGCGCCCTGTCGCAGCCCGCCGCCGGCCAGCAGCCCGACGCACCGCCCCTGGACGTTCCGGCGCACTGGCCGGTCGTCACCCGCCGCTGTCCGCACTGCCGGATTGACTTCCGTCAATTCGTGGAGTCCGGCGACGCCTCAAACTCGGTCACAACCTGCCCGACCTGCAGCCAGGGACGTCCGTTTCACGCCGACCGCATCGTGCAGGCCGATTCCAGCACATGACCGATCACACCACGCCGCTGCGCGGCGAAGCTGCGCGCACTGCGTCATCGCCGCCGGCCGAAGCGCCCCGCTTCGTGGCCGCCGTGCCGCACTGGCTGCGCGTGTCGCTGGCACGCCGGCTCATGCTGGGGCTGGCGGTGGCGCTGCTGGCGTCTGCCGCACTGCTGGTGGTGCTGGCGCTGGCCATCGGCCGCGACAGCCTGCGCCGCCAGCATGAAGCCGCTGCCCAGCGCGTGGCGCACCTGTTCGAGGCCAGCCTGCAGAACGCCATGCTCAAGCGCGACCTGGACGGCATGGCGGGCATCCTGGCCAGCCTGGGCCAGTCGTCCGGCGTCACGCAGGCGCGGCTGCTGGCGCCGAACGGCGCGGTGCGCTTCGCCTCGCAACCGCAGGCGGTGGGCACCAATGCCTGGTCGCAGATCGACGGGCTGTGCCTGCACGCCGGCTGCGCCGCCCCGCCGCCACGCCTGCAATGGCGGCCGCTGCCGCAGGGCGAGCAGTTGCAGATCGCGTACCCGATCCACAACCAGCCGCGCTGCGCGCAGTGCCACGGCGTGGCCAGCGCGCACCCGGTGAACGGCGTGCTGCTGGTGGACTTCGAGCCGCTGCCGGCGCTCAACCCGGTGAGCGCACCGGGCCTGATGCTGGTCGGCGCGGGGCTGGCCACGCTGGCGCTGTTCGCCACCATCATGGGGCTGACGCTGCGCCGCCAGGTCACTGAACCGCTGGCCCGCCTGGCCACCACCACCGACCGCCTGGCCGCGGGTGCGCTGGATGCGCGCCTGGGCCAAGGCGCGCACGGCCCCGACGAACTGGGCCGCGTGGCTGACGGCTTCGACCACATGGCCGACCGCGTGCAGACCATGGTGGGCGACCTGGCCGAGCAGCACCGCTTCCTGCAGACCCTGATCGACGCCATTCCCGACCCCGTGCTGGTGATCGGCCCCGACTTCCGCATCCGCCTGGCCAACAGCGCCTACACCGCACTTGTGGGGCAGCAGCCGCAGGCCGTCATCGGGCAGTGCTGCCACCGCGCCAGCCGGGGACTGGACGAACCCTGCCCCAGCACGCTGCTGCACTGCCCCGTGGCCGAGATGCGTGCCCGACCGCAGCGCCTGCGCAGCATGATGAGCGTGCGCCGCGCCGATGGCAGCGCGGTGGAAGTCGACATCGAGGCCGCACCGCTCATCACTCGCGATGGCGAGACGCTGGTGGTCGAGGTGATGCGCCCGCTCGACCGTGCGGTGCGCTTCTCGCAGGAGCAGCGCCTGTCCACCATCGGCCTGCTGGCCAACGGCGTGGCGCACGAGATCCACAACCCGCTGGCCTCCATCCGCCTGGCGCTGCAGGCCAGCCTGCGCGGCCTGCGTGCCGGCGACATGGGGCGCGAGGAACTGACCGACTACCTGCAACTGGTGGACCGCGAGATCGACCGCTGCGTGGCCACCACACAGCGCCTGCTGCAGATGAGCCAGGCGCCCGGCCAGACGCTGCAGCCGGTGGCCGTGGCGACCGCCGTCGACGACGTGCTGGCGCTGCTGGGCGAGGAGTGCCGCAGCCGCGGCGTGCAGGTGCAGGTGGTCATCGACCCACCCGGCGCGCGCGTGCTGGCCGACGAGGCCGAATTGCGCCAGGTGCTGGTCAACCTGATCCACAACGCGCTGCACGCCATGGCCGGGGGCGGTGGCATCGACATCACGGGCCGTCCCACGCCAGCCCCGGATGGCGATGCACCCCGGATGGGCTACGAACTGAGCGTGCGCGACACCGGGCGCGGCATCGCGGCGGACGAGCAGTCGCTGATCTTCCTGCCCTTCTTCAGCCGCCGCGCCGATGGCCAGCGCGGCACCGGCCTGGGCCTGGCCATCTGCAAGGCGGCCGTCGAGCGCTTCGGCGGCCGCATCACGGTGCGCAGCGAGCCAGGCGCAGGCGCCTGCTTCACGCTGCACCTGCAGACGCCGCCGGAACCCGGCGACACGGCCCATGGGGAGGACCGCGCATGAACCCGTCGGTGCTGGTGGTCGAGGACGATCCGACGCTCAATCGCCTGCTGGTCAAGGAACTGCGCAAGGCGGGCTACGAGCTGGACAGCGCCAGCTCGTGGCAGGAGGCGCGCGAGCGCATCGCCGCCTTCGCACCCAACCTGGTGCTGCTGGACGTGAACCTGCCGGACGCCACCGGCTTCGGCCCGCTGAGCGAGATCGCCGGCACGCGCCCGGTGGTCATGCTGACGGCCTACGGCAGCGTGCACCAGGCGGTGGAGGCCATGCGCCTGGGCGCCGCCGACTACCTGGTCAAGCCGGTCAATCTGGACGAGCTGGAGCTGGTCATCCGCGGCGCGCTGGAACGCTCTCGCCTGCAGGCGCAGAGCGCGCTGGCGCGCGGCGACGCCGGCCTGGCCATGATCGGTGAAAGCGCCGCCATGCAGATGCTGCGCCAGACCATCCGCGAGGTGGGCGCCAGCGACGTCACGGTGCTGATCCAGGGCGAAAGCGGCTCGGGCAAGGAGTTGGTGGCGCAGGCGCTGCACAGCGCCAGCCGGCGCCGGGGCGAAAGCTTCGTGGCCGTCGACTGCTGCACGCTGCAGGAGGCGCTGTTCGAGTCCGAACTGTTCGGTCACGAGCGCGGCGCCTTCACCGGCGCCGATCGCCGCAAGGCCGGGCTGATCGAGGCTGCCGCGCACGGCACGCTGTTCCTCGACGAGATCGGCGAAGCCGGCCCCGCCATCCAGGCCAAGCTGCTGCGCGTGCTGGAGACCGGGCGCTTTCGCCACGTGGGCGCCACCACCGACCTGCGCAGCGACGCGCGCATCGTCGCCGCCACCAACCGCAACCTGCAACAGCGGTCGCGCGATGGCCAGTTCCGCGAGGACCTGTACTACCGCCTGTCGGCCTTCGTCATTCAGGTGCCGCCACTGCGCGACCGGCGCGACGACATCGACCTGCTGGCGGCGCACTTCATCGCCAGCCGTCGTCAGGCGCAGGGGCTTTCGCCGGCCTGGCTGATGCCCGATGCCCTGGCGCGCCTCGTGGCCTACGACTGGCCAGGCAACGTGCGCGAGCTGCGCAACGTCATCGAGCGCGCGCTGATCCTGTTGGGGCCTGGCGAGGCCATCGGCCCGGCGCACATCGGCACGCTCGACAGCGGCAGCGCACCCGCCGTCCCCGTCGCCCCACCGGCCACGCAAGGCGCGACCGACGCGTTGATGCTGCAGGGCGAGCCCACGCTGGAGAGCATCGAGCGCGAATACCTGGGCAGCCTTCTCAAGAAATACGGCGGCAACCGCCGCAAGGTGGCCGAGGTGATGGGCGTGTCGGAGCGCACCGCCTACCGCATGATGGATCGGCATGGCTACAAGTAGAGAACTTCAATAACGATAGCTGCTAGCTCCCGCCCTGCAAAGCTTTCAGCCACTTTTCTCCAATAAAACTGATCTGGCGCCGTTGAAGACGGTTCGTCATCCCTGGCGCAACCAGCGCGCCGCCTGCTCGGCAATCATGATCGTCGGCGCGTTGGTGTTGCCCGCCACCACGCTGGGCATGATGGAGGCATCGACCACGCGCAGCCGCTCGATGCCACGCACGCGCAGGCGCTCGTCCACCACGTCCATCGGCCCCTGGCCCATGCGGCAGCTGCCGACGGGGTGATAGATGGTGTCGGCATGCTGGCGAATGAAGGCTTCGATCTCGGCATCGCTTTTGGCCGCCGCCGAGCGCTCCACCCCGCCGTGGCGCGCCAGCGCGGGCTGGCTGAGCAGCTCGCGCATGCGCCTGAAGCCGGCCACCAGGCGGCGCGTGTCGTCGCCGTGCTGCAGAAAGGCCGGGTCGATCAGCGGCGGCGCCAGCGGGTCGCCGCTGGCCAGGCGCAGGCTGCCGCGGCTGCGCGGGCGCAGCACGCACACGTGGCACGAAAAGCCATGGCCCCACACCGTGGCGCGCCCGTGGTTCACCAGCTTGCCGACGACGAAGTGCAGTTGCAGATCGGGCAGGGGTTCGGCCGGCTCGCTCTTGATGAAGCCGCCGGCCTCGGCGAAGTTGGTGGTGAGCATGCCGCGCCGCGCCCTGCGCCATTGACGGATGGCGCGCGCGGTGCGCCAGCTGCCCTGCAGCGACAGGCCGAACAGGTCGTACGCCTTGTCGACATCCCACACCTGCACCACGTCGGGGTGGTCGTGCAGGTGCGCGCCCACGCCGGGCAGATCGTGCCGCACGTCGATGCCGTGCGCGCGCAGGTGGTCGGCCGGGCCGATGCCCGAGAGCATCAGCAACTGCGGCGATTGCAGCGCGCCGGCGCTCAGCACCACCTCGCGTTCGGCGCGCACGGTGTGTTCGCACCCATCCTTCACATAGGCCACGCCCACGGCGCGGCCGTGCTCCAGCAGCACGCGCGTGGCGTGCGCGCCGGTGACCACGTGCAGGTTGGGCCGCGCGCGGTTCGGCGCCAGATACGCCTTGGCGGCCGAAAAGCGCTCGCCGCCCTTGTGCGTGACCTGGTACAGGCCCACGCCCTCCTGCGTGGCGCCGTTGAAGTCGCGGTTGTGCACGTGCCCGGCCTGCACGCCGGCCTCGACGAAGGCGTGCGAGAACGGGTTGGGGTCGCACAGGTCCATCACGTTCAGCGGCCCGCCGGTGCCGTGAAAGGCGTCGGAGCCGCGCTCGTTGTGCTCTGCCGCCTTGAACACGGGCAGCACGTCGGCCCAGCCCCAGCCGGGGTTGCCCTCGGCCGCCCAGGCGTCGTAGTCCTCGGGCACGCCGCGCGTATAGATCATGGCGTTGATCGAGCTGGAGCCGCCCAGCACCTTGCCGCGCGGCTGGTAGCCACGGCGGCCGTTCAGGCCCGGCTGCGGCACGGTCTGAAAGGCCCAGTTGAAGGCATGGCGCGCGGTGGGCGAACGCGCCATCACGCCCAGCCCGGCCGGGCAGTGAATCAGCACGCTGGTGTCGGGCGGGCCGGCCTCCAGCAGCGTCACCTGCACGGCGGGGTCTTCGCTCAGCCGTGCGGCCAGCACGCAGCCGGCCGAGCCGGCGCCCACGATCACGACATCCATGCACTCGCTCCTCGTTTTGTGCCGCCATTGTGATCCGTGACAAGGGCTTGACACAGGCAGCGGCTAACATGGTTGGTTGTGCGCGGCCGAGCCCGGCTGGACCGCCTTCGTCTACCCCCATCCACAGGAGAAAACACATGAGCATCACCACCGTTGGCATCGTCGGCGCCGGCACCATGGGCAATGGCATCGCGCAGGCCTGCGCCGTCAAGGGCATCGACGTCGTCATGGTCGACATCGCCCAGGCCGCGGTCGACAAAGGCATCGCCACCGTCGGCAAGAGCCTGGACCGCCTGCTGCAGAAGGAAAAGATCACCGAGGCCGACCGCGATGCCGCGCTGGGTCGCATCAAGGGCTCGACCAGCTACGACGACCTGAAGAAAGCCCAGCTGGTGATCGAGGCCGCCACCGAGAACCACGAGCTGAAGAACAAGATCCTCAAGCAACTGGATGAGCTGCTGGACCCCGAGGTGATCATCGCAACCAACACCTCGTCGATCTCGATCACGCAGCTGGCCGCCGTCACCAAGCGCCCGGACAAGTTCGTCGGCATGCACTTCTTCAACCCGGTGCCGATGATGGCGCTGGTGGAGATCATCCGCGGCCTGCAGACTTCCGACGCCACGCACGACGCGGTGAAGGCGCTGGCCGAGGCACTGGGCAAGTCGCCCATCACGGTGAAGAACGCGCCCGGCTTCGTGGTCAACCGCATCCTGGTGCCGATGATCAACGAGGCCTTCTTCGTGCTGGCCGAGGGCCTGGCCACGCCGGAAGACATCGACGCCGGCATGAAGCTGGGCTGCAACCACCCCATCGGCCCGCTGGCGCTGGCCGACATGGTGGGCCTGGACGTGTGCCTGGCGGTGATGGAGGTGTACCTGGAGCAGTTCGGCGACAGCAAGTACCGCCCCTGCCAGCTGCTGCGCGAATACGTGGCCGCCGGCCGCCTGGGCCGCAAGACGGGCATGGGCGTGTACAGCTACGCCAAATAAGCCTCTAGCGCCCACCAGCCAAGCGCTGGCAGCTACTGATTTGGAAGCAAACAAGAGCCGCCTCCGGGCGGCTTTTGCGTGGGCCGTCGGCGCGCCGCCATGACGCGCGTCCTGCACCGTGTCGCCGGTGCTTGTTAGGATGGGCCGATGCCCCTGAGCCTGCCCCCCATCGTTTACTGCGGCGAGATCGCCGATCCGGCGCGCTGGTGGCTGGTGTGGAACGACGCCGCGCCGATCTGGGCCGCCCTGCTGGCCTGGGCCGCGCTGACGGCGCGCCACGCACCGCGCAGCCGCCCGGCGTGGGCCGCCTGGGCGCTGGCGCTGCTGCTGTATCTGTCGCCGCTGTGCGCGCTCAGCGCCACGCTGTTTTCGGTGCGCGTGCTGCACCACCTGCTGCTGGTGGGCGCGGTGGCGCCCCTGCTGGCGCTGGCGGCCGGGCCGGCGCGCGCGGGCCAGCGGCGCGCCCGTTCGCCGGCCGGGGCGGCGCTGGTGTTCGGGCTGGTGCTGTGGCTGTGGCACGCGCCGCAGGCCTATGCCTGGGGCCTGACCTCGGTGGCCGGCTACTGGCTGATGCAGGCGTCGCTGCTGCGCACGGCCTGGTGGTTCTGGCGCGCCGTGCTGCGGTCCGACCAGCCCTGGGGCGGCGCGGTGCTGGCGCTGTTCGCCACCGTGGCGCACATGGGCCTGCTGGGCGCGCTGATCGTGTTCGCCGGCCAGCTGCTGTACCCGGTGCACGTGGCCGGCACGCTGGCCTGGGGCGCGGCGCCGCTGGCCGACCAGCAGCTGGGCGGGCTGCTGATGTGGGTGCCGGCCATCGTGCCCTTCATGGCGGCGGCGCTGTGGCGGCTGGCGCAGGGCCTGCGCCGCGCGGAGGCCGCCGCGTGACGTGGTGGATGGCGCTGCTGAAGTTCGTGCACGTGGGCGCCATCGCGTTGTGGGCCGGCGGCCTGCTGGTGCTGCCGCTGCTGCTGGCGCGGCGCGCGCGGCTGGCCTCGCACGACGCGGTGCAGGGCCTGCACGCGCTGACGCGGCGGCTGGTGCTGTGGTTCATGTCGCCGGGCGCGTTCGTGGCGGTGGGCACGGGCACGGCGCTGATCTTTCTGCGACCCACGCAGGCGCCCTGGTTCAGCGCCAAGCTGGCGGCGGTGGGCCTGATGGCCGCGCTGCACGTAGCGCAGAGCACGCTGGTGCTGCGGCTGTTCCACCCAGGCGAGCGGGTGGCGGCGTGGCGCCTGGGGGCGGCCGGGCTGGCCAACGCGGCGGTGGTGCTGCTGATCCTGCTGCTGGTGCTGGCCAAGCCGGGCTGGTCGCTGTCCGGCTGGGGCGGCGACTGGTTCAGCCCAGGTGCGTTGGGTGAGCTGCTGGGTCGCTGGCTGGACCCGCTTCTGGCTCGGGTGAGAGGTTAGTGCCGATGCCGTGCTCGAACACCAGCTTGCCGCCATGGAAGCCCGCGAACCCGGCGAACACGGCGCCCAGCAGCGACAGGGCCAGCGCATGAGGCAGCACGTCGTCGGGCACCAGCACGCGCAGCCGCCAGTTGGCGGCGGTGACGGCCAGCATGGTCATGGCCGCCACGGCGTGCGACCAGCTGGCCACGCGGCCACGGATGCCCGCCGCGCCCAGCAGTTCGATGGTGCCGATGGCGGCGGCCAGCAGGCCCGACCAGAAGGTGGCGCCCGCCGCCCACACGCCGGCGCGCTGCCAGAAGCCGTCGCCCGTGTACCAGTACAGCAGGTCGCAGCCGAGCGTGGCGAACACCAGCGCGATCGGAAAGTGCACCAGCATGGTGTGCAGCGGGTGGCCGATGATGGCGACGGTGGAGCTGGTGTCCAGCGCCAGCACGTCCCGGATGATGCGCGGGTGGCGGCTGGCGGCGGATTCGGACGAGGTTTCGAGGCGGGCCATGGCGTAGCGTGCGGTGGTCGGAGGCGGTGGACCATGGTAGCGCCTGGCGCCGTGCTGGGAGGTCTGGTCGGATGCCAGGGCCACCTGTCGGCGCTGGCGCCCGCCGCCGCGCCGGCGCAGGCGGTGTCGGGCCTGTGGTGGGCCATGCTGGCCGGCAGCGGCGTGCTGTTCGCGCTGGTGCTGGCCCTGTTCGTGTGGGCGGCGCGGCCCAGCGAGCGCCCGCGCAGTGCCCACGGGCGGCGCTGGATCTTCTGGGGCGCGGTGGTGCTGCCGGCGCTGGTGCTGCCGCCGCTGGTGGCCTGGGGCCTGTGGGTGGGCGAGCAGCGCGCCACGCCGCGCGCCGACGCGCTGGTGGTGCGCGTGACGGCGCGCCAGTGGCACTGGGAATTCGCCTACCCGCAGCTGCAGCCGGGCCGCGCGCACCGCGTGCTGCACCTGCCGGCCGGGCGCCCGGTGCGGCTGGAAATCACGAGCGCCGACGTGATCCATTCCTTCTGGGTGCCGCGGCTGGCGGGCAAGCTCGATGCGCTGCCCGGCCACGTGAACGTGATGCACCTCGACCGGCTGCCCGCCGGCCGCTTCAGCGGCCAGTGCGCAGAGTTCTGCGGCACCGACCACACCACCATGCGCTTCGACACCGTGGTGCATGCGCCGGCCGCGTTCGAGGCCGCGCTGGCGGCGGAGGTCGCGCCATGAACCCGCGCCACGACGCGCTGCCCTACGACGACGATGCCCGCGCCGTCAGCCCGCTGCGGCGCCACGCGGCGCTGTCGCGCGTGTGGGCCACCGGGCGCGGCTGGCGCACGCTGGCCTCGGTCAACCACAACCAGCTCGGCATCCGCTTCCTGGTGGCGTCGTTCGTGTTCTTCGCCATCGGCGGGCTGCTGGCGATGCTGATCCGCGCGCAACTGGCCACGCCGGGCGCGGCCTTCCTGGGGCCGGACATCTACAACCAGGTGTTCACCATGCACGGCACGGTGATGATGTTCCTGTTCTCCATTCCGGTGCTGGAGGGGCTGGCCATCTACCTGCTGCCCAAGCTGCTGGGCGCGCGCGACATGGCGTTTCCGCGCCTGACGGCGTTCGGCTTCTGGTGCTACATCCTGGGCGGCACCATCATCGTCGGCTCGATGCTGTTCGCCGCCGCGCCGGACAGCGGCTGGTTCATGTACACGCCGCTGTCGTCCAACGCGCATTCGCCCGGCATCCACTCCGACGTGTGGCTGCTCGGCGTGACCTTCGTCGAGATCTCGGCCGTGAGCTTCGCGGTGGAGACGCTGACCTCGATCCTCAAGCTGCGCGCGCCCGGCATGTCGCTGGAGCGCATGCCGATCCTGGCCTGGTACATCCTGGGCGCGGCGGCGATGATGCTGGTGGGCTTTCCGCCGCTGATCCTGGGCTCGATCCTGCTGGAGCTGGAGCGCGCCGCCGGCCTGCCCTTCTTCGATCCGGCGCGCGGCGGCGACGCGCTGCTGTGGCAGCACCTGTTCTGGCTGTTCGGCCACCCCGAGGTCTACATCATCCTGCTGCCGGCGGCGGGCTGCCTGTCGACCATCATCCCGGTGTTCGCGCGGCGGCCGCTGGTGGGCTACGTGGCGGTGATCGTGGCCATCGTCGGCATGGTGTTCCTCAGCATGGGCATCTGGGTGCACCACATGTTCACGGTGGGCATTCCGCACCTGGCGCTGGCGTTCTTCTCGCTGGCCAGCGTGGCGGTGGCGGTGCCCACGGCGGTGCAGGTGTTCGCCTGGCTGGGCACGCTGGCCAGCGGCACGCCGCGCTGGCGGCTGCCGATGCTGTTCGTCAGCGGCTTCTTCATCGTCTTCGTGTGTGGCGGCCTCACCGGCGTGATGCTGGCCATCGTGCCCTTCAACACGCAGGCGCACGACAGCTACTTCGTGGTGGCACACCTGCACTACGTGCTGACGGGCGGGCTGATCTTTCCGCTGCTGGCCGGCATCTACTACTGGCTGCCGCACCGCACCGGGCGCCTGCCGGGCCAGGGGCTGGCGGTGGCCGGGTTCTGGACGCTGGTGACGGGTTTCACCGCCACCTTCTTCCTCATGCACCTCACCGGGCTGCTGGGCATGCCGAGGCGCATCTACACCTACCGCGACGGCGACGGCTGGACGGCGCTGAACCTGCTGTCGTCGGTGGGCGGCTTCGTGCTCACCATCGGCTTCGCCATCATCGCCATCGACATCATCCTGCAGCTGCGCGGCGGCCGCCGCTACCGGCGCGACCCATGGGACGCCGGCACGCTGGAATGGGCCACGCCCACGCCGCCGCCGCTGTACACCTTCGGTTCTCTGCCGCAGGTGGACCGCCGCGCCGACCAGCTTCAGCCCGCCACGCTGGGGCCGCAACTGGCGGCCGGCCAGGGCTACCTGGGCGGCACGCGCCACGGCTGGCAGGAAACGCTGGGCGTGGAGATGGCGTCCGGCCGCATCGACCAGTTCATCGTGCTGCCGCGCAGCACCTGGGTGCCGCTGTGGCAGGCGCTGCTGGTGTGCGCGGTGGTGCTGTGCCTGCTGTTCAAGCTGTATGCGGCGGCCGGTGTCCTGGCCCTGGCGGCGGCGGCCGGCTTCGTGTGGGGCGCGCGCGACGCCGGCCTGCCGCACGACCACGGCGCGCTGCCCATCGGCCGCGGGCAGCACGCGCTGCCGCACACCGAGGCCGCGCAGCCGCCGCCGCAACGCCGCCGCCGACCAGTACGGCGGCGACCGCACGGCGGCCGAGGACGCCTTCACCTCGGCCGTGGTGGCGCTCGACATGCACACCGGCAACACGCGCTGGCACGTCAACACCGTGCACCACGACCTGTGGGACTACGACCTGGGCGCGCAGCCCCTGGTGACCGACATCGACGTCGACGGCACGCCACGCCGCGTGGTGGTGCAGGGCACCAAGACCGGCTCGGTGTTCGTGCTGGACGCGCGCACCGGCGAGGCCGTCAAGCCGGTGCAGGAGCGCCCGGTGCCCGCCGGCACGCTGCCGGGCGAGCGCTACGCGCCGACGCAGCCGCAATCGGTCGGCATGCCCAACTTCGCCGGCATGCCCGGCCCCGAGCCCGAGGTGCTGACCGAGGCCAACAGCTTCGGCCTGACGCCCATCGACGCCGCGCTGTGCCGCATCGCCTTCCGCCAGATGGAGTACGAGGGCATGTACACGCCGCCGAGCGAGAACCCGGGCGGCATCCTGCTGTTTCCCGGCATCGTGGGCGGCATGAACTGGGGCGGGCTGGCGGTCGATCCCCAGGCGCAGCTGCTCATCACCAACCACAGCCGCCTGCCGAACCGCATCACGCTGACGCCGCGCGCGCAGGTGGAGGACCGGGCGCTGGGCGACGGCGGCGCGCGCGCCGACCAGCGCATTGCGCCGCAGGCCGGCACGCCCTATGGCGTGGCGCGGCCCAACTGGATGTCGCCGCTGCAGGTGCCCTGCATCGACCGGCCCTGGGGCTTTCTGTCGGCCACCGACGTGCGCAGCGGCCGGCTGCTGTGGTCGCGCCCCCTGGGCACCGGCTTCGACACCGGGCCGCTGGGCATCCCGACGCGGCTGAAGATCAGCATCGGCACGCCCAACCTCGGCGGCGCGGTGGTGACGCGCTCGGGCCTCACCTTCATCGCCGCCGCGCAGGACAACTACCTGCGCGCCTTCGACACCCGAAGCGGCGAGCTGCTGTGGGAAGGGCGCCTGCCCGCCGGCGCCCAGGCATCGGCCATGACCTACATGCACCAGGGGCGGCAGTACGTGGCCATTGCCGCCGGCGGCCACGCGCGCTTTGAAACCAAGCTGGGCGACAGCCTGGTGGTGTTCGCCCTGCCCCAAGGCGGCCGCTGACGCCTACCGCTACAGCTGGCCCAGCGCCGCCTTCACGTCGGCCACGCTGAGGATTTCGCTCAGCACGATGGGCGGCTTGCCGGGCGCCTGCAGCACGTACACCGGCACGCCGCTGCGGCCGAGCTTGTTCAGTTCGGCGGTGATGGTGGCGTCGCGCCGCGTCCAGTCGGCGCGGAAGGTCTGCACCTTGGCAGCGTCGAACGCGTTCAGCACCTCGTCGTTGGCCAGCGTGGTCTTCTTGTTGTACTGGCAGGTCACGCACCAGGCGGCGGTGAAGTCGACGAACACCGGCTGGCCGGTGCCCAGCACGGCCTGCACGCGCTCGCGCGACCAGGGTTGCCAGCGCTCGCCCGCCGCCGCTGCGGCCTGCGCTGCGGGCAGCGCCGTGTGGATGACGTTCGGGCCGATGGTGGCCAGCAGGAAAGCGCCGAACGCTACCGAAAGCGAAGCAATCAGCAGGCGCGTGCGGCCCTGCAGGCCGAACGCCCACAGCACCAGCGCCAGCGTCACCAGCAGCGCCAGCAGCGCGCCCGCGCCGTCGATGCCGGTCTGCTGGCCCAGCACCCACAGCAGCCACACCGCGGTGCCGAACATCGGGAAGGCCATGAACTTCTTGAACGTGTCCATCCACGCGCCGGGCCGCGGCAGCAGGCGCGCCACCGCCGGCCACCAGCTGGCCGCCAGGTAAGGCAAGGCCATGCCGAAACCGAGCGCGGCGAACACCGCCAGCGCCTGCCACGCCGGCAGCGCCACCGCCAGCCCCAGCGAGGCGCCCATGAACGGCGCCGTACAGGGCGAGGCCACGGCCACCGCCAGCACGCCGGAAAGCAGCGAATCGGCCACCGGGTGCCGCGCCTGCAGCGAGGCCACGCTGCTGGGCAGGAAGTGGCCGAACTCGAACACGCCCGCCAGGTTCAGCCCGATCACGGTGAACAGCACGGTGAGGCCCGCCACCACGCCCGGCGACTGCAACTGGAAGCCCCAGCCCAGCTGCTGCCCGGCCGCGCGCAGCGCCAGCATCAGCGCCCCCAGCGCCAGGAACGACAGCACCACGCCCGCCGTGTAGGCCAGCCCGCTGATGCGGTGGGCACGCCGGTCGTCGGCATGGCGGGTGAAGCCAAGCACCTTGATCGCCAGCACCGGGAACACGCAGGGCATCAGGTTCAGCACCATGCCGCCGATGACGGCGCCCAGGAGCGCGAGCAGGAAGGTGACCGTGGGCACCGACGTGTTGGCAGCAGACGCAGGCACCGCGGCTGTGCCCGCGGCGCTGGCATTGGCATTGGCATTGGCATTGGCCGCCAGCGCGGCCTCCAGCGCGGGCGACACCACCGCCACCGGCGCCACGGCGGGCCAGGCGCCCTTGACCGGCGCGTCGGCGCGCCAGCCCTGCGCCTGGTCGGCCGTCACCAGCACCAGCGGCATGGTCTCGGGCGCATCGGCGCGGTCGGGCGATACCGGAATGTCGGCCGTCCACACCGCGCCGTCCCAGTGCTGGCTCCACGTCCTGGGGCCGACCGGCTCGCCCGGCCTGGCGGGCGTGGCGGCCGTGACCACGATGTTGGGCGTCTCCGGGAAGAACTCCAGCGTCTGCCCCTGCACGCTGGCGGGCAGGCCGGCCACGCGCACCGCCAGGCGCTGGCCGCCGTCGGTCAGCTCGATCTGGTGCTCACCGGTCACGCTGGTCGGCTGGGCCTTCAGCGCCGCGTCGAATGCCGCGCCGTGCAGCGCGGTGGAACTGCGCAGCGGCAGCTGCAGCGCGAATTCGCCGTCCTGCGGAATGCACTCCTGCCGGCACACCAGCCAGCTGGCCTTCAGCTTGACTTCCAGCGCGTCGGCCAGCGGCGAGGGCTTGTATTCGGGCGTGATGATCAGCGGCACCGGCAGCAGCACCGTGCCGTCGTAGCCGTAGTTGGCCAGGTGGCCGATGGGGAACTTGGCCGGCAGCGGCCAGGCCACATCGCCCGCCATCACGCCGGGCGGCAGCGTCCAGTGCAGCTCGGTCGGCATGCCGGAATCGCCGGCGTTCTTCCAGTAGGTGTGCCAGTCCTTGGCGTGCGTCAGCTGCAGGCCCACCCACACCGGCTGGCCGGCGGCCGCCTCGGGCGTCTGGCCGATGGGCACGCCCTGCGGCGCATGGGCCAGCAGCGTGGCCACCACCTGGTCGGTGCGCACCTCGGATTTGGGAAGATTCTGGGCCTGAGCCGGCGCCCACAGGGCGCCAACAGCTATCAATAAGGAAGCATAGAAGCGGGAGACCAGAGCGCGCATCGAATTCATCAGGGCAAACACAGGCAACAGGTTGGGAGCCGCCACGGGGCCGGAAGTTCCGCCGTCCGACAACCGGAGCGGGCGATGTCCTACAGGCCCGGGGCAGCGCGAACGCCGCCGATGTGGTATTTTTGCGGTTTCACCGAAGTTCTGGTTCGACCATCACGGCAGCCCGCAGGCGGTGCTGCCGCACCGCCTGGAAGGAGACGCCAGCGATGCGATTGTCCACCACACCCCTGGACGCCGCCCTGTCCCCCTGGGCCGAGCGCCTGCGCCAGCGCCTGAACCTGCCGCTGCTGGTGCGCTGGAGCGGCGGCAGCGGCTTGCGCCTGGGCGATTTCGAGCAGCCGCGTGTCGTCGTGGACGTGCGCGACGCGGCCGGCGCGGCGGCGCTGCTCACCCCCTCGCTCGACCACCTGGGCCGCGCCTACGTCGAAGGCCACATCGACGTGAGCGGCACCGCGCACGACATCATGGACATGGCGCACCGCTTGGCCGTGGCTGGCAGCAGTGCCGACGGCCAGCCCGGCTGGGTGCAGCGCATTGCCCACCGCGTGGCCGACGCCGTGAGCCACACGCGCGCCGAAGACCGCGCCGCCATCCAGTACCACTACGACGTCTCCAACGCCTTCTACGCCGAGTGGCTGGACCCGGCGATGGTGTATTCCTGCGCCTACTTCGAGCGGGGCGACGAGACGCTGGCCGCCGCGCAGCAGCAGAAGATCGACCACATCCTGACCAAGCTGCGCCTGCAGCCGGGCCAGACGCTGCTGGACATCGGCTGCGGCTGGGGTGCGCTGGTGCTGCGGGCGGCTCAAGCGTTCGGCGCGCGCTGCGTCGGCATCACGCTGTCGCAGAACCAGTTCGAGCTGGCCACCGAGCGCGTGCGCGCCGCCGGACTGGGCGACCGCATCGACATCCGCCTGCAGGACTACCGCGACGTGCGCGGCCCGTTCGACCGCATCAGCAGCGTCGGCATGTTCGAGCACGTGGGGCTGAAGAACCTGGCCAGCTACTTCCGCATCGTCCGCAACCTGCTGGCACCCGACGGCTGGGCGCTGAACCACGGCATCACCTCCAGCGACGCGCACAACGGCGAGACCCGCTACGGCGGTGGCCAGTTCATCGGCCGCTACGTGTTCCCGCAGGGCGAGCTGCCGCACATCGGCACCGTGATGACGGCGCTGCAGGAAGGCGGGCTGGAGCCGTTCGACGCCGAAAGCCTGCGCCGCCACTACGCGCGCACCCTGCAGTGCTGGAGCGAGGCCTTCGAAGCGAAAACCGAGCGCCTGAAAGCCCTGGTGCCCGAGAAGACCTGGCGCATCTGGCGCATGTACCTGGTGGGCTGCCAGTGGGCTTTCGAACACGACGAGCTGTCGCTGTTCCAGGTGCTGTGCCGGCGCGCCGGTCAGCCGGCGGCCACGCTGCCCTGGTCGCGGCGCTGGGTGTACGGCGGCGCGCGCTGACCGCCCCCACCAACGACAAGGCGGCCCGCGGGCCGCCTTGTCGCCGAGCGCATCGATCGACTCAATCCAGCGTGATCTTCAGGTCCTTGATCAGCTTGTGCCAGCGCGTGACTTCGGACTTCAGCAGCGCGCCATATTCGGCCGGCGTGCTGCCCACGGGCTCGACGCCGAACTCGATCAGCTTCTGCTTCACGGCCGGCTGGTCGATGGCCGCCTTGACCTGCTTCTGCAGCGCACTCACCACGTCGGCCGGCACGCCCGCGGGCGCCACCAGGCCGACCAGCGCGGCGGCCTCAACGCCCTTGAAGCCCAGCTCGGCAAACGTCGGCACGTCGGGCAGCTGCGGCAGGCGCTTGTCGTTGGCCACGGCCAGCGCGCGCACCTTGCCGGACTTGATGAAGCCCGCACCGGCAGCCAGGTCGACCATCATGGCCGGGATCTGCCCGCCCGCCAGATCGCCCAGCGCCGGCGCGGCGCCGCGGTAGGGGATGTGCACCATGTGCAGCCCGGCCTGCGTCTTGAGCAGTTCCATGGCCAGGTGGTGCGGGCTGCCGGCGCCGGCCGAGCCGTAGCTGAGCTTGCCGGGCGCCGCCTTGGCCTTGGCGATGAAGTCCTTGGCGTCCCTGGCGTCCGAGTTGGGGCCGACCACCAGGATCATCGGAAAGCGGCCCATCAGCGTGACGGGGGTCAGGTCCTTGTCGGGGTTGTAGGTGAGCTTGCTGTACAGCGCCGAGTTGAACACCATGGTGCCGTTGTCGGCCGACAGCACGGTGTAGCCGTCGGGCGCCGCGCGCGCCACGTCGGACGCGGCGATGGCCGTGTTGCCGCCCGGCTTGTTCTCGATGGTGACGGGCTGGCCGATGTGGGTGGACAGCTGCTGGCCGATGGTGCGGGCCAGGAAGTCGGAGCCGCCGCCGGCCGGATACGGCACCAGCCAGCGGATGGGCTTGGACGGATAGGTCTGCGCGGCAGCGGTGGTGGCACCCAGTGCCAGGGGCAGCGCGACGAGGGCGGCGGAGAGCAAAGACTTCATGGTGAAAGGTTGATGCGGATCAAAACGCGTAATACTACTTCCCATTGCGCAATCGCTTCTCCGGATTTCTACCGATACGCTCCACCCCATGACGACCGCCCGAAAACGCCCCGCCCCGCCCCCCGCCGAACCGCGCCGCCGCCGCGTGCAGTCTGCCGAGATGGGCATGAGCATCCTGAAGGCGCTGGCCCGGCTGGGCGGCGCGGCCAGCCTGACGGCCGTGGCGCAGGCGGTGGATGAAAGCACGGCCAAGGTGCACCGCTACATGGCCAGCCTGGTGGAGGAAGGCCTGGTGGCGCAGGACGCGGCCACGCAGCGCTACTTTCTGGGCCAGGAGGCCATCCACATCGGCCTGGCCGCGCTGCGCCAGTGCGACCCGGTGCGTGCCGGCGAGCCGGCGCTGGCGCGCCTGCGCGACGAGCTGGGCGTGACCTGCTTCATCGCCGTGATGGGCAACCAGGGCCCGACCATCCTGCGCATCGAGGAGCCGGCCCTGCCGGTGGTGGTGAACGTGCGCGCCGGCTCGGTGCTGCCGCTGCTGTGGTCGGCCACGGGGCAGGCGTTTCTGGCGTGGTCGGAGGGCGCGCAGATCGACACGCAGGCGCGGCGCGACTGGGACGGCGCCACGCCGGTGCAGCGCGCGCAGCTCAAGGGCAAGGACCCGGTCGCGGGCCTGCGGGCGCGGGTGCGCGCGCAGGGCCTGTCGTCGGTCGAGGGCCTGCTGTCGCCCGGCATCAGCGCCGTGGCGGCACCGATCCGGCTGCACACCGGGCAGGTGGCGGCGGTGCTGACGGCGCTGGGCGCCGCAGGCGGCTTCGACGCCGCGCCGGAAGGCCGCATCGCCACGCGCGTGCGGCAGGAGGCGGATGCGATCAGCGCGGCGCTGGGGTTTGACGGGGAGCGGGGCTGATACCGTTTTGCATTCGAAACAATGACAAATGACCGCGGCTGGCGCCGCATGACCAATGACGAATGCGCCATTGGTCATTGAAGCGCAGCGAAGTCATTGGTCATTCGTCATTCTTGAAAGCGATTTCGTAGGAGGCGCTTTCAGGTCGACAGCGCTGTGGGAGCGGGCTGGCCCGCGATGGGGCGTGATGGTGAGATAAGGCGCTGCATCGCGGGCAAGCCGCTCCCACCAACGGCGTAACCCGAAAAACATGGGAGTATATGCCTGCAGCACCCGTCAGACGGGCGCTGCAGACGACCTATAGGGGGAGTATAGGCCGCGCAGCACCCCACCCCACCGCCTGCAACGCCTACAGCTCCAGCACCAGCTTGTCGCCCGCCGCGCGCGAGCAGCACACCATCATGCGGTCCTGCGCGTCGCGCTCGCCGCGCGTCAGCACCACGTCGCGGTGGTCCACGGCGCCGCTCAGCACGCGCGTCTCGCACGAGCCGCACAGGCCTTCGCAGCAGTCGCTCTGCACGTCGATGTTGGCGCCCTTCAGCGCCGACAGGATGGTCTGGTCGGCGCGCACCTGCAGGGTGATGCCGGAGTCCTTCAGCTCGATCTCGAAGGCATGCTCCTTGCTCGGATCGAGCGTGGGCGGCTCGGTCTGGAAGTGCTCGATGCGCAGTGCGTCGTCGGGCCAGTGCGCGGTGCAGGCTTCGAGCGCGCTCAGCATGCGCTCGGGGCCACAGGCGTAGATGCGCACGCCGTCGTGCGGTGTTGCCAGCAGCGCCGTGAGGTCGGCACGCTGGCCTTCGTCCTTGGCGTAGACGTGCAGGCGCTCGCCGTGCTCGGCGACCAGCGCCTCCAGCAATGGCATCAACGCGCGGCCGCGGCCGCTGTAGTGGATCTCGTAGTCCATGCCCAGCAGCCGCGCGCGGCGCGCCATGGCGGCGATGGGCGTGATGCCGATGCCGCCGGCGATGAAGATGGCACGCTTCGCCGTCTCGTCGAAGCGGAAATGGTTGCGCGGGCCGCGGATGCGCACGGTGTCGCCGGCCTTCAACTGGTCGTGCACCCAGGTCGAGCCGCCGCGGCTTTCGGGGTCGCGCAGCACGGCGATCTCGTAGGCGCTCAGGTCGGCCGGATCGCTGCACAGCGAGTACTGGCGCGACAGCTCCGTGTCGCCGCATTCGATGTCGATGTGCGCGCCGGGCTGCCACTTCGGCAGCGGCTGGCCGTTGGCCGCCACCAGGCGCAGCAGCACCGTGTCGTCGGTGATGCGCGTCACGCGCTCCACCACCATGGGCCGCGTCACCGTCTGCTTCGACGGCTCGCCCAGGCGCACCGGCAGTTGCTGCTGCAGGATGGCGGGGTTGGCGCGCTCGGGGTTGTGCGCCGGGTCCCATTCCACCCACAGGTGCTTGGGGCCGCGAAACGACGTGTTGGGCACGTAGTCGAAGCGCTGCTCGGCCAGGCGCATGTGCGGCAGGCGCTTGGTGAACTCTTCCAGGAACACCTGCAGCTCCAGCCGCGCCAGGTTCTTGCCCATGCACTGGTGCGAGCCGTAGCCGAAGGTCAGGTGGTCGCTGGCGTTGTCGCGGCGGATGTCCAGCCGGTCGGCATCGGCGAAGTGGCGTTCGTCGTGGTTGCCCGAGGCCATCACGATCAGCAGTTTGCTGCCAGCCGGAATGTGCACGCCGCCCACCGTGGCGTCGCGCATGGCGATGCGGCGCCACGCCGCCACCGAGCCGTTGTGGCGAATGCACTCCTCCACCGCGCTGGGGATCAGGCTCGGGTCGTCACACAGCTCCTGCCACACCGCCGGGTGCTGCAACAGCAGCTTGAGCGCATTGGCGATGCCGTTGGACGTGGTTTCGTGCGAGGCCACGATGCCGGCCATCATCATCGAGTGCAGGTAGGAGTCGGTGACGACCTCGGGGTACTCCTTCTGCTTGCGGATGCCGTACTGCATCCAGCCCGGCTCGTCGGGGTTCTGGCGCATCTTCTCCAGAATCTTGCCCGAGAGCTGCCAGAAGTTGCCCACCGCGTGCGCCACCGCCACCTGCTCTTCCGGCTTGGGCCGGCCCCAGGTGTTGACGGTGTGCGCGATCGAATACTGGCGCAACTGGGCCATGTCCTCCTCGGGCACGCCGAGGAAGTGCAGGCCGATGGTGAGCGGCGCCTCCCACAGCATCTGGTCGACCAGATCCGCCTTGCCGTCGTTGATGAAGCGGTCCACATACTCGCGCGCCACGCGGCGCACCATGGGTTCGTGCTCCACCAGCGCCTCGGGCGTGAAGGGCTGGATCAGCACGCGGCGGCGCGCCATGTGGGCCGGCTCTTCCTCGTTCACCAGCGTGCGGTTCATGGCGTAGTCGTAGCTGGCCAGCACGGCGTTGGCCTCGTCGCCCGTCGGCGTGATCTTCTCCAGCGCGATCGAAGCGCTGAAGGTTTCGTGGTCGCGGAACACGGCCTTGATGTCGTCGTAGCGCGTGACCACCCAGTAGCCCAGTTGGGGCGAGAAGAACACCGGCTCCTGCTCGCGCGACCAGCGCACGTAGTCGGGCGGGCTTTGCTGGTAGCCGTCGGCGAAGGGGTCGAACTCGGCCGCGCCGGCGCTGATGGGGCAGCCGGTGGGGCCGGTCTGGCCCGTCAGGGCGGCGTGGTCGATGGGGCAGCGGGCGGTGGTGGATGCGAGGGACATGGCGCGGCAGCCTGATGAAAGATCAAACGCGTAATTTAACTACGCAAAGCGAAATTTCGCAAGCCGGCGGCGCTGGCGCACAGCGCTTGATACCGTTCTGCATTCAAAACCGATGACAAATGACCGCGGCTGGCGCCGCATGACCAATGACGAATGCGCCATTGGTCATTGAAGCGCAGCGAAGTCATTTGTCATTCGTCATTCGTCATTTCTTGAAGCGACGAATTTGTATCAGGCACTGCCGCTGGGGTACGGCCCGTCACCGGTGTGGGAGTGGGCTTGCCCGCGATTCGGCGCTGCACGCAACGATGCGCTGCATCGCGGGCAAGCCCGCTCCCACACAGCGGATGAGCTTCGTGCAGCCGCCCTTTACTTCTGAATTGATAGCTGAAAGCACCCTATGGACGGGCGCTGAAGGCCGATTCGGCTCTTAATCTGACTGCCGTGGATCGGCGTTCGGCGAGCGCTGCAGTTGGGGTGCGCTGGAGGTGTCGGGCCGGCCCTTGACGGCGTCGTCGTAGGCCGTGCGCGCCTCCTGGGTCTTGTCCTGGCCGGCGGCGGGGGCCTGGCTGCCGGGGGTTTGCTCGCGTTCGGTGGGCAGCAACTGGGCGTCGGTCGGCGCGGCCTCGGTCAGGTCGACGGTCTCGCGCGTGCCGGTGGCGGGCTGCAGCGGCGTGGTGGTCTCGATGGGCTCGGTGGGTGGGGTGGGTTGGCTCTGGCTCATGGGCACAGTCTGGCCCGCGCGGCGGCCGGCGCTTGTGGGACGAGGCCCCCTGTGCGCTTCAGCCGGCGCGCCCCGTGGGCGCGGGGCCAGGCCCGCGCCGCGTCACGTCAGGGCATGCGGGTGTAGACCGGCACGCCGCCCTCGCGCAGGGCGGCGGCCGTCACGCTGCCCAGCAGCGCCGACTGCACCGCGCTGCGGCCGCGCGTGGTCATGGCCAGCATGGCGTTGGGCAGGCTGCGCACGAACTGCGGAATGGCCTCCTGCGGATCGCCGTGCAGCACCTCCCAGCCCACGTGCATGCCGTGGTCGCGCTGGATGTTGCTGGCCTGGCGGTGCACGTAGGCGGATTCCATCACGTCGCTGCCGGCCACGATGCCGGCCGAGCGCGTGGCCTCGGGGTCGATCACCGACACCACCACCAGCCGCGCCTTCAGCCACTTGGCCAGTTGCACGGCCTCGGGGATGATGGATTCGGACAGCGGGCTGCCGTCCAGCGGCATCACGATGTGCTGGATGGCGGCCGCCGCGCCGGTCGCGGGGTGGCGCTCGTCGGGGCGGTACACCAGGATCGGCTTGCCGCCGGCGCGCAGCACGTTCAGCGCCGTGCTGCCCAGCACCGCGCGCATCACGCCCGAGCGGCCATGCGAGGTGATGGCCACCAGCGTGCCGGGCACGCGGTCGGCCTCCTGGCGGATCGCGTCGGCCACGTCGCCGTGCACCTCGGCAGCCACGGCCTGCGCGCCGTGCTGGCCGGCCACGGCCTGCAGCTCACGTTCGACGTCGGCCAGCTTGTCGCTTTTCTCGACCGCGCGGTACAGCGCCAGCTGCGCCCCCGTGGTCTGGGCGATGGCGCCGACCAGCGGCAGCATCTGGTTCGAGAAGGAAGAGCCATCGACCGGGACAAGGATTCGGGTGTACATGCGAGAAGAGCTCCTTCAGGGTTGGACGGTAGGAACGGCCAGGCTTGGCCGGGCACCAGCGCGCCGCGCGGCACCTGCCAAGTGTGTCAGGAAAATACCGCGCGCCGTGCTGGCCTGCGCCATGCGGTGGCTCAGGCGTGGCGCCTGAACACGCGCGTGCTGCCATCGCGCAGCACCAGCAGCGTGTCGTAGGCGTCGCGCCGGCCGCCGTACACCGGGCCGTCCATGCCGGGCGAGCCGATGGGCATGCCGGGCACCGCCAGCCCCAGCGCCGCCGGCTTGTCGCGCAGCAGGCGGTGCACTTCGTCGGCGTGCACATGGCCTTCGACCAGGTAGCCGCCCACCAGCGCGGTGTGGCACGAGCCCAGCCTGGCCGGCAACCCCAGCCGCGCGCGCACGGCGTTGTTGCCGGTGTCGTGCGTGGTCACCTTGAAGCCGTTCTGCTCCATGTGCGCGATCCAGTCGCCACAGCAGCCGCAGCTGGCGTCCTTCCACACCTCCACGGCGATGGGTTCGGCGCGCTTCTGCGCCCAGGCCCACGGCGCGGCGCCGGCCAGGGCGCCCAGGGCCAGCGCCCGCAGTGCGTGGCGGCGACGTTGCTGTGACTTTTGCATGGTGAATCTCCTGGTTCAGGCGCCAATCATCCACCCCGCGCCGGGTTCCACCGGCGACACGGGCACACTGGCGCGCATGTGCACCATTGTCCTGCCGACTTGAAGACCCTGAACGACACGCGCCCACCGCCGTCGGCCACGCGCCTGGCGCTGTGGCTGACGGCCGCCTGCACGCTGGCGCTGGCGCTGCTGGCGGCGGTGAGCCTGCTGGCGCTGAACCTGCATTTCGAATCGCGCGACCGCGAGCGCCTGCACGCGCACCTGGCCGAGGCGCGCGCCCTGCTGGCGCGGGTCGACCAGACCGCCGCGCTGACCAGCCTGCCGGCGCAGCTGCGCGCGCACTTCGGCGACGAAGCCGACCTGGCCGTGCGCGTGCAAGATCCCTTGGGCCAGCCGCTGTACCAGCAAGGCCCCGACACCGACCTGCCCGAGGCGCTGCTGGCCCGCCCCAGCGCCGCCGCGCAGCCCGCGCCGCTGGTCACCTGGCGCCAGGACGGCCACGCCTGGCGCGGCAGCGCCATGCTGATCCGCATGCCGCTCGACGGCGCCGCGCCGCTGACGGTGGCCATGGCGCTGGACATCGCGCCGCAGGCCACCTTCCTCACCAGCTTCGGCTGGGTGCTGGCCGGCTACGTGCTGCTGGCCGCGCTGGGCCTGGCGCTGCTGGCGCGCTGGCTGGTGGGGCGCGCGCTGGGGCCGCCCGATAATTCCTGATTTGATAGCTTCTTGCGCTTGTCTGGCGGGCGCTGGCGGCCAATTTGGCTTATGAAGCGCCGTCACCCCACCCCAGCACCACGCGCCGGCTGTGGGCGCTCTTCTTCTCGATCTTGGTCACCACCACGGGGCCGATCTCGGCCGTGCTGGCCACGTGCGTGCCGCCGCAGGGCTGCAGGTCGACCAGCGCATCGCCCGCGCCCGCGCCGCTGATGCGGATGGTGCGCACCACGCCGCTGCCGCGCGGGGGCTGCACGCTCATGCTTTTCACCAGCTGCGGGTTGGCGTCCAGCTCGGCCTCGGTCACGCTGCCCACCGTCACCGGCAGCGCGGCGGCCACCAGCCGCGCCAGCTGCTCGGTCAGCGCGGCCTTGTCTAGCGGCTCGGTCATGTGGAAGTCGATGCGCGCGTAGTCCGGCGTGATCGAGCAGCCGTTGACCGGCTGCCCGACGATGTGGCACAGCAGGTGCGAGGCGGTGTGAAAGCGCATCAGGCGCTGGCGGCGCGGCGCGTCGATGCGCGCGGTGACGGCATCACCTTGCTTTATTTTCGATAGCTGCTCGCGCTGGTCCGGCGCCACCAGATGGCTGATACGGCCCGTGGGCAGGCCGTCCTCGCCGGTTTCCTTGCGCGTGTCCGCCACCGCCAGCTCGGTGCCGTCGGCCAGTCGCAGCCAACCCGTGTCGCCGGCTTGGCCGCCGCCCAGGGGGTAGAACACGGTGCGGTCGAGCACCACAGCCTGCTCGCCCACGGCCACCACGGTGGCGGGGCATTCGGTCAGCGTCGCGTCGTGGCGGAAGAGTTCTTCGGTCATGGCCGCATGGTAGCGGCGTCATGCTTTGGTGTGCATGCTGGGAATAAGATCGCGCCATGAGCACCCGCCCGCCCCTGCCGCCCCGCACCCGCCAGTGGTCCGACCTGGTGACGACGGATTTCGCCTCGCTCGACCTCGGCCGCGCCATCGCGGTGCTGCCGCTGGGCGCCACCGAGCAGCACGGCCCGCACCTGCCGCTGTCGGTGGATGCCAACCTGGCGCACAGCATGGTGCAGGCCGCCACGCCGCACCTGCCGGCCGACCTGCCGGTGCTCTTCCTGCCGGTGCAGCGCATCGGCTACAGCCCGGAGCACGCGGCCTTCGCCGGCACCATCAGCCTGAAGGCCGACACCGTTATGCGCCTGTGGACCGACATCGCCGAAAGCGTGTCGGCCAGCGGCGTGAACAAGCTGGTGCTGTTCAACACCCACGGCGGCAACATGGGCCTGATGGACGTGGTGGGGCGCGAGCTGCGCACCCGGCTGGGCATGCTGGTGTACAGCGTGAGCTGGTTCAACCTGCCGCTGCACGGGCCCGACGGCGAGGACATCCTGGCGCGCTTCTCGCCCGAAGAGCGGCGCTTCGGTGTGCACGCGGGGCAGATGGAGACGGCCATGATGCTGGCGCTCAAGCCCCGGCTGGTGCGCCAGTCGAAGATGCAGGCGTTCGAATCCAGCTCGCAGGCGCGCGCGGCGGCGCACCGCATCCTGGGCAACGGCAAAAGCGCCAAGCTGGCCTGGGCCGCGCAAGACCTGAACCACGAAGGCGCCGCCGGCAACGCCGCCGCCGCCAACGTGGACGACGGCATGGCCCTTCTGGACGCCGCCGGCCGCGCCCTGGCCGATCTGCTGAAGGAAATCGACCGCCTGCCGGCGGACACGCTGAAAGCCGGGTAGCCCGCTTCGCGCGCGACGCTCGCGCAGGCCGCGCAGAAGGCGCGGAAGAATCATTCCATTTCCAATTCAATGCGTGAATCACTGTCATCCCGGCGAAGGCCGGGATCCATGGCTCTCCGCACACGCCGTCTGGATTCCGGCCCCGTATCGCGGTACGGGGCAGGCTTTGCGCCGGAATGACGAGCTATGGCAGCTTTGATCTGGAACTGGAATCAGCCGTCTTCAGCCGCCGCTCCTCTGCGTTTTATTGCCAAGCCTCGGCGACTTCTGCGTTCAATCCTTCAAGTCAGCGGCAGGCCCCTCCCTAAAATCAGGCGCTTCGCAGTTCATCCGGGAGAGTCTTCATGACCAGTCGTCGCCGTTTCGCCGCCACCCTGCTCAGCGCCGCCGCCGTGGCCGCCGCGCCCTCAGCCTGGGCCGCCAACGACACGCCCATCCACATCCTGGTGGGCTTTCCGGCCGGCGGCGGCTCCGACGTCATCGCGCGCCTGCTGGCCGAGCGGCTTGAAAAGGAACTGGGCCGCACCGTGCTGGTGGACAACCGCCCCGGCGCCGGCGGCCAGATCGCCGCGCAGCAGCTCAAGGCCGCGCGCGCCGACGGCACCACCGTGTTCCTCTCGCACGACCACAGCATCTCCATCCTGCCGCAGGTAGTGAAGAAGCCGGGCTACGCGCCGCAGCAGGACTTCACGCCGCTGGGCGGCTTCGCCACCTTCGTCAACGGCATCGCGGTGTCGCCCGGCACACCGGTCAAGACCGTGCCCGAGTACGTGGAATGGGTGAAGGCCCAGGGCGGCAAGAGCGCCGTCGGCATCCCGGCGCCGGCCTCGACGCCCGAGTTTCTGGTGCAGCTCATCGCCCAGCGCTGGGGGCTCGACCTGGTGGCCGTGCCCTACAAGGGCAGCGCGCCCATGATGGCCGACATGCTGGGCAACCAGATCGCCGCCGGCGTCGGCTCGGTGCAGGACTTCATCGAATACCAGCGCGCCGGCAAGCTGCGCATGATCGGCGTGCTGGGCGGCCAGCGCCAGGCCGCCATGCCCGACGTGCCCACCTTCAGCGAACTGGGCGTGAAGGGCCTGGAAGATACGCCCTTCTACGGCATCTGGGCGCCCAAGGGCACGCCGCGCACCTTCGTCGACCGCTTCAGCCGCGCGCTGCAGCAGGTGGTGGCGCAACCCGACGTGCGCGCCAGGCTCGTCGACCTGGGCCTGACGGTGGAATACATGAGCCCGCGCCAGCTCGACCAGCGCGAGCGCGCCTACACCAAGGTGTGGTCGCGCATCATTGCGGAGAGCGGGTTCGAGCCGAGGTGAGCGGGTAGCGCGGGCAGGGATCGCCGAGGGCCGCCGAGGTTGGCGTCCGGCTAGGAACAGCCGCTCAACACCTTTCAGCCAGCTTGAGTTCTAGGCTGATTGAGGGCGATGAACAGAAGCGGGCAAAAGCCTGCTCCACCATCGAAAGCCGCCGCTGCAAAGGATCCGATGTCAGATTGATTGCGCCCAATCTCCGTCTGCTGAGAGCCGGTGGCGCTCAAATGAGACGAGCAGAAAATCCACCAATGCGCGCGTCTTGGCCGGTAAATGCGTTCGAGAAGGAAACACGGCATAGATGTCTGCGGGAGGCAAAGCCCATGCCGCGAGAACACGTCGAAGCTTCCCAGACTTCAGCAGTGGAGCCACCTCCCAAAGTGACCGCATCAGAATCCCGTGTTCTTCCAAACCCCACCTCAGAACACATTCGCCATCGTTGGAGGCCAACGGGCCTCTGACCTTCACGGTCTCGTTCTTGCTGCCATGACGCAAGTGCCAACTACCGAACGTCTCGTCGTTTTCTCGAATGAACAGGCAGGCGTGATGAGTGAGATCGCGTGGCGACGCAGGCCAGCCCGCCCGCTTCAAATAGCTTGGCGAGGCGCACAATACCGTCTGGTTGTGTGCGAGCAGGCGGGCAGTCAACCTGGAGTCTGGCAACTCGCCAAGGCACTCCTGTGCCGGTTGTCTCAAAGCTCAACGAGTTGCTCAAGATGAGCCTGAAAGATCCGGAGTTCCAGAAGCGTCAGGCTGACCTGGGTGCGGTCGTTGTCACCGATGAGCGCACCGGCCGAGAGGCCCATCGAAGATTCATGACACAGGAGATGCAGCGCTGGAAGCCGGTCTTGGCTGCGGCGGGCGAAACCTTGGACTGATGGCTACCCGATGCACGCGCGGCAAACGAGCACTCGGAGGAGAGTTCTACGGCTTTTCTTGTCCATTCCAAGTAGGACTTATCGATCAATAGCAGGGTTTGTGCCCGTCAGAACGATGGAAGGGCTGGTAGCAGTCACTTGAATCTGTATGGCGAATGACCGCAATTGTTCAAAGAGTTGCCGGTCCCACAACGCATTTGAACGAATGCAATCGCTGCAGACCCGCCATACGCGCATCAGCGTCGTATGTCCGCTTCGGGTCGATTCCGGCCAAAGCCCGCCCGACGGCTGTCGACAACCAGCCCCCCCCCCGGCACAACTCCGCCGCCGCAAGCCTGCGCCACGCAGCTTCAGGCGTAGGTCACCCAGTCCCTGAAAGCCGCCGCGTCCAGGTGCGGCAGGGTGTTGTAGGTCACCAGATGGTGCCGCTTGGGGTTGAAGGCGAATTCGGTGACTGCCGTGTTGCGGATGCGCAGGTTCAGCTCGATGCTGGTGGCGGCGGGCGCGTCCAGGATGTGGGCCACGGCGGTGGCGATGGGGCCGCCGCTGGAGACGATGAGCACGTTGCCCTCGTAGTGCTCGCGCACGTGGTCGAGCGCGCCGACCACGCCGGCGCGGAAGTCCACATAACTGGGCATGCCCACGGGCTGCAGGCGCCCGTCCATCCACGCGGCCAGGCCGTCGCGCAGCAGGCGGAAGTGCTGGCGGTACAGCTCGGGCGTGTCGGGCTTGGGCAGGGGCTGGGGGTGGATGGCGGCGATGACGGCGTGGCTGTCGTATTCGTTCAGGCCGGGCCACAGAATGTGCGCCCCCACGCTTCGCGCTGGCGTGTCGGCGCTGCCCCCCGAGGGAGCGCTCGCCGCCTGGGGCGGCCCGGCGCGGCGCGGTGCTGGCGCCTCGATGCCGCCGCCTTCGGCGATGCCCTGCCAGGTGCCAAGCTGGCGCCGCAGGGTGCCGGTGAGCACGGCGTCGAAGTGCAGGGCATCACCAAGGCGCTCGCGCAGGTACTGGCCCAGGCGCACGCTCTGGCGCTGGCCCAGCTCGCTCAATTGGTCGTAGTCGTCGGCGCCGAAGCTGGCCTGGCCGTGGCGCACGAGGTAGAGGGTTCCCATGCGCGGATTGTGGCGGCGCGGGCGGCCGTGTGATGCGCTGGCCGGTCGTGCACGTGACAGGCGCGGCCCATTCCTGTGTTTTGCACTTTTTTGTGTGGACGGCCTTGGCCGCGATGGGGTGGTGATGGCGTGGGTGCGCTGCCATCGCGGGCAAGCCCGCTCGCACAAGGCGCTGATACTTTTTCGCGTTCAAAAAGACAGCTGTTCGCGCGCGATGCGATGACGAAAATGACCTCGCTGCGCTTCGATGACGGCGGCTGCGCCGCCATGACGCCAGCCAAGTGCGAGGCATTTTGCGCAGCACGGACGTCATTTCGTCATCACGCCGCGCAGCGGCGAAGTCATGGCGTCATCCGTCAAAAAGCCGACGTCTGGAACGCGAAACGGCATGACAAGCAATTGCCCTGCCCCACGGAGTGCGGGCGGCGTGGGTGACGGGCTATGCCTGCTGCAGCACGCGGGCCAGCACGGCCGCGTCCACGTTGGCGCCGGTCAGGCTCACGCCGACGCATTGGCCGCGCAGGCGGTCGCGCTGCTGCAGCGCGGCGGCGAAGGCGGCGGCGCCGGCGCCTTCGGCGACGTTGTGGGTGTCGTTGTAGAGGGCGCGCATG
This sequence comes from Ottowia beijingensis, assembly GCF_042680925.1. Taxonomy (NCBI): domain Bacteria; kingdom Pseudomonadati; phylum Pseudomonadota; class Betaproteobacteria; order Burkholderiales; family Comamonadaceae; genus Ottowia; species Ottowia beijingensis. The sequence continues at coordinate 104,460 of NZ_JBHUEP010000004.1, forward strand.
GCGTGGGCCGCCTCGTCGTCGCTGACCTGCACCACGTGGTCGAGGTGCGCCTGCAGCAGCGCCCAGCGGTACTGCGGCGTGGGCGCGAAGGCGCGGTACACCACCTGCGCGGCGGCTTCAATCTCGGCCAGCGTGGGCAGCGTGGGCATGCGGGGAGTTTCCTCTCACCCAAAATGTGGGGGAGTATATGCTTTTTGCGCCCTCCCATCGGGCGCCGGGAGATATATATAAGGGGAGTATCACGCCGCATCGGCCCCGAAGGATGAGGGGACTCAGGGGCGGGGCTGACCGATGGACGACAGCGTGACCACGCCGCGCGGCGTGGCCAGCACGGCTTCGATGGCCGGCTGCGGTGCGGGCTCGATGGCGGTGTCGCCCAGGCCAGCCGCCTTGCAGGCTTCGGCCAGCGCGGCGGCGCGCGGGTGCTTCAGCCTCAGGGCGTGCAAGGTCACGCCGCTGGGCGGCAGGCGCGCGGCCGGGTGCGTGGCACCCCACTCGATTAGCGTGGGCAGGCAGCCGTCGAACAGGCGGCGGCCGTCGGGGCGCACGGTGATCTGCCATTGCAGCAGGCCGGCCGGCGTGTCGCGGCTGGCGTGCAGCAGCTCGCCGCGGTCAATCTCCAGCATGGCCAGGCGCGCGGCGGCCTCCTGCAGGTCGGGCACACGCGCCACCCAGTGGATGAGGCGCGGGCCGTGCGCGCGCACCTGCTCGCGCAGGGCCGCGTCGTCCATGTCGAACCAGCGCTTCAGGCCTGCAGCGCCCGTCTGGCGGTCGCCAGTTGCTTCTGGATTGATAGCGATGATCTCCAGGTATGCCAGCGGAAACGCCGGCGATTCGATGGTCAGCAGGCGGTTGTGGGTGCCGAACAGCGGGTGCTCGCCGCCCGGCGCGGCCGCCACGCCCAGCGTGGCTTCGCACCACGCGGCGCCTTGCGCCAGCGTGTCGGCCATCACCACCAGATGGTCGAGGCGCGGGCGGTCGTGCAGCGGCGCGGTCACAGCAGCACCTCGCCCTGGACCATGCGCACGCAGTCGCCGCCCACCCACACCTGGCCGTCCGCGTCGCGCTCGACATGCACGCGGCCGGCACGGCCCAGCGCCGTGCCCTGCGCGGCGATGTAGCTGGCGGGCAGTTCGCCCGCCGCGATCAGCCACTGCGCCAGGCTGGCGTTCAGGCTGCCGGTGACCGGGTCTTCGGTCACGCCGATGGGCGCGGCGAATGCGCGCACCTCGATCAGCGGCGCCGCCTCGCGCCCGGCCGCGGCGGTGAAGGCACGCGCCTCGCGGCTCGACCGCGCTATCAAGGGCAGAGCACCCTGCGCTTGGTGGATGCCGACCACGCCCACTTTTTGCCCCAGCCTGGCCAGTTGCGCTTGGTCGGGCTCGAGCGCCAGCACGGTATCGGCGTTGTCGAGCTGCAGCGTCAGCCAGGCGGGGCCGTTGTCGAGCAGCTGCGCGCGCTGCACCTGCGCCGCGGGCACGCCCAGCGCCTGCGCCACCTGGGCCAGCACCACCGGCGACGGATCGCTGCGCGTGCTGGGCGGCGCGGCAAAGGCCAGGTGCTCGCGCCCATCCACGGCCTGGCGCCGGATCGGCACCAGCCCCTTGGCGCACTGCTGCACGATCACGTCGCCGCGCTGCGGCTGCCCGCCCGCCGCCAGCCAGGCAAAGCACGAGCCCAGCGTGGGGTGGCCGGCGAAGGGCAGCTCGCCGCCGGGCGTGAAGATGCGCAGGGCGTAGTCCGCCGCGGGCTCGGTGGGCGGCAGGACGAAGGTCGTTTCCGACAGGTTGGTCCAGCGCGCGAAGCGCTGCATGGCGGCGTCGTCAAGGCCACTGCCATCCAGCACCACGGCCACCGGGTTGCCGTAGCCGGGGGTGTCGGTGAAGACGTCGATCTGGGCGAAGGGGCGAGGGGTCATGGTGTGATAGCTATAGAATCAGGAGCTGCTTGCGCTTTCTGGTCAAGGTCTGGAGGCCGATTTCACCTTGAAAGCGCCTGCCGCACCACCTGCCCCAGCGCGGCCATGCCGCGGTCGATCTCGGCCGGCGTGGAGGTGACGAAGGACAGGCGCAGCGTGCGCGTGTCGGGCTGCTGGGCGTAGAACGGCGCGCCGGGCACGAAAGCCATGCCGGCGTCGACGGCGGCGGGCAGCAGCGTCTGGGCGTTCAGGCCCTCGGGCAATTTCACCCACACGAACATGCCGCCGGCGGGGCGCGTCCACTTGGCGCCGGTGGGGCCCAGTTCGCACTCCAGCGCGGCCAGCATGGCGTCGCGCTGCGCGTGGTAGCGCGCGCGGATGGTGGGCACGTGGCGGTCGAGAAAACCATCGCGAATCACCTCGGCCACCACGCGCTGGTTGAAGCCGGGCGTGTGCAAATCGGCCGCCTGCTTGGCCTGCAGCAGCTTGGGATACAGCGCGGGCGGCGCGATGAGGTAGCCCAGGCGCAGGCCGGGCGCCAGGATTTTGCTGAACGAGCCCAGGTACACCACGCCCTCGGGCCAGCGCGCCAGCAGGGGCGCAGGCGGCGTCTGCTCGAACCACAGCTCGCCATAGGGGTTGTCCTCGACGATGGGCAGGCCGAACTCGCGGCAGACGGCGATCACCTGCTGGCGGCGCGTTTCGTCCATGGTGCGGCCGGTGGGGTTCTGGAAGTTGGGCAGCAGGTAGATGAAGCGCGGGCGCTCGCCTTTTTGAAGCGCCTCGCGCAATGCCTGCGGCGACACGCCGCCATCGTCGCTGGCCACGTTCTCGGGCACCGGCTGCATGGGCGTGAAGGCCTGCAGCGCGCCCAGGTAGGTGGGCGACTCGACCAGCAGGCGGCAGCACTTGTCGAGCAGCACCTTGGCGATCAGGTCCAGCCCCTGCTGGCTGCCGGTGGTGATGAGCACCTGCTCGGGCGACACGGTGGCGCCGTGCTTGCCCATTTCATCGGCCACCCACTGGCGCAGCTCGGGCAGGCCTTCGCTCGACGCGTATTGCAGCGACGGCTTGGCGATGGCGCTGTCCTTGCCCAGCACGGTGGCGCAGGCATCGCGCATGGCGTCGACGGGAAAGGTCTCGGGCGACGGCAGGCCGCCGGCGAAGTTGAGGATGCCGGGGCGCTCGGTCACCTTCAGGATTTCGCGGATGGCGGAGGGGTTCATGGCCTCGGCGCGCTCGGCCAGGTGCCAGGGGGTGGTGGGTTGCAGGTCGTTGGGGTTCATGGGGTTTCTCCTGTTGTTCGGGTCAGGGCATCAATTCGGGGTGGTGCGCACGCAGCCAGTCGCGCACGTGTTGCTGCAGCATCCGGGCCGACTGCAGGCAGGCTGCCGCCGCGGATTCGGGCACGGTGTCGCCGGAATAGTCGGCCAGATGGCGCTGTTTGCGCAGTGCGTCCAACGGCCACACCGCTTCGGGGGCCAGCCCCACGCTGAGGGGCAGGGTTTGCAGGGCTGTCTGGTGGTGGCCCGGCTTGCTGGTCAGCGTGCGGTAGCCGTTGGCATGCAGGCCCGCCATGGCCAGTTGCATGACGGCCTTGTAGGCGGCGTCAAAGCGGTTTTCGCAACTCAGGCCCGCCAGTTGGGCGTCGGCGATGTTGCGGCGGGCCGCGGCCAGCAGGTGGGCCACCTGCGCCTTGTCGGGCGTGATGACATCAAGGCTGACGCCGACCAAGTTCTTCAAGCTCACGCTCGTCTCCCAGCAGGAATATCTTGGGCTTGCCCAGCACGTCGCGCAGGAAAGGCCCGTCGGCGGCGCTGGCAAACTCTGCCGCGCTGAACACCTTGGGGTTGATCTCGCGGCCCAGTTGCGCTTGCGCCGGATGCAGCAACTGCACCGCGCGCGCGAAGTCGAGCTCGCCGATCAGCATCAGGTCGATGTCGCTGCCCGCCGTCTCCTCGCCCCGCGCCACCGAGCCGAAGACGAAGGCCGCGCGCAGCTGGTCCGCCACCGGCGCCAGTGCGTCGATCAGCACGTCGGCCAGGCCCGAGGTCTTGCGCAGGATGCTGGCCAGTTCGGCAAAGATGGGGTGGGCCTTGTTGGCGCTGTAGATCTGCTGGTTGCCACGCCGCTCGCGTTGCAGCAGGCCGGCGTCGGCCAGCTTGACCAACTCGCGCGTGACGGTGCCCGCCGGCAGGCCCGCCCGCCGGGCGATCTCGCGGCCGTGCAGTGCGTCGTCGGGGTGCAGCAACAGCAGGCCCAGCACGCGTCGGCGGTATTCGGGCAGCAGGACGGAGATGGCAGAGGGTTGCATTTTTGGCGTCAATTGTCGCCTTATTTGCATCAATTGGCCACCGGCCGCGCCAGTCGGCGGCTGAGGAACACGGTGGCCACCACGGCCAGGGCGAAGCCGATGGACATCGCGTCCAGCCGCTCGCCCAGCAGCGGCACGGCGAACAGCATCGACAAAAAGGGCTGCAGCAGCTGCACCTGGCTGACGCGCAGGGCGCCGCCCCAGTCCAGCCCGCGGTACCAGGCGAAGAAACCGGCCCACATCGAGAACACGCCGACGTAGACGAAGCCGGCCCAGGCAGCGGGGCGGATGGCGCCGACATCGGCCGGCCACAGCCACCACGCCGCCGGCAGGCTGAGCGGCAGTGCCAGCGCGCAGATCCAGCAAATCGTCTGCTCGGCCCCCAGCACCGGGCTGACCTGCGCGCCCGCCACGTAGCCGACGGACGCGGCGATGACGGCGCCAATCAACAGCGCATCGGCCCAGGCCAGCCCGAAGCCGCCCGCGCCCTGCGCGCGCAGCCAGGCGAACAGCATCACCAGCGCACTGCCGGCCACCGCACAGGCCCAGAAGGCGGGGCGCGCGCGCTGCCCCATCATCAGCGCCACGGCCACCGCGGTGGCCAGCGGCCCCAGCGCCATGATGACCGCCGCGTGCGTGGCGGTGACGCTGCGCAGCGCCAGCGCCAGCAGCACCGGAAAGCCGATCACGTTGCCCGCCACCGCCAGCCCCAGCAGGCGCCAGTGCGCGCGCTGCGGCCAGGCCGCGCGCGTGAGCAGCAGGAACGCGGCCGACAGCAGCCCCGCCAGCGCCGCGCGCCCGGCGGTGACGAAGGCGGGCGAGAGCTGCGGCGCCGCGTCGGTGCCGGTGGCCAGACGCGTGGCGGGCAGCGTGATGGCGAAGATCAGCACGCCCAGCACACCCAGCCAGAAGCCGGCCAGCAGCCGCGCATCGCCCTGCAGGGTGTTCATGCCGATCAGCCTTGCGCGTCGATCGGGCGGGCGCCGGCCGCTGCGTTTTCAGGAGCAGTCGAGGGCGCGGCCAGCGCGCTCCACACCATCCACGCCGACGTGGCCACCAGCGCCGCGGCCATCACGCGGTTGAACCACAGCAGCCGCTGCCCCTGCGCCAGCCAGCCGCGCAGCAGCGAGCCGATGAGCGCGTAGGTGAAGTTGCTGGCAAAGCCGAAGAACAGCATCACCGGCAGCACCATCAGCAGGCGCGCCACCCAGTCGGGCCGGCCGGCCACCCAGCCGGCGACGATGGACAGCGCCAGCATCCACGCCTTGATGTTGAGGAACTGCAGGCCCACGCCTTCGGCAAAGCTGACCTGCAAGCGCCGCTCGTCGGCCTGCGACAGGGTGCGGCTGCCGGCCAGCCGCCAGGCCAGCCACAGCATGTAGCCCACGCCCACCGCCAGAATGCCCCAGCGCAGCACCGGCACCGCCATCACCAGCGCGCCCACGCCCAGCGCGCACAGCACGAACAGGCCCGCCCAGCCGGTGGGCACCGCGCAGACGAAGCGCATGGCGCCGCGCAGGCCGCGGTTGGCCGCGATGGCGGTGGACAGCGTGGTGTTGGGGCCGGGGGTGAAGCTGCTGGCGGTGGCCAGCACCAGCAGGGCACTGAATTCAGCGGCGGTCATGCACTGCAATGTAGCGCGGCGCAGCCGTACAGATTCAATACAGTTGACGAGGTCAGTGGCTGAACTGTATGGTTTGCGGCGACGCTACAGCGGTGCCAGCGGATCGGCGGCCATTTACAAGAACACTTGGTTGGCAGCCAGTTGCAGACTGCGTTGTGGGAGCGGGCTTGCCCGCGATCAAGCGTTGGCTGCGACGAGGCGCCTCATCGCGGGCAAGCCCGCTCCCACACCGCGGAGGTGATCCGCGCGGCATCAGAGACTTCTTGACAATCAATCAAAAACAATAGCTTCTCGCGCCCGTCATTGCTTTGTTTCAGATGTTTTTCTCTTGAAATCCAATCAGGACAAGCGCAAGCCACTATCAAAAAGTGACTTCCCGATGTTCACGCTGAACGCCCAGCGCCCAACGCTCCACCTCTGCACATGCTGCTGCGCACCCCCACCCAGTCACTGACCGACCAGCTGGCCGAGCGCTTTGCCGAGCGCATCCGCGACAAGCTGCTGGCGCCCGGCTCGCGCCTGCCCAGCGTGCGGCAGTGCGCGGCGCTGCACCGGGTCAGCCCGTCCACCGTGGTGGCCGCCTACGACCAGCTGCTGGCGCAGGGCCTGGTGGAGGCGCGGCCGCAGCGCGGCTTCTTCGTGCGCCACCCGGTGGCGCGGCCGGCCGCAGCGCCCCAGCGCAAGGCGCGCGCAGCCATCGAATCCGAAGCATTCAGCGACCCGGCCGACGCCCGCCGCCTGAACGCGCCGATCAGCGCCGCCACGCTGATGCGCGGCATGTTCCACGCCGCCGACGCGCGCCCGCAGCCCGGCATGGGCGTGCTGCCGCCCGACTGGCTGGGCGCCGACTTCATGGCCGCCGCCGTGCGCAAGGTCAGCACGCCGGCGCAGCTGCTCGACGCCACCGTGCGCTATGGCGAGCCGCAGGGCGACGCCGGCCTGCGCCGCGTGCTGGCCGCGCGGCTGGCCAGCCAGGGCATCGACGCCGACGCGGCGCAGATCGTCACCACCGTGGGTGCCACGCAGGCGCTGGACATCGTCAGCCGCACCCTGCTGCGCCCCGGCGACACGGTGCTGGTGGAGGAGCCCGGCTGGTCGGTCGAGTTCGCGCGGCTGGCCTCGCTGGGCATGCGCATGCTGCCGGTGCCGCGCGGCCCCGACGGGCCCGACCTGGCGGTGATGGCGCGCTACTGCGAGGCACACGCCGGCACGCCGCAGGCGCCGCGCCTGTTCGTCAGCGTGAGCGTGCTGCACAACCCCACGGGCTACTGCCTGTCGCCCGCCAGCGCGCACCGCGTGCTGCAACTGGCGCAGCAGCACGACTTCCACATCGTCGAGGACGACACCTACCACCATCTGGCCCCCGAGCACGCCACGCGGCTGGCGCAGCTGGACGGCCTGCGCCGCACCATCTACGTCAGCGGTTTCGCCAAGGTGCTGGCGCCGGCCTGGCGCGTGGGCTTTCTGGCCGCGCCGCCCGAGCTGGTGGAGCGCCTGCTCGACACCAAGCTGCTGGCCACGCTGACCACGCCCAGCCTGCTGGAGCGCGCGCTGGCCCACTGCATCGAGCACGGCCAGCTGCGCCGCCACGCCGAGCGCCTGCGCATCAGGCTGGATGCCGCACGCAGCCGCAGCGCGCGGCTGGCGCTGCAGCACGGCTGCACGTTCGCGGCCGAGCCGGCCGGCCTGTTCGGCTGGGTCGACACCGATGTGGACACCGACCAGCTGGCGCTGCGCATGCTCGACCAGGGCTACCTGCTGGCGCCCGGCGCGCTGTTCCACGCCAGCCGGCAGCCCAGCCCGCTGATGCGCATCAACTTCGCCACCACGCAGGACGCCGCGTTCTGGAAGACCTTCGAGCGCGTGCGCAGCGCGTTGATGGCGCGGGCCTGATACCGTTTCGCGTTCAAACAAATGACAAATGACTTCGCCGCTGCGCGGCTTCGATGACGAAATGACGAAATGACATCAGTGATGCGCGGAATGCCTCGCACCTGGCTGGCGTCATGGCGGCGCAGCCGCCGTCATCGAAGCGCAGCGAGGTCATGTCGTCATCATCGCGCGCGCAAGCAGCTGTCTTGGTGAACGCGAAACAGCATGCGTCGGCACGCGCCACGCCCAGGGGCCACCTGCGCGAAGTTTTTCGCATGGGTTTGGCGCTTTCCACGGTTAAGCTCGCCACGGCCATCGGGGCTGTGCTGCCCTGAGGTGCCTGCTGTCGATGTCGCTCCGTTTTTCTTCATCCTTCTTCAGCCCCTTCGTCCTGCACCTGTCGGCCTACGCGCTGGCGGGGCTGATGGGCAGCGTCGCGCTGTACGCACGCCAGGCGCCGGGTTGGCAGTGGGGGCTGATGCTGTCGTTCGCGCTGTGGCCGGTCATCCTGCGCGCCATGGCCCCGCGCCTGCGCGATGCCGCGCGCATCGAGCGCCATGCCGTTCAGGGCGATGCCGCGCTGGCCGGCGCCATGCTGCCGCTGATGGCCTTCCACCTGCTGCCCTGCGCCGCGGTGCTGACCGTCACGCTGATGGACAAGATCACCCCGCGCCGGCGCGCACTGCTGGCGCATGCGCTGCCGTTCCTCGCGGGCGGCGCGCTGCTGGGCTACGCCGTGGTGCAGCCGCGCCTGCAGTTCGACACGCCGCTGCTGGTGGAGCTGGCGACGGTACCCTTCCTGGCGCTGCACTTCCTGGCCGCGATCCGCGCCAACTGGCGCCAGCGCGAAATGGTGAGCGAGCAGTCGCGCCGGCTGGAGCAGGCCGCGCAGGAAGATCCCACCACCGGCCTGCTGGCACGCGACAGCCTGATCGCGCGCGCGGCCACGGCGCTGGCGTTTTCGCATTCGCGCGACATGCCCTCGAGCCTGGCGCTGATCGACCTGGACGGCTTTCGCCGCGTCAACCAGGTCTTCGGCCACCAGGCGGCGGACGAGTACCTGCGCGCGGTCGGGCTGCGCCTGCGCCAGTCGGTGCGGCAGGGCACGCTGGTGGGGCGCTACGGCGCCGACCAGTTCGCCGTGCTGCTGCCGGCCACGCCGCTGGCCGATGCCGAACACGCCGCGCGCCGCCTGCTCGCCGCCATCGGCACGCTGCGCCTGGCCGACTGGCCGGGGCTGCAGGCCACCTGCAGCGTGTCGCTGGTGGCCACCAGCCCGGCCTATCCGGGCATCCGCGAATGGCTGACGGCGGCCGAGCGCGCCCTGCAGCAGGCCAAGGCGGCCGGCGGCAACCGCATCGAAGCCGTGCGCTGAGGCGCCTGCGGCAGCGCCTTCAGGGCACGACCGCGGTCACTTCGATCTCGACCTTGGCGCGCGACTCCATCAGCGCCGCCACGGCCACGCAGGTCATGGCCGGAAAGTGCTTGCCGATCACCTCGCGGTACACCGCGCCCAGCTCCTTCAGGCGGGCGTTGTATTCGTCGCGGTCGATCACGTACCAGGTCATGCGCACCATGTGCTCGGGGCCGGCGCCGGCCTCCTTCAGCACCGCCATCACGTTCTGCAGCGTCTGCCGCGTCTGCGCGATGAAGTCGTCGGTCTCGAACTGCTGCTGGGCATTCCAGCCGATCTGGCCGCCCACGAAGACCTGCGTGCCGCGCGCGGCGATGCCGTTGGCGTAGCCCTTGGCGGGCACCCAGCCGGCGGGGTGAAGAACCTGGTGTGTCATGTGTTCTGCCTCAGTCGAAAGCGCTGCAGCTTGCCCGTCTCGGTGCGCGGCAGCGCGGTCATGAACTCGATCTCGCGCGGGTACTTGTACGGCGCGATGGTCTGCTTGACGTGCTCCTGCAGCGCTTTCACCATGGCGGCGTCGCCCGCGTGGCCGGGCTTGAGCACGACGAAGGCCTTGATGAGCATGCCGCGCGCCTCGTCGGGCTTGCCGATGACGCCGCATTCGGCCACTGCGGGATGGGTGAGCAGGCAGTCCTCGACCTCCGGGCCGCCGACGTTGTAGCCGGCGGTGATGATCATGTCGTCGTCGCGCGCCTGGTAGTGGAAGTAGTCGTCGGCGTCCTGCACGAAGGCATCGCCAGGGCGGTTCCAGCCATCGGGCACGTAGCGCGCCTGGCGTTCGTCGTCCATGTAGCGGCAGCCGGTGGGCCCGATCACGGCCAGCTGGCCCATGGTGCCGCGCGGCACCTCGTGGCCTTCGCCGTCCACCACCTTGGCCTGGTAGCCGGGCACCACCTTGCCGATGGCGCCCGCGCGCACGGCGGCCCCGGCCGAGGAGATGAAGATGTGGAACATCTCGGTGGCGCCGATGCCGTCGAGCATCTCGATGCCGGTGGCCTGCTTCCACAGCTGGCGCGTGGCGTCGGGCAGTGCCTCGCCGGCGCTGACGCAGGTGCGCAGGCTGGGGATGCCGATGGCCTGCGCGTGCGGCGCCATCTGGCGGTAGAAGGTGGGCGCGGTGTAGCAGGTGGTGACGCCGTGCGCGCGCATCTGGCGCACCATGCTCTCGGGGTTGTAGGGTCCGTCGGGGTAGAAGATGCTGGCACCCGCCCACATGGGGAACAGCAGCAGCCCGCCCAGCCCGAAGGTGAAGGCCAGCGGCGGCGAGCCGGTCACCACATCATCGGGCGTGGGCTTGAGCACGTGGCGCGGCCAGCATTCGCAGGCCGCCAGCACGTCGCGGTGCGTGTGCACCACGGCCTTGGGCGCGCCCGTGGTGCCGCTGGTGAAGGCCAGCAGGGCGATGTCGTCGGCGGCGGTGGGGCAGGCGGTGAAGCGGGGCGGCTGGCGCGCGGCCAGCGCGCCCAGGTCCTGCGGGTCGTCGGGCGCGTTGAAGCGCAGCACGTGCTGCAGCACGTCCGGGTGCGCGCGCTGCGCCTGCTCCAGTTCGGGCAGCAGCCTGGCGTCGCAGATGGCGGCCACGGGCTGCGCCTTGTCGATCACCTTGCTCAGCTCGGCGGCGCGGAACAGCGGCATGGTCGCCACCGCGATCAGGCCGGCCTTGACCACCGCCAGCCACGACAGCGCCATGCCGATCGAATTGCCGCCGCGCAGCAGCACGCGGTTGCCGGGCTCCAGTTTCAGACCGTGCATCAGGTGATTGGCGATGCGGTCGACGCGTTCGCGCACTTCGGCATAGGTGAACGTCACTTGGGGCGAGCGCAGCAGCGGGCGATCAGCCCAGCCCTTGGCGGCGGCGCCATCAAGCAGGCGCTCGACCAAATTGACCTGGTCGGGAAACTGCAGCTCGGGCAAGTCGTGGCGCAGCTCGGGCCATTGCGCGCGCGGCGGCAGGCGGTCGTGGACGAAGCGGTCGGTCTGGGCGCTGCGGGTCATGACGTCACTCCTGTCTTGCACCCTCGCCCCGCTGGGGAGAGGGTTGGGGTGAGGGGCGGCAGCGCTGGCTGCTGGAGGGGCGCGGCCCCCACCCCAACCCTCCCCCAGCGGGGGAGGGAGTGACATGCCGGCGCTGCCGTCATGCCAGCACCGCCTTGCCGATGATGAGTTGCTGCACTTCCGTCGCGCCTTCGTAGATGCGCAGGCTGCGGATGTCGCGGTACAGCGATTCGACCTTGGTGCCCACCTTCACGCCCAGGCCGCCATGCATCTGCAGGGCCATGTCGATCACGCGCTGGGCGTTTTCGGTGGCGGTCATCTTGGCCATGGCGGCGGCAACGCTGCGCTCCTTCATCGAGCCTTGCTGTGTGTCGCGCATCCAGGCGGCGCGGTAGGTGAGCAGCGCGCCGGCGTCGATCAGCGCCGCCATCTCGCCCAGCTTGGCCTGTGTCAGCTGGAAGTCGGCCAGCGTCTGGCCGAACATCCGGCGGCGCCGTGCGTGGTCGATGGCCTCGGCCAGTGCGCGCCGCGCCATGCCCAGTGCGGCACCGGCCACGCTGGCGCGAAAGATGTCGAGGGTCTGCATGGCGAGCTTGAAGCCACCATTGCGTTCGCCCAGTTGCTGGTCGGCCTCGACGCGGCAGCGCGTGAACACCAGCTCAGCCAGCGGGTGCGGTGCCATCACGTGGATGTGGGCCGAATCATCCAGCCCCGGCGTGCCGCGGTCGACGATGAAGGCGGTGATGCCGCGGCTGCCGGCCTGCGGGTCGGTCTTGGCGAACACGCAGTAGAAGTCGGCCATGCCGCCGTTGCTGATCCAGGTCTTGCGGCCATCCAGCATGAGGGCGCCGTCGGGCTCATCGGCCACGCAGTCAGCGCGCGCCGGCGTGGCCTGCAGTTGCATGGCGGCCACGTCGGAGCCTGCGTCGGGCTCCGACAGCGCGAAGGCCGCGATCTTGTCGCCGCGCGCCACCGCCGGCAGGTAGGCCGCCCGCTGCGCCGGCGTGCCGCCGAGCGAGATCGCACCGCTGCCCAGGCCCTGCATGGCGAAGGCGAAGTCGGCCAGCGGCGAGTGGAAGGCCAGCGTTTCGCGCAGCACCACCAGCGCGCGCGAATCGAGCGCGGGCAATGCGCCACCGTGCTCGGCGGCGACGCAGTAGCGCAGCCAGCCCGCATCGCCCAGCCGCCGTACCCAGTCGCGGCAGGCGGCGCGGTCGTCACGCTCGTCCACGTCCTGCGCGGCGGCCCACTCGGGCAGGCGCGCGGCGATGTCGCGGTGGGCGGCGTCGAAGAACGGCAGGGCGAGGTGGTCGGTGGAGGGGGTCATGGTTCAGGTGGCGCTTTCATGAATACCGGACGCAGAGGACGCAAAGGTTTCGCAGAGGTCGCAAAAGAGTCAGAAAACATTCTTCTTGGCTTCTTCTGCGTCCTCTGCGTGATCTTTGCGTCCTCTGCGTACTGGCTGTTGGCTTCAGTCGCCCCCAAACACCGGCTTTTGCTTCGCCGCGAAGGCCTCGTAGGCGCGACGGAAGTCCTGCGTCTGCATGCAGATGGCCTGCGCCTGCGCCTCGGCCTCGATGGCCTGCTCGATGGTCATGGCCCATTCCTGGCTCAGCATGGTCTTGGTCATGCCGTGCGCAAACGTCGGGCCGGCGGCCAGCTCGCGCGCCATGGCCTGCGCCTTGTCCAGCAACTCGCCACTGTCGTGCAGCGCGTTGAAGAAGCCCCAGGCGAAGCCCTCTTGCGCCGTCATGGCGCGGCCCGTGAACAGCAACTCGCTGGCGCGCCCCTGCCCGATCACGCGCGGCAGCAGCGCGCACGCGCCCATGTCGGCGCCGGCCAGGCCCACGCGGGTGAACAGGAACGCCGTCTTGGTCTTCTCGGTGCCGTAGCGCAAATCGCAGGCCAAGGCCATCATGGCGCCGGCGCCGGCGCACACGCCGTCGATGGCGCCGATGACGGGCTGCGGGCAGCCGCGCATGGCCTTCACCAGATCGCCCGTCATGCGGGTGAACTCCAGCAGTTCGGGCATGGTCATCTTCGTCAGCGGGCCGATGATGTCGTGCACATCGCCGCCCGAGCAGAAGTTGCCGCCCTCGCCCGTCACCACGACCACCTTCACGTCGGTGGCATAGCGCAGGCCGTTGAACAAATCGCGCAGTTCGGCGTAGCTGTCGAAGGTGAGCGGGTTCTTGCGCTCGGGCCGGTTCAGCGTGACGGTGCCCACGCCGTCGGCATCGCACTGCCAGCTGAAGTGCCGCGCCTGGTAGGCCGCGCGGGCGTCGAACTGCGGGCGCATGGGATTGCCCGCGCCGATGTAGTGCTTCATGCCGTCTCCTGAAAATGTTGCTTGACCTTGCCAAGCAGCGCGTGCAGCGTCTGGATGTCGCGCGGGCTCAAGCCCGCGAAGGCATCGACGATCCAGGCCTCGTGCGCCTGCGCCATGGCGTTGAACTGCTTGCGCCCCTTGGGCGTGAGCCGCACCAGGTAGGCGCGGCGGTCACCCTCAACCTCGGCGCGCTCGACCAGGCCCTCGGCCTCCAGCTGGTCGGTGATGCCGGTGACGTTGCCGCCGGTCACCATCAGCCGGCGCGACAGCTCGTTCATGCGCAGGCCATCGGGCGCGCGCTCCAATTGCGCCATCAAATCGAAGCGCGGCAGCGTGGTATCGAAATGCTCGCGCAAGTCAGTGCGGATCTGCTTTTCGATCAGCTGCGTGCAGGCCAGCAGGCGCAGCCACAGGCGCAGCTCCTCGGGGTGTTCGGCGTGGGCGCGGGCTTCCAGGTCCATGCTCAGGCACGCTGCCCGTTAGCTTCACTATCCATAGCTGCCAGCGCCTGCCCCGCCTGCGCTTGCATCGCTTTTTGCTTTTCCATCTCGCGGTACAGCTGGTCGCGTCCGCTCAGGTATTGGTTCGGCCAGGTTACGGCGCGGCTTTGCAGTCTGGCGGCCTCGTGCAGCGTCCACGCCGGGTCGGCCAGGTGCGGACGGCCGACGGCGCACAGGTCGGCGCGGCCGGCGGCGATGATGCTGTTGGCGTGGTCGGCCTCTTGAATAGCGCCCACGGCCATGGTGGCGATGCCCGATTCGTTGCGGATGCGGTCGGCGAACGGCGTCTGGTACATGCGGCCATACACCGGCCTGGCCTGGCGCGTAGTCTGGCCGCTGGACACGTCGATCACATCGCAACCCGCGGCCTTGAACAGCGCGCCGATGCGCACGGCGTCGTCCGGTGTCAGGCCACCCGGCGCCCAGTCGTGCGCGGAAATGCGCACGCTCATCGGCTTGTCGGCCGGCCACGCTGCGCGCATGGCACTGAACACTTCCAGCGGGTAGCGGCAACGGTTCTCCAACGAGCCGCCGTACTCGTCGCTGCGCCGGTTGGTCAGCGGGCTGATGAAGGACGACAGCAGGTAGCCGTGCGCGCAGTGCAGCTCGAGCCAGTCGAAGCCGATGGCGGTGGCGCGGCGGGTGGATTCAACGAAGGCAGCCTTCAGCGCCGCCATCTCGGCGGGCGTGATCTCGCCCGGCGTCTGGTTCTGCTCGCCATAGGGCACGCCGCTGGCGGCCAGCAGCGGCCAGTTGCCATCCTTCAGCGGCTCGTCGATCTGCTCCCAACCGAGCTGGGTCGAACCCTTGGGGCCGCTGTGGCCCAGCTGCAGGCCGATGGCGGCGTCGCTCTGCTGGTGGAAGAAGTCGACGATGCGCTGGAAGGCCGCCTGCTGCGCGTCGTTGTACAGCCCCGGGCAGCCGGGGGTGATGCGGCCTTCGGGCGTGGGGCTGGTCATCTCGACCATGGTCATCGCCGCACCGCCCACGGCGCGCGCGCCCAGGTGCATCAGGTGCCAGTCGCCCAGCACGCCATCGCGCGCGCTGTACTGCGCCATGGGTGAGACGACGATGCGGTTCTTCAGCGTCAGACCGCGCACCGTGAAGGGCGTGAGCATGGGCGGCACGATTGCTTCACTTTGAATAGCTGCTTGCGCAGACGGAGCGGGCGCCAGAGGCCGATTTGGCTCAAGACCCCGGGGCGCCGGCCGGGTGTGCGCGAACCAGCGCTCGTAGCCCTCTAGCCAGGCCGCATCGCGCAGGCGCAGGTTCTCGTGGCTGATGCGCTGGCTGCGCGTGAGCAGCGAATAGGCGAACTGCTCGATCTCCATGCCCGTGTAGCGGTCGACGTTCTCGAACCACTCGGTGGAGTTGCGCGCGGCGTTCTGGATCTTCAGCACTTCCACGCTGCGCGTGTCCTCGTAGCGCTGCAGCACGGTGTCGATGTCGGCGCCGGTGGCGAATTCCTCGCCGCTCGCGGCGAACTGATTCGCCATGTCGATGGCATCCTCCAGCGCCAGTTTGGTGCCGCTGCCGATGGAAAAGTGCGCCGTGTGCGCCGCGTCGCCCATCAGCACGATGGGCACCGTCTTGCCGCCGATGCGCTCGCGGTGCACCCAGGTCTTGCAGATCACGCGCGGAAAGCGGATCCAGATGGCCGAGCCGCGCAAGTGGGTCGCGTTGCTGATCAGCGGATGGCCATCGAGGTATTGGCCGAACAGCTTCTCGCAGAAGGCGATGCCCTCCTGCTGGCTCATCTGATCCAGTCCGTGCGCTTTCCACACCGCCTCGGGCGTCTCGACGATGAAGGTCGAGGTGCTGTCGTCGAACTTGTAGGCGTGGGCCTGAAACCAGCCGTGCTCGGTCTGCTCGAAGGCGAAGGTGAAGGCGTCGAAGGTCTTCCGGGTGCCGAGCCAGACAAAGCGGCACAGGCGCGTGTCGATGTCTGGCTGGAACACGCTTCGGTAGCGCGTGCGGATGCGGCTGTTGAGGCCATCGCTGGCGATCACCAGGTCGGCACCGTATTGCGCGGCGATGGCCTGGTCGTCGGTCACGTCGGTCTCGAACACGAGTTCGACACCCAGCGCCTGGCAACGGTCCTGCAGGATGTTGAGCAGGTGCTTGCGCCCGATGCCGCAGAAGCCGTGTCCGGTGGAGCGCACGCTGCGGCCCTTGAAGAAGACCTCGATGTCGTCCCAGTGGTTGAAGGCGTCGCCGATCAGGCGCGCGCTTTCGGCGTCGGCCACCAGCATGTTCTGCAGCGTCTGGTCGGACAGCACCACGCCCCAGCCGAAGGTGTCGTAGGGGCGGTTGCGCTCGACCACCACCACGCGGCAGTCGGGGCGCTGCTGCTTCATCAGCAGGCCGAAGTACAGCCCCGCCGGGCCGCCGCCGATGCACACGATGCAGGACATTTGATTCATGTCTACATTGTTTAGACATGAACAATCGACTGTCAAGAGGGCTTCTCAGGATTCGGTGATGCAGCTGTCATGCAGGGGTCGCGGCTCGCGGCACAATGGATGGGCATCTGCGGGCGATGGGTCGCGCGCACGAATCAACCACCGAGGAGAGAAGCCATGCTCTACAAGTTCAAATCCCAGGAAGCCGCCGACGTCATCATGCTCAAGCTGAACGCCGAGGAGGTGCTTCAGATCATCGGCAAGCCGGCCAGCCCCACGGGCATCATCACCGTGGAGCAGGTGCCCGCCGCCGTGGCCGCGCTGAAGGCCGAGGTGCAGCGGCGCGAGGCGATGGGCCAGCCGCAGGCCGCCAGCGACGAGCGTTCGCCGCAGGACGAGGTCGACGAGGCCAAGGCGAGGACCGACCTGGTGACTCTGCGCCAGCGCGTGACGCCCTTCATCGAACTGCTGGAGCGCAGCGCCGCCGCCGGCAAGGACGTGGTGTGGGGCGTGTGACGGCGCGCGCTTCATATACTCCCCACCCGCCAAGCTGCTAGCGCCCGAGGGACGGGCGCTGGATGCATATACTCCCCTAGATCAGCGAATCCGCCGCGGCCTTCAGCAGCGTGCCTGCAGCGCCTCGACCAACGCCTGGCAGCGCTGCCCCGGCGCCACGCCCAGCGCCCGCGCGGCGGCGTTGCAGTGGCTGACGAGGCCATCGGCCAGCGTGCTGTGCGCCTCGCCGATGCGCGCGCTGGTGTGCGCCACGGTGCAGGCGGCGATGGCGTGGCCCTGCAGGAAGGGCAGCGCCGCCAGGCCCGCTTCGTCCTTGCCCACGCCGGCATCGTTGAACACGGCGATCAGCGGCCGCGCCGCCAG
This sequence comes from Ottowia beijingensis, assembly GCF_042680925.1. Classification (NCBI taxonomy): domain Bacteria; kingdom Pseudomonadati; phylum Pseudomonadota; class Betaproteobacteria; order Burkholderiales; family Comamonadaceae; genus Ottowia; species Ottowia beijingensis. The sequence goes on from NZ_JBHUEP010000004.1 coordinate 121,707, forward strand.
CGCGTACTGCGCCGAGCTGATGCCGCCGTGCGAGCCGCTCACGGCCAGGCAGCCGGCGTCCAGGCCGGGCTTCAGCTCGGTGATCGAATCGACGATGCGCAGCGGTGGCGGGTTCATGGGATGCCCCGGAAAAAGAAGAAGCCGCGTGAGGGACGAACCCCTCGCGCGGCTTCAGGTTATCACCCGGTCGGTCGGGTGATCAGGCCATCAGTCGGCGTACTGGCCGGCGGCCTTGATGACGGCGCCCCACTTGGCGACTTCGGCGGCGACGAACTTCTTGTGCTCGGCCGGGTTGGCACGCGCGTCGTTCACCACCACGGCGCCCAGGCCTTCCTGCTTCTTGATGAACTCGGGGTCCTTCAGCGCGGCCTTCAGGGCATCGTTCAGCGTCTTCAGCACGGCGGCGGGCGTGCCCTTGGGCGCGTACAGGCCGTGCCAGATCGACACGTCGAAGCCCTTCAGGCCGGCCTCGTCCAGCGTCGGCAGGTCCTTGTAGACGGCGGGCGTGGTCAGGCGCTTGGCGGTGCTGACGGCGTAGGCCTTGATCTTGCCGGCCTCGACCTGGCTGGTGGTGTTGGTGGTCTGGTCGCACATGATGTCGACCTGGCCGCCCAGCAGGTCGGTCATGGCGGGCGCGGTGCCCTTGTAGGGGACGGTGGTCAGCTCGGTCTTGAGCGCGTTCTGCAGCATCAGCCCGCACAGGTGCGAGGCGGCGCCCAGGCCGGCGTTGGCCAGGTTGACCTTGTTCTTGTTGGTGGTGATCCAGCTGCTCAGCTCGGCCCAGTTCTTGGCGGCCAGGCCGGGCTTGCCGACGACGACCATGGGCACTTCGTTGATCAGGCCGAGGTATTCGAACTCGTCGTACTTGAAGCCGGGGTTGCGGTACAGCGTGGCCGTGGTGGCCATGCCGATGTGCGCCACCAGCAGCGTGTAGCCGTCGGCCGGCGCGCGGAAGGCCTTGGCGGTGCCGATGGTGCTGCCCGCGCCGGCCGCGTTGTCGACCACCACGGTGGCGCCGCCCAGGGGCTTGCGCAGGGCTTCGGCCAGGTCGCGCGCCACCTTGTCGGTGGGGCCGCCAGCGGCAAAGGGCACGATCAGCGTGATCGGCTTGGCGGGAAAGCCCTGCGCTTGCACGCCCAGGGCCATGACGGCTGCGCCGGCGGCGAGCGAGAGTTTGAACAGAGGGGACATCGACAGGACTCCTTGCGAATGGTCAAAAAAACGGCGAATGGTAACGATTGATAACGCCGCTGGCTATCCGGGCGTTTACCGATGTTTGACGATCCGCAAACAAGATGCCGGCTTCGGCGTCATCTTGCCGCCAACTCACTTGTAACTGCGCGCATCTTCGATGACCTTGCCGTCGTTGGGCAGGCTGCCAGGCGCCACCACCTCGACCTCGCCGCGCAGCTTGGTGACGTCGCGCACGGCCTCGGCCACGCGCTCGCCCAGGCCCTGCGCGCCGGCGGATTCGATGAGCAGCTTCATGCGGTCGTCGGCCATTTCGCCGCTGACGACCAGGCGCGCGCGCGTCACTTCAGGAAAGCGCCGGACGATCTCGGCCACCTGGCCGGGGTGCACGAACATGCCCTTGATCTTGGTGGTCTGGTCGGCGCGGCCCAGCCAGCCCTTGATGCGCGCATTGGTGCGGCCGGTGGGGCAGGTGCCCGGCAGCACGGCCGACAGGTCGCCGGTGCCGAAGCGCACCAGCGGGTAGTCGGGGTTGAACACGGTGACGACGACCTCGCCCACCTCGCCTTCGGCCACCGGGTCGCCGGTGCCGGGGCGCACGATCTCGACGATGCAGTGCTCGTCCAGCACCAGGCCCTGGCGCGACGCGGTTTCGTAGGCGATCAGGCCAACGTCGGCGGTGGCGTAGCTCTGGTAGACGGCCAGGCCGCGCTCGCTGAACCAGTCGCGCAGGCTGGGCGGAAAGGCTTCGCCGCCGACCAGGCCCTTCTTCAGGCTGGCGATGTCGCTGCCGCTCTCGGCCGCCTTCTCGACCAGGATGCGCAGAAAGCTGGGCGTGCCCAGGTAGGCCTGCGGCTTCAGGTCGGCGATGGCCTGCAGCTGCTGCTCGGTCTGCCCGGTGCCGGCAGGGAAAACGGTGCAGCCCACGGCGTGCGCGCCGCTTTCCATGATGAAGGCGCCGGGCGTCATGTGGTAGCTGAAGGCGTTGTGCACCAGGTCGCCGGCGCGAAAGCCGGCCGCGACCATGGCGCGGGCGGCGCGCCAGTAATCGCGCGCCGTGCCCTCTGGCTCGTAGATGGGGCCGGGGCTGGCGTACAGGCGCGGCATGGCGGGGCCGTAGCGCACGGCGGCAAAGCCGCCGAAGGCGTCGCGCCCCGCCGCACGGCTGGCCTGCTGGCGCGCCAGCAGCTCGCTCTTGCGCGTGACCGGCAGGCGCGCCAGCGCGGCGCGCGAGGTGACGGCCGCCGCATCGACACCAGCCAGGATCTCGCCCAGCGCCGCGCTGTGCGCCTGCGCGTGCGCGATCTGCCGCGGCAGCGCGGCCATCAGCGCGGCCTCGCGTTCGGCAGGGTCGCGGGTTTCCAGGGCGTCGAAGAATTCGCTCATGGCGTCATCCTTGGTTGGCGATTGCTTTTGTTTTGATAGCTTCCGGCGCTGAAGGGAAAAGCGCTGGCAGCTGTTTTCATCCACATATCTCGATGGAGCCGGAATGGCCCTCACCCCCGCCCTCTCCCAGCGGGAGAGGGGGTTTCATGGGGCGCAAGCGCCGCGCCTGCACACAAGCCATTCGCACTGCAAAGAACCCATTTCTTGGCTGCTTCTTCTGCGTCTTCTGCGAAACCTTGGCGTCCTCTGCGTCCGGCTGTTCGGCTGTCCGGCTGCTTCAAGCCAGCCACCGCTTGCGCCGCTTGTAGCTCTTGACGTCCTTGAAGCTCTTGCGCTCGCCACCGCCCACGCCCAGGTAGAACTCCTTGACGTCCTCGTTGCTGGCCAGGTCGCTGGCCTTGCCGTCCATCACCACGCGGCCGCTTTCCATGATGTAGCCGTAGTCGGCGTACTTCAGCGCCATGTTGGTGTTCTGCTCGGCCAGCAGGAAGGTGGTCTTTTCCTTGCTGTTCAGGTCCTTGACGATGTTGAACACCTCTTCCACGATCTGCGGCGCCAGGCCCATGCTGGGTTCGTCCAGCAGCACCATGTCGGGATTGCACATCAGCGCGCGGCCGATGGCGCACATCTGCTGCTCGCCGCCCGAGGTGTAGGCCGCCTGGCTGGTGCGGCGCGTCTTCAGGCGCGGGAAGTAGGCGTAGACCTTTTCCAGGTTGCGTGCGATCTCGGCCTTGTCGGTGCGGGTGTAGGCGCCGGTGAGCAGGTTTTCCTCGATCGTCAGGTGGGCGAAGCAGTGGCGCCCCTCCATCACCTGCACCACGCCGCGCTTGACCAGATCGGCCGGCGTGAGCGCCTCGATGCGCTCGCCCTTGTACTCGATGCTGCCCTTGGTGACCTCGCCGCGCTCGCCCTTGAGCAGGTTGGAGATGGCGCGCAGTGTGGTCGTCTTGCCCGCGCCGTTGCCGCCCAGGATGGCGACGATGCCGCTCTTGGGCACCGTGAGCGAGACGCCCTTGAGCACCAGGATCACGTGGTTGTAGATGACCTCGATGCCGTTGACAACGAGCAACGGCGCCCCCGCGCCGGCAGGCGCGGCCGCCGTGGCGGGGGCTTCGGTGACAAGCTGGCTCATGCAGGCTCCAGAACAGATTCAGTACCGGCGGCGCCCGCCGAAACGGGCGCCGCCCTCGGCCCCTTACTTGCAGTCACGCATCTTGATGTTCTTTTCCTTGGCATACCGCTCGCCGTACTCCTTGACCAGCGGCTCGACCAGCGACTTGTCGGCCTGGTACCAGTCGGACACCACCTTCCAACCGCTGCCGTCCCACTGCGCGATGCGCGCCCAGTCGGTGCCCAGGTGGTTGGTGCAGCTGGTCTGGATGGGACGCAGGATCTTGCCAAAGCCCAGCTCGTTCAGGCGCTCCTGCGTCAGGTTCAGGTTCTCGTAGCCCCAGCGCACCTGCTCGGACGTCATCACCTTGCCCTTGCCGAACTTCTCTTGCGCGGCACGGATGGCCTCCACCTGCAGCATCGAGATGACCATGCCACGCGTGTGGGCCATGGCGCCCAGTTCCTTCGGGTCCTTGGCAGTGCCCTGGCCCTTGTCATAGAGCATGGCCTTGACGTCGTCATGCACCTTGTCGCGCTCGGCCGTGTTGTGGATGGTGGCGGCGTTGTAGCCCTTGGCACCGGCGCCGATGTCCTTCACGTCGTGGTCGGAGCCGGCCCACCAGATGGCGTAGATCTTCTCGCGCGGGAAGTTGGTCGCCTGTGCCTCGCGGATGGCGGCGGGCGTCATCACGCCGGCCGACCACAGCAGCACGTAGTCGGGGCGCTGCTGACGAATCTGCAGCCAGGTGGACTTCTGCTCGACGCCGGGCGCGGTGACGGGCAGCATCAGCAGCTGAAAACCCTCCTTTTCGGCGCGCTTTTGCAGCAGCGGGATCGGCTCCTTGCCGTAGGGCGAGTCGTGGTAGACCAGTGCGATCTTCTTGCCCTTCAGGCTGCCCTTCTCCTTCTTCAGGATGTCCTGGATCATGGCGTCGGCCGCCGTCCAGTAGCTGCCCATGAAGGGAAAGTTCCACTCGAACACGCGGCCGTCGGCCGACTGCGACAGGCCGTAGCCCATGGTGATGATGGGCATCTTGTCGCCCGCCGCCTTGTCGGTGAGGGCGAAGGTGATGCCGGTGGATTGCGTGTCAAAGCCGGCCGCGCCCCCGCCGCGGTTCTTCAGGCGCTCGTAGCACTCCACGCCCTTGGCGGTGTCGTAGGCGGTCTCGCACTCTTCATAGGCGATCTTCACGCCGTTGATGCCGCCGCGCGCGTTGACCAGCTTCAGATAGTCCTGCTTGCCGTCGGCCCATGGAATGCCCAGCGGGGCGAACTGGCCGGTGCGGTACACCAGCAGCGGGATGAATTGCTCCTGTGCGAACGCAGCGCCGGAGCTGAGCGTCGAGGCCGCGACCACGGCGGCGGCGATCAAGGTCTTGGAAAGCTTCATGGATGTCTCCTTCGGTGTTGATTGAAGCAACGGAAAAAACGACTCAGCGAAACGACCGGATGTCAGGGTGAACCAGAGCAGGGATCAAGCACCCCCACCACCGATGGCCGCGGAGCAGGCCAGGCCAGCGAACGCCGTGGCCGGACCTGTGCCGGCCACTGGCGTTGCCCCTCCTCCGACAGGAGAGGAGGGAAGGCGCGAAGCGACTCAGGGAGGTGCATATTTAGTGAGGGAACGGCCACACGCGCAGCTTCTGGCGCGCCGTGGACCAAAGGCGTGCCAGGCCGTGCGGCTCGACGATCAGGAAGAACACGATCAGTGCGCCGAAGATCATGTGCTCCAGGTAGGTGGCCGTGGCGGTGGACAGGGGCAGGCCCAGCCAGTGCGGCACGTAGTTCAGAAACAGCGGCAGCAGCACGAAGAACGCGGCGCCGAACAGGCTGCCGACGATGGAGCCCAGCCCGCCGATGATGATCATGAACAGCAACTGGAACGAGCGGTCGATGCTGAACGCCGCCGGCTCCCACGCGCCCAGATGCACGAAGGCCCACAGCGCCCCCGCCACGCCGACGATGAAACTGCTGACGCCGAAGGCGCTGAGCTTGGCGTACATCGGGCGGATGCCGATCACGGCGGCGGCCACGTCCATGTCGCGGATGGCCATCCACTCGCGCCCGATGGCGCTGCGCACCAGGTTCTTGGCGGCCAGGGCAATCAGGCACAGGATGGCCAGGCACAGCAGGTACTTTTCCATCGGCGTGTCGATCTGCCAGCCGGCGATCGACAGTTGACCGGCGCTCACCGAGCCGGACGAGGAGTGGTTGGTGACCCACGCCGCGCGGCTGGTGAGCCAGTCCATGAAGAACTGCGCCGCCAGCGTGGCCACCGCCAGGTACAACCCGCGGATGCGCAGGCTGGGCAGGCCGAACACCATGCCGAACACCATGGCGATGAGCCCGCCCCCCAGCAGCGCCAGCAGCAGCGGCATGCCGTCGAAGCGCGCCTGCAGGTTGAAGGCGGCATACGCCCCCACAGCCATGAAGGCGCCGGTACCCAGCGAGATCTGGCCGCAGTAGCCGACCAGGATATTCAGCCCAAGCGCGCCCAGCGCCATGATGACGAAGGGGATCAGCATCGCCTGGAACACGTAGTCGGTGGCCAGCATCGGGACCACGACGAAGGCCAGCACCAGCACCGCGAAGATGGCCACGCGGTCCTGCGCGATGGGAAATATCTGCTGGTCCGCGCGGTAGCTCGTCTTGAACTGGCCGTTTTCTCGGTAGAACATGGCTTGTCTCTCTTCTCGCCGCCGCTCAGACGCGATCGATGATTTTTTGGCTCCGACCCGCTTCGCTTAACCCTGCTGACGCAAAGTGAGTCTTCGCCGAAAAATTCTTTCTTCGCGGCAAGCCGCGAAGCCCCTTCGGTGCTGTCATCGCGAATTTCATACGCGATCAATAATTTTTTCGCCGAACAGGCCTTGCGGGCGCACCAGCAGCACACACAGCGCCAGGCCGTAGGCGAACCAGGTCTCGATACCCCCGCCGATCATCGGGCCGAGGTACACCTCCGACAGCTTCTCGCCCACGCCGATGATCAGCCCACCGATGATGGCGCCGGGCAGCGAGGTGAGGCCGCCCAGGATCACCACCGGCAGTGCCTTCAGTGCCACCAGAGAGAGCGAGAACTGCACCCCCAGCTTGCTGCCCCAGATGATGCCCACCACCAGCGCCACCACACCGGCCACCGACCACACGATGACCCACATGCGCCCGAGCGGAATGCCGATGGACTGCGCGGCCTGGTGGTCGTCGGCCACCGCACGCAGAGCGCGGCCGGTCTTGGTCTTCTGGAAGAACAGCGTCAGCGCCGCCACCAGCACCGCCGCGATGATGGCCGAGTACAGGTCCTCCTTGCTGACCAGCACACCACCGTCGAACAGGCCCTCGAGGATGAACACCGGCTCCTTGGGCATGCCCACGTTGATGCTGTAGACGGCGCTGCCGAAGATCATCGGCCCCAGGCCGTCGAGCAGGTAGGCGATGCCCAGCGTGGCCATCAGCAGCGTGATCGGCTCCTGGTTGACCAGGTGCCGCAGCGCCAGTCGCTCTACTGCGTAGGCCACGCCGATCATGATGACGATGCTGACCACGATGGACAGCAGCACGCTGATCACCCCCTGCTCCATGCCGAGCCAGCGCGGAATCCACTCCGAGAAGCGCGCCATCGCCAGCGCCGCGAACAGCACCATCGCACCCTGCGCGAAGTTGAACACGCCACTGGCCTTGAAGATCAGCACGAAGCCCAGCGCGACCAGCGCGTACAGCATGCCGGTCATCAGGCCGCCGAGCAGGGTTTCGAGAAAGAATCCCATTTGTCTTGTCTCCGCGCGATCAGTGGCTGGTACCCAGGTAGGCCCGGATCACGTCTTCGTTGTTGCGCACTTCATCCGGCGTGCCGTCGCCGATCTTCCTGCCGTAGTCGAGCACCACCACGCGGTCGCTGATGTCCATCACAACGCCCATGTCGTGCTCGATCAGCACGACGGTGGTGCCGAACTGCTCGTTGACGTCGAGAATGAAGCGGCTCATGTCCTGCTTCTCCTCCACGTTCATGCCGGCCATCGGCTCGTCCAGCAGCAGCACCTGCGGCTCCATGGCCAGCGCTCTTCCTAAGTCGACGCGTTTTTGCAGGCCGTAGGGCAACTGGCCCACCGCCGTCTTGCGGTGCGCCTGGATCTCGAGGAAGTCGATGATCTGCTCGACGAATTCGCGATGCCGGATCTCCTCCCGCTCGGCCGGGCCGATGCGCAGCGCCTGCAGCAGGATGTTGCTCTTGATCTTGAGGTTGCGACCCGACATGATGTTGTCGAGGACGCTCATGCCCTTGAACAAGGCCAGGTTCTGAAATGTGCGCGCCACACCCATCTCGGCCACCTGGCGCGAGTTCATGTGGCTGAAGGTCTTGCCGCGGAAGGTGATCGAACCTTCCTGCGGCGTGTAGACACCGTTGATGCAGTTGAGCATCGACGACTTGCCGGCGCCGTTGGGGCCGATGATGGCGCGGATCTCGTGCTCCTTGACGTTGAACGAGATGTCGGTGAGCGCCTTCACGCCGCCGAAGCGCAGGCTGATGTTCTGGATGTCCAGAATCACGTCGCCGATATTTTTTGAGCCCAATTGGCCTTCAGCGCTTGCGGGACGGGCGCTGGTAGCTACCATTTCAGGAGCATTCACATCACTCATGCCGCGCTCCTCACAGGGGCGAAAGTCTTGGCATCGAGGATCTGCAGATTGGCCGACACCTTGCCGGTGCGCCCGTCCTCGAACTTCACCGCGGTCTCGATGAACTGCTCGGCCTTGCCCGAATACAGCGCGTCGATCAGCACGCCGTACTTCTCGGCGATGAAGCCGCGGCGCACCTTGCGCGTGCGGGTCAGCTCGTCGTCGTCCGGGTCCAGTTCCTTGTGCAGCACCAGGAAGCGCTGGACCTGCGTGTCGGCCATGCCTGGCTCGCTGGCCAGGTCGGCGTTCACCTTCTCGACGCAGTCCTTCATCATCGTCAGCACCTCGGGCTTGCCGGCCAGGTCGACGTAGCCCGCATAGGGCAGGCCCTGGCGCTCGGCCCAGTTGCCCACGGCCTCGAAGTCGATGTTGATGAAGGCGCAGACCTTGTCGCGCTCATGGCCGAAACACACGGCTTCCTTGATCTGCGGGAAGAACTTGAGTTTGTTCTCGATGTAGTTGGGCGCGAACATGGCGCCGCCGGCCATCTTGCCCACGTCCTTGGCGCGGTCGATGATGATGAGATGGCCATCCGGGTCGAGCACGCCCGCGTCGCCGGTCTTGAAGTAGCCGTTCTCGTCGATCACCTCGGCCGTGGCGTCGGGGCGCTTGTAGTACTCCTTGAGCACCGAGACACCCTTGACCAGCACCTCGCCGTTGTCGGCAATCTTGAGTTCGATGCCCGGCGCGGCCTGGCCCACGCTGTTCAGCTTCACCTGGCCGTTCTTCTGGATGCAGACGTAGGCGCAGGTCTCGGTCTGGCCATACAGCTGTTTGAGGTTCACGCCGATGGAGCGGAAGAACTTGAACAGCTCGGGCCCGATGGCCGCACCGGCCGTGTAGGCCACGCGGATGCGCGACAGGCCCATGGCGTTCTTCAGCGGGCCGTACACCAGGAAGTTGCCCAGCGCGTACATCAGGCGGTCGGCGCCGCCCACCGGCTTGCCGTCCAGGATGTCGGAACCCACGCGACCGGCCACGGCCATGAACCTGCGGTGCATCCACTGTTTGAACTTGGCCGCGTCCTCCATGCGGATCGACACCGAGGTCAGCATGCCCTCGAACACGCGTGGCGGCGCGAAGTAATACGTCGGGCCGATCTCGCGCATGTCGATGCTCACCGTCTCGCTCGACTCGGGGCAGTTGATGGTGAAGCCCGCCACCAGCCACTGCGCCAGCGAGAACAGGAAGTCGCCCACCCAGGCCGGCGGCAGGTACGACAGCACGTTGTCCTTGCCCGTCAGCCCGTCGGTCAGCACGCCGCCCTCGGCCGAGCCGATGAAGCTGGCGTGCGTCTGGCACACGCCCTTGGGGCGCCCGGTGGTGCCCGAGGTGTAGAGGATCACCGCCACATCATCGGACTGCACCTGCGCCACCGAGTCGTCGAACAGCTGCGGATGCGCCTGGTCGTGCTGGCTGCCCAGTGCCATCAGCTCGTCCACGCTGATCAGACCCGGTTGGCTGTAGTTGCGCATGCCGCGCGGGTCGTCGTAGATGATGTGCGTGAGGCCGGACACCGACTCGCGCAGTTCCAGCATCTTGTCGACCTGCTCCTGGTTCTCGGCGAAGGCGAAGTGCACCTCGGCGTCTTCCAGCACGAAGGCCATCTCGGCCGCCACCGCGTCCTGGTACATCGGCACCGGCACGCCGCGCAGTGCCTGCACGGCAATGAACATCAGGTACAGGTGCGGGCGGTTGTCGCCCACGATGGCCAGGTTCTGCCCCGGCGTGAAGCCGAGCGCCGCCAGGCCCGAGGCCAGGGCGCGCACGTCGCCCAGCGCGCGCTGCCAGCTCCAGGTCTGCCAGATGCCGTATTCCTTCTCACGCAGCGCCGGATCCTGCGGGCGCTCGCTGGCGTGCTTTTGCAGCAGGCGGGGGAATGTGGTCGCCATGAGGGCGTTGTCTCCTTACGCTGTGCGACCCGGTACTTCGCCGGGCCGCTGAATGAGTTCGATGGTACGGCGGCACTTTGACGCCATGTTGTCGTTTGGACGACAATTGATAGCCGTTTTGATCCGGTCTTACCCTAACCGCCGCCGCGTGCCCCAGGGCTGCGCGACGATGCCCAACCCCTAGAATCCCGAGCTCCCGGCGCGTCGGGTCATTGGCTTCGATGTCGCCTCCACCCTGAACCATGAACACGGTCGCGTCTTTGCTTCTTCTGTTGGGCGGATCGTTGCTGGCGCTGGCTTCCATCGCTCAGGCGGGCATCCTCACCGTGTGCGAATCGATCGACGCGCACCCACCGTCTGCCGCAGCGCCTGTGCAGCAACGCTTTCTTGAAGCGGACGGACGGCAAATCACGCTGCGGCTGTCAGATGTTCCCCTGCCGGAAAACGCGCGCGCCTGCAGCGCGACTGCCTTGCCCATCGGCGGCGCCGACGTGGCCTGGAGCACCCTGGTTTCCCGCCAGGACGCTCTCCGGCTGAAAGCAGGCATTGGCCTTCAAGGTGTGGTCCAAGGCCAGAAGCTGGAGGTCAGCGATCTCATCGCCATCGCTGCACCAGACAGCGATCCCACGGCTTCGCCAGAAACGGTCTTGGCGCCACCACGCCCCGTCTGGCGCGCCTTCGGCAGCGAGGAACGGGCGCGCGTCGACGGCGAACTGCTGATCTGCGCGGCGGGGCTGGCGCCCGCCGGGTTCGTCTGGATGCCCGAAGACGGCTGGCCCGGTGATCGCCCGCACCATCTGCTGTTGCAGGCCAACGGACACGGCCAGGTGACCTGGGCCATCGCCGATGCACCGCGCCAGCAGCGCGAGGTGCCCCTTGTGCTCGGCACCTCGGCCCTGGGGAATGCGTTGCGCACTTCAAGCTTCGAGGTTCCCGCCAGCAGCCAGCCCTGGCGCGCGCTCTCGGTGATCTGCCCGCCGGAGGGCGCGCGCATCAACATCGCCGCGCTTGCGCTGCGGCCGACCTTGCCGCAACGCGCGGGCTGGGTATGGTCACCGGCCATGTGGAGCGACACGCCGGAGCGCATCTGGACCTTGCAGGAGCGGCATCGCCTGACCACGGTGTTCATCACCGTGCCGACCGAAGGCGCCCAGGTGCGCAACGAACCATTGCTGCGCGACTTTCTGGCACGCGCGTCCGAGCGCGGCCTGCGCGTGTGGGCGGTGATTGGCGACCCGGCCGACGTGCTGCCAGCGCAGCAAGCAGCGCTCGTGCAGCGCCTGCAGGCGTACCGCGCCTACAACCGCGATGCACCACCGGACGCGGCGCTGGCAGGCGTGCAACTGGACATCGAGCCCTACCTGCTGCCCGGCTACCGGCTCGATCCCGCTGCCTGGCGCGACCGCTATCTGCAACTCGCCGCCCTGGCGCGCCAGACGCTGGGTGACGGCTGGCCACTGGATCTGGTGGTGCCCGTCTGGTGGGGCAGCGACCCGCACTGGGGCCCCAGCGCGCTCGACCGGCTCGCCCCACTGGGCGTGAGCCTGACGATCATGAACTATCGCACCGACCTGCAGGCGGTGCGCAGGGGGGCGCAACCTTTCCTGGCCTGGGGGGCCCGCCAGGGCCGCAAGGTCACCATGGCGCTCGAATACGGCCCCATACCGGATGAAGTACGACGCCACTACCAGCCCAGCGCGGACGGCGGCGAATTGTGGCTGCTGCCCGTGGGGCCGCACTTCGCGCTCGTGCTGCTGAATGACGCGCGTGCCGGCTTGCCTGGCCAGTCCTTCCGCTTCACGCACCAGCGCGCCTTTGCCGGCGACAACATCAGCTTTGCCGGTCGCCCCGAGGCCCTGGCCGCCGCCGTGGAAGCGCTGTCGCCCGACTGGTGGCCCTGGCCCAGTTTCGCCGGCGTGGCCCTGCATGGGCTCGACGGCACCCCTGACCAATGACGCCCGAGCAAGCATCCGCCCCGCACGGCAGCCCGCCGGCCGCATCCGCCGACCGAGGACTTCAGGTGCTGATGGTGGAAGACGATGGCCTGGCCGCCGACATGCTGCGCTTCATCCTCGAGCGCGAAGGCTATGTCGTGACGCATGCAGCGGATGGGCGTCTGGCACGGCAGGCCATCGAGCAGTCGGCACCGCCAGCACTGGCGGTGCTGGACATCGACCTTCCCTACCACGACGGCTTTGAGCTGATCGAAACCATTCGGGCCGACGCGCGCTGGCGCGACGTGCCGATCCTGATGCTCTCGTCCAAGGGGACCGAGCTGGACATCGCCCGCGCGCTCGATGCCGGCGCCGACGACTTCATCGTCAAGCCCTTCCAGCTGGAAGAGCTCAAGGCCCGGGTGCGGCGACGCATCCGCGTGGCGCGGCCATGACGATGACACGCGCGCTCCTGGCGGGCCTGCTGGGCTGGGCGCTGCTGGCCTGCAGCGGCACGGCCATGGCCGCCCCGTCGGGCGAGCAGCTCGAGAGCGACGCGCGCCAGCGCCTGTCGGTCCATCCGGACGACGAAGCCGCCCGCTTCGATCTCGCGCGCGCACTGAGTTGGCAGCAGCGCTGGGATGAAGCCCAGCCGATCTACGACGAGCTGCTGGCACGCGCGCCCGACAACACGGACTACCTGCTCGGCATGGCCCAGGTCTGGCGCGGCCGCGGCCAGCCGCGCGCAGCCTTGCCCCTGCTGGGCCGCGCCCGCGCCCTGGCACCGGCGTACCAGGATGTCTGGCGCGCCGAAATCAGCGCCCTGCTCGAAACCGGCGACCCGGCGTTGCGCGACCAGGCGCGCACGCTGCGCGAACGCGCGCGCCACGCCTTTGCTCAAAGCGGGTGGCTGTTCCCGGCGCTGGACAAGCCCGCGGCCGAAGTGGCGCTGGGCCGCCTTGCACGCGCGGGCTTAACCGGCGCCCGGCGCACCGTGGTCGAGCTGAGCGGCTCGCACGACGCGCTGAACGGCGGCCGCGGGGACTGGCAGGTGGTGCAGCTCGCGCTGGAGCAGCACCTGGGCGAGCGGCGCCTCGTCTATGGCAGCGTCGAGCACGGGCGCCGCTTCGGGCTGCGCGACGATTTCGCGCAACTCGGTGGCCTCGTTCCGCTGGCACCGCTGACCACGCTGCAGATCGAAGGCGCGTTCAGCCCGACCCACCGGGTGCGGCCGTCCAACCGCCTGCTCGTGCAGCTGCAGCACGCGCTACCGCGCGGCTGGGAGATCGGCGCTGGCGCACGCATCGCGCGCTATGATTCTGGGAGCTCCTACCAGGCCAACATGGGGGTCGAACACTATCGGGGCCAGCAACGGCTTGGCTACACGCTGTTCATGGGAGCGCCCGAGGGCGCGCGTGCGGCCCTCGCGCACCGCTTGCAATGGGCCTACCACCGCACCGACCGCGACTGGGTGGGCCTGACCGTGGGCTGGGGACGCGAGACCGAACACGACGGCAACCGTCTGCAAACGCGGCCCTTCCGGGCGTTGGGGCTTTCGGGTCGGCATGAACTCTCAACTCAATGGGCGTTGATCTGGGATGTGGGATGGAATCGCTACCGTCAAGGCTACGCTCGAACGGGTGTCCGCCTGGGAGTACGGCGGACTTTCTGAGCCTTCGGTCGACGCGCTGCTGACCGCATCCGCGCTGACCTTCGGGCTGTCGGCCCTGCTGCTGCTGGCGACGGCCGGCGTGCACGTGCTGGCGCGCCGGCAGCAGCGTGCGCTGCAGCAGGTGCGCGCCCGCTGGAAGCCGCTGTTCTTTCACGCCATGTCGGGCGCACCGCAGCCGCTGCCACCATGGTCGCAGGGCGATGCAGGGGTGGTGCTGCACCTGTGGCTGGAGATCACGGAGCTGGTGCAAGGCGCCGCACGCGAACGCCTGGCAGCCCTGGCGCAGGAGCTGCGGTTCGAGAAATCGGCGCTGACCTGGCTCGGGCACCGGGCGCTGCACCGGCGCATGCTGGCCGTCAGCGTGCTCGGGCGCATGCGCGCGCGCGAGGCGCTGCAGCCGCTGGAGCGCATCACGCATGAGCCCGACCCGGTGCTGTCGCTGATGGCCGTGCGCAGCCTGCTGCAGATCGATGCGGCGGGCTTCCTGCCCCACTTCCTGCCGCAGATCGCGCTGCGGCCCGACTGGCCGCTGGTGCGCATCGCGGCCATGCTGGCAGAAGTCCCGACCGAGGTGCTGCACCCCCTGTTCCGCCAGGCGCTGCAGGACCACCATAGCGGCAGCGCGGCGCGCCTGCTGCGCCTGCTGCGCACGGCCCGCATCGACGGCGACGCGCCCACGCTGGTGCGCTTTCTGCACCTGGTGCAACCGGCGGACGTGCTCGAGGCGGCGCTGATGCTCACCCGTTCGCCGCAGCTGGCGGGCGCCGTGCGCGCGCTGCGCGGCCACCCCGACGCACGCGTGCGCGTGCAGGCCGCGGCCGCCCTGGGCCGCGTCGGCACACAGGATGACGCCCTCGGGTTGTCGATCATGGTGAACGATGTCGAGGGCGAGGTGCGCTATCAGGCAGCGCGCGCGCTGGCGCAGCTGCCCGGCCTGCCGGCTACGCACCTCGCCGCGCTGCATGCCGCCGTGCCCGCCGGCCCGGGCCATGCCGTGCTGACGCAAGCGCGCGCCGAACACGCGCTGCGCGCAGCGGGCAAGGAGGCCTGATGGAATGGCTGAGCGCCCTGACCGGCGCCATCGACGCACTCGTCGGCCCGGTGTTCCTGGCGCTGCAGTGGGTGCTGCTGGCCTACGTGCTGGTCCTGCAATTCGCCACCGTGGGCCTGTGCTGGTTTGCCTTCAGGGCGCTGCGGCGCTATCGCGACCGGCGCCGCTTCAACCTGCTGCCGCTGTCGCATGGCGAGTTCAACCTGCCTATCAGCCTGCTGGTGCCGGCCTACAACGAGGCGGCGGGCATCGTGGCATCGGTGCGCTCGATGCTGCAGATCGACTACCCGCGCTACGAGATCGTCGTCATCAACGATGGCTCGAAGGACGGCACGCTGCAGGAGCTGATCCGGCACTTCGGACTGCAGGTGTTTCCCGAAGCCATCGACCAGCCGCTGCCCTGCGCCGAGATACGCGCCATCTACCGCTCGCGCCGCTACCCCAACCTGCGCGTGGTGGACAAGGCCAACGGCGGCAAGTCGGATGCGCTCAACGCCGGCATCAACTGCGCCCGCCACGGGCTGGTGTGCGTGGTGGATGCGGATTCCATTCTGCGGCGCGATGCGCTGTCGCGCGTGGTCAAGCCCTTTGTCGACGATTCGCGCGTGATCGCCTCGGGCGCCACCATCGCCATCGCCAACGGCTGCCGCATCAGCGGCGGCCAGCTCGAACGCATCGACCTCGGGCGCGGCTTTCTGGCGCGCATGCAGGTGCTCGAATACATCCGCGCCTTCCTCATCGGCCGGCTGGGCTGGACGCTGCCGAACACGGTGCTCATCATCTCCGGCGCCTTCGGCCTGTTCGGCCGGCGGGTGATCATCGAATCGGGCGGCTACCGCACCAACACCATCGGTGAGGACATGGAACTGATCGTGCGCCTGCACGAGCGCTACCGCCTGCGTGGCGCGCCCTACCGCATCGCCAGCGTGCCCGAGCCGCTGTGCTGGACCGAGGCGCCCGAATCCCTTTCGGTGCTGCGCAGCCAGCGCACCCGCTGGCAACGCGGCCTGGCCGAAAGCCTGATGCTGCACCGCCGGCTGCTGCTGCACCCGCGCAGCGGGCAACTGGGGTGGATCGCCATGCCATTCTTCGTCGCCTTCGAGCTGCTCGGCCCGGTGATCGAGCTGTTCGGCTATGTGGCGCTGCTGGTGGGTGCGGTGCTGGGCTGGGTGCAGTGGACGGGCTTTCTGGCCATGCTGCTGCTGGCGCTGTCGCTGGGTTTCATGATCTCCGCGCTGGCCCTGCTGCTGGAGGCGCTGGCCTCCGGCCTGTACCCGCGGCCGCGCCAGATCGCGGTGCTGGCCGCCATGGCGCTGGCCGAGAATCTGGGCTACCGCCAGATGGTCAGCCTGTGGCGCCTGCAGGGCCTGTGGCGCTGGATGCGCGGCAAGCAGCAGGTCTGGGGCACCATGACCCGCACAGCCGCGCTGGGCGAGGCTGCCGGCCCGCCCGCGCCCGCCCCCTGATGCCATCCGCCTCGACGCACCGCCCGAATGCCCTCCACCCTGCACGAACGCCGCCGCCTGCTCAGTGACGAAGAACTGGCCGGCGTGCCCTGGCTGTCGCACCTGAAGCCGGCCGAGCACGAGCGCGTGGTGGCCGAGCTGCGCATCAGCGAGGCCGCGGCGGGCGACGTGATCTGCCGCATGGGCCGGCGCGCCACCTACTGGTTCGGCGTGGTCGACGGGTTGCTGAAGATGAGCACCGAGACGGCCGATGGCCACAGCATCACCTTTTCGGGCCTCACGCCCGGCGGCTGGTTCGGCGAGGGCACGGTGATGAAGCGCGAGGCCTACCGCTACAACATCCAGGCGCTGCGCAAGAGCCACGTGGCGGGCCTGCCGGTGGACACCTTCCACTGGCTGCTCGACCACTCCATCGGCTTCAACCGCTTCGTGATGAACCAGCTGAACGAGCGGCTGGCGCACTTCATCCTTGCCATCGAGGCCGACCGCACGCCCAGCCCCGAACAGCGCGTGGCGCGCAACCTGGCGGCGCTGGTCAACCCGGTGCTGTTTCCCGGCGTGGGCGGCGTGCTGCGCATCACGCAGCAGGAGCTGGCCTACCTGGTCGGCCTGTCGCGCCAGCGCGTGAACGAGGCGCTGAAGGCGCTGGCGGCGCAGGGCCTGCTGCAGATCGAATACGGCGGGCTGCGCATCCTCGACTTGCCGGCGCTGCGGCACCAGACGTTCTAGGGCATCATCAAAAACACCTGACCATCAAGCAAAAACAATAGCTGCTCGCGCCTGATATACATACATTTCAGCATCATTTGGCTTGAAATCCATACTGGACAAGCGCGAGCCACTATTAAGATTGAACTGACTCTTTCATCGCCACCATGACCCAGCCCCCCACCTTCCGCCGCGCGCCGCGCCCTGAAGCCGCGCCGTCGGCACCCGCCGGCGACGGCACGGTGCGCCTGAACAAGCGCCTGGCCGACATGGGCCTGTGCTCGCGCCGCGAGGCGGATGAGTGGATCGAGCGCGGCTGGGTGCGCGTGAACGGCGCCGTGGCCGCCATGGGCACCAAGGTGGCGCCGCAAGACCGCGTGACGGTGCAGCGCGAGGCCGAGGCCGCGCAGGCGCAGCGCGTCACCATCCTGCTGCACAAGCCGGTGGGCTACGTCAGCGGCCAGGCCGAGGATGGGCACCAGCCGGCGGTCACGCTGGTCAACGCGCGCAGCCACTGGCGCGGCGATGCGTCACGCACGCGCTTTTCGCCCGCGCAGCTCAGGGGGCTGGCGCCGGCGGGCCGGCTCGACATCGACTCGGTCGGCCTGCTGGTGCTGACGCAGGACGGCCGCGTGGCGCGCGCGCTGATCGGCGAGGACTCGGACATCGACAAGGAATACCTGGTGCGCGTGGCCTACGGCGACATCACCACCGATGTGCAGGCCGCCTTTCCGCGCGAGCAGCTGGCGCGCCTGCGCCACGGCCTGAGCCTGGACGGCCAGCCGCTGAAACCGGCGCAGGTGGATTGGCAGAACCCCGAGCAGCTGCGCTTCGTGCTGCGCGAGGGCAAGAAGCGCCAGATTCGCCGCATGTGCGAGCAGGTGGGGCTGAAGGTGACGGGCCTGAAGCGCATCCGCATCGGCCGCGTGCTGCTGGGCCAATTGCCGCAGGGGCAGTGGCGCTATCTGGGCGAGCACGAGCGGTTCTGACGCCATGACGCGCCTGGCGGCGCATGACATCGGCCTGCGGCCATCGATGACGAAATGACGAAACGCCGCGGCGCCCGTCATGGCGGGCAGTGCCATCATCGAACGCGCGGCCGAGGTCATTTCTTCATCAAAACAGTCCCCAGCGCCCGACTTTCAAACGCCGACAGCTATCCTTAAGGTAGCGTCATCAGCCCTTGATAATCGCCCTGAGCGCCCGCACCTGAGGCACCGGCCCCCTGCGGGCGACCGCTTTGTTTTTCCCTTTTCTTCCCAAGCAAATGAGCAAGCAAACCCATTCCTTCCAGGCCGAGGTGGCGCAACTGCTGCACTTGGTCACACACTCGCTGTATTCCAACAAGGAGATCTTCCTGCGCGAGTTGATCTCCAACGCCTCCGACGCCTGCGACAAGCTGCGCTTCGAGGCGCTGGCCGATCCGTCGCTGTACGGCGACCAGCCCGAGCTGGAAGTGCGCATCAGCTTCGACAAGACCGCCAAGACGCTGACGGTGACCGACACCGGCATCGGCATGAGCGAGGCCGAGGCCATTGAGCATCTGGGCACCATTGCCAAGAGCGGCACCAAGGATTTCATGAACCGCCTGACCGGCGACCAGAAGGCCGACGCGCAGCTGATCGGCCAGTTCGGCGTGGGCTTCTACTCCGGCTTCATCGTTGCCGACCGCATCACCGTCGAATCGCGCCGCGCTGGCCTGCCTGCCGAGCAGGGCGTGCGCTGGGTCAGCCAGGGCGCGGGCGACTTCGAGGTGGAGACCATCACCCGCCCCGAGCGCGGCACCAGCGTGATCCTGCACCTGCGTGACGACGCGCTGGAGTTTGCCGACGGCTGGAAGCTGAAGGAGCTGATCGGCAAGTACAGCGACCACATCGCGCTGCCCATCAAGATGGAAGGCGAGACCTGGGAAGACGGCAAGGAGGAAGGCCAGCCCGGCCAGATGGTGAAGACCGGCGCGTGGGACACCGTCAACCAGGCCACCGCGCTGTGGACGCGGCCCAAGAAGGACATCACCGACGAGCAGTACCAGGGCTTCTACGAGCAGATCGCGCACGACTGGCAGCCGCCGCTGGCCTGGAGCCACAACCGCGTGGAAGGCTCGACCGAGTACACGCAACTGCTGTACGTGCCCAGCCACGCGCCGTTCGACCTGTGGGACCGCGACCGCAAGGCGGGCATCAAGCTGTACGTGCGGCGCGTGTTCATCATGGACGACGCCGAGCAGCTGCTGCCGCGCTACCTGCGCTTCATCAAGGGCGTGGTCGATTCGGCCGACCTGCCGCTGAACGTGAGCCGCGAGCTGCTGCAGGAAAGCCGCGACGTGCGCGCCATCCGCGAAGGCAACACGCGTCGCGTGCTGGGCCTGCTGGAAGACATGGTCAAGGCCGAAACCGCCCCCGGCGCCAATGCCGCCGCAGCCGACGCCGCGCCGGCCGATGGCAAGGTGGACATCGGCAGCGGCGACAGCACGCCCGCACCCGAGCCGACCGAGCTGCCCGACGGCGGCGTGACCGATGTGGTCGACAAGAACGAGGCGCCCACCGCCGCCGACACCGCGGCGAAGTTTGCCGAGGAGCAGGCCAGGGACGCCGGCAAGTACGCCACCTTCTGGCGCGAGTTCGGCGCCGTGCTGAAGGAAGGCCTGGGCGAAGACCACGCCAACCGCGAGCGCATCGCCAAGCTGCTGCGCTATGCCTCCACCACCAGCGATGCCGCGACCGTGTCGCTGGCCGACTACAAGGCGCGCATGAAGGAAGGCCAGAAGGCCATCTACTACATCACCGCCGACACGCTGGCGGCAGCGAAGAACAGCCCGCAGCTCGAAGTCTTCAAGAAGAAAGGCATCGAGGTGCTGCTGATGACCGACCGCGTGGACGAGTGGTCGCTTTCGTACCTGCGCGAGTTCGATGGCACGCCACTGCAATCGGTGGCCAAGGGCGCCGTGGACCTGGGCGACCTGCAGGACGAAGCCGAGAAGAAGGCTGCCGAAGAAGCTGCCGAAAGCGTGAAGCCCCTGCTCGACAAGCTGAAAGAGGCGCTGAAGGAGCAGGTGGAAGACGTGCGCGTCACCACGCGCCTGGTCGATTCGCCCGCCTGCCTGGTGGTGAAGGACGCCGGCATGAGCATGCAGCTGGCCCGCATGCTGAAGCAGGCCGGCCAGCGCGTGCCCGACAGCAAGCCGGTGCTGGAGATCAACGCCGAGCACCCGCTGGTCAAAAAGCTCGACGGCCATGCGCACTTCGACGACCTGGCGCACATCCTGTTCGACCAGGCCCTGCTGGCCGAAGGCGGCCTGCCGGACGACCCGGCCGCCTACGTGCGGCGCGTGAACGCGCTGCTGGTGAGCCGGGCGGCGTAGGATGGCGGGCATGAAGCGTTCTGCTGCACCACAACCGTCGTCGCCCGGCCAGCGCGCCGTGCTGCTGCCGTTGCTGGCGGCGGCGGCCGTGCTGGGCGGCTGTGCTTCGGCCGGCATCGGCATCGGCGTGCCGATCCTGCCCGGCGTGTCGCTGGGCGTCGGGGTCGGCTCGGGCGGCAACGTCCAGGTCGGGGTCGGCGCGGGTGCCGGGCCGGTGGGCGTCGGCGTGGGCGTGAACCAGCACGGCCAGGTCAGCGCCGGCGCCGGCGTGGGCGCCAGTGCACCGGTGGGCGGCGGTGCGCGGGTCGGCGTGGGCGTGGGCACGGGCACGGTGATCCACGACCCGCGCCGCAGCGCGCCGGCTGCCGCGCCGGCGGCCCCTCGCCCGGCCGCGGGCGAGCAGTCCTGACGCGGTGCGGCGGCCACGCCACCATCGCCCGCGCTGAAAAGGCGCTGAAGAGCGTCAAATCAAGCGATAACGATTTGGCGCTGTATTGCAGTTCAATAACAGAAGCTGCTCGCGCCCGGCAAATGGGCGCTGGAATGTCATTTGACCACCTAAAAAATTTGGGAAGTCCCCCCTTGCTTTCAACCTGCGCCCCCGTGCCGTTGGGCACACCAGACCGTGGTGGCCGATGGCGGATACTGCTTCGCGCTCCCAAAGACAGTTGCTCGCGCGCGATGCGATGACGAAATGACCTCGCTGCGCTTCGATGACGGCGGCTGCGCCGCCATGACGCCAGCCAAGTGCCAGGCACTCCGCGCATCACTGGTGTCATTTCGTCATCACGCCGCGCAGCGGCGCAGTCATGGCGTCATCCATCAAACACCAACGCTCATTGACGTTTTCCAACAGCATGCTTGACTATCAAGAAGTCTCAGACCGTGTTGTGGGAGCGGGCTTGCCCGCGATGAGGCGCCTCGTCGCCACGAACGCTTGATCGCGGGCAAGCCCGCTCCCACAGCGGATGAGGTCCTTGAGTCATCTGAGACTTCTTGATAGTCAGAAAAGCATGACAGCGCATGCTGCGCCAAAGAAAGCGCCCTCTCCCTCTGGGAGAGGGCTGGGGTGAGGGCCGGCAGCGTGTCATGTATGACGGAGTTGTCAATAGAAACGGTACGCCGCAAGGACTTGGCCTCCGCGCGGCATGACGACACGACCTCGGTGATGCGGGCCAGCGCCATTCCAGCGCACCCGCTGCCATCGCGGCGCCTGGAATGCATTCCGCCGCCGTCATCCCTGTTGTTCAACGCCCGGCAGCGTGTCCTGTCACCCGCGTCGGCTAGCATGGGCCGCCATCGTCTTCCGCCCCGCCCGCCGCGCCCATGCCCCCCGAACCCGACCGCAGCCCCTGGGCTGTGTTTCTGATCTTTCTGCGCCTTGGCCTGACCTCGTTCGGCGGCCCCGTCGCCCACCTGGGCTACTTCCGCCACGAGTTCGTCGCCCGCCGCCGCTGGCTGAGCGAGCGCAGCTACGCCGACCTCGTCGCGCTGTGCCAGTTTCTGCCCGGCCCGGCCAGCAGCCAGGTGGGTATGGCGCTGGGCCTGTCGCGCGCCGGCTATGGTGGCGCGCTGGCCGCCTGGGCCGGCTTCACGCTGCCGTCGGCCGCGCTGCTGATCCTGTTCGCGCTGGGCCTGAGCAGCCAGGGCCAGCTGCTGCCCGCCGGCGCGCTGCACGGCCTCAAGGTGGTTGCCGTGGCCGTGGTGGCGCAGGCGCTGTGGGGCATGGGCCGCAGCCTGTGCCCCGACGTGCCGCGCATCACCTTCATGGCCGCCGCCGCCTGCGCCGCGCTGCTGCTGCCCGGCGCCTGGGTGCAGGTCGGCATCATCGGCGTGGCCGCGCTGGCCGGCATGGCGCTGCTGCGGCCCGCGCCCGCCGCGCCCGAGCAAGCCATGCCCACCGCCATCACGCGCCGCGCCGGCAGCGCCTGGCTGGCGCTGTTCTTCGCCCTGCTGATCGGCCTGCCGCTGCTGGCCGCCGCCGTGCCCAGCCAGCCGCTGGCCTTGCTGGACGCCTTCTACCGCGCCGGCGCCCTGGTGTTCGGCGGCGGCCACGTCGTGCTGCCCCTGCTGCAGGCCGAGGTGGTGCCGCCCGGCTGGGTCGGCCACGACAGCTTTCTGGCCGGCTACGGCGCCGCGCAGGCCGTGCCCGGCCCGCTGTTCACCTTCGCCGCCTTCCTGGGTGCCGCCATGACCACCGCGCCCAACGGCTGGGCCGGCGGCCTGCTGTGCCTGGCGGCCATCTTCCTGCCCTCGTTCCTGCTGGTGGCGGGCGCGCTACCGTTCTGGGAGCGCCTGCGGCAACACGCGCCTGCCCAGGCCGCCCTGGCCGGCGTCAACGCCGCGGTCGTCGGCCTGCTGCTCGCCGCGCTGTACGACCCGGTGTGGACCGCCGCCATCCACACCCCGAAAGACTTTGCCCTTGCCCTCACCGCCCTGGTCGCCCTGATGGCCTGGAAGCTGCCGCCCTGGGGGGTGGTGCTGGCCACTGGCGTGGCGGGCTGGCTGCTGGGTTGAACCTGGAAACGGCTGGCGCCGACCCGCGAGCACGCGAAACCGTGCGCTGCGCCCTTGTCGGCGGGGGCGCCCCTTTCAGCTCAGCATGCCGCCATCGACGCGGAACTGCGAGCCCGTCACGAAGCTGGACTTCTCGCTGGCCAGGAACAGCACCATGTTGGCGATGTCCTCGCTCTCGGCATACCGGCCCAGGGGGATGGCGCTGGCGATGGCCTCCTGTGACGCCCCGGCGCCCTGCTCCAGCGAACGCATCATCTGCGTATTGACCGGCGACGGGTGCACCGAGTTGACCCGCACCTGATACGCCGCCGCTTCGTTGGCCACCACGCGGGTCATGCCGTGAATGGCGAACTTCGACGTGACGTAGGGCGACACCGGCATCGGCCCCGCCACCAAGCCGCCGATCGACGACGTATTGATCACGCTGCCGGACTTCTTCGCATACATCAGCGGCAGCACATGCTTCAGGCCCAGCCAGCAGCCCCGCACGTTGATGGCCATCACGCGGTCGAAGTCCTCGGTCTTCTGATCGACGATGGGCGCCACCTTGCCTTCGATGCCCGCATTGTTGAAGAACACATCGACGGTGCCGAAGGCCGCGACCGTTTCAGCCACGTAACGCTGGACATCTTCCTCCTTGGACACATCGGCGGTGACCGTGATCAAGCGGTCCGCCCCGGCGCCCAGCTCGGCCGCCGTCTGCGCCAGCGTCTCGCCCGAGATATCCACGATCGCCACCTTGCAGCCCTCGGCCAGAAACGCCTTCGCCGCCGCCGCACCCAGGCCGCGCGCCCCCCCGGTAATCAGAACCACCTTCTGTGCCAGATCGGGATAAGTCATGAAGCATCTCCTTGAGTTGAAACCTGTGGGGAACAAGTCTAGACGACGGTCATGACGGGCAACCGCAAGCTGGACAAGTCGCGTGCGACCGGACGAATCGACGGCATGCAAGCCCTTGCGATGGCGATAGGTGTTGCCGTCGCCGCTGGGGAAGAACAAGGCCATGCAGCGAGTGAATTTTGTTTTGTGTGAGCCGCCGCGTCTGGCACCGCTCGCACCGGGAAGGGCCGGCGCGTCTGCCATCAGCCCTTCCCACCTATTCCCTTGCCGGGAGGGGCCGCAAGGCAATGCCCCGGATGCGGATCAGACGGCCAGTACCGCACAGCCAGCAACCCCGTCAGCCGGTGGCGTGGCCTTTGTGTCTGCGGACACATCGTCCTTTCTCCCACGCGCGACCGGCACCTATTCATGAGGATGAACCATGCCGACACTTGAACAAGCCAAAGCCCATCTTCGCGTCGAGCACACCGATGAAGATGCGCTGATCCAATCCATGATTCAAGCTGCTACGTATTCCGTAGCGGATTACCTGGACATGGCGCACGAGGATATGGAACTGCTGGCGCCACCGGCACCAGTGGAAGCGGCCATTCTGTTGCGCGTGGCCGATCTGTACGAGAACCGCGAAGCCGTCACGGATCGCAGTCTGTACGACAACCCGACTTTCGCCCGCCTGCTGGCGCCGTACCGGAGCCTGTCGGTATGAGAGCCGGCACGCTCGATCAACGGGTGACGCTGGAACAGCGTGTGGAGGGCCAGGACGAGGCTGGCCAGCCCTTCGAGGATTGGATGCCGGTGTTTGATGCCTGGGCGGCTGTAGAGCCGCTACGGGGCCGGGAAGTGATTCGCGCTGACGCTGTGGCGAACATCACGGACGTGCTGGTGAAGCTGCGGTATCGACCGGGCGTGCTGGCATCCATGCGGATTAAGCACGGCAGCGACACCTACAGCATTGCCACCGTCATCAACACCAAGAGCGCCAACCGGGAAGTTGAGCTGCTGTGCAAGCGGGTGGCGTGATCCCCGCGCGCGCGTGGGAGGCCCGCCCAGACGCGAGAGGGCCATACCCAACAGCTGGGACAAGTTGTCCCACCTGTTGGTGCAGTAGGTGCGGGTAAAAATTACCCCACCGACCGGGTAATCCACCTTTTCCCGTGTTTCTTACCCCTTCAAGGGGCCGGCTGTCGCTGGCCGTGTGGGGACGGGTATGGACGAAAAAAAGCCCTAAGTGCTTGATTCACCTAGGGCTTAGTGTTTAAGATAGACGCTACTGGACTACCCAAAACAGTGTGATGGTGGTGTATTTTAACAGCAAATGGAACCGGGTATCTCCACGCATGCCGATACGTCCCCATAGAAGTGGGCATCAGCAGGCTGGATCGGGGACATATGCGTGAACCGCTGATGTTCGCATTGCGCTGAAACTGCATGTAAGGCCCGCCGAGGCCTTGGCTTCATGGCCGACGTCACGCCTGAATGCGTTGCCTTCAACCACTGACGGAGTCAACCATGCAGAAGATGATGATGAACGAAACCGAGCTGGCCGCGCGCTGGAACCTCAGTCCCAAGACCCTTCAACGCTGGCGCAGCGAAGGACGTGGCCCCAGATACATGAAGATGTCCAAGCGTGTCGTGTATCCCATCGACGAAGTCTTCGATTTCGAGTCCCGAGCTCTCCACTCGGCAACTTGGGCAAGAGCGACCGACGTCGTCTTTCCGGATGGATCGAAGCTGATGGATGCACGCGAGATTTCTTATGTGACGGCGTTGCCTCTGTACGTCTTCACGCAAAAACAGGTGCGTGAGGCGTTGGGCATCCCGCATCGTCGGGTTGAGAAACTCATCCGCTTCGACTACGAAGAAGTCATAGCATGGGCCAAACGCTGGTCGCAAGACGCGGAGGATCAGGGTATCCACGCAAAAATTGATCCGGGCGAGCAGCGCAGATCGTTGCAGCAGGCCTTGGCATCGCTGCCCGTCTGACCGCCGCATCCGCGCCACCGGCCTACTGGCCTGCCAGCTCGTAGCCGGTGCTGCGCCCGCCGCCGGGTGACTTCTTCAGCACGCCAAGTTCCAGCAGTTGCGTGATGTCGCGCAGCGCGGTGTCCGGCGAACACTTGGCGATGGTCGCCCACTTGCTGCTGGTGAGCTTGCCCTCGAAGCCGTCGAGCAGGCGGTTCAGCAGTTTCACCTGCCGTTCGTTCAGCGGCGTGCCTGCCCAGCGTTGCCAGAAGCGCGCCTTGACCAGCACGCCGTCCAGCGTGCCTTGCGCGCTCGTGACGGCGCGCCCGAGGGTGCCGAGGAACCACGACAACCAGCCCGTCACATCGAGTGTGCCTTTCTGCGTGCGCTCCAGCACGTCGTAATAGTCCTTGCGCTCGCGCTGGATTTGCGCCGACAGGCTGTAGAAGCGTTGCGGACTGCCATCGGCGCGGGCGAGAAACAGATCACCCACGGCGCGGGCGATGCGCCCGTTGCCGTCGTCGAACGGGTGCAGCGTCACGAACCACAAATGTGCGAGGCCTGCTTTCACGAGCGCAGGCTCGCCGGATTCTTCGTTCGCCCATGCGAGGAACTTCGCCGTCTCGGCGGGCAGCGCCTCGGCGGGCGGGGCCTGGAAGTGAACCTTGCGTCGCCCCACCGGGCCGGACACCACCTGCATCGGCCCGTCGGCATCATCACGCCACTGGCCGATGGCGATTCTGTTCATGCCGGAGTAGCCGGTCGGGAACAAAGCCGCGTGCCAACCAAACAGCCGTTCGGCGGTCAACGGGACAGCGGCATGGGAAGTGGCATCGAGCACCATCTCGACCACGCCTTCGACGTGCCGATCCACCGGCGCGACCGCGCCGATGTCCACACCCAGACGGCGGGCGATGGACGAGCGCACGGATTCGACGCTGAGCACTTCGCCTTCGATCTCACTGGTCTTGACTACGTCCTCGGTCAGTGCGGCGAGACTGGCCTGATCGCGCAGCGCCAACCCCACGTCGGCCAGACGGCCCAGCAGCAGGCCTTGGGCGCGACTGACCTCGGTCAACGACAGCGTCAGCGCGGACAGGTCGTAGCGCCAGCTCGGCCAGTCGTCGGCCTGCCAGATGTAGCGCCTTTCTCCGTAGTTCATGCGGAGATTAAACACCCAATTCTCCGCATCCGCAAGTCATTCACCGCGTCTAATGCGGTGAATGACGCCGCCAATCTCCGCATCGGGTGACCCAAAGAACGGCGGCGGCCTCGGCCTGAAACGCAAATGGCATAGAAGCCGGTCGACCTGTGCAACCACCCGGTGGCACGTGTCGAAGGCAGGCAATTCTCCAACCACCGGCTGGAGATTCGCCACTCGCCGAGTGACCGGTGAAAATTGTGTCGGCGCTGGCGACACAATTTCGAAGCAATCGGGTCAGCGACGACTTGATGTTCCATTTTATCTCCCAAATGTTATATTGAAAGAATGAACGGAACATCTGCCGATCATGCCCGCCGACACCCACACCCAGCGCGTCCTCGATCTGGCACGCCAGCAAGGGTTGCTGCGCGCCGTCGATCTGGACGCCATCGGTGCTCCACGGGTTGTCCTGACGCGCCTCACCGCCGCCGGTCTGCTGGATCGGGTTGGACGCGGCCTCTACCGCCCACCCAACCATCCAGTCTCGGAGCACGAAGGCCTCGCGGTGGTGGCAGCCAAGGTGCCGCAAGCCGTGTTCTGCCTGCTGACGGCACTGCAATTCCACGGGCTGACCACGCAACTGCCGCACCAGACCTGGATCGCCATGCCGCGCGGCAGCCACGCGCCCCGCATGGACTGGCCGCCGATCCGGATGGTGCAGATGACGGGCGACGCGCACACGGCGGGCATCGAGGAACACTCGTGCGACGGCGCGACGCTGCGGGTCTACAGCGCGGCCAAGACGGTCGTTGACTGCTTCAAGCACCGCAACAAGATCGGTCTGGATGTGGCGATGGAGGCGCTGAAGGATGTTTGGCGCGCGCGCAAGGCCTCGGCGGACGACCTGTGGCGCTACGCCCAGGTTTGCCGGGTCGCCAACGTGATGCGCCCCTATATGGAAGTGGTCGCCCACGAGTGATCGCGCAAATAGAAACGCCTCCACACGGGAGGCGTCGGGCCGAGGCTGCTCACCTCGGCGGGGCAAAGGAAAACGCCTCCGTGAAAAGAGGCGTTGGGCCGGAGATGCGATCTCCGGTGGGGCCATTGCGCGAATCCTACCCACACCCTGCATCTACGGCAAGGCGACGATCCACTTGATCGAGTGTGAGTAATCGCCCGGCTGCGATGATTCGGTCGCGGCTTCCATGCGGATTTTGCATGGAGATCCCGACGATGTCCCGACGCTGCGCCTGCTGTGGCAAGCCTTTGTCACCCCGCCCGCAAGTTCCCGACCAAGCCTACTGCTCCGCGCCCGACTGCCAGCGCGCCCGCAAGCGCCAGTGGCAGCGGGCCAAGCTCCAGTCCGATCCCGACTACCGGGATAACCAGCGCGCCGCGCAGCAGACGTGGTCGCAGCGCAACCCAGACTACTGGCGCAGCTACCGCGACGCCCAGCCCGACTACGCACAGCGCAACCGTGAGCAGCAGCGGTCGCGCGATCAGGCCCGAAACGACGATCTTGCAACGATGGACGTGTGCGACCTGCCGCCGGGCCTCTACCGCATCACACGCCACCCGGCGTTTCCGAGGGAAAGCGGCGCTTCGTGGGTCGTCGAGATCACGCCGGTGGCCGTGACGTGTCCGCGCAAGATGGACGTGTCAAGAGAGGACGTGATCGACGCCTCGGCGATCTCCCCGTAACTTCGCCTCCAAACGGGTTCTCGAACATCCTGCATGGCAACGATTCCAACCGTCTGCGCGACCGTTCTCGTGATCTTCACGGAGCGGCAACGCAGCCAATGAGGGGAGCGGCAGACCCGCAACGTCAACCATCGAAGTGACTGGGTCTATGCAAGCGAACGAACCTTCTCCAAGCCCGACAGGCTCTGGCCCCACGTACCGCGCTGCGCAGTACGTGCGCATGTCCACCGAGCACCAGCAATACTCGACGGAGAACCAGGGCGACAAAATCCGCGAGTACGCCGCCCGGCGCAACATCGAGATCGTTCGCACCTACGCCGACGAGGGCAAGAGCGGACTGCGCATCGACGGCAGGCAGGCGCTCCAGCAACTGATCGCCGACGTGCAGGCGGGCAAAGCTGACTTCCAGATCATCCTCGTCTATGACGTCAGCCGCTGGGGCCGGTTTCAGGACGCGGATGAAAGTGCGTACTACGAATACATCTGTCGCCGCGCCGGGATTCAGGTCGCCTACTGCGCCGAGCAGTTCGAGAACGACGGCTCGCCCGTGTCCACCATCGTCAAGGGCGTCAAGCGCGCGATGGCGGGCGAATACAGCCGCGAGCTGTCGGCGAAGGTGTTTGCGGGCCAGTGCCGCCTGATCGAGTTGGGATTCCGCCAAGGCGGGCCAGCGGGCTACGGCCTGCGTCGCGTGCTGATCGACCAGTCCGGTTCGGTGAAAGGCGAGCTTTCGCGCGGCGAGCACAAGAGCCTGCAAACCGACCGCGTGATCTTGCAGCCAGGCCCGGATGCCGAGGTCGCCGTCGTGAACCAGATCTATCGCTGGTTCGTCGAGGACGCGCTGTTCGAGTCGGAGATCGCCGAACGGCTCAACGCCAAGGGCATCCAGACCGACCTCGGGCGCGACTGGACGCGGGCCACGGTGCGGGAAGTCCTCTCCAACGAAAAGTACATCGGCAACAACGTCTACAACCGGCGCTCCTTCAAGCTCAAGAAGGTGCGGGTCGTGAACCAGCCGGAGATGTGGATCAAGAAAGAAGGCGCGTTCGAGGGCATCGTGCCGCCCGACCTGTTTTACACCGCGCAGGGCATCCTGCGCGCACGGGCATATCGCTTCAGCAACGAGGAATTGATCGAGAAGCTGCGGCGGCTGTTCCAGCAGCACGGTTACCTCTCCGGCCTGATCATCGACGAAGCGGAAGGCATGCCGTCTTCGGCGGCCTACGCGCATCGCTTCGGAAGTCTCATTCGTGCTTACCAGACGGTCGGGTTCACGCCGGATCGGGACTACCAGTATCTGGAGGTCAACCAGTTTCTGCGCCGCCTGCACCCGGAGATCGTCGGCGAGACCGAGCGGATGATCGCCGAGGTCGGCGGCGCGGTCGTGCCCGATCCGGCGAGCGACCTGCTCACTGTCAACCGCGAATTCACCGTTTCGCTCGTGCTCTCGCGCTGCCAGTTGCAAGACAACGGACGCAGGCGGTGGAAAGTGCGCTTCGACACCAGCCTGACGCCGGACATCACCGTCGCCGTCCGGCTCGACGAAACGAACCAGGCACCGCTGGACTACTACCTGCTGCCGCATCTGGACTTCGGCCAGTCGGGCATCCATCTGGCCGATCACAACGGACTTGAATTCGAGAGCTACCGCTTCGACAGCCTGGACTATCTCTACAGCATGGCCGAGCGCAGCCGCTTGAGGAGAGTCGCATGACGAAGAAGCACCACGCCACTGACCTGCAAATGATCCCGGTCGATCAGATCGCCGTGCTCAACCCACGCGACCGCAATGGCCGTGTGTTTGAGGAGATCGTCGGCAACATCAAAAGCCTTGGCCTGAAAAAGCCCGTCACGGTCACGCAGCGTGACGATCTGGAGGACGGGAAACGCTTCCTGCTGATCTGCGGCGAAGGCAGGCTCAAGGCGTTCAAGTCGCTTGGCGAGAAGGAAATCCCGGCGCTGGTCCTTGCGGTCAACGATGAGGACGCCTTCATGATGAGCCTGACCGAAAACATCGCCCGCAGGAAATACAGCGCGCTGGAACTGCTGATGAGCATCCAGCAGTTGAGCGAACAGGGCTACGACAAGCGCGTCATCGCCCAGAAGACCGGCCTGAGCCTCGACTACATCAAGGGCATCCTGCTTCTTTTTGAGGAAGGTGAGGAACGGCTGCTGGCTGCCGTGGAGTCCGGAAGGGTTCCGCTCAACGTCGCCATCACCATCGCGGGCGCAAGCGACGAAGAATCCGTCCAGACCGCCTTGCAGGATGCCTACGAAAGCGGCCAGTTGCGCGGTGGGCAGTTGATGCAGGTGCGGCGCGTGCTTCAGCGGCGCAGCACTCTCGGAAAGACGCTGAAACACCGGCCCGCACGCAAGGGAGCGGCCGTCACTACCTCCAGTCTGGTGCGCAACTACCAGAACGAGGTCGAGCGACAGAAACTGACCATCAAAAAGGCTGAGTTTACGCAGCAGCGCATGTTGTTCGTGATCGAAGCGCTGCGCCAGTTGCTGGCCGACGAGCATTTTTCCAACCTGCTGCGTGCCGAAGGGCTGGACACCTTGCCCAAGCAGCTGGCGGAACGCGTCTGGGGCGGAGGCCACGCGGCATGAGCAAACCACCGCTGGGGTTCATTCCGGAGCCGATCACACTGGCGCTGGATCGGATTCTGCCGTCCCGAAAACCGCCGGAAGGTCTCCAGGCATCGCGGAAGTTCAAGCAGATCGTGGCCTCGATGGAAGCTGTCGGGCTGATCGAACCCCTGAGCGTGGGCAAGGCCGACAAGAAAACCGGTCAGCACGTCCTGCTTGATGGCCACATGCGTTTGCTGGCGTTGCAGCAGCTCGGCTACACCGACGCGCCGTGCCTGATTGCCACTGACGATGAAAGCTACACCTATAACAACCGGATCAACCGCATCTCGTCCATTCAGGAGCACCACATGCTCCGGCGCGCGGTCGAGCGTGGCGTGACGCAAGATCGGCTGGCGAAGGCGCTGAACGTGGACATCAGCCAGATCCACAAGAAGGTCGGCCTGCTTGAAGGCATCTGCCCGGAGGCGGTCGAGATGCTCAAGGATCAGCATTTTTCGGCCAACCTCGGCTCGGTGCTTCGCAAGATGAAGCCCACACGGCAGGTCGAGTGCGTGGAACTGATGCTGACCGCAAACAACATGACCGTCGCCTATGCCGAAGCCTTGCTGGCGGCAACGCCGCCACATCTGCTGGTTAGCGAAAAGCGACCCCGGAAGCTCTCCGGCGTCACGGCGGAACAGATGGTAAAGATGGAGCGCGAAATGGGAAACATCCAAAACCAATTGAAGCTGGTCGAGAAGTCCTACGGTCAGGACGTGCTGCTCCTGACGCTGGCGCGTGGCTACCTTGGCAAGCTGATCGGCAACAAAGCCGTGTTCCGCTTCCTGTCACAACGCCAACCGGACGTGTTGGCCGAGTTCGAGAATATCGTCCAGACCGTGGCGCTGGACGGCAAATGACGAATGCGCCGGATCGTCGATGTCACCCCGGCATCTCATGCCACGTCACCGCTTGACGCCACCGATGACGACGACGGCGCAGCCGTGGCCGCTCACCGCAATGCCCCGGACGCTGATTCGACCTGCCTCTACGGCCTGATCGGCGATGTCGCCCGCGCGGGCAGCGACGGAACCGAGACCAATGCCGTCGCCATCGCCACCAACTTCATGGCCTACCTGTCCTGCGCGGTCGGGCGCGGTGTGTACCTGCCCATCGGCAATACCCGACACCACACGCGGCTGTTCTGCCTGCACATCGGGCGTTAGGGCCGTGGCCGCAAGGGCGACGCGGTGTCGCTGGTGCTGCGCATCGATCAGGCGCTGCGGGCGATGGATGACGCCTTCGCGCCGCAGATTCACCGTGGCGGCCTGTCCACACGCGAAGGGCTGGCGGCGCTGATCCACGACGGCTACCGGCAAGGTCGGCAGGACGTGCCCGCCATCGAGGACAAGCGCCTGTGGGTGGTCGAATCGGAGTTCGCCAACGTGCTGCATCAGGGGCGGCGCGATGGCAACACGCTGTCGGCGGCGCTGCGAGACTGTTGGGATGGCGTCGATCTCAAGCCCGCCACCAAGTCGAACCGGCTCTACGCCAGCGATCCGCACGTCTGCCTGAGCGGGGCGATCTCGCCGGGCGAGCTGACCAGCCTGATGAGCGCCCGCGAACTGACCAATGGCTTCGCCAACCGCTTCCTGATGATCTGGGCCGAACGCACGAGGATGCTGCCGTTCCCGAAGGAAACGCCGCAGGCCGTGGTCGAGCAGTTGGCGCGCAAGACGCTGGAGGTGCTAGCCTTCGTCGGCGCCGACCAGCACGACGAGCGCGACCACCTGCGGATGGAACTGTCGCCGCAGGCGCAGTGGCGCTACGCCCAGCTCTATCGGGGTGAGCTGAACGACGACCTCGGTGATGGCGTCATCGGCGCGCTGCTGGAACGCCGCGCCCCAATGCTGCTGCGGTTGGCCATGCTGATGGCGTTGACCGACCTGCAAACCCGCATCGACGCCCAGCACATCGACGCGGCGATGGCGTGGGTTCGGCACGCCACGGCGTCTGTGCGCTTCGTGTTCGTCAGCGCCGCCGAGGAAGCCAAGCTCGCGCAGGTGCTGGAACTGTCGAACCGCGTGCTGGCCTTCCTGCGCGAACGCGGGCAGGCGACGCGCAGCCAGATCAGCGCCGAGTGTTCCCGGGGCAAGGTACCCAAGGCGCGGCTCGACGCCAGTCTGCGGCACCTGCTGGCGGCCACGCCGCCGAAGATCACGGTGCAGTGGGGTGAGCGTGCCGATGGTGCGCCGGGCGCACCGCTGCGGGTGTACCGGCTGGCGACGGGGTAGTGCGGGGATTTTTTCGCTGATTTCGCCGGGGCGGATCGGTCGCAAGTGCTTGTCACGGCACTAATTTCTCTGATTTCTCTAATTTCGCCGGAACCGTATGCAATTCATTCAGACCGGTGACACCGTCTTCGTATCGATCAGCGCCTGCAAGTGGTCGTGCAGCAACTTCGGGATTTGCCCACCCGTGAGAAGCACGCCCGCCTCCATGTTCTGCTCCATCGCATGGCCGGTCAGATTGGCGCTGGTGATGAAGCACACGCTGCCATCGGCGACTGCGACTTTGGCGTGAACCCGCCCGTCGGCGAACTGCGCCGCCCGTTCGCGCCAAGCGTAGAGCTTCGCCGTGGGAACCAGCGTCCGCATCCTGCCGATCACATCGAACGACATGCTGCCACCATGATCCTGCGAGGATTCGAGCAGCATCGAGATGCTCACGCCGCGCGTGCTCGCGTCGTTCAGCGCCTTCACGATGGTCGAGACGTCGTAGGCCACGAAGCTGGTGACGAACAAGGTCTGCTTGGCTGCGCCGATGACTTGCAGCAGCGCCTGCTCGGTACGGCGCGCGGAAACGAAGGGCGTCGTCGGCCCCGTCCACACGAGTTCGGTGGACTGGTGCTTCGACACGTTCTCGAACGCATGGCTGGCGGCGAGCAGCATCGACGCCAACTCGCCGGAACCGACCGAAGTAGCATGCCACGCATCGACGAGCCGTTCGACGACGGCTTTGGCCGTGGCCGTGCCGACGACATCAGACAGAGCGACGTTCGCCTTCGCGTCCTCGATCTTCCGAACCGCTCCTGCGAGCGCCCGAACCTTCTCCGGCGAAACGAGACAGACCACGGCTGTGACGGCTTCCAGCAGTCTTTCCATGTCATAGCCCCGCGAAGAACGCGGCATCCCCTCGATCGAGGGTCTGCACCAGCAACGAGCGATCGAGATAACGGTTACCCCGTTCACACGAAGTCTCGGCGACCAGGCTGCACGCATGGCAGGCCGCCGCGTGCAACGAGCGGTCTTTGCCCGGATCGTGCTCCGAGCACAGTGGGTCGGACGAACAGATCTTCGACCGGTTCAGCGCCTGCCGCAGCAGCCGACCGAGATTTTCCGGTTTGCCGAGATCGACGAGGCCACCCAGCGTCCCATCGGAGTCGGCAGCCGCCGTGTAGATGAGGATGCCCGCTTGCGGGTTCGCGCTCGACACGTCGGCGTAGATGCGTTCGCGGATGCTCGCCGCGTTGTAGCCGCATTCCAGCGCCAGCTCGCGGATGAGCAGGTGCGAGAGCGTGTGGAGCATAGCGTAGCGAATGCCAGGGTAGCCATCGTTCGGATCGAGGTGACGCGAATTGCGCCATCCTCCATGACCAGCCCTGAGCATCCCGTCCACGCGCTGGACGCCAGCCTGCGCCTCCCACGCCTGCAGTGCCGCTTCATCGAACTGGATGAAGATGCCCTCACCGTGAACCTGATTTGCGGGCACCCAATCCGGTTTGCGTCGCGAGAGGCCCGCCATCTGCGGGCGCTCGTTCGGATCGCTCGATTCTTCGGGCGCTTCCACGCGAGTGAAGCCCAACAAGGCGTTGACCTCGCGCAGCCTCTCCAGCAACAGCACCCTGGCGATCCGGCTCTCGAAGCCGGGCGGCGTGGCGACCTTCTTGCTCATGAAATGCGGATAGTCGGTGGGCGGATTTGCCGCGGTCAGCACTTCCCACTCCGGCCCCTTGATGTCAGCTTCGCCAACCGTCTCCTGGACGCCGCTGTTGCGATGCGCTTCGATGGCTGCCCAGATGTCCGATGCCGGGTACTTGTCGATGCCTGGCAAGGCTCCGGTCTTTTTAAGCGCCTTCACCGTCACCGCGACGGCGACCTCGGAATCCAGATCGTCGAAGAACTCCCATCCGTCCTGAATCAGTTGGCCGAGCGGGTCTTTGGCCTGCGGGATGGCGAGCGCCGAAAGGGTGATCGGGAACCAGCTGTTCGTCGAACCCAGCAGGACTGCCCGCGCCTCCTCATCACACTCCTCGTCGAAATGATCGAGGTGGGGATGTCTGCCTCGGCAGCTCGGCAGGTTTTCCTTTCCGGCTTTGCCGAAGGCGTGCGCCATGCTGCGCGATGCGCCGCAGGCATCGCACTTTACCCACAGGTTCTCGGTCTGCAACGAAGCCCCGCTCTCGAAGAAGCGCAGCGTGCCCTTGCACGAGCTGTTGCCACCGTGGACGAAGTAATGCCAAGGGAAATCATCGAGGTGGCCGTCGCGGCAAGCCAAGAGGAAACGCGCCGGAACGGCATCGGCATCCTTCGCAGGCTGATCGCCCTTGGAGCCACGACATCCCTTGTGGACGAAGCGGGTTCTCTCCGGACGGAAGCGGTTCTCCTTAATCTCGAACAGCCCCGCGTCAAAGGGAGACAGCAGGCCGCACTTCACGCAGCGCATCCAACGCGGAAACGGACGCACGGGCACCCCGATGTTCGCTTCCGCCGACCACGGATCGACGAGTTCGCTCTTCTGGAACGGCGGCACGCGCAGGTTCTCCACCTGCGCGCCGAGCACCTTGCGCACAGCGGCGAGCAGGCGCGGCTCGGCGATGGGCTGGCAGCGATCCTTCTCCCACTGGTCGATGCCCAGCGTCACCACCGACAGGCTCGGCAGGTCGATCAGCGCACCCGGCCCGTATGTCCAGAGCAATTGACTGGGGCGGACTTCCCCGACGGGTGTTTTATTGGTGGTCATGGTCAGTCCTCGTCCTTCGGCACTGGACGCGGCTTCCACCCGTGGTCGTCCGAGATGTGTCCCGTGTTCATGATCAGGCGCACGCCCGGCTCCACCTCACGCATCGACATCGGCACCGTCCAGTTGTCCCACGCATGGATGCCCGGCGACTTGACCAGCCCGACCATCGTCGCCGCCTGCGCGCCGCGCTTCTCGTAGGCCAGCGTGCGACCGGGCACGCTCACTTGCTTCGCCCACTCGTCCGCGCGCTCTTTCAGTTCACGCTCAGCCAGGCTCTTGATGGCGGTCGTCTCGCTGACGTTCCAAGCCCGCCGCACCAGCACGTCGATGGCATCGGTGATCTCGGGCTTGTCGGACTTGTCCAGCTCGCCCGCGCCCACGTTTGGGCTGAAGGTGTCGTTCTCCAAGCGCATCAGGGAGAGCAACGCACCGGTCAGGCCGCGATCCATCGCACGCGGCGAGAAAGGCGTCACCGACTGCGCCTCCACATGCTTGTAGAAGGTCGCGTGGTAGTGCTCGAAGGTCTCGTAGTGCGAGAGGTCGCGCGGACGCGCCCACGTGAGCACCGTGCAGACCAAGCCGGGGAAGGAACGCCCCACGCGACTGGTGGCCTGGATGTATTCCGCCGTGCCCTTGGGTTGGCCGTTCACCGCCATCAAGCCCAAGCGATTCACGTCAACGCCCACCGACAACATGTTGGTGGCCAGCACCACGTCGATCGCCCGAGTGTCGCCCTCGTTCCATTTCGTCACGAACTTCCCTGCAGCTGGATCGAACGCGGCCTTGAACTTGACCTCCAAATCGTCGAGGTACTTCGGGATGTCCTGACTGGAGACGCGCGAGGTCAGCTCGCGGATGTTGTTGACGCTGCGCTGCGCGAGCGCGGGCCGTTCGACCATGCTCATCTGCACGCGGTAGGAACGTGTCTGCACGTCGTCCTCGGCCAAGCGCCGCATCCCGCCCAGTTCGCGCAGCGAGTTGAAGTAGCCGACCGTCGTCATGTACGGGTCGGCGGGTTCGCCGAAGCGGTCGAACAGGGCTTGGGCGGCGGTGAGGAAGGCTGTGTAGACGCGAATCAGCATCGCAGGCCGCGAGCTGCCAGGCGAGCACACGCCGAGATAGCGCCGCCCGGGCCGCTCCTCGATCGGACGCTGCACGGAGAAGTAGTTATCCTCCACGTCCAAGCCGTGCGGCGGGAACACCGACACGCGCCGCATGAACACGTTGTTCACCTGTTCCTTGGCTTTGCGCACCGTTGCCGTGGACGCGACGATCTTCGGCTTGACCGTCTTGCCGTCGAGCGTCCAACCGGAAAGTTCATCGACGGCAGATTCGTACAAGCCGACCATCGTGCCGAGCGGGCCGCTGATGAGGTGAAACTCATCTTGGATGATCAAATCGGGCGGGCGGATCGGTGCGACATTCTTGACTTTGACCGCAGGCAGACCTTTCCCAGCGGTGTGATTCCCTGTGCAATCGCAGTCGGGCCACAACAGACCGTGGCGTTCGCACTCCTGATGCACACGACCGAACAGCGTGCGCACCTGACCGCACCACGCCATCATGGCGAACTTGTCCACGGTGGCGATCATCATCGTCGGCGGGCGGTGGTAGATCTCCTCGTCCACCGTCAGCACCGGGATGCCGGGATACGGTGAGCTACTCGATCTGCCGCGAGAAAACGTACAACTGCTCTTCTTGTCACCGCAGTAAACGATTGTTCTACCGCGCTCCTTATCGACCACGACGTCTTTCCCGGGGTCGATGCCGGAGCCGCACCAAGGGCAACTGGTGAGCTGGAGCGGAGAAGTACGTCCTGCCTTGTTTTTCCCCGAATCACGCAAGGCTTGAATGGCGTAATGGCTTTCCTCGGTCGTGCCTGGCGTCACCTTGTTGCCGACCCACAGACCGATGGTGAAAGGCTCCTTTCCGAGCGACTCGTCGCCTTGGACGATCGCATCGCGCCGAAGCTTCTCCATCGCGCAGATCAGCGCGGTGGCGCGCTGGAACTGCTGCAAGGTCAGCAAGCGCAGCGTGTAGCGCATGATCACGGCCAGGCCGCGCGAGCCATCGTAGCCGCCGAGCTTGCCTTGCAAACGGCGGATTGCCATCGTGAAAGCAGCCACGCCCAGATAGGCTTCGGTCTTGCCGCCGCCGGTGGGGAACCACAGCAGGTCTGCGTGGGCTTCCATCGGCTGCACGCGGTCGGGATGCGTCGGGTCGGCCAGTGATGGGATCGACAGCAGCAGGAACGCCAACTGGAACGGACGCCAACTCCGGTTCTTTTGTTGGTCGAACTGATCGACCGTCACGTCTCGTCCGCGCCGCACTTCCAGCGCGTACTGGCTGCGCACGCGCTGGATCGCCATCGCTTTGTTGGCGAAGCGGAAAGCGGCCAACGCCTTTTCGTCGTTCTTCAGCGTGTCGATGCCTTGCTGCAAGCGCGTCTGGATTTTCTGACACCGATCCAGCGCCTGCGTGGCCTGCGCGTCGTAGCCGACCACGTCCTCGCCGATGCGCTCGCGCTGCTCCTCGATCCACGCCGCGTAGTCCTTCGTCAGTACGTTCAGGGCATCGACCAACTCGGTGACACCAAGCGTAGCGAGCCGCTGCATGTCGAGCAGGCCACTCGCCAGCATCTCCTTCATAGCCGGACGGTCGGCGGGATAGAGGCCCGGCGTCTCCGTGACCTGCACTTCGTACTGCGGCAAGACGGTGGTGCGCACCTCGGTGGCCAACGTCACGTCGTCCGCCGTCTCGGCGTGGACGGCAACGCCATGTCCGACCGCGAACTCCACGCGGTTGCGGTAGATCATCTCCAGCGATTCACGCTCCGGGTCGTTCCCATCGGCGTCCAACACGGGGCGGCGACGGAAGATGGCGCGCTTGGATGCCTCGGCCTCCGCGCGCACGATCAGCTCCGGCTGGAACAGCCATGCCGTGTCGCGGTTGGTGTCGGGTTCTTCCTGTGCGTTGATCAGGAACAGCGTCACCAAGCGGTCGCCGTTGGCGTTCTTGGCGCGGATGGAGCCTTGAATCCGCACTGCCGGACGGCTCGCATCCGGTGCCTGATGGGGAATCACGCCTTCGGAGAGCGGCAGCACCAGCTTCCCGCCGCAGGGGATGCGCTGCCAGACCTTGGCTTTCTGGCCATTGGGTCGGGTCAGTTCGTGTTCGTCGTTTGGTACGCGCTCGTAGCTGCCCCAACGCGCTTCGACCTCGATGTGCTCGGCGTCGCCATCGACGCAGAAAGTCATGCCGAAGCTGCTAGGCACCAGCGATTGATTGCTGGCAGCGTCGATCTCGTCCGATCCATCCGATTCGGGTTCCACCCGCCCGGTCGCCGTCCCAAACTCGGCACCAGGTTCGTGCTGACCGGGCACGATGGGGTCGGTGGGTTCCTCGACATCCTCCTCGGCCAGCGGGCCTTCAAGCCCTTCGATACCGTCTCGAGCATTCTCGCGCGGTGCCAACTTGCCAACCAGATAGCGGTCGCGCACGCTCATGTCCACGATGTGCTCGTTCGGGCCACCCGCCGGGCCGAGCAGGTCGTCCACCACGGCCAGTTGCAGCAGTTCGCGGATGTAGGCCCGGTCCTCGATCGGCGGCACGCCGCCCACGGTCTGATGCAAAGCCGTGGATATCTGGCCAACAACGTGGTGTTCATCCAGATCTCCACCGACGTGAGCAGCGCGCTGAAGATTTTCGAGACCATCAACGAGCGCGGCGTGGGCCTGAAACCTTTGTGCCCTGGACGCTGGTGAAGCGGGGGCTGAAGAAGCAGGTCATCACGCCCTTGGACGCGCCGCAGGAATTTCTGTCCGAGGCCACCCGGGAGCGGGAAGCCCGGTCGGCCGCGCAGGACACCGCGTTGATGCGGGCGCTCGGACTGGCACACCACTGGCAACGCCTCTTGGACGAGCAGCGGGCGGCATCGGTGACCGAGATCGCCGAGGCCGAAGGCATGGACGTGACGCAGGGGCGCCGGGTCATGCGGCTGACGCTCCTGGCCCCAGAGGTTGTGGAACGGTTGGCGGGTTCGCCCGACGCTGTACTGGAGAAGGTGATGCGCCGTCCCTGGCCCAACGCCTGGGTCGACCAGATACGCGTGCTCGCGCCACCCGGGTGAGCGCGTCGCACCCAGCGCCAGCAACCGCCTACGGGCGGTTTTTTTGCGTCCGCGTCGTGCTCGGTCTCTACCACTACAGGAGTTGCCAACTACAACCGACCGCCTCTAAACCCGCGCCAACAAAGGAAGCGGCCTCGAGAACGCTCGCGAGACCACCAGAGAAAACGGAGAACAGAGAGGCGTATGCAGAGGCGAAAACGCCGACTTCGCGGGGGTGGCGCTCGCCAGGCCATGCCCGGAACCGGCGCCAACACTGGGGAAACGGGCGAAAAAAAACCAACCGAGAACGGTTGGTTTTTTGAATTTTGGTGGTGGAGTGTAACAGAAAACCAAACCCACATATCAGCAGTCTCTCAGCCCCGGTCGGAAGCCTTGAGACCCTCGCGCGATTCCGGGGAAGGATTTCGCGCAACCGCACATGCCCATGATTGTAAGTTCGGAGAGGCCGATTGGCACTCGCAGTTGCCGCAACTGCCAGGGAATCTGGGGGCTGCAACTTGGCTTTCCTCTCGTTTGTCGCCGTAATGCCCGGCACGAACGACGAAAGGAAATGCCATGCAAACCGAACCCGCCTTCACCGAAACGGAGCTCGCACGTCGGTGGAACGTCAGCATCAAGACCCTGCAACGCTGGCGCAGCGAAGAACGCGGCCCGCCGTACATCAAGCTCTCAAAGGCCGTCCGCTATCCAGTCGATGAGATCGTCACCTATGAGCAGGCAATCCGCCAGGGCATGTCCAACGAAGCGCCGTTGCCATCCTTGTGCGACTCGCAGCCCGTTGTCGAATCTCCCGCGCCCGCCGCCCCCGAACCAAAGCGGTATTACTTGAGCGAGGCCTTCGCACTCATCGCGCAGTATGGCAGTCTTGAAGCGGCCGAGGCCGCGCTGACGGAGGCGCGCGATGAAGCCCAAGGTTGATGCCGATAGACAGGGTGTTGTGGCCAGCCCGGAAGAGCCAGTCATCACGTATCCGGTCCTCGATGAAAACCAGTTGTCCTTGAGGTGGAATCTCTCACCCAAGACGCTGCAAAAGTGGCGCTCGGAAGGAATCGGCCCGCCCGCCTGGCACCTCAACAGATCTGTCCGTTACCTTCTGATGGAGGTTGAAGCCTTCGAGCGCAAGGCTCGGGTCACTTGGAAATCCCCTACCGGACGCCCGTTGTCCGAATCCTCGCCCACGGCACGTGAAGACGCCATTGAGCAGATGATGCGGAAACGACCTGAACGCCGTGATCGGGTTTTCTACTCCGCCAAAGAGGTGGTCGACATCACTGGCTTGCCCGGTTACTGGATTCACCAGAATCAGGAACGCCTGCGGCTCGGCATTCCGTTCTACCGGATCGCAAACGGTGACGTCATTCGCTTCAGCATCGAGGAACTCTTCCTCTGGGAGATGCATCACCTGCGTCCATGCCGGTACCCGGTCGCCAGGGACACTGATGTCAAAGAACAAAGGGCGTACTCACCGACCATCTAAATGGAAGGCAGCGGGTTGGCCGCCACGCTGGCAGATCGAGGATTCAAGCTGCATGTTCCTATATTTCGTCCAATTATTGCATTGAACGAAAATATGGAACATACTCCACCCATGCTCTCCAGTACCCACAATCAACGCGTCCTCGATCTGGCCAGCCAGAAGGGGCTACTGCGCGCCAGCGACCTGGACGCCATCAGTGCGCCTCGGGTCGTTCTGACGCGCCTGACCGCTGCGGGTCTACTAGAGAAGGTGGGGCGTGGCCTGTACCGTCTGCCGGATGCACAGGTTTCGGAATTCGAGAGCCTTGGCACCATCGCCACCAAGGTACCTCAAGCGGTGTTCTGCCTGCTTACGGCGCTGCAGTTTCATGAGCTGACCACGCAGCTGCCGCGTCAGATCTGGATCGCCATGCCTCGGGGCAGCCACCCGCCCCGTGTCGACTACCCGCCCGTCAAGATGGTGCAGTTCACGGGTGATGCCTACTCGGCAGGGATTGAGGAAGTCGAACGCGACGGTGTCAGGCTCCGAGTGTACGGCGTGGCCAAGACCGTGGCGGACTGCTTCAAGCACCGCAACAAGATCGGGCTGGATGTGGCGCTGGAGGCGCTGAAGGACGCTCGGGCGCGCAGCAAGGCCTCCGTCGACGACATCTGGCGTTTCGCCAAGATATGCCGCGTGGCCAATGTGATGCGACCCTACCTGGAGAGTGTCGGATGAGTGCGGCCACCCCAAATGTCGCGGCATCCGTCCGTGCGCGTCTGCTCAATGTCGCCAAGGCGCAAGGCGTCGATTTCAACCAGGTGCTGGTGCGCTTCGCCTTGGAGCGCATCCTCTATCGGCTGACCCAGTCGCCGCACGCGGACCGTTTTCTGCTCAAGGGTGCGCTGCTATTCACGCTCTGGTACGACATGCCACACCGGGCCACACGCGACGCCGATCTGTTGGGTTTCGGTGCCAGTGATCTGGAGTCAGTGGCCCAAGTATTCCGGGACATCGCAGCTGTACCGGTCGACGACGGTATCGTGTTCGACCCAGCCTCGGTCACAGTCGAGGAGATCCGCAAGGAAGCTGGCTACGGCGGCGTTCGCGTGATGATTGCAGGCGATCTGGCCAGAGCACGTTGCAAGACCCAAATCGATGTCGGCTTCGGCGACGCCGTCACCCCGGCGCCTGTTGATTCGGTCTACCCAGTACTGCTGGAGGAAATGCCCGCGCCACGGCTGCGGGCCTACCCAACGTACACCGTCATCGCGGAAAAGCTCCACGCCATCGCATTGCTGGGTATGACCAACAGCCGCCTGAAGGACTACTTCGATCTGTCGGTGCTGTTGGAACGAGAAACTCTGGACACTGATCTGCTGGCCCAAGCGATCAAGGCCACATTCGAAAGACGCGGCATGGCGGTTCCTCACGCGCTGCCAGTCGGCCTGACGGACGAGTTTGCGCACGACGCTTCGCGCCAGGCGCTGTGGCTGGCATTTCTCAAGAAGAACGAACTTCCGCCAGAACCCTTGCCCGCCATCGTTGGCCGCTTGAGCGTGGCATTGGCACCCGCGTTGAACACCGTCGCTCGTTGAATATCCCTTCATAGGGCAGCAGCTTCGCGCACCTCGCCACGGTCAGTGGCGGTCTCCATACGGACTTTGCATGGAGACCACGATGACTACTCGACTTTGCGCGCACTGCGGCCACCCCTTCGAACCCCGCCCACAGGTTCCCGACCAAGCGTTCTGCTCCGACCCTGAATGCCAGCGGGCTCGCAAGCGCGACTGGCAGCGGGCAAAACTCCAATCCGATCCTGACTACCGCATCAACCAGCAGGCGGCCCAGCGCGCGTGGTCACAGCGCAATCACGACTATTGGCGCAATCACCGAGAAGCACAACAGGCCAGCGGCGATCAAGGGGATCAACCTACCGCCGCCCATCGGCAGCCAGTCATCGATCCGGTAAAGATGGACGTGTCAGCGCTGCCTTCCGGCATCTACCGGATCACAAGACGTCCGGAGTTTCCCAATGGAACACCGGGCTCTTGGGTGGTTGAAATCACGCTGCTGTGCGAAACCTGCGAATGCAAGATGGATGCGTCAAGAGATGACTAGATCGACACCCAGGGAATCCAGCCTTAACTTCAAGCCCAAATGGGCTCTCGATCATCCTGGATGGCAACAATTTCAACCATGTGCATTCCGGCCGCGCAGTGCAGGTCACGGTTATGCCAATGAGGTGAAAGGCAGGCCCGAGAGCAAGTTCACACAACATAAAGTGATCGGGTCTATGCAGGCAGAAGAGTTCTCCATTCCGGGGGCGGATCAGCCACCGACATTTCGGGCCGCCGAGTACGTGCGGATGTCGACCGAGCACCAGCAGTATTCGACGGAAAACCAAGCCGACAAGATCCGCGAGTACGCGGCTCGGCGCAACATCGAAATCGTTCGCACCTATGCCGACGAGGGTAAGAGCGGCTTGCGCATCGATGGGCGGCGGGCGCTGCAGCAGCTGATCAAGGACGTCGAGGCAGGCATCGCGGATTTCCAGATCATTCTGGTCTATGACGTCAGCCGCTGGGGCCGGTTTCAGGATGCCGATGAGAGCGCCTATTACGAATACATCTGCCGCCGCGCCGGAATCCAG
The DNA here is from genome assembly GCF_042680925.1 of Ottowia beijingensis. Classification (NCBI taxonomy): domain Bacteria; kingdom Pseudomonadati; phylum Pseudomonadota; class Betaproteobacteria; order Burkholderiales; family Comamonadaceae; genus Ottowia; species Ottowia beijingensis. The sequence goes on from NZ_JBHUEP010000004.1 coordinate 166,147, forward strand.
GTCGCGTACTGCGCCGAGCAGTTCGAAAACGACGGCTCGCCTGTGTCGACCATCGTCAAGGGCGTCAAGCGTGCGATGGCAGGCGAATACAGCCGCGAGTTGTCGGCCAAGGTATTCGCCGGGCAGTGCCGCCTGATTGAGTTGGGTTTCCGCCAGGGTGGCCCGGCTGGCTACGGGCTGCGACGCGTTCTGATCGATCAGTCCGGCACGCTCAAAGGTGAATTGGCTCGCGGCGAGCACAAGAGCCTGCAAACCGACCGCGTCATTCTTCAGCCGGGACCGGATGATGAGGTCGCCGTGGTCAACCAGATCTACCGCTGGTTTGTCACCGACAACCTGACGGAGCTGGACATCGCCGAACGGCTGAACGCACAAGGAACGCGTACTGACCTTGGGCGGGATTGGACACGAGCGACCGTCCGCGAGGTGCTGTCCAACGAAAAATACATCGGCAACAACATCTACAACCGTCGGTCTTTCAAACTCAAGAAGCTCCGGGTGGTTAACAGCCCCGACATGTGGATCAAAAAAGAAGGTGCGTTCGAGGGCATCGTGCCACCGGAGCTTTTCTACACGGCGCAGGGCATCTTGCGGGCAAGGGCACATCGCTACAGCGACGAGGAGTTGATCGAGAAGCTGCGCAATCTGTACCAGCGCCACGGTTACCTCTCCGGCCTGATCATCGATGAGGCAGATGGCATGCCGTCTGCGGCGGCCTATGCACATCGATTCGGCAGTTTGGTTCGCGCCTACCAAGCGGTGGGCTTCACCCCGGATCGCGACTATCAGTATCTGGAGGTGAATCAGTTTCTGCGCAGACTGCATCCAGAGATCGTCAGCCAGACCGAACGCATGATTGCCGAGGTCGGCGGCAGCGTCGAACGTGATCCGGCCACCGACCTTCTCACCGTGAATCGCGAATTCACTGTTTCGCTGGTGCTGGCGCGGTGCCAATTGCTCGACAACGGGCGACGGCGCTGGAAGGTGCGCTTCGACACCAGCCTCGCGCCCGACATCACGGTGGCAGTGCGGCTGGACGACAGCAACCAGGCTGCCTTGGATTACTACCTGCTTCCGCGACTGGACTTCGGTCAGGCACGCATCCATTTGGCCGACCACAACGGCATCGAGTTTGAGTGCTATCGCTTCGACAGTCTGGACTACCTCTACGGCATGGCGCGGCGCATCCGCATACGGAGGGCCGCATGAGTCAAGACAAAGAGCATCGGCATTCGGAGTTGCGGATGATTCCGCTCAACCGGATTGAGGTTCTCAACCCCCGAGAGCGCAACAGCCGGGTCTTCGAGCAGATCGTCGGCAACATCCAGAACATTGGCCTGAAAAAGCCAATCATCGTGACGCCGCGTCCAGGGAGCAATGGCGAGCACTATCTCCTCATCTGCGGCGAGGGGCGGTTCAAAGCCTTCAAGACGCTCGGGCATCAAGAGATCCCGGCAATGGTGATTAACGTCGATGACGAATCGGCCTTCATCATGAGCCTCACCGAGAACATCGCCCGACGAAAATTCAGCCCGTTGGAATTGCTGTCCGGCATCGAGCAGCTGCGGGATCAGGGCTACGACAAGAAGTCCATTGCCCAAAAGACAGGCCTGAGTCCGGAGTACGTGCAGGGCATCCTGCAGTTGCTGCAGAACGGTGAACAGCGACTGCTGATGGCCGTCGGCAGCGGGCGCATCCCTCTCAACGCGGCGATCACCATCGCTGGCGCGGGCAGCGACGAGAAAGCCATTCAAGCCGCGTTGCAAGATGCCTACGAAACCGGAAAGCTGCGTGGCAGCCAGTTGATCCAAGCCCGTCGTGTGATCGAACGTCGCCGCACCCAAGGCAAATCCATCGGCGGCAGGATGACCTCGCGCAAGACCAATGAGGATGTCACCACGTCCAGCCTGGTGAGGAACTACCAGCGGGAAGTCGAGCGACAGAAGCTGCTGGTCAGGAAAGCAGAGACCGCTCAACGCAACTTACTGTTCATTGTCGGGGCCCTGCGCCAACTGCTGGCCGACGAGAATTTCACCACCCTGCTGCGCGCGGAGGGGCTGGACACACTGCCCCAGTATCTGGCGGAGCGGGTCTGGGCTCGAGGGAGTGGCGCATGAGCAAACCGCCCTTGGGCTTCGTGCCGGAGCCATTGGTTCTGCCCCTCTCGTCCATCCTGCCTTCGCGCAAGACGCCAGAAGGCTTGCTTGCCTCACGGAAATTCAAGCAGATCACCGCATCTATCGAGGCGGTCGGGCTGATCGAACCCCTGTCGGTGGGAAAGCCCAACCGCGAGGGGCAGCACATCTTGCTGGACGGGCACACACGACTGGTCGCGCTGAAACAACTGGGCTTCGACAAGGCTCCCTGCCTGGTGGCCACGGATGACGAAAGCTACACCTACAACAACCGGATCAATCGCCTCTCCAGCATTCAGGAGCACCTCATGATCCGTCGCGCTGTCGAACGGGGTGTCACCCCAGAAAAGCTGGCGAAGGCCTTGGACGTGGACATCAGCCACATCATCAAGAAGCTAAACCTGCTGGAAGGAATCTGCCCGGAGGCCGCCGAGTTACTGCGCGACCAGACGTTTTCGGCAAATCTTGGTGCGGTCCTGCGCAAGCTCAAGCCGACGCGTCAGGTTGAGTGCGTCGAACTGATGGTCAGTGCCAACAACATCACGGTCGCCTATGCCCAGGCCTTGGTTGCTGCCACACCCAGCAACCTGCTCGTCGGTGAGACCAAGCCCAAGAAGATGACCGGCGTCAGCGCCGACCAGATGGCCAAGATGGAGAGGGAGATGGGCAACCTCCACGAGCAGTTCAAGCTCGCCGAGCAAACCTACGGGCAGGACATCCTCAACTTGGTGCTGGCCAAGGGCTATCTTGCCAAGTTGATGGCGAACGAAGCCATTTTGCGTCACCTGACCAGGAACCACCCCGACGTGCTGAACGAGTTCGACAGCATCGTTCGTATGGTGGCGCTGGACAAATAAGCGGCACGCAATCGGCGTAGTGAGCGAAATCCTTCCCACCGGAAGGTCGTGATGGCGTCCACGCAGGCGGCACACGGTTCTTTAACAATCTGGAAGCATCTGGGTCATCGCCCCCAAAACGGAGTTTCTGCTTCACTCCGTGATCAAGGGCGGTGACCGACAGGCTTGCCGCTGGCCTGCCCACGCGCATCGGGGCCTGCGCCTGGGCGAACAGCGGCACCTTTTTCAGTTTTTGGCGACCCAGTCTTCGTGGCGGAGCAATAGACCTAAACAGTGCTCGCTTGCTGAAGCAAATGAACCGTCTTGTCCCAGAAACAAGGCTTCGACGATTTTTGCTTACTATCGATCAAAACCCTGGGTACTTCCGCCAGATCCGCTGGTTCAGCTCTGCGTTGTCGCTGTACTCGCCGATTGCCCAATCCTTGAAGGCGTAGAGGTCTTCCGCCAATTCGGTGATGACGTCGCGCAGCTCCAGCGGCTCCAGCCACTCGGCAGGGATCGCCTTCACGCCGTGCATCGCGCCCAGCAGGTTGCCGACGATTGCTCCGGTCGAGTCGGAATCGCCATCGTGGTTCACCGCCAGGATCACGCCATGTTTGAAATTGCGGGCGACCAGCGCGCAATAGATGGAGATCGCCAGGGCCTCCTCGGCGATCCAGCCCTGGCCCAGCCGGGCTATTGCTTCTTCATGTGGCAAACCGGAATCGGCCAACTCCTCAGCCATTTCGATTGCCCGCAGCGTCTCCTCAAAGCCGGGCTCGGCTCGAAGCAGGAGTTTGGCGGCGGCCAATGCCTCGCGCAGCGACGCGCCATCGGTCAGTGCCAGGATCAGCACCGCCAGCACACCACCGGTCAGGGCTCCGGTCGGGTGGCCATGGGTCAGCGCAGCCAACTCGGTACCTAGCCGGAAGGCGTCTTGAGGGGATTCGTACTGACGCATACGCCAGGCGAACAGACCGACCGGCGCAACCCGCATGACGCCCCCGCAGCCCTTGCTGTCGTTGCGGGCCGGCTCCCCGAGGGAGTTCATCGCCCGCAGGGCCGATAGGCAGGTGTTGCCCGGTGCGCGACGGCTGTGCAGCTGACGCTGCTGAAACAGCCAGCCAGGCTCATCGGTGCCGAAGTCGATGTCGCATGTCGGGCGTTCGCCTTGGGTTTGCAGCCAGCGCAAATAGGCGTGCGCCGTTACCCCGGAATAGGTCGTGATGCCTTTGAAACAGCCGCGCACCCAGCCTCGGATTAACCCCTCGGCGGTGAACAAGGTCATCTGCGTGTCGTCGGTGATCGTCCCAATGCCACCATAAGCCGGTGCGTACTGGGTGATTCCCTTCGGGCCGAAGCGACGCAGAATCTCGGTCCGCTTCATGAACTCAACCGGTGCGCCCAGCGCATCGCCGACTGCACCACCTAGTAGGCAGCCCAGAAACCGCCCCTGGACCGTGCGCTTTTGCTGGCGCTTGCTGCGCCAGGCCGGAGGTGCCGGTGTCTCGAATTCTTCCGCCGCGCCCGCATCGGCAACAGGCTCCTCGTCCTCATTGCCGGACAGGGTGTAGTAGACGCCCAACTCTGCGACTACGCGGGTGGCGGGCCGGGCGACGAGGTCCAGCTGCTTACGCCACTCGGGCACATTGGAGCCATCCCAACTGATGCCCAGGCCTTTCTCCCAGTAGGACAGATAGGCCTCGCCCCGGTCGGCGGCGTAGTAGTTGCCGTTGCCGGCGGAGCAGTCGAGCGCGTACTCCCAGTTGTTCTCGCGCATGCAGACTCCGTGCTCAGGGTGAGGCACTTGCCCCAGCCCGATCAGGTATTCCGCGCTCTTGGCGTCCAACGGGTGAAACACGGCCACCCGCAAGCGTCCGTCGTCCCGGGCGGTGATGGCAGCGATCAGAGCATCGCCACGTTGGATGGTGACCAGTTGGCCGCCGAGGTCCACGGGCCCGACCTCGAGCCACCAGTGGTCCCCGGCCGCTGAAATGACATCGCGGGCATCGTCGGGCGCCAACAGCTCGGCAAGCCGATCCATTGCGGGTTCGAGCTGCTGCCATTCGGCCTCCCCATCCCGGCTACGCTGTTGCAGGCCGAGCAGCATCGCGGCCAGCGGAAGATCCCCGTTGTCGAGCAAGGCCGACTTCAGATCGGCCGCTGGGATGGGGTACGGGATGTCCGGCAATCCGTACCGCGCCAGCGTCTCTGGCTTGAGGTGAAGCTCTGCGAAATTCTGCATGGCGCCCGTACCGATCCTTTTATCGCTGCGCCGCTTGTGGTTATCACAATACGACGCACACACAAATCAAAATAGAGTCATGGACAGATTCTAGGGCAGACAATATACTTTCCGCAATAACCCGCACAAGCATTCGCTAACCCGAACGAGCCAGCCAGGATGTCGAACGAACAGCTTGCAGATCTAACCCAGCCACAACGCGACCGGCTCGCGTTCGTGGAGTTGCGCGTGCGCTTCATCGGGGAGATACGTCGTCAGGACTTGGTCACGCGGTTTGGCATCCAGTCCGCCGCCGCATCCAGGGATCTGGCGCTGTACAAGGAGTTGGCCCCGGGCAACATCGACTACGACCCCAAGGGCAAGTCCTACGTCTTGGGGCCGGACTTCCGGCCCGTATTCGACTTTCCCCCAGAGCGGGTGCTGTCGTGGCTGACCCAGGGCTTTGGCGATGGTGAGCCGATGCGGCTCAAGGCGTGGGTAGCCAGCGAGAGCCCGTCACGGCTCACGCATCCGGATCTGGATGTGCTGGCGAGCGTGACCCGGGCGATCCACCAAGAGTGTCCGCTCGGCATCGAGTACCACTCCATCTCCAGTGGCCGCACCGAGCGGGAGATCGTCCCGTTCGCGCTGATCGACAACGGCCTCCGTTGGCACGTTCGCGCCTTCGACCGCAAATCCCAAGAGTTCCGGGATTTCGTCATCACCCGGATCAAGCGCCCGGTGGTGCTCAAGGGGCAGCCAGTTGCAGCCCATGAGATGAGCGATCAAGACATCCAGTGGACGCGGATCGTCGAACTGGAGTTGGTGCCGCACCCGGATCAGCCCCGGCCGGAGATCACCGAAATGGATTACGGCATGCGCGACGGCGTGCTGCGGATGAAGCTGCGCGCTGCCACGGCTGGATACATCCTGCGCAAATGGAGTGTGGACTGCTCCCCGGATCACAGCTTGCGCGGATACGAATTTCGGCTCTGGTTGAGGGACCACCTAGCGCTTTACGGCGTCAAGAACGCAGTGTTAGCGCCGGGCTATGCAGCACCGGGGCGAGAGTTGGATGGAGGTCAGGGTTGATCTCCGCCTACCACGCCAAGTACTACGCCCACGAGCTGACGCGACGACACACCGCCGATGGGGTAGATCGTCTCTCCCAATCGCTGTTCGATGCCAGCGTAGATCTGAACCCGCATCAGATCGAGGCGGCGCTGTTCGCCCTTCGGAACCCATTGCAGGAAGGCGTACTGCTGGCTGACGAGGTGGGGCTGGGCAAGACCATCGAAGCCGCGCTGGTGGTTTGCCAATACTGGGCTGAGCGCCGCCGTCGGCTCTTGGTCATCTGCCCGGCTAGCCTGCGCAAGCAATGGGCGCAGGAGCTGCACGACAAGTTCGCCGTGCCCACCACCGTGGTGGATGCCGTTTCTCTGCGCAAGCAGTCCGCTGGCGACATGCTCGCCACCCTGCAACGGCAAGTCGGCAAGGCGGTCGTGATCATGTCCTACCAGTTCGCCGCCAAACTGGAGGCCGAGCTGCGCGCCGTGCCTTGGGATGTGGTGGTCATCGACGAAGCGCACAAGCTGCGCAACGCACACCGTGCCAGCAACCGTACCGGGCAGGCGCTCAAGCGCGCACTGCAAGGCCGCAAGAAGCTGCTGCTCACCGCCACGCCGCTGCAGAACTCGCTGATGGAGCTGTACGGCCTGTCGACGCTGATCGACGAGCACCTGTTCGGCGACGAAACTGTCTTCCGCAAGCAGTTCATGAACAGCGGGACGGGTCTTGACGAACTGCGTGAGCGTCTTGCCAGCTTCGCCAAACGCACACTGCGCCGTGACGTGCTGGAGTACATCAAGTACACCGAGCGCAAGGCGCTCACCCAGCCGTTCAACCCCACCGACGACGAGCAGGCGCTGTACGAGCGCATCTCGGCCTTTCTGCAAAAGGAAGACTCCTACGCCCTGCCCAAGCAGCAACGCCATCTCACAGCACTGATCTTGCGCAAGCTGCTGGCCTCCAGTTCGCACGCCGTCGCTGCCACGTTGGTCACCATCCGCGAGCGCCTGCGGGGCTTGCTCACAGCAGACAAAGCGGAAGACGATGGCAGCCAGCTGGTCGAACAGCTCATTGCCGAGGACGACCTGGAGCAGGACTACCTGGAAGAGGAAGCCAGCGAGGCAGAAGAGAACGACGAAGTCCCGACGCCTGAGCCAGCCGAAGAAGGTAAGCCGGGCGCCGCAAAAGATGCCCATGCCGTCCGCGCCGCCATCACCGCAGAGATCGCGGAGCTGACTGCGTTCGTCGATGCCGCCCAAGCCCTGAAAACCGACACCAAGGCACAGGCGTTACTCAAGGCGCTCAGCCTGGGCTTCGGCAAGATGGCCGAGCTACGTGCGCCACGCAAGGCCATCATCTTCACAGAGTCCAAGCGCACGCAGGAGTACCTGCACCGCTTCCTCTCAGCCAACGGCCACGCGGGCAAGTTGGTGTTGTTCAGTGGCACCAACACCCACGAGGAATCGACCGCCATCTACCAGCGCTGGCTGGAAGAGTACAAAGGCACGGATCGCGTCACCGGCTCGCCGCAGGTAGATCGCCGCACCGCCCTGATCGACCACTTCCGCAAGGAAGACGGCACCGGTGCGGAAATCATGATCGCCACCGAAGCGGCTGCCGAAGGCGTCAACCTGCAGTTCTGCGCGCTGATCATCAACTACGACCTGCCGTGGAACCCGCAGCGCGTCGAGCAGCGCATTGGCCGCTGCCACCGCTACGGTCAGCGTTTCGATGTGGTGGTCATCAACTTCCTCAACACCCGCAACCAGGCCGACCAGCGCGTTCTGGAACTGCTCACAGAGAAATTCAACCTGTTCTCTGGCGTGTTCGGGGCAAGCGATGAAGTGCTGGGTCGCATCGAGGGCGGCCTCGATTTCGAGAAACGCGTCCTCCAGATCTACGACACTTGTCGCCAGCCCGAGCAGATCGAAGCCGCCTTCAATGCCCTGCAGGCGGAGCTAGAAGAATCCATAGCCGACCGCATCAAAGACACCCAGTCCCAGCTGCTGGAGCATTTTGACGAAGACGTTCACGACCGGCTCAAGCTGCGATTGGACGAGGCCGAAGCACGCCTGGACAAGCTGGGGCGCTGGTTCTGGGGTGTCACCTGCTTTGCATTGGACGGCCGCGCGCGCTTCGACGAGCAGTCCTACGCGTTTTCTCTGAGCACGCCGCCAACTGGAATCGCCACAGGTCGCTATCAGCTCATTCGCGGTGCGGCGCAGCCGGACATGCTGGCGCACGCCTACCGCCTCAGCCACCCGCTGGGGGAATGGAGCATTGAAACGAGTCTTAATGCGGCCACGCCCGTCGCCACATTGAAGCTCGACTACGACAAACACGGCGCGCGCGTCTCCGTGATCGAAAAACTGCGCGGCAAGTCCGGCTGGCTGACGCTGGTCCGGCTGGAAATCACTGCCTTCGAGACCACCGAGGCGCTGCTGTTCTCCGGCCTCACTGACGATGGTCAGGTACTGGATCAGGAAACCTGCGAAAAGCTGATGGCCATTCCAGCAGCGGGCAAACCCACTCCTTTGAACACCGCCGTCCCCGAGGCCCTGCTGGCCAACAGCCAGCGTGCGGTCGCCGCCACGATTGCCCAGGTACTGGAAGCCAACCAGCGCCTCTTCAATGAAGAACGCGACAAGCTGGAACGCTGGGCTGATGACAAGCTGCTGGCCGCAGAGGAAGCCCTGAAGAACACCAAGGCGCGCATCGCCCAATTGAAGCGCGACGCCCGCAAGGCCGCCACCTTGCAGGAGCAAGACGGCATTCAGCGCGAACTGTCTGAGCTGGAGCGCAAGCAGCGCCGCCTACGGCAGGAAATCTTTGCTGTGGAGGACGAAATCATCGCCAAGCGCGACGAATTGATTGCCTCGCTCCAGCAGCGCCTGCAAGAAAAAACCAGCCACGAGACCCTGTTCAGCATCCGCTGGCAGGTCACCTGAAACGCAAATCCTTCAATGAATCAGAAATCCCGAGATCAGGGCAAACCATGACCAACAAACAGAATCCCAAATTCCAGGAGCTCGTCGCCAAGCTGCGCGAGATCTTCCAGATCGACCGCCCGGAACTGGACTTCGGCATCTACCGCATCCTCAACGCCCGCGCGGGCGAGATCAACGACTACCTGCAAAACCGGCTGGCCGAGAAGGTGCAAGCCGCACTTAGCCAAGGTGGCGCTGCACAGCAAGAGCAGGTGGCGCGCGAGCTAAAGGACAAGGAAGCGCAATACCAGGCAGACGGCATCGATCCGGCCACCGTCCCGAAAGTGCAAGAGCTGCGCCAAAAGCTGGCGCAGTACAGCACCGGTGCCAGCGAACACGAAAATGCCGTGTTCTCGCACCTGCTGACCTTTTTCTCGCGCTATTACCAAAATGGCGACTTCATCAGCCAGCGCCGCTACAAGGGCGACACCTACGCCATCCCCTACGCGGGCGAAGAGGTGATGCTGCACTGGGCCAACAAGGATCAGTACTACACCAAGAGCGGCGAGAACTTCAGCAATTACAGCTTCAAGCTCGAAGATGGCCGCACGGTGCATTTCCGCCTTGCCGCCGCCGACACCGCCAAAGACAACCGCAAGGACAACGACAAGGAGCGCCGCTTTGCCCTGGTGGCGGCCAAGACCGTGACCCGCGTGGATGAAAACGGCGACGAGTACGAGGAAGAGCTCGTGCCCGTGGAGGAAGTTGCGGGCAGTGACGGCAAACAGGAACTGATCATCCGCTTCGAGTATGCCGTCCAGCCCAAAGGCACCAAGCAGGAGGCGCTGGTCACCAAGGCTGTAGAGGCAGTGCTGGCGGACGCCGCCGTGAAGGCCCGCTGGCTGGCCCTGGGAAACCGCGCGCCAACGGAAAAGAACCCGCAGCGCACTCTGCTGGAAAAGCACCTCTCCGACTACACCACCAAAAACACGGCGGACTACTTCATCCACAAGGATCTGGGTGGTTTCCTCCGGCGCGAGCTGGACTTCTACATCAAGAACGAAGTCATGCACCTGGACGATGTGCAGAACGCGGGCGCGTTCGCGGACATCGAAAAGAACCTGCGAATGATCCAGTGCCTGCGCAGCATAGCGTTGGAGCTGATCTCTTTCTTGGCCCAGTTGGAAGATTTTCAGAAGAAGCTGTGGCTGAAAAAGAAGTTCGTTGTCTCCAGTCACTACTGCATCACGCTGGATCGGGTACCGGAAGCGCTGTGGCCGGAAGTGGTAGCGAACCCGCAGCAATGGGCGCGGTGGAAACAGCTGGGCGTTTGGGATGGCGACGCGCCGGGGACGCTGGAGGATTTGAAGGCTGCGCTGTATCGGATGGTAGATACGAGCCTGTATTGCGAGGATTTTAAGTTCAAGCTACTGCAATCAGTAGATGTGGATTCGGCAACTAACGGCGTCCTTGTACACAGCGATAATTTTCAGGGGCTAAGGTCCATCAGGAATCGCTACAAGGAGCAGATTAAGTGCATCTACATTGATCCACCATACAACACATCTGAGGCCACATTTTTCTACAAAAATCAGTACAAGCATTCATCATGGCTTGCCATGATGAATTCTCGGATCGAAAGCTCCCTAAGCTTGATGGCCGAGGATGCAATCCTTCAGATTACCATCGATGACGAGGAACTCTACAGGCTGAAGGGGCAAGTCGACTCTCTGCTTGGAGAGGAACGATACATTGGGACGGTAGTCATTCAGAGCAATCCAAGGGGGCGAGGTATTAATAGCTTCTTTGCCACCAGCCACGAATATGCACTCGCGTATGCAAATAACCCTGCTAAAGCAGAGATATGTGATGAGCTACTCAGCGAAGAGCATGAGGAGGGATACAAGTTCTCGGACGAGAAATCGGAGTACCGCCTTTTGCCTTTCCGGAGAAGTGGCGGACTCTCCACCCCTGTTGATCGCCCCAATTCAGAATTTAGCCTCCTGTTAAACCCCAACACTCTAGCGATTATCGGGGTTGGTGGCGCGCGCACTAAGGACTACCCGTCTACTTATTGCACGAATTTGGCCCTATGGCTAAACGATGCAGGAGATGTCGTCGAGGAGGATTACTCAAACTATTTGAAGCGAACTGGCTGCGTTGAATTCCTGCCGTTGGATTCTGATGGTGAGCGAAGAGTATGGAGGTGGTCAGACAGAAAGAAGATTCTCGAACACGCGAGAGATGGTGAATTTGTCGTTAAAAGGAAAGGCAATGGCGAAATCACTGTCCAACTTAAAGATCGCATCAAGGAGGGTCGAAAGCCGAAGACGGTTTGGGTCGATTCAAAGTACGATGCGTCAAGTCACGGGACGAATCTTCTGGCCGACTTTTTTGGCGGGCAGAAGCTTTTTGGATACCCCAAATCAATTCATGCGACCGTAGCGTCTGTTTCTTCGGTTGTCAGGAAGTCACCAGACTCTATTGTTCTGGACTATTTCGCTGGTTCGGGAACAACCGGCCATGCAGTGGTCACGCTTAACCGGGCAGATGGCGGCTCTCGCAAATACGTATTGATCGAGCAAGGCGAGTATTTTGACCTGGTAACTAAGCCGAGGATGCAGAAGGTCGTGTACTCCGCTGAGTGGAAAGGCGGAAAGCCAACCGCTCCAGCAACAGGAATCTCACACTGCTTCAAGGTTATCAAACTCGAAAGCTACGAAGACACCCTGAACAACCTGCAACTGCGCCGCACCCCGGCGCAGGGTGATCTGCTGAACTCCCTGCCGCAACAGGCCCGCGACGACTACCTGCTCCACTACATGCTGGACGTGGAAAGCCGCGGTTCGCTGCTGTCGGTGGAAGACTTCAAGAAGCCGTTCGACTATCAGCTCAACATCGCCGTGGATTCGGCAGGTGCGTTCGAGCCGCGCAAGATCGATCTGGTCGAAACCTTCAACTACCTGATCGGCCTGCGCGTCAAGCACATTGATGCGCAGCCGCAACGCGGCTTCGTCACCGTCACCGGCACGCTGCCCAGCGGTGAAAGCTGCCTCGTGCTGTGGCGCGATTGCGATGTGCTGGACTACGAAGGCATCAGCAAGCTCTGCGACAAGCTGGCCATCAACCCGGCGGACAACGAGTTTGACGTGGTCTACATCAACGGCGACCACAACATTCCCACCGTGCTGACGCAGACGGCCGAGGAAGGCGGTGCCACCCGCGTGCTCAAGCTGCGCCAGATCGAGCCGGAATTTCTGGCGCGCATGTTTGATGTGGAGGATGTGTGATGGCTAATTTTGGAACCCCTAGCATTCAGCAACGAGAGCCAGAACCGGCACGCATCAAGTCCGTCACCATTGAGGGTTTCCGCAGCCTGCGCAGTATCCAGAATCTGGAGCTGCCGCAGCTCACGGTGCTGATTGGGGCCAACGGCGCAGGCAAGTCCACCCTGATCCGATTCTTCGAGATGCTGAGCTGGATGCTCAAGGCGAAGAACCTGCAGGAGTTCGTGCTGCGCCACGGCGGCGGCGATGACCAGTTTTTCATGGGTGCCCGGAAGACCTCGCGCATCCATGCCGAGTTGTGCCTTGAAACCGCATCGGGCTACAACGACTATCGGTTTGATCTGGCCCACATCTCGGCCGGCGATTCCGTGATGGTGATGAACGAAGCCTATCGGTATTCGGCGCATGACATCCCGACCAAGGCGAAGTGGACCGAGATTGAAGGGGTGGGAAAAGAGTCCAGCCTGTTGGAGAAGAAGAGCAAGACGGCCCAGACCATCGTCAACCTTTTGCGTCAGTGCTCCACCTATCAGTTTCACGACACATCCATCAACGCCGCCATTCACAACCGCTGGGATGTCACCGAGTCGTTCCGCCTACGCTCGGACGGCGGCAACCTCGCGGCTGTGCTGCTCGACTTGCGCAATGGCGACCGCAAACGCTACGAGCTGATCGTCAAGCAGATTGGCCGGGTGTTGCCGGCGTTCAAGGATTTTGTACTGGAAGAAGAAGCCGGCAAGGTGTTGCTGCGCTGGGTGGGGCGGCAAAGCGACAAGGTGTTCGGCTCTCATCTCACCTCGGACGGGTCGCTGCGCCTGTTCTGTCTGCTGACTTTGCTGAACCTGCCGCCCGAGCGCTTGCCGGACGTGCTGTTCTTCGATGAGCCCGAACTGGGGCTGCATCCGCACGCCATTACCCTGGTGGCCGAGATGTTCAAACGCTTGTCGAAGAAGCGGCAGATCTTCATCGCCACGCAGTCGCCCTACCTGGTGGATTGCTTCGAGCTGGAAAACATCATCGTGGCCAGCGCCAGCAATGGCGAGACCGTGTTGCGCAATCTGCCGCGCGAGCACTATCAGCGCTGGCTGGACGAGGAATACCAGCTGTCCGACATCTGGTTGCAGCAGGCCGCAGGTGGCGTGGCCTGGCTGGGTGAGCACCAGCCCGTCAAGCGGGAAGGTTCTCAGGATGCGGGGCAGGCCGAATGATCCGGCTCTGCATCATCTGCGAAGGCCCCACCGAGGTGGAGTTCGTCAACCGCTGCCTGGAGCCCTACCTGAGGCCCAGTGGCGTCAGCGCCTACGGCACCGTGTTGAGCGCCAGATCAGGGCGGCATCGGGGTGGGCGTGTCACCGTGGATCGGCTGGCCAAAAAGATTTCACTGCACTACAGCGAGGCCGATCGCGTCTCCACGCTGGTTGATTTCTACGGTTTTCAGGACCGCGCAGCCCGCACCCGCGCCCAACTGGAGGCCGACATTGCCGCAGCTGCGCGGGACATCACCACGGGCTATGACCCGCGCTACGTGCTGCCCTATGTGCAGATGCACGAATTCGAGGGCCTGTTGTTCACCAACCCCACGCACTTTGAATGGGCAGAAGACGGCTGGAGCGAAGACGTGAAAGCGAAGTTGATGGCGGTGGCACAGGCGTTCCCGAATCCGGAAGACATCAACGACAGTCCCGAGACCGCACCATCCAAGCGGATTCTGAGCATCTTTCCCGAGGGCACGTATTCAAAGCCCGAGCATGGCCCGTTGATCGCTGAGGCCATCGGGATTGACGCGATGCGCCAGAAGTGTGCGCAGTTCGATGCCTGGGTTGCTCATCTACAGGCATGGGGTAATTGAAATGGCACGGCAAACCAAAAATCAGAAGAAACGCAGCTTCCATCAGGAGCTGGTGCTCAATCGCTGGGTGCTGGGCTTCTTTCTGGGCGGCACGCTGGCGGCGCTGAAGATGCGCTTGGGCGATGACCGCTTCGAGGGCATCGACGAGGATGGCCAGACCAAGTTCTTCCACGAACTGATCCGAGGCTTGTTCGATCCCAACAAGGTGCCCGAGGCCGATCTGCGGCGCTACGACTTGAACGTCGTCGCCCACTGGCAGGCCATCACCGCCCAGCGCAACAAACTGGAGGGCCATGAACTGCAGATGAAGTACTTCCAGTACCTCTCGCTGCTGTTCACCGAGCTGTATCTGGACTGGTACTTCAACCACCGTCAGGACTTGCTCGATGGCCTGAACGAGGAAATGACGCGCTACCGCGCCGAGACGGGCGCGGAACCGTTCCGCGATTTCGAAGCGGACGACCTGAACAAGATCGCCTTCTGGAATGCCACCGGCAGCGGCAAGACCCTGCTGCTGCACGTCAACATCCGCCAGTACCTGCACTACTTCCAGGCGGGGCGCAGCGATCACTTTCCCGACAAGATCATCCTGCTCACGCCTAACGAGGGGCTGTCACGCCAGCACTTGGAGGAGTTGCACCTGTCGGGCTTCGGTTTCTCGCAGTTCTTTAATAAGGCTCAGTCACCCGCGCGCGGCACCATCGAGATCATCGACATCAACAAGCTGGGCGATGAGATGGGCGACAAGACCGTCGCTGTGGATGCCTTCGAGGGCAACAACCTCGTGCTGGTGGACGAAGGCCACCGTGGTACGGGCACGGCGGCGGGCGCGTGGATGGCGCGGCGCGATGCGCTGGTGCGCGGTGGTTTTGCCTTCGAGTACTCGGCCACCTTCGGGCAGGCAGTGGCTAAGGGCATGACCGTGGCGGCGGCGGAAGAAGACATCCAGAAGAAGCGCGCCAAGATGCTGTTCAACACCACCAGTCTGCGCAGCCTGGACGACGGGCAGAAGGCACAACTTGCGCTGACCGCCGAGGACAAGCGCCGCGCGCGCATCACTGCGACGCGCGAGATTTACGCCAAGTGCATCCTGTTCGATTACTCGTACAAGTTCTTCTATGAGGACGGCTACGGTAAAGAGTCGCTGATCCTCAACATGAGCGGCGAGGCCTACGAGCAGGCGGATAACGCGCGCAAGTATTTCACCGCCTGCCTGCTGGCCTACTACCAGCAGCTCTGGCTGTGGAGCACTCACCGCTCGGCGCTTGCCGACTTCAACATCGAAAAGCCGCTGTGGGTGTTCGTGGGCAACACGGTGTCAGGCGAGGAGTCGGACATCCTGGAAGTGGTGAACTTCCTCGCCGACTTCCTGAACAGCGAAGCGCAGATCAAGAGCTGGCTGACCGACCTGATTGCGGACAAGGCGCAGATTTTGGATGCCAAGGGCAACAACATCTTCAGCGGGCGCTTCACGCCCCTGATGGGCTTCGGCGGTCGCGTGGATGATCTGTACGCCGACATCCTGCTGCGCGTGTTCAATGCCTCGGCCCGCCAGAGATTGAAACTGGTCAACATCAAGAGCAGCAAGGGTGAGCTGGCGTTGCGCGTGGGCGATGCAGAGCCCTTCGGCCTCATCAACATCGGCGACGATGCGGGCTTCTTCGGGATGGCGGAGGACGTGGAGGCCTTCGATAGCGAACGCGACGACTTCGGCGGCGCGCTGTTCGGCACGCTGAACAACAAGGACAGCCGCCTCAACGTGCTGATCGGCTCGCGCAAATTCACGGAAGGCTGGAGCAGTTGGCGCGTGTCCACGATGGGCCTGCTGAACATGGGCCAGGGTGAAGGCTCGCAGATCATCCAGTTGTTCGGGCGCGGCGTGCGCCTCAAGGGCAAGGGTTTCTCGCTCAAGCGCACCTTGCCGCAAGACAGGCCCAAGGGCGTGCATCTGGACAAGCTGGAGGCGCTGAACATCTTCGGGGTGCGCGCCAGCTACATGGCGGCGTTCAAGGACTACCTGCGTGAAGAAGGCATCACGCCCAGCGATGAAGTGCTGGAGCTGGACTTCCCGACCCGTGCCAACCTGCCCAAGGGCAAGCTCAAGACCCTGACGCTGAAGGATGGCTACAAGGACAACCAGAAACTCGGGTTCAAGCGCACGCACTTCCCGTGGCTGTACGAAATTCCAGCTCAGTTCCAGGGCAAGATCAAGCCACCCCATGTGGTGCTCGACCTGTACCCGCGCGTCGAGGCGCTGTCCAGCAAGGACAAGGGCACAGCCTCCACGACGGAAGCCCGCAACAAGGGCAAGCTGAACCAGACACTGTTCCCGGCTTTCAACTGGGATCGGGTCTATCTGGCCTTGCAGGATTACAAGCTGCAGCGCAGCTGGAGCAACCTGCGGTTGGAACAGCAGAAGCTGATCGACTTCTGCGCGGGCGCGCAGGACTGGTACACGCTGTTCATTCCGGCGGCGGAACTGAATGTGACGACCTTCGCCGACATCCGCAAGCAGGAAGACATCCTGCTGCGACTGCTGACGGACTACACCGACCGCTTCTACAAGGCCCTGAAGTCCGGCTACGAAGGCCAGTTCTACGACATCACCCACATCGATGAAGACCACGGGTCGATGCTCAAGCTGTACCAGTTCGAGATCGAGAACAGCGACGACGGTCTGGAGTATCAGGCGAAGCTGGAAGTGCTGAAGAAGCTGGTGGCGGACGGCAAAATCGGCGAGGCTAGCAAATGGAATGCGCCACACATGGTGGCCATCAGCTTCGACCGGCACCTGTACTACCCGCTACTGGCGTTGGAGGACAAGGGTGCAGTGCCGCTGAAACTGCGTCCGCTGGCCTTTGACGCGCCCAGCGAATGGGAGTTTGTCCGCGATCTGGAGGCGTTCTACAACTCCAGCGAAGGCAAGGAAGCGATTGGCCCGCGCAGTCTGTACCTGTTGCGCAATGCGGATCGGGAAGAGAAAGGTCTGGGCTTCGCGTTGGCGGGCAACTTCTATCCTGACTTCCTGCTGTGGCTGGTGGACGATGCCAGCGGCAAGCAGTGGCTGACCTTTGTCGATCCAAAGGGGCTGCGCAATCTCGACCTGTCGCACCCCAAGCTGGGGCTGTACAAGGAAGTGAAGACTCTGGAAACGACGCTGGCGGGGCAGGCCAAGGCGAGCGAAGCGCCGCTGGTCTTGAATGCCTTTGTCCTCTCGCCAACGAAGTTCGCCGACCTGCTCAACGTGGGCGACTCGACAAAGAAAGCCGATCTGGAAAGCCGCAACGTGCTGTTCATGGAGGATGGTGCCAGCGCCTACTTGAAGAAGTTGTTCCGGGTGCTGGTCTGAGAGATCGCTAGTTCCCAGCTTTGTGCATTGAAAGATTTAGAGAAGACGAAAAATGGCCCGCATCGAAAATCACAAATACAGCATCGAGGAAGCCTTCAGGGAATGCTTCTACATCGTCCCGGACTACCAGCGCGAGTACGTCTGGACGGACAAGGAAGTGCATCAGCTGTTGGAGGACATCGGCGAACAGATCGATGTGGGCACCACGCGCGAATACTTCATTGGTACCGTGCTGGTGTCGCCGACCGACCAGAAGAACCATTACGAGGTGATCGACGGCCAGCAGCGCCTGACCACCTTCTTCCTGCTGCTGTGCGCGCTGAAGCATCTGTTTCAGGGCGAGCCGCAGCGGCAGATGATTTCCGGGCTGATCTCAACCAGCTATGTGGACAGTGACGGCGAGGTGCGCACCAACCTGAAGCTGGAGCCGCGCTACGAAAGCGCGGGCGAAGTGATGGCCAAGCTGGTAGAGCTGGACGCCGACCCGCAGGCCGTGCGCGCAGGCATTCAGGCAGCTGGGATCGCCAGCTTCGGCTCCCTGGAAAATCTGGTCAACGCCTACAGCACGCTATATCGCTACCTGAAGGACAACTACGACGATGCGCCCAAACTGAAGAAGTATTGGGGCTATCTGGCCAATAACGTGGTGTTCATCCAGATATCCACCGACGTCAGCAGCGCGCTGAAGATTTTCGAGACCATCAACGAGCGCGGCGTGGGCCTGAACCCGATGGACTTGCTCAAGAACCTGCTGTTCACGCAGGTCAAGCAAGCGCAGTTCACCCAGCTCAAGGACGAGTGGAAGAAGATCACCAAGCCGCTGGAGAAGGAGAAGGAAAAGCCGCTGCGCTTCCTGCGCTACTTCCTGATGGCCAACTACGTCATCAAGAACGAGCGCGGCGACTCAGTCGTGCGCGAGGACGAAATCTACGACTGGTTCGTCGCCAAGGACAACGCGGCGCTGTGCGATTACGCAGGCAAGCCCTTCGAGTTCGTGCGCAAAGTGATCCGCAACGTCGAGCACTACCTGGCCTTTGCCAACGGGCTTGGCAACGATGGCAAGCCGAGTCTGGCAATGGACAGCCTCAAGCGGCTGGCAGGCGGCGCGTTCAGTTTGCACTTCGTCCTGCTGCTGGCAGCGGCGAATTTCCCCAAGCCGCTGTTCGACCATTTCGTGGCGCAGCTGGAGAGCTTCCTTTTCTATTACATCTTCACCAAGACACCGACCAAGGATCTGGAACGCAGCTTCTCTCAGTGGGCCGACGAGCTGCGCGTGATTGCCGAGACCAGCGATCCGGTGAAACAAAAGGTGCAGCTCAACGCGTTCATTGCCGAGCGCTTTGAGAAGAACATGGCGGGCAAATCACAGGAGCTGGCCGACGCCCTCAAGCGCTTCACGCTGTACTCGATGCAGCAGTACCGCACGCGCTACCTGCTGGCGCGACTGACGCAGCACGTCGACATGGCCTTCAGCGGGCTGAAGGTGCCGGGCAGCCTAGAGCCGTTCACCAATCTGGAAATCGAGCACATCCTGCCCGACAACCCGAAGGCGGAGCTGCGTGCCACGTGGGCAGCAGAGAACCCGAATGCGGTCTACGACGACTACAAGAACCGGCTGGGCAACCTGACCTTGCTGGAGAAGCCCATCAACATCGTCGCGGGCAATGACTTCTACACGGCCAAGCAAGTCGAGTACGGCAAGAGCGGCAACTACTTGACGCGCAGTCTGGTGGCGCTGACCGAGGTCGGACAGAACACATCGATTTCCCGGATCAACGCCAAGCTGGAGGCTTTTCCTGCGTGGAATGCCGCGTCCATCGAGAAGCGCCACGCGCTGCTCATCGCGCTGGCGCAGGAAGTCTGGAAGACGACGCCAATTGACGTCTGATGATGGGGTCTATCGATATGAGTAATGCATCAGCACCTGCGCCGATGTGCGATGACTGCAAGGCCTTGATTGGCGCGTCGAGAAGCACGAAGCCTCATGCAAATCTCGAGTACAAGGACGGCAGAAAGGTCTCGTCGATGATGGGCGCTGCCGATGAGGCGTACTACCGCTGCAAAGTGTGCGGCCACGAATGGCTGCACGAGACCGGATCTTGCGGCATGGGTTGGGTTGCATAGCTGTGGCGGCTCGCATGGCGAGATCAACCCACAATGACGTCCCGTGAAGATTATGGACAGAATCGATATTGGCACCTGGGCAAACATCAGCGCTGAAGATTGGAGTTCCCTCCTTCTGGGCAACGGCGCCAGTATCGCCATCCACAAGGAGTTCGCATACCCAACACTCCATGGCATCGCTGATGCAAAAGGACTGCTCGCCACCACTGCCCCAATATTCGCCAAGCTCGGGACAACCGATTTCGAGCATGTTCTGCTCGCGTGCTGGTATGCCGAGCACGTCAACGGGGCATTGGGGACGCCGTCGGCCGCCATCTCCGCAGCCTATGAGGAGGTCCGTACAGCACTGATCGAAGCTGTGCACAGTGTGCATCCGGTGCATGCCGATGTTGCCGCCGACCTGCAACTGGTCGGTGCGTTTGCGAGCGCGTTTCCCACTGTCGTCAGCCTGAACTACGACCTCACCTTGTACTGGGCCATGCTGCTGTTCAACGCGGCGAACGGGAGTTGGTTCAAGGACGCATTCCACGACGGGGAGTTCCAGACGGATTGGGAATATCTGCGGCGACCCTATGGGCACGCTGCAGGAGCAACATTGGTTTTCTACCCTCACGGCAGTCTTGCGGTTGCTCGTGACTACCTTGGTGATGAGACAAAGCTTTCTGTAGGCGCGGGAGGCGCAGGTGACTTGCTTGGCACCATAACCCGGATGTGGGCATCCGGGCACTATGTGCCCGTGTTTGTTAGCGAGGGAACCAGTCATCAGAAGGTCGCTGCGATTCGCCGAAGTCACTACCTGACGAACGTATATGAAGAGGTGCTGCCCGCCCTTGGAGAGAGCCTGGTCGTATATGGCTGGAGCTTTGACGAGCGAGACCAACACGTGCTCGACGCCATCGCATCGAGTCCGCCAAAGCGAATGGCCGTCTCGGTTTTCACTGGTCAGCCAGATGGAGATCAGCAGGCGTTCTGCCACCAAGTGCTTAAGGCTGCTGGCCGGTCCTTGCCTGACACAGAAGTGATGTTCTTCGATTCGCGAAGCCCTGGATGCTGGAACAATCCATGATGCGGTGCTGAACCCTACTGCTCGCTGGCAACCTTCATCTCCCTGACCCACGTTTGCAACGCCCTTAGCTGCTCGGCGTTCTCGTGGCAGGTCTGGTAGTTGGCGGCACCGGTTCCGGCGACGGCAGAGAGCGCAAGGCCTGCGGCGGCCGCATCAGCATCTCGGGCGGGCTCGGGCAGTTCACCGGCGGCGGCAGCGTCGTGCAGGCGCACAAAGCCACGGTTGATAGTGCAAGCAGCATCGGCTTGAACGGGCACATAGACGGGAACCTCCTTGATGATGGTGTCGCCCTTCTCGCGGACGACGCGGACGCGGTCGACGTACTGGGTGACGACCTTGACGGTGGCTTGCGCCTGCCGCTCGCGGATGGCTGCGGTCTGTAGGGCTTGTTGCTGGACGGCGGCATCCCATTGCGCTTGAACGTGGCTTGCGCCCTTGATCCAGCCGAAGCCGACCAGGGCGACGCCGAGCACCGCGAGGGCCAGCAGCCGGTACGGCCATGGAATCACACTCACGATGCCTCCCCGATGCACTGCCGGTACTCGGCCTCGCGCCGTGTGGCCAACCCGCCGCACAGGCGCGCATTGGCGGGCAGCGCGCAGTCCTTACCCTGGAAGAAGCGCCAGCGCAGCAGCTCGGCACAGGCCCCGGCGTAGTCCCCGGTGTTGAGTTTTCTGACCAGTGTGGATTGGCAGAACGCGCGGCTGCCGACGTTGTAGGAAAAGCTCACCAGCGCGTCGTACTCGTGCTGGGCCAGGGGCACAGTCACGCATTGCTTGAGCGCCCCCTCGAATTGCTGTACGTCGGTAAGTGCCCGAGCCAGCGCCTTTGGCGGCGTGGTGGTGTCGCCCAGCTTCACCCCGGTGGTGGTGCCGAAACCAATGGTCGGCACATCGCCCTTGACCGGGATCACTGCGCGATCGGTGTAGCCCTCGTGCAGCACGATGCCGACCAGGGCGGCGGCGGACAGCGTCAGTCCGGCCACCGTCCTGCGCATCACGGGTGATGGTGTCCGGGTCATCGGTGCATCTCCGGCTGCGCCACGATGCGAGCAACGGTTGCGCCGATGCTGGCGGCAAAGGCCAGCAGCACAAACGCACCGCGCGGCAGTACATCCCCGAACAGCGGCACCACCACCTCCGCCGCTGTGAAGGCAGCGGCCAGCAGCGAGAAGCGGATACTCCAGGCACGTCGCAACACGCGCCGCCAGTCGTCCAAAAGGCAGATCTTCGGCTTGGCGGTCATTGCACGCCTCCCATCAGCTTCAACTTTATGGCGGCCCCCACCAGCAGCGCGGCCAGGATGCCGGTGGTCACGACCTTGATGGTGGTCTGCCACGCCGTGCGGCGGGCATCGCGCCACGCTTCCAGCAGATCGCGCAGTTCGCGGATGTCCTTCGCCGCACTGCCGTTCTCCAGCCCGAGATGGGCAAGGCAACGCTCGGCTCCGCGTTCGGCGGCACGGTCGAGCAGTTCGTCGAAGTCCTCGCGGCGCAACAGGAGCATGTTTTCCACGAGGGCGGCGGGTTGGTGTTCGGGTTCGGTCATTGCAGGTCTCCAGAAATGCGAAACCCGCCTGATGCACGTGGCACCAAGGCGGGTTCAGGGGTGATCAGGAAGATAGGTTTCAGATTTCGATGATTTCCAGCGTCAAGCTGGGTGCGCCGCCTTCGATGACGTCATCACGCACGAACACCTTCTGGCCGATGGCAGCGCTGCCGCGTGCGTGGATCAAGCCGCCGCCGGGCAAGGCGACGGTCACGACGCCGGAGCCGACGCCCACCACCGTGCCCGCCTGCAATGGCGGATCAGGGATAAGTTGGCGGAACTGCTCGTAGAGGTTATGCATGGCTCTGCACCCCCAAGGTCTGCCAGACCTCCGGCATTCCTGCCTCGACTTGCGTCGAGCGCACGATGCCCAGCCTCGTCACGCTGCCGTCCTGGTACTCGACGAACGCACCCGGCTCGATGATTCCCGTCTCGGCCAGCACCGGCAGGCGCAGGGTCACCTCGATCTGTTGCCCGGTATCAGCTAGAACCGAGATGCCCCGCTGGCGCGCCGCAGCGGCTTCGGTGATCAGCGCATCGACCACCATCGGGGCCAGCACATCCCCGGCAGTCCCAGCCCGACTCACCTGCCCAAGCACACCGACATCCTGGCCGGACACGAACACGCGGTTGTAGGCGGGCCTCTCCGCCCAGCGCAGCGATTCGCGGGCCACCGCATCGACGGGCAGCACGAAATCTGGCGTGACGGTGTTCCACTCCCACGGCGCGACCGGATACCGGTGTCGCACACGGATGCTCTGGTTGGACGCGTGCGGGATCAGGTAACCTCCGGCCGCGCTGGCAATGGCAACCAGGGCTTCCATCCACGTGCCCTGCTGGGTGAACACCCCGGCAGGGACGTTCCAGTCGGTCAGGCCCCAATCGATGCTCCAGCCCAACGGGATGCCGTTGAGCGTGAGTACGTCGTCCATCAACTGCCGCGCCGTGCGCGCCTGCGGTTGCTGGAAGTTCATCACCGGCGCATAGGGCACGGCCAGTACGGCGTTGCGTCCTCTTCCGGAGATGCGGATGCTCGCGTCGCCGAACACACGCTCGCGGCTGATGCTCTCGGCCAACACGCGAAACGGCTTGCCGTTGACGCTGGCTACCAGTTCGACCGGGCCGCCGTTGCTTCCGGGGGCGACAAGAGCTTCTGCGGCGGCGGGCAGCAGCGCATCGAAGCCCCACGTCCAGGAGGCGGCATCGAGCGCCAGTGAAAGGCTGAACACCGGCACCGGCAGACCATCTGGCAGCCGATGCAAGGTCACGTTGTTGATCACGAAATACACCCTCCGAACGGGAACGACCACCGGCTCCCCATCGGGAGGTGGCGGGTCGATGTGGTTTTCACAAACGAACAGCAAGTGGCTGTCCGCAGGGGCCAATGCCGCGAACACCAGGTGGGCGCTCGGCGTGTAGCAAGGTTGTGGCGCGGGCGGCTCTGGGATCACCCAGATGCTGATCCCCGGCGGTGGCGGAGCGGCTTGCCTGTACCGGCCACGCCAACCCCTCGCTGATGGACTCGCGCTCTGAAAATCACTCCCTTGGCGCTGGGCGAGCTGCCGCGCGGTTTGCCAAGGGCTCACCCGTCCCGCGCGCTTGGTGCGGTCGCCGTCTTGATGACGAAACCCCGTCACATCGCGCAGGCGGGACGCGTTCTGAAACAAGCTCAGTCGAGCCAATTCGAGATACGTGCCATCCTGATGCGCGAACCACGTCAAGTCGTGGAAGCGCCGAGCCTGTTGCTGGCCGGTGCGATGCTGCGCAGGCAGCGAGGCCAAGACCGGGGGTAACTGATGGTCGACGCCTTGAGGCACGGCAATCATGCGCCGCCAGAACGTCTTCCAGCCTGCGGGCGTTGCAGCCGCATCCTGCTGGCCCTGCTTCGCGCCGTCCTCCGTCTGCTTAGCCACCTGCCAGAGGTGCGAAGTCCGACCCACCGTGGGACGCTGCGTGTGCGACGCGTACCTGACCTCTCCGGTGAACACCACGCCGGGCAGGCTTGCGCCAGCGCCAGCCCCCACGTTCAAGGGCACGCTCGGGCGCAAGACCAGTGACTGCACCGTCAGGCCCGGCAGTTGGGCCAACAACTCTGCCCGGGCCGGTGGGATGAACTTGATCGTGACGACCGGCAGCGGCAGCGTGGCCCGCACCGTCACATCGTCGCGCGGGGCGATGTAGTTGGCTCCGAACACCAAATTGGCGTCGGTGGCAGCGGGTTGATCGAAGAGCAGATCTACCAAGGGCGGACCGACCACCACGGTGACGGCGGGCGCGGGCAACGTGGCGACCAAGGTCACCTCGTTGGTCACGGCAGGCACGGCTTACCCCAGGATGGCCGACACCATCCGGGCGTCACCGCCCAGATAGAGTTGGGTAGCGGCCAGTTTCACATCGCCATCGCCGTCGGTACCGCTGCAATCCAGATCCAAAGCCGTGACTTCGTTGCCGTTGACCAGCCGCGCCCACGTGGCGACGCCGGTGCTGGTGATCAAGCCGTCCTCCTGTTGCGTCAGGGTGAGGAGTCCCCCCGCAATCGTGCCTGCGGGCTTGGTGAGCCTGATCTCGACCAGCATCGCGCTCGCGGGCGTCGTCGCCGGGGTGGCGGGACGCGTACCGCCGTAAATGCGCAGGCGCGCCGGGTTGTTGCCTGCGTCGAGGAAGGCCAAGGTGCCTGCCAGCCGCGCCTCGTTGTGTTCGACAGTGATGGCAACGGTCACGGCATCATCTCCGGGCGTAGGTTGTCCGCGATCACGGCGCGGTACATCTGCTTGTGGTCGTAGCTCACCACGGTGTATCGCTGCGCCGGGTCCAGCAGTTCGAATCGGTAGTTACCTCCGATGCCTGACCAGGTCTCGGCGACCAGGACGCGGGTGTTCTCGCTGATGAGCTGCACCCTCCGCACCAGCGGTTGGTCGGGTTGTCCCTTCTCCTTGACCGTTCCGACGATGAATCCGTGGCCGCTGAAGTGGATGTTCTTGCGACCGTTCGGAATTGGATGGAACTGCCAGTCGTAGCCACCACCTCGGTTCCACAGATTGCTCGACGGGCTGTTGAGACGCGACAAGTCGACCTGGGCATTGACGCCGATGTTGGCGGCGGGATTGGGCGGCACCGAGGTCGAGCCCCCGGCCAGGGGCAGGAGATCGTCGTCGGCGTTCACGCCCACCGTCGTCGGAAAAGCGGGCAAGCCAGACGGGGTGTCGCCTGCGATAGCGTGGACCCGTGCCGTGGCTCCGTACAAGAAGACGCCAGGAATCAGCTTGCCCCGGTAGGCGGCATCGCCAACCTGGAACATCAGCACGCCATCCGCTTTGAACTGGATCAACCGCGCCCAGGGCACGCCGTTGGCATCCAAGGCACCGACGATGACCTCGCAGCGCAGGGTCAACCGCTGGCCGACGTTGAAGGTCGGAGCCACGTCGGCCAACCCAGCGATAGGCCTCGCCCCATCATTGACCCCGCCCGTCACCGCAGCCCCGTCACCGAAACCACTGTTCCAGCGGGAAACACTCCACCCCCCGTCGAGGTGTGCGAACCGGTAGCCCTCGGAACCATTGCCGGTCGTCATCCACAGCCCGATGTGCTTGCGGGCGCTTGGGTCGGTCAGCAACTCGACGTCGGCCTCGAACCAGAAATCGCCGTGGGCGGTTTCATTGAAGCGCAGGATGGACTGGCTGTTGGGAGCCGAAATGTCGATGGATTGCTGCGCACTGTTGTGCGTCGCGGACATTCCGCCCAGGACTGCGGTGTAGCCGGTGGCAGGCGCAGTGGCGAAGGACTCGCTCAGCGGGTAGCTCATCGCTTACCTCCAAGGCCCGGTGATGTCGAATGCGATCTGCGCGCCTTCGGTTTCCGAGCTGTATTGCGTCCTGACCAACAGGAACCTTCTGCCTTCCTGACCGACGACGTTGTCGACGATGGTCTGGTCGCTGTACGGACGATCCTGGGGCATCCACAGCATTCCAGGCAGGATGCCGCGCATGTGGCCATCCTCCTGCCGCACGTAGGTGGGCAGCAGCCACAAGCTGTAGTCGGCTCCATTCGGGAACGGTGTCGGGCCCCGGCCGCAGATCTGCTGGCCGTTGTTCGTGTTCAGGGACGTGAGCCCAAACCGCACCGGGTTGCCGAGTTGGGTGTGGTTGCGCAGCAGCACCTTGCCCGTGAAGTCCAGGGACGAGACCAACCCGTAGCCGCTGAACTGGCCGGGATAGCTCCAGTAGTTGCTCATCCCCGAGTAGTTGTCATCGGCAGCCAGCACCGTGGCGTAGTTGTCACCCGGCTTGAAGCTGATGAGGTCCCCGAAGCAGTAGCTGTTGCGGCCATACCAGCCGTAGCCCGCCGCGTTGGTGCAGAAGAGGAAGAACAGGCGGTCGTCACCGATCAGCACCCAGTTGCGCCCACCGCCGCCGCTGTCGCCATTGCTCTCGTACTGGGGGCCGCGCGCGTGGAACCACTTGTACCAACCCCACTGGCTGGCGGTGACCTGCTTCCAGTTCTGCGTCGGGTTGTTCGGGTCATAGGGGGCCTGCGCGCCGACGATGGTGTCGATGTCCGACAGGTCTTCGACGATGCCGACGTTGGCCCACTTGGCCCAACTCGTCGTGTAGTTGGGCGTCTTGAGGCTGTTGTCGATCAGCAGCAGGTTCTGCGGTGACTGCGGGTTCTTGCTGCGGTAGGCAGCCTTGTGAGTAGCCGAGAACGGCTTGTCCCACCCCAGCGGGGCGACCTTGGCCGAGAGACTCGTCACCGTCGTGGCAGGCGAGACGGGCGTGCCGGTCACCGCGTAGGTGAACGTGGTCATCGTCGCCGTCAGCACGCGGAACTGTCCGTTGTACTCGGGCTGCTCAGCGCCAGCGATCTCGACCACCTGAAATGGCCGATAGGCGTGGCCCGAGGAAATGGTCGCCGTGGCGATGCCGTCGGCAAAGGTCAACGTATCGATGGCCTTCAAGGCGAAGCCATTGATCAGGCACGCATCGAGCATCGTCACCAGATCGCCCCAGTTGTTGGCGATCTGGGGCGCGCCGGTCATGCCGCTGCTGAAGTATTTGACGGTCAGGTCGGTCATAGGAATTCCTGCGAGAAGGGTTCAAAGATCAGGGGGCACCCACACCATCAGGGCGTGTCGACGTCCCCGCGAATCAGCAACGTGAAGTGGTCGTCGGGCACGGACTCCGGTCCCTGCTGGACGGTGCGCACCACCCAGACCGGGAACTGGCTGCCGATGGTGTTGAAGCGCAGCACGTTGCCGGTGGCCCAGCCGTTGCCCCAGCCGAGCGCGGGCAGACGGAAGTACGGCACGCCGGTCGCCGGGTTGTTGGGGGCGCAGTCGGCACTGGTATTGCCGGTGGCGATCACACCTACGTTCTCGCCGATGACCTCGAACGAGGTGCTGTTGGTCATCCGAACCACCCAGCGCTCGGTGAGCGCCCCGCGATTGGTGACCGTGATTGGGTACTGGGTGTGGTTGAAGGTGGCGGTGGCAGCGCTGCCGATCAGTTCATCCGACCAGCTGCCGTTCCAGGTGCTCTGGTCGAACACGAGGTTCACGCGGGCGAACAGGTCACCGGCCACCAGCGCACTGGAGACGAAACTGCCAGAGACCGGATCGCCGGCACTGGCCAGCGGATAGGCGTGCGTCAGCGGGCGCGTGAAGCTGATCTCGCCGTTGATCTGCACGTCGCGCACCACGGCCATGTCCTCGATGCGGTGCTCGATGGTCACTGGCTGGCTGTAGCCGGTCACGTCGGTGAACGTGACGGTGCCTGCTTCGAGATCGGTAACGTAGCCTGTGTGGATCACCACGCCGTTGTGGCCGACCACGCGCACGCGCGAAAGACGCACCCGCGCGCAGTCGATGGTCTGGCCGTTGCTGACCGAGGCAGTGATGCGACCGGTGTGGCCGACGACGGCGAAGCCTCCTGGACGGAAGATCGGCACCCGCCCATCGCTGGGCAGGCGCACCGGGTCGATGCCCAGCAGCGCCGCATCGAGGGGTAGATAGCTGTAGGCCACGGCGCTGTAGCGCAGGCTGGAAGCCGCGACCGGCTCTGGCCGGAAGATCTTGCCGTCTGGCCGCACGTTCTCGGCGTCGAACCACGGCTCGCTCTCGTTGCCCGCCGCCGTGACCACGGTGCCAAACCGCACTCGCACAAGGCCAGTGTCGTAATCGACGCTGCCGATGACGCCAGACGCGGTGATCGTGCCGTCGATGCCTGCCGTCACGGTCTGGGTTCCACCCACGGCGCGGGCGAACTGAATGGAGAGCGATCCTGGGCGAAGTGGCGCAGCACCGGTGCGGAACACGTACTCACTGGAGATGTTCTCGCCCACAGTGGTCACGCAACTGGCGCGCGTGATGCTGTTGGTCGCGCCCGCCGACCACGAGGTGAGCGTCACCGCACCAGAGAGGTAGTTGATGCTGCCGCGCGTGACCCAGCCGCTGGGTGTGAATTCGCGCAGCGTGCCCTGACCGTTGTCACCCCAGGGCTGGCTGCCCGCGATGGACAGCAACACCGTGCCCGTCACCACCTGCGCGTTGACGCCGGGCACCAGCCGAAACGATGGGCTGAACGCGAACGTCTCGCTGTGGTTGCTGGTCGAGCCCGCGCTGTTGTAGCGCAGCTTGACGTAGCCGGACTCGTCGTTCGGGTACAGCGACGGCGCATCCACGTAGTTGATGCCGCCGTAGTTGAGGCGGAACATCTGGCCCACGCCCGACGCCCAGCCAAGGCGCTGCGCCCCGTAGACGGGACTTGGAATCTTGACCGTGACGTCGGGCTGGAACTGCACCGCCCCGGTGGCATAGTTGACGCTACCGATGACTTGGCCTGCGCGCAGCACATTGCCCGCACCATCGTCGCGGGCGTATTGCGTCGGATCGACCCCGTTCCACAGGCCTAGCCCCATCGCCTGAATCTGCTGCAGCGTGTAGACCCCGAGTACGGCGGTGTCCGTCAGGGTGTTCCACTCGATCTCCAATGAACCCGGCTCGATGGAGCCCAGGGTTGCAGTCACCGGCACCTTGCCCTGGCCATCGCGCGAGGGGTGCGCGAAGCTGTCCTCCTGCTTGGGGCCCGCAACGTAGTCCACGGTCAGCAGTGCGCCGACTGGCGGCAGGACATTCGGCGCGAAGCTCAAGAGGTTCTGCGCGACGTTCAGACTACCGGTGGCAGCACCACTGAGCTCGCCAGACGTGGTGGCGGACGCCGTGCGCGTGCCCGTGCCGCTCTCGTGTGGCCAGGTGATGGTGAGCGTGCCTGGCTGAACGCTTTTGCCTTCGGGCGGGGCAAGCTGCAAGGCCTGCGATGCCTTCAGAGCGGCGGTTGGCTGCTGCGTTTCCTGGGTCGGCACGTTCCACGTCAGGATCAGCGAGGAGCCCACGTCGGGCAGTGCCCCCAAGGTCACGACGAAGGCCCCAGTGTTCTTGTTGAAAGTACCCGCGCCGTAGCTGGCATCCAGCCCTTTGAGAGAGCCATTGCCGCCATCCGAAAGCACGTACCAACGGCCCTGCGCCATGTAGCTGATGGCAAGCGTGCCGGGTTGTGGCACCGGGTTCACGGTGCCGACGTAGGACTGGCTGCGCGATTCCGGCGTGACCGCGATCTCCGCGCTTTGCGGCGCGCGCTGCAGTTGTGCAGCAGGTGTGTAGGTGATGGCCTTGCTGTTGGACATCGAGCCGGAGTTCAGGCTCAGGATGCCGTTGGCGTAGTCGATGGTGCCCAGCGTGCCGCTGGCGGTCTTGAGTAGGCCCGCATCGTCGAAGATCGTGATGCCATCGGTGACGATGGACAGCGACCCCGGCAGGCAGCCACCCGGCAGGTTGAATTTGATGCTGGTGTTCCAGGCGTGGCTGGCCGTGTAGCTCACGGGTGCCGCGCCCGGCACCGGCAAGCCTGCTGCAGCGTAGGGTGGCACGAAGGAGATCGGCGTCTCGGTCTGGGCGCTGGGCACGAGCTGCGTGTAGATGGACGCGCCCTTGATGGTGAAGTCGCCCACATTGGCAGCCTGCGTCAGCGGCACGACGCCGACGTAGGTGCCCGCGTCGGCCACCACCGTGTCGCGCGTTTTCGTGCTGTTGGTCGCCCGCGTGAAGGTTCGGCTGGCGGGCGAGCCCGTGAAGTCGAAGCGCAGCGCGTCGCTGATGGCGACGGTGACGACCGCCGCCTTGTAGTCCTGGTCGGTGTTGTAGGTGAAGCTGCGCTCGACCACCGACACGGCGGTGGCGCGGATGTACTGCTCCTTCTGCGTGGGCAGTCCCTCGTTCTCGATCAGGACGAGGGTCTGGCCGACGTTGGGCACGGCATCGCTGAGGCGCTGGAAGAGCTGGATCACCCGCTGGCCCGCGATGTGGTTCTCGAACAGGTAGCCCGCCCACTCCGGCCCTTTGTTGAGGTAGGCCTCGATGCGGGTCTGCGCCTGCTCACGGGTGTCGAAGGTCTTGCGGGTGGAAAACAGCGTGACGCTGACGCGCACGTCCTGCGGCGGCTCAGCCACGATGACGTTGGCCCCGAAGTAGGTGTCGGTATCGTCCGTGGCCACCTGCACGAAGCTCTTGCGCAGGTTGACACGGCCTCCGGCGCGATCCAGCTCGGAGATGTCGGGGAAGATGGCGTTCGATACGCCATCGGCAATCACGAGGCCCGTGGGCGCGCCGCCGCCTTCGGGCACGTCCGCCATCACGGCGGACTTGAGCAGCTTCACGTCGCCAGATTGAATTGGCATCAGGCAATCTCCAGAAATCGAAGGGTCAGGCGGTAGAAGTCGTTGCCGGATCGCGCCGGGATGCCCAGCACGGGTTCGGCCTCGATGGCGACCTCCTGGTGACGGAAAGCGACCGTGAAGACCCGGCCATCGGCGAAAGTAAGTTCGAAGCGGCCTGTGCTGCCGCCCACCGGAATCGCCGCCCATGCGCGTAACTGCTCGACGGCGGCACGCGTCACCCAGGCCATATCGGGTGCTCCCACCAGGGTGATCGGCCGACCTGCCTGCCGGGCGGCCGACTGGATCAGCAAGGCCCCGGTGATCAGGTAGGACGCATTGGCGACCGCTGGCGACCACGCGTGCTCGTCGCTCCAGAGCAAGTCGTCCGGCAATGGCAGAGCCACCCCGCTGTCGAGGTTCTTCAGTTGCATCGGGAAACCCTCAGGCAGAGAAACAGGAGCGCACGGTCAAGCCGTGCGGGCGCGGGCGGCGTCCAGCAGTTGCAGCAGTCGCGCTTCGTCGCGCGCATCGACGGTGGCGTTGACCTTCTGTTGTCCCGAGGACAGTTCCACGCGCACGGTGCGGGTGGGCGTACCTTCGGGCAACGAGGGACGTGGCAGGCTGCGGCTTGCGGGCTGCACCAGACCACCCGAGGCAAAGCCCTGAATGCCCGCCAGCGCACGCCCGGCCAGTGCCTGCGCCGGAGCGCTCAGGTTGTTGATGGCTTCGAAGAAGCCAGCGCCGTAGCGGGCGACGGCCTGCCGGTTCACGACGAACTCGCCCGGGGTGAGCATCGCCGGGACGGTGTCGGATTTCGCCAAGCCACCGCGCCGGTAAAACTCGCCCTGGTTTTGCTCCATGTAGTCGATCAGCTCGCGCTCCAGGTCTTTACCCCAGAGCAGCGGCTGGGCCATCGCCTGCCGCCACGTCTGCTTGATGCGTTCGAGGTTCTGGCGCTCGTTGCCGGTCAGCGTCTTGCGGCCGATGAAGTCTTCCAGCGTGCGGCGATCCTGCTGCGCCTGCTTGCCGTAGTTGTCCATCGTCTTGCTGCGCATATCCAGACTGACCGATGCGCCGTAGTTCCACTGCAGCCAGCTCGTGTACTCGTTCATTCCCTGCAGGCCGAGGTCGATCATCTTGAGCGCCTCGAACGCTTCGCGGTTCTTCTTGGGCCTGCTCGGCTTGTCGTGGGGATCGGAGCCTGTGGAGCCGGTACCGCCCAACGAGGCAACGCGCCCACCGACCGCGAAGTGGGCGACGCCATTGGCCAATCGCGAGAGCGCGCCACTGCCGTACTTCTGCACCGCCCCCTTGCGGATCACGAAGGCCCCGGCATCCAGGGTGCGCGGCACGGTGTCGTGGTGGCCGGAGCCGGGCACCGAGCCACCGCTCATCCGGGGAAAGGCCGGAGCCACCGCGCCGCCGTCGGCAAACCGTCGCACACCGCCAACCAGACCGCCTGTGGCATTGGTTTCCACTTTGGTCACGTAGATGGTGTGGGTGCTGGATGTGTTACGCCCATTGAGGCTGTCGATCTCCCCGCGAACCGCGCCGACGTTGCTGGCCACCTGATGCTGAGATTCGGTCTGGATGCGATCCAGCGCCTTGATCATCCCCTCAACGTTGGTGATCGCCGCCTGCGCCTTCTCGGTCGCCACCTTCAGCTCGAACTGCGCGTTCTGATCGGCGTAGGTCTTGAGCTTGTCCAGTGCTTCCTTGGCCTTGGAAACATCGGCATCGACCGGCAGCGTCTTGCCCTCCTTGAGCAACTGCTCGTATTCCTTGAGCTTTTTCTCCGCTTCCTGCAGGTCGGCCTGGATCTTGAGAAGGTACTCCTTCTCGGCGAGCGCCTTGTCCAGATCGGCGATGGCCTGGTCGAATCGCGTGGTGTCGGCGTCGAGCGTGACCTTCAGGCCGTCCTTGAGCTTGGCGGTGACCTGGTCGATCTGGGTTTGCGTCTGCTCCAGCGTCTGGCGAATCTGGTCACGCGCGCTGAGCGCTTCGCGTGCAGCGGTCTGGTGCGCCTTGGCCTCGGCATCCAGCGCCTGGTTGAGGATTTCCTCAGACTGGCGGATGCGGTCGATGGCGTCACGCACCCCTTGTTTTCCTTGCGCGGCCTGCACGTCGGCATCCTTGGCCTTCTGCGCCAGTTCCGCGCGCAACTGATCGGCTTGCCGCATCAAATCGGTGGCCTGCTGGTACTCCTGCCTGCGGTAGGCCTCGCGCGACTGCGCTTCGAGCTGCGTGACCTGCGACACCGCCTGCTCGGACTGCTTGCGCGCTTCCTCGCCGCGCTTGGCCTCGTTGGTCTGGCTGGTGGCCACCTGCGCGGCCATGTCCATCGCCTTCTGCGCGAGCTGGCGAGCAAGCTCCAACTCGCCGTTGGCCAGCGCGCGACGCGCCTGTTCCTGCATCTCGGCGATCTGGCGCTTGCGATCCTCGGTGGCCTCGTACTCCGTCATGCCCTGGCGGCGGATGTCGCGGATGCGCTCCTCCGTGGACATCGACAACTGGCGCTTGGCTTCCTCGATGCGCTGCACTTCCGCCAGATGCCGGTTGGCTTCGGCGTTGAGGGCGTCGATGTGTTGGCGGTACTCGGAGAGCGCCTGCGACAGGGTCTGACGCTTGGTGGCGAGGATGTCGTTCTCGACACGCTGCACGTTGGCCCGGCGCTCCTCCTCGGTCTGACCTTGCCGGGCGGCAGCGTCCTTGCGCGCCTGTGTTTCCTGATCGATCAGGCCGAGCGTCTCGGTCGTGGCCTGACGGCGCAGCGTGGTCTGCTGCGTCAGCGCCTCGGTGAGGAGCTGCGTGGACTTGGTGATCTTGGCGGTTTCGGACTGCTGGGTACGCTCCAGTTCCGCCTTCTCCTGGTCGTAGCGGTTCTTCACCGCTTGTACCTGCTGCGCGAGGCTCGCCTCGACGATGGCGGTCAGCCCCTTGTAGGCTTCGGCCATCTTGGCGGTGGCGTCGCCCACCACACCTTGGGCCTTGCCGACCGCCTGTTCGACCTCGCCCAGCCGGGACTTGAGCTTCTCCAGGGCGGCGTGCACGGCCTCGATGCCACGCCCGACCGCTTCCTGCGTGCCCTGGCGCACGGCTTCGAGTCGCTTGGCGATTTCCTCGGCAGCGGTCGCAGCGGTGTTCATCGCGCCTTTGGCTGCGTTCGCACCTTCGGTGGCGTCGGCGTACATCTCGGCGAAGATACGATTCATCTCCGCGAGCCGCTGTTCGTGGCGCTTGGTGGCTTCAGCGATGGTGTCGGACGTGAAGATGGCGGCGAACACCTCCCACTGGAAGCGCAGGTGCTCGATGCCCTTCATCAGCACCTCGACCATGAAAATGCCCGCCTTGCGGACGATCTCGAACTTTTCCGACAGCCACGTCCCGATCTCCCAGCCGATGATGGCCGCGCCCAGCACCCCGAACGCCACGCGAAGCTTGCCCACCGTAGCGATGGCATTGGACAACGATAGGTTGGCCGTTGCCCACGCGGCCGCCGTGGTGCTGGCCGCTGTCACCGCCGCCGCACCTGCCGTCTGCCACGCGATGATCAGCGCCGGAATTAGGCGGTAGACCAGCACCGCGAGGCCGACCTCGGCAATGCGGCCCAGCCACTTCATCACCGTGTCCAGGTTCTCCGACAACCACGTCAGGGCCTCGGCGAGCTTCTTGGTGAAGCCGGTCGATTCATCGAGCTTGCTGACCCACTGCCCGAAGGCGTTCGACAGACGCGTGAAGGCCTGGCCAACGGTCATCGGCAGTTGCGCATACTCGGCGGCCAGCTTGTCCTTCTGGCTCATCAGCGCGTTGACCACCACGTCGGCGGTGAGCCGCCCTTCTTCGGCGAGCTTCCTCAGCCGTCCGATGGGCACGTTCAGACCATCGGCGAGCGCCTTGGCCAGACGAGGGCTGTTCTCGACGACGGAGTTGAATTCCTCGCCGCGCAGCACGCCCGAGGCCAGCGCCTGCCCGAACTGCAGCAGGGAGGACTGCGCCTCGGTGGCCGATGCGCCCGAGATGCGCAGCGCCTGCGAGATGCTTTCGGTGAGCGAGAGTGCATCCTGCTGCTCGCCACCCAGCATCCGCACGGCCTGCTGGAGCTTGCCGTAGAGCGTGGCGGTTTCCTGGATCGGCACGCCGATGCGCTGCGCGATGGCGAACAACTCCTTCTGCGCGACCGTGTATTCGCGCTGGCCTGCGGTGGCGAGCTTCAGGCGCGCGGACATCATGTTCCAGGCGTCGGCGATCTGGACGATCTCCTGCACCTTGCCCGCCGCCCAGTTGAGGGTGAGGAAGGCCAGCAACTGCGTCTTGGCCTTGGCGACCTGATCGCCGAAGGCGTTCATCCCGGCCTTGACCTCGGCCATCCCAGCGGCGGCCTTGTCGCCAGCGGTCTTGGCGTTCGAGCCAAACTCGCCGAGGCTGCGCTCGGCAGAGGTGATGGCGCGTTTGAGCCCCTCATCGGCCCCTTCGAGCGCAACGAGGATGGAAATTCGGTTCGCCATCTTCAGTCCACCAGCCACAATTGCTTCTCGATGCGGGCGGAGAGGCGCGGAATGCGCCCTGCGACGATGCGTTCGACGTTCAGACGCTTCTTGAGCTGCACGCGCGGCACCAGCACGGCAATGGGCACGTCCGCGCCGCGCTTGAGGCGCTTGACGCCCTCGGCCTTGCGGTAGCGGCGCTTGAAGCCCGACAGTGGCCGGTCGTGTTCCTTGATGTTCTCGGCCATCAGCACGATGTTCCCCTTGGCGTTCTTGATGAAATAGGCATTGCCACCGCGCATCAGCTCAGCGATCTGCGCCTTGAAGCGTTTGCGGCCCACGCGCCCGTGCAGCGGGATCAGCATCCGGCCACCAATGACGCCGCCACGCTCGTGGATGCCCGACCACGGGATGCGCGAGCCGACGTAGAGCGCGGGCAGCCGACTCCGATCCTTGTCGAGCACCTTGGCGGTGAAACCCTTGACGAAGGATTTCTTGACCACCGCCATCTGGCCTGCAACGTGGCTGCGCACGTCCTCTTTGAGTTCGGCGGCCTCACTGGCGATGCCGCGCGCGACCGCCTTCTGCACCTTCTCGCGGAACTCGCCGCCCCAGCGGCGCAACTGCGCCTGCGCGGCCTTGCTATCGATGCGAACCGAGATGCGCATGGTCTTGGAGCCTGTCGAGGGTCTGGTCGATGTGGCGGGCGTCACCGCGTGCGCCGATGGCGATCAGCGAGAGCAGCCGCGCATCGCGCGCCGCATCCTCCCGCGCGGTGGCGGCGGCGAAGCCGCGCACCTGCGCCAGGGTGTAGTCGAGGATGTCCGGCAGCCGGTGGCCGTGGGCGATCAGGAGTTGGACGGCGTCGAACCAGCCGTGGTCACTGCCACCGCCGCGCTCGTCTGCGCGATCAGCCCGTCGAGCCGAGGCATGACCGTCCGGGTAAAAAAATCGGCGTTGACCTCGATCACCTTGGCCGCCAGCAAGATGGCCTGGTCGGCATCGAGCGCGTCGACCCACGCGCGCGGTTTGCTGACGGCGATGGACACAGCCGTCAGCAGGTCGTCGCCGCGCTCGCCGAACAGTGCCAGCCAGTCGATGCCATCCCCGCCGATCTGCTGCATCACCGGCGTGATCGCGCGCAGGAAGGCGGGCATCTGGCCGACCTTGAGTGGCTTGATAGCCAACGGCTCCCCGTCGATGACCAGCTCCACCGCTTGCGGGATGAGGGTTTCCAGATCGCTCATGGCAGTCCCCATCACAGTTGCACGATGCGGCCGAACTGGCCAAGCACCGTGTCATAAGGCTTGGTGGTGTCGGCCAGGAGCGAGCCTTCCAGCTCGAACTTGTTGTACTCGTCCGAGATGAAGGAGATTTCCTTCAAGGGATCGAAGGCCACGCGGTACAGCTCGACCAGCACCTTGGCGTTGCCCTGCGCGGTGTTGATGCCTTCCAGGCGCAGGTAGCGCTCGGGCAGCGCCTGCGTGAAGATGCCGATCTCGGTGGCGACGCCGTAGCTGTAGGCGGCCTTGAACGGTGCGGTGAAGCCGGTGATATCCAGAAACTGGAGGGCACCGAAGTCGGTGTCGGCGGTGTAGTGCGTGCCTGCGGCCAGCGTCGCGGGCGTGCCCGCCGAGTCGGTCACCACCAGCGCCGACACCTTGGGATGGGCGAAGAAGTAGCGGTCGCCGACCACCGGAGCAGCGCCGCCGATGGTTTCGGCGGTCACAGTGCCTGTGCTGCCGGTGACGTGGTTGCCGTACAGCGCCAGCGCGAGGTTTTCCTTGGTGAACTCCTCGATGGTGAGATTCACGGTGGCCGACTTTTGCTTGACCATCCGGTGGTCGAGCGAGCGCTGGCCGGTCTGGCTCTCGTAATGCTCCAGCACGTCGGTCTTGAGCGAGAGCTTGAGCTCGGCGACGTTGCCGGGCGAGCGCACTTCGATGGGCAGGCCGGACTCGTCGCGCTTGCCGAGGAAGACGCGGCCCTGAAAACTGGCGTAGGTGCTCATGATTTGGATTCCTTACGTTGGGTGGTGATGGGTCTGATGGGCTCAATGGGTGTGCCGTCGCCTTGCGGCTGGGGCTCGGGTACGCGCTGGCGGTCGTGGCGGGCGATGCCGTTGGCGATGAGCCAGTCGGCAGTGCTGCCATCCACATCGAGCCGTTCGCCCGCCTTGTGGGCTTGGCCCGCGTGGGTGTGCGGTTGGGTCAGAACGATGGAAGTCATGGGGGTCATCCTTTGGCTGAAAGATCGGTGTCGAGCGTCCGGTAAGTGATCGCGTAGCGCGCCGGAATCGTGGCGGCCACCGCATCGGCGTCCTCAACGTCCCACTCGCATTCCTGCTCGCGGATGCCCAAGGCAAGGCCACCCAGATTCCGGTCGGCCAGCAGCGCGGCGTGGGCGGCGGTGAGCAGCCGGTCGGCTTCGGTTTCCGGAATGGCGGGAGGTACCGCGCGGGCCAGCGCGACGAGGCGCACCGTGAGCTCGCGTGTGACGCGGTCGTTGGCGCGCTCGGTGATCGATTCGGACTCGGGAAACACCACCAGCGCCGGGCATTGCTCCCGGCTGATGGCCACCGTGGGCGAGCGGTGTAGCGTGGCACCGAGCGATTCCACCGGCGTGCGGACAGCCGCCATCACCGCGAGCAGAATCTGTTCGCGGATCGAGTTGCCGGACACGGCACTACACCCGGGTGAGCTGTGCGCGCATCTCCGAGCCGTCGCCCACGGCCCGGGTGCTACGTACCTGATAGATCACGCCATCGATCTCGACCGCCTCGCGCGGAACCAGCCCCAGGAACACCGAGGCCGGATACGACATCTGATAGTCGGTGGTCGAGGCCAGGCCGTCGAACACGGTGTCGTCCGGAGCGGCGAAGCCAACCGGGTGGCGCTGCGCTGTCGTGCCGTCCGAAGGACGCCAGAGGCAGTCCTTCAAGAGCCCGGCATTGGCGGCCGATTCGTAGATCTGCTCGACGAGACTCATCACGCCACCGTCAACTTCACCAGCACACCCGGACGATGGCACATCGGCAGCGGGTTGGACTGCGTGTGCAGATCGGTGCCCCGGTCGAACTTGCGCGGCTCCTGCTTGGCGTACAGCGGCTGGCCGACCGTGTTGACGGTTTCGTTGAAATCCGCCGGTGCGAAGTAGGTGCCGAAGGTGTCGATGGTGCCCAGCGGGAAGGCATGAGCCTCGCCAGCGGCGATGAAACGGCGTACGGTTCCGCTGGCATCGGTGGCCTGACCCCGGTACTCCTCGAAGGTGATACCGCCGTAGGTAAAGCCGCGACGCACGTCGTTGATGAGGATTGCCCCGTTCTGCCAGTTCTCGAAGGCCTTCTCGACCTTGGCGTGGCCGGTGAGCGCGGCGAAGAACTCCGGCGAGCACAGGCAATGGACACCATTCATGAACTCGCCTTTGAGGTTCTCCTCGATGGTTGCCAGCACCGTGGTGCACTTGGCTTTCACATTGGTGCCCGCCGTGCCCAGCTCGAAGGCCACCGCCTGCTGGGTGATATCGAAGGCATCGAACAGGTCGTAGAGAACCGAGCCGTCCGCGTCGAGGATCACGCCCTTGAGCGCACCCATGCGCAGGTGCTCCAGCGTGATCGCATGCTTGTTGCGCATCGTCTCCAGATGGCGCGCGATCACGCCTGCCACCGTCTCGGTTTCGGTTTCCGAGCCGAAGGCACGGATGCCTTGGACTTCCTCCGGCAGCACCACGTCGTCGTGCGGGATGTGCGGCACCACGAAAGAGCGCAGCTTGCGTTTTCCACGCACGCCAACCGTGCCGGGTGAACCCGGTGGCAGCGTAGGCAGCAAGTTGAGCACGCCGTTCATTTCCTCGACGACGATCTGGCGCTGCCGTACCGGCTTGGACGGCATCAGGTTCAGTTCTTCCAGACGCCCGTAGCGGTTGGGCAGGATGTTGATGGCGGCGGTCAGCGCCGTCATCGAGAAGGCGGGATTGCTGAAGGGGTTGTTCATGGTCAGGCTCCTTGGCGAACGAGCACGCCCAGCGCCTTAAGCTGCGCAATGGCGGTGAGTTTTTCGGCGGTGGTGATGGCGTCGGGCCACGCGAGCGCATGGTGGGCGACGATGGCGTGACGCGCGACGACGAGACCGTCGTCACGGTCGATCAAGGTGGCGTCGCAGGCCTGCAGCAGCACGCCAGCGGCGACCTGCGTGCCGTCTTCTGCGGACGGATCGAGCTGTTTGAACTTGGCCGTTGCGGTGACGATGCCGACCACCGTGCCCAGCGGCAGGTTCTGGCCCGAAGCGACCGTGACGCGGTCGCGCGAGTAAAGGTTGGGGGCTTCGTACTTGAGCAGGTCGCCCAGGTTCAGAGGTTCGGCGAGAGCGGGCATCTCAGATCTCCTTCTTGGTGGATTGCGCTGCGATCTGCTTGGCGGCGTCGATCAGCGGATTGCTGGCCACAGGGCGCGCGGCATCGGGGGCGATGCGGCTGGTGATTTCGGGACTGGCTTCGGCCTGCGCCGCAAGCAGTTGGCTGCGCACCTTGGCGGGCGAGGACTGGGCTTCGAGGAAGCCCGCAATCAGGTCGGTTCGCCCGGCCAACGTGCAGGTCTGGGCGATTTCGACGGCGTCGGCCACGCTCAGCGCGGTGGCGGTGGAGGCGGCGGACGGTTGAGGAGGACTGCCAGCAGGATCAGCAAGAGGCCGATCAGGAGCAGCGGGGTCGGTTCGATCATTCATGGAAGACTCCATCTGGTGGTTGCGAAGAAAGCCCGCTTGGCTGGCCGGAGCCACCTGAGTCGGGAGTGGGGAAAGCGATTGCGTGAGTTGCGTGAGCGCGTCGTCGAGGCTGCCGACGGCATCGGCAAGACCGGTGGCAACGGCGTCCGGTCCGAAGAACAGGCCCGCTTCGGTGGCGCGCACGGCGTCCGCATCGAGGCCGCGATGTCGAGCGACCGTCTCGACGAACAGCTCGTAGATGCGATCCACCTCGGCCTTGAGAACCGCGTGCGCGGCGTCGGAGAGCGGCTCGTGCGGGTTGAGGTCGTTCTTGCGCTCGCCCGCGAACACGGCGGTGTAACGAACACCGTCCTTGGCGTCCTTGACGGATTGATCGATGTGCATGGCGATGACGCCAATCGAGCCGATACCGCCGGTGCGCGCGACGAACACGCGGGTGGCGGCGGACGCCAGCGCATAGGCCGCCGAGAACGCCATGTCGTTGGCCACGGCCCAGACGGGCTTCACTTGCGACGCCACGCGGATACGGTCGGCCAGATCGAACACGCCACCCGACTCGCCACCCGGCGAGTCGATGTCGAGCAGGATCGCAGCGACCTCGGGGCTGGTGAGCGCGGCGTCCAGTTGCGCGGCGATACCGGTGTAGCTGGCGAGACCCGATTCGGCCTCGAGGCCCGAGGTTCGGCGCACCAGCGTGCCGTGGATCGGGATGACGGCAACCTTGCCGATCGGAGGCCCAGGCGCGCGGGCCGCAGGCGTGTAACCCACGGGCGCGGCGAGGTCGGCGAGGCCGATGCGCGCACCGAGCACGGAGAGGATGATGTCGAGTTTCGGCCGATGAATCGCCAGCGGCACGCCGAACAGGCGCGCAGCCAGATGAGGTAGCAAAGTCATGGGAATCCTTCGGGAAAGCGGTCAGGCAGCGAATCAGGGAAGCGATTGGCTACCGGTGATGTCCGGCGCGTTGGCGCTGCGGTTGGGTTCCGAGCCGCCGCCTTCCTTCGACGTGTAGCGAGGATCTGAGTCGAAGATCAGGCCGAGGTCGTCGGCGCGCTGGTTGTCGGCGGCGATCTCACGGTCGACGTCTTCGGCGTCGTAGCCGTTGGCCGAGATGGCTTCCGAGCGGCTCATCAGGCCGGCGCGGATAGCCAGCAACATCGCTTTGAATTCCTTCTCCGGGTCAACCCACTGCCAGCCCTGGGGAATCCACTTCACCGCGAGGTACTGGCGGCGACGGGCTGGCCCACCACGCGCAAAGCCCGGGGCATCCAGGGCCCCGGCGAGCACCGCCTGCTTCATCCAGGCCGCCCAGACCGGGCGGCACATCTGATGCACCAGCACGCCGTGCTGCACCATCTCGCAGCGACGCCGGAACTCCAGCATCCCGGCGCGGATGGACGAGTAGTTCACGCCGGTCAGATCGCCGGTCAACTGCTCGTAGGTGATGCCAATGGCGGCGGCAACCGCGCGGAACTGGGTGCGCAGGAATTCGGAGTACGAACCGCCAACGTCGGCCGGATCGGAGAACTTGATGTCCTCTCCGGGCTCCAGAATCTGCAGCGTTCCCGGCTCCAGCCCGGCGAGCGCAATCCCGTCGGCGTCCGATGCGCCTTCGCCCATCAGGTTGTCCTCGGGGCTGGCGCGCGTGACGAAACCCGCGAACATCGCGGCGGTTTTCTTGCGCACCAGCTCGGCGTCGTCGTACTGGTCGAGCTCGTTGAGCTTGACCAGGGCCCGCGACAGCCACGGCTCACCCCTGATCTGGCCCGGGCGCAGCACGCGGAACAGATGGATGATCTCCTTGGCATCGATGCGCACCGTGTCCATCCCGCCCTGGCCCGACATCGGGGCCAGTCGGCCATCCTCCGGGTGTGATCGGTACAGGTGGTAGGCCACGCGCCGCCCCAGGCTGTCGAACTCGATGCCAGAGCGCACGACGTTGCCGGACGGCAGATCGGTGTTCAGGTTGATGGGCAGGTGTTCGGGCTCCAGCAACTGGAGCTGCAGAGGCACCGACAGGCCATCCTCCGGACGGCGTGGCCGCAGTCGGATCAGGCATTCGCCACCTTCGAGCATCGCCCGACACGCCAGGGCCTGCAGGCCATAGAAGTCGGTCTGTCCGGCCGCGTCGGCTTCCTCGACCCAATCGCGCCACAGTGCCTGCACCTCGGCCTTGAACCGTTCGTCGCCAGACAGGCTTTGCGGCTTGATGCCAGTGCCGACCGCATTGGCTACGAAGGCTTCGATACCGGCCTGCGCCCAGGCATTGCGCCGAACGAGGTCCCGGCTCTTACCGCGCAGTTCGGCGTTAGTCGCCAGCATCGCGGCGACCGCACCCGGATTGCCGGGCATCCAAGCCAGCGAGCGACGACCACGACCTGCGGCTTCGTGTACCGGCGAGGCACCGAACAACCGGCGCACCGTTTGGGAGAACCACGCCATCTCAGAACCCCTTGCGCGTGGTAATGCGGATCTGGCGGGGCGCACCGGGCAACAGCCCGGTCTCAGCCGCCTGCTGAAGCAGTCCCCGCCTGACTTCGCGGATGGCGGCCATCAATTCGTCGACAGAGCGGTACTCGACCGTCTTGTCGGCAAAGGTCACGCGCCGTTCGCCCTTGGCGAGCGCGGATTCCAAGGCCTGGAGCTGGGTTTCTGTATAGGCCATCAGCGGTACACCACGAGATTGATTTCGGAGGAGTCATCGAACGACGTTGCTGTCGTCGCGCAGGAGATGTCGACGTACTGAGCGGTCTTCAGGTCAGAGCTGGCGCGTAAAACGGCTACACGCTGCTGGCCGCTGTTGCTGCTGCTGCGCGCGAGCGCCGTCCAGCAGTAGTTGGCGTCCGGCATCGCCACGGCGAAATGCACGCGGTATCGGCCCGCCGCCGTGCGCACGACGCTGGCCACATTGCGCGCGCTGGCGATCACGACCTGGCCATTGACGTAGCCGAAGCTGACCCACACCCGGGCAAGGCCGGGATGTGTGGCGTCGATCTTGGACTTGACCTCGAAGCCGATGCGCGCCGCCAAGGCGGCGATGCTGGAGGCGAGGCTCATCAGGCCAGCACCCCGTCGAAGATCGCGACGAAGTCGGTGTCGGTGTTGCCGACATCGCTGGCCGCGACCGCACCGATGTTGGTGCAGGCCTGCAGTTGCTCGGCGACCGTCAGGGTCTGCGCCGCGTCGAAGCGCACACGCAGATTGACGGCGGCCAGGAGCGCGTCCAGACCCGTGCTGCCGTTCTGCAGGAGCTGCTGGATCTCGACCAAAGTGTCGTAAGCGGCGTCCGCGCCACCGAGGATGTCGGCCTTGAGCGCGTCGAGTAGCGACACGATCTTGTTCGACGAGTAGGTGGTGGAGGTGGCGATCTGGTTGTCGTCGATGGCGGTGGCGGCAAGCACCGCCGCCTTCAGCTCGTTGATCGCCGCGACCAGACTTGACTTGTCGGTGGTGGACAGGCTGGCGAGATTGCCTGCGGTCGCCCGGACGTCGTTGAACTCTTGGGCGACGCGGATGACCAGGCTCTCGATGCGGGTGGCAAGACTCATGTGTTCTCCTTGGTTTGAAGCCGCCGCCGTCAGCGAAGCCAACGGCTTCGGATGACTCGTCGACCGGAATTGCGGGTGCCAGAAGCAGCGAGGCCACCGCGTTGGGTGGCCTCGTTCAATTCGATGTCGTGGATGGGCGGTGGCTCATCCGGTGGGGGTGCTACCCCCAATTGCCGCTCCAGTTCGCGCCAGTGGCGTTCCTCGAAGCGATCAAGTCCCGCGCTGGATGCGGCCGCGCGGGCGTAGACATAGC
This sequence comes from Ottowia beijingensis, assembly GCF_042680925.1. Taxonomy (NCBI): domain Bacteria; kingdom Pseudomonadati; phylum Pseudomonadota; class Betaproteobacteria; order Burkholderiales; family Comamonadaceae; genus Ottowia; species Ottowia beijingensis. The sequence goes on from NZ_JBHUEP010000004.1 coordinate 210,271, forward strand.
AGTCCAGGGCCTCGTTGCGCTCGCGCATCTTTTGCCACTCGCGCACCGGGAAGCCGTTGCGGTCGCGGCGGGTGATCAATTGCTCCGCGCAGAGCTGCTGGATGAACTCGGCGTCGATCTTCGGCAGATGGACGAACCCGGCAGGAAACACCGGGGTCAAGCCGTCCTCGCCGACGTCCGCGCTCTTGCGCAGGTTGTTGTAGAACTCCAGCTTGGCGATGCCGCCCGCCACCGTGAACACCTTGATGCCCCGGCGCAGCTTCTTGCCGCCCTGCGAGACATCGATGGCCGTGGGCGTGCCGATCAGGGCCGCGCCGCGCGGCACACCCTTGACCGCCATCACGCGCGCATCGTGGCAGGCACGCACGAAGGCGTAGGCTTCCTGCGTGGCAAAGCCGGTGTCCAGCGCGAAGCGCGCCAGTGGCATCGTCACGCCCGAGGCGTGTGTCCAGTTTTCGGCCAACATCCCGGCGAGGGCTTTCCACACCGCATCTCGGGCGGTATCGCCCATCAAGACCCGGTGCTCGATGAGCCAGGACTCCTTGCCGCGCCCGAAGGCCCAGATCGAGGCCTCGATGCGGTCCTTCTGGACGTCGGCCGCGCCCACCAGCAGCAGGCCGCCCAGCGGCACGCTGCCAATGCGGTAATCCTCGCGGCGCTCGACCAGCCGTTGCCAATCGGGCGCTTCGCCTTCCTCAACCCAGGTCTCGCCCAGCTCGGTGTTCTTGAAAGTCTTGATCGCGGCGGCCGATCCCGACTCCTTGTTGACGGCGGCTTCCCACGCGGCAGCGATGTCACGCCAGGAGCGCCAGCCCACCGGGCTGTACAGCGACGACAGGTGAAAGCCTGCCGTCTTGCCCTGTGCCATCGAACGCCATTCGCCACGCTCCAGCATCCACGTCTTGTGATGCTCGGAAATCGCGGTGTCGCACGATTCGCAGACGTAGGCGACGGTTTCCGGTTGCCCCTTGTCCCAGCGCAGTTGCTCGAAGCGCAACCATTGCGGGTGGTTGCAGTGCGGGCATGGCACGAAGTAGCGGCGCTGGTCGCTGGCCTCGTACTCGCGCTCGATTGCCGAGGCGCCAGAAATCGTCGGCGTCGACACGATGAAGATCTTGCGCCGGGCAAAGGTGCGTGTGCGCGCCTCGGCCAGCGAGATCGCATCGCCTTCACCCTCGACGTCCAGCGGATACCCGTCAACCTCGTCGAGGAACAGGTAGCGCACCGGCATAGAGCGCAAGCCTACCGCGCTGTTCGCCCCGGTCATCACCAGCACGCCGCCCCGGAACTCCTTGGCCAGAATGGTGTTGCCCGAGTCGCGCGAGCGCGCCGGGGCGATCAGTTCGGCCAAGGCGGACGATTCCTCGATCAGCGGGTCGATCCGCTGCTTGGAGTTGCGCTTGGCCATCTCCACCGTTGGCCAGACGGCCATCATCGGCCCCGGCGCATGGTGAATGACGTAGCCGATCCAGTTCGACCCCATTTCGGTCGCACCGAGCTGCGCTGCCTTCATGAACACCACACGCTCGACCGGCGAGGTCGGCGACAGGCAATCCATGATGGCCTTGAGGTACGGCGTGCGGCTGGTACGCCAGCGCCCCGGCTCCGCAGACGCCTTGCTGGAGAGCATCCGGTGGCGATCTGACCATTCCGATACCGTGAGCAGCGGGTCGGGAGTAAGCCCGTCGCGCCACGCCCGTTCGATCTCCTGCGCGCCTTCGTAGTCCATCGTCATCAATCCACGCGCGGGCGCAGCTCGCCCAGCTCAATCAGGTGCTCGCGCACGGCAGCCTCCAGGGCCACGTGCATCTGGTGCGCATCGACACCGAGCGTGGACGCCATCTGCCCCGAGATACGCGCGGGCCAGTTCAACCACGCGTCGCGCTCGATGCGCGCAAGTTTGAACACGTGGGCCACGGCCTGCGCCCGATCCACCAGCTCCTTCTTGCGGTGCGCCAGCTCCACCTTATTGAGCTGGGCTTTGAGCACTTCGTTGACGGTGCGTGCCTGTAGCAGCGATGTCCCGCCCGTCGACAACGGTGGGGTGCCGGGTTCGGGCACCTCACGCTCAGGCAGTACGCGCGCCTTCGCGGGGCTGACCTTCTCCGGCGCTGCCGCCTTGCGGGGTTGCAATGTGTTTTGTGCCCACTGCGCGTCGGCGGTATCCGGATCAATCGTGCCGTCTGGCCGCGGTGTGATCCGCCCGGTGTCGATGGCCTTCTTCACGGCCACGTGCGACACGCCACGGTGGCGCGCGTAGGCGCGAATGGAAAGTCCCATCGTCACCTTCAATCATTTGTTCGTCATGTCCGCAGATTGAGCTTGGCTTCCATCGGGAACAGCGCGTTCATCACGTCACGCCAACCAACCCCGAAAGGAAAACGCCATGAGCCAGATCGACACCATCCTCACCCTCATCGCCCAGAAGCATCTCGGCATCGAAACCCTGCAGACCCGCAACGCCGACAGCCTCGACTTCCACGACACGGCGGTGTGGTGCCTCAAGGACGCGTTGGAAGCGGCCTTCAAGGCGGGCGTCGAATTTGCCGCATCGAGCCCGAAGGCCGCGGAAGCGGAAATCGCCAAGGACTGACGGGAAAGCCGCCAAGCCAAGCAGAAAGCGCTTGGCTTCAGTCCCGGACAGCGCGTTCATCACATCGTCATCCACCACCCCCGAAGGAGCAGCCCATGACCACCACCAACCTGACCACGGCCCAGCACGCCATCCTGGCCAAGGCCATCAACACCAGCAGCGGCAAGATCGACTGGTTCCCCGACAACATCAAAGGCGGCGCGCGCAAGAAGGTGCTCGACGGGATGTTCAACCGTGCCCTGATCACCAACGACGGCACCGACTGGTTCGTCGCCGCCGAGGGCTACGACGCACTGGGCATGAAACGCCCGGACGTCACCCCGCCGATACCGGAAGTCGATGCCGAACTGGAGCACGCTGTGGCCACCGCCGAAGCGACGTGGACGCAAGCACCGGCGCAGGCCAAGCCGCGCACCCGCGACAACAGCAAGCAAGCCGAAGTGATCCGGATGCTGCAACGCCCCGAAGGCGCAACCATCGGCCAGATCTGCACCGCCACCGGCTGGCAGGCGCACACGGTGCGCGGCACCTTCGCCGGGGCTTTCAAGAAGAAGCTGGGCCTGACCATCGTGTCGGACAAACCGCAGGGCGGCGAGCGGGTGTACCGCATCGCCTGATCAGAAAGATCGAGAAAGAGGCCAAGCGGCGCTTGGCTTCTCAATCGAACAGCGCGTTACTACGGGTGTCGCAACGATCAACCCGAAGGAGCCAGAGATGAACACCACCACGCAGATCCCCGCCACCCAGAACGAAGCCTGGGGCTTTTGGGGCACGATGAACGAACACGCCAGCGCCGCATGGCCCTTGGCGATGACCGCCATCTCGGACGCCACCAGCCAGCCGCTCGAATCGGTTCGGGCCTTCCTCGACAGCCGCCACGGACGCCACTTTGCCGACGACGTCCAGAACGGGCGTTACGAGGGCAAGGCCCTGGCGGACGCGATCAACGCAGCCACCCAACGCTGGATGGGCTGGACGATTGGCCGCCAGACCAGCAAGCAATACGGCATCCCGCGCGGCCTGCCTTACCTGACGGGCTTCGTGATTCACTGCGAGATCGTCGACGAGTCGCTCGCCGCCTGATCAAGCAACGCGCCATCCGCCTCGCGAGTGGCCTGCTTCCCGGTGAACTCTTCCCACCGACGCACGATCACATCCACGTACTTCGGATCGAGTTCGATCAGCCGCGCGACACGGCCTGACTTTTCCGCTGCGATCAGCGTCGTGCCAGAGCCACCGAAGGGATCGAGCACCACGTTGCCAGGGCGGCTCGAATTGCGGATCGCGCGCTCGACCAACTCCACCGGCTTCATCGTCGGGTGCAAGTCGTTCTTCTGCGGCTTCTTGATGTTCCAGACATCCCCCTGGTCGCGGTCACCACACCAGTGGCGTGTCGCCCCCTCGGGCCATCCGTAGAGGATCGGCTCGTATTGGCGCTGGTAGTCGGCGCGCCCCAGGGTGAAGGTGTTCTTGGCCCAGATGATGAAGGTCGACCACTTGCCACCGGCGGCGCGAAAGGCGGCCTGCAGCACATCCAGTTCGCTGGAGGACATCGCCACGTAGATACCGCCCCGGCAATGGGCCACGGCGGGCGTCAGTGCCGCCAACAGGAAATCGTAGAAGCCGTCACCCAGGTTGTCGTTCAGGATCGCGCGATCCTTGCCGCGCATCTTGTCCTTGGCGCTGTTGGCGTAGTTCACGTTGTACGGCGGGTCGGTGAAGACCATGTCCGCCACCGCGCCTTGCATCAGGTGGTCGTAGCTCTCGGCCACGGTCGAGTCGCCGCACAGCAGCCGGTGCTGGCCCATGATCCAGACATCGCCCGGACGCGAGATGGGTGTCTCGCTGACCTCGGGCACCGCATCCTCGTCCGTCTGACCCTCGTTGTCCGGCTCGTCGCCCGCGATCAGTTCAGCCAGCGCGTCGGCGTCGAAGCCGGTGATGTCTAGATCGAAGCCTTCGAGTTGTAATGCTTCCAGTTCGATCCTTAGCATCGCATCGTCCCAGCCTGCGTTCTCTGCGATGCGGTTGTCGGCAATGACCAGGGCCCGGCGCTGGGTCGGCGTCAGGTGATCGAGCACGACCACCGGTACCCGTTCCAGACCCAGCTTCTGGGCGGCAGCGAGACGACCGTGGCCAGCGACGATGATGCCGTCGCTGCCCGCCAGGATCGGATTGGTGAATCCGAACTCCGCGATGCTGGCGGCGATCTGCGCCACCTGCTCCTCGGAATGGGTGCGCGCGTTGCGGGCGTAGGGCAGCAACTTGGCGGTCGGCCACTGTTCGATCTTGTCGGCCAGCCAGTTCATGCCACCACCTCGGCATCCGGGGTGGTGGCGCGCTCAACGGCGACCTGCTCGAAGGACTGACCGGTGGCGATCAAGGTGACCGGTATGCCGGGGTGGTTCTGCTGGAACCGCTTGATGGCCACGTCCACGTACTGCGGGGCGATCTCCACGCTGCAGCAGATCCGACCGGTGCGCTCGGCGGCCAGCATCGTCGTGCCGCTGCCGCCGAAGGGCTCAAACACGATGTCGCCCGCGTCCGTGTAAGCCTCGATCACGAATTCCGGCAGCGCCACCGGGAACACGGCCGGGTGGTCAATGTCCTGGCCGATCTTGCCCTTGTGGCGCATCACGCGGATCACCGAGTCGGGGATACGGGTGTCTTGCGTCGGCAGCCCCTTGTGCGTCCAGCCGCCCACCTCGCCATCCTTGCCGCGCATCGCGGTGGACGACCCGTCGGCGCGCAGGTGGGATTCCTGGCCTGCGTGCTTGCAGGGGACGATCTTGTTCGGCTTACGGCTCTCCCGGTTGAAGTGAAAGACGAACTCGAAGCTCGGCGCGAAGCGGCCTGCCCAGTCGCCGGGCATCCCCGGCCCCTGATCCCAGACGTACCACGCAAAGCGCCGCCAGCCCTGCTGGCGCATCCAACCCAGCCAAGCGTCCCAGTACGGGATCACTTCGTTATCGCGGTGGATGAGGCCCAGGTTGACCAGCACCTGACCGTCGCCTGCCATCGGCAGGTGCGCGAACACGCCGCGCATCAGGCCGTCCCAGTCGGCGATGCCGCCAGAGGTGTAGTCGCGCTGGTTGCCGTAGGGCGGCGATGTGAAGCACAGCCGCGCGGCATCGCCTTGCATCAGCGCAGCGACCACGTCCCGGTCGGTGGCGTCACCACAGATCAGGCGGTGCGGGCCAATCGCCCAGACATCGCCGGGGCGGGATACCGCCATGACGGGTACTTCCGGCACGTCGTCGGCCGCGTCAGACTCGTCGGCTTCAGACTCTGATTCATCATCCGCGACGGCCACCGCGCCGGTGAGCAGTGCCTCGATCTCGGCTTCCTCGAAGCCGGTCAGAGCGAGGTCGTATCCCGCGTCGGACAACTCGGCCAGCTCCAAGGCCAGCATCTCTTCGTCCCAGCCTGCATCCAGTGCCAGTCGGTTGTCGGCAATCACCAGTGCCCGCTTTTGCGCGACGGTCAGGTGGGCCAGTTCGATCACCGGCACCTGATCCAGGCCGAGCTTGCGCGCAGCGGCCAAACGCCCGTGCCCGGCGATGATGCCGTTGTCGCCGTCGACCAGGATCGGATTCGTCCAGCCGTACTCGACGATGCTGGCCGCGATCTTGGCGATCTGGCTTTCGGCGTGCGTGCGCGGATTGCGGGCGTAAGGAATCAGCGCCTCGACCTTGCGGTACTCGACGTTGAGCGTGTTCAAAGTGGGAATCCCAAAAGCAAAACCCGCTGAGCGTTGCCGCCGGGCGGGTTGGTTGAATGAAGATTCTGGTGGGGTGGTAACTGCGCCTGGGGGTGGTAACCGGAGCCGGTAACCTGGCCGACTGGTAACCTTGCCCGCGCCCTGACGCTAAAAAAGCGTCGCGCTCGCGCCCCCCGCATTGCGATTTCGGCAGGAAGGACCCCTTTTGCCTCGGGCCGCTCGCCGCGCCGTCGCCGCTGTCCAGAAGATAGCTGAAATACTACCCCCGACCGGGCTGATTTGTTGCGGGGTCAAAAACCGCTCAATGCCGCCGATGCCCGCGCATTGCCGACCACCTGCGCCAAATCACGCCAAATCCCTACGCAGTGACGACGCCATTGAGCTGGTCGGTGACCGTCTGCAAGGCGCGCTGCCAGCGCCGCCATGCCGTCGTGCGGTCGCAGGCGAAGCGGATCGTGATGTCGCGCCAGCCGTAGCGCTTGGCCCGCATCCACACGAGGTGGCGCTGCTCGACCTCCAGCCACTGCACCCACTTCATCGTCTCCAGCATCCGCTCGATGGCGTCCGGGCTGGGCGGGTACGGTCGATAGACCGTCTCGTCGGCCGCGAAGGCTTCCCACTCCTTGCGCACGATGATCGGCCAGGTGTTGAAGTAGCCCTGCACGCGCACGGGCGGCAGGCGTCGTCCGGTGCTGGCCGCTTCCTCGAAGCGCGCGGCGACGTCTTCGATTGTCCAAGCAGCGCGACGATCAGCCATGACGTGCGCCTCCCTGTCCGTAGAGGCGTTCGCCGATGCGCCGCACGAACTCGCGCTCGATGAAGTCGAGGCGTTCGTCGGCGGCGTTGACGACAAGGATGTGCTGGTCGCGCCAGCCGCGTTGCTTCATCGCCTCGAGGTCGGTGATCTCGGGTTGCACGCGGCCCAACGGGCAGCGATAGGTGGGCGTGGGAATCTTCATCTCAATCCTCCCGTTCCAGATCGTGCTGTGCGATGGCCCAGTGCAGCAGCGCCAGTGCGTCGGCTTCGTTGTCATCGCCGGGCGCGTGGCCGCGCGCGGTGACGGAGGCAGTCACCTCGTCTTTGCCCGCGTTGCCTTTGCCGGTGGCGTGCTTCTTGATCGTGCCGACCGGCACGCCCTGATACGGAATCTGGTGGTGCTCGCACCACGCGGTGAGCGTGGCGAGGAAGCCGCCGTAGGCGTGCGCCGCGTCGGTCGAAACGTGGCGGCGCACCTCCTCGAAGTGCAGCGTGTCGATGCCGTCGGCCACGGCCTTCAGTTCCGTGAGCCAACGCTTGAAGCGCAGGAAGCGCATGCCGCCGCCTTCGAAGCGTTGCGGACGGAAGCTCTCGCTGCCGCTGGTGATGCTGCCGTCGCTGCCGCGCAGCGCCCAGCCCGTGATGGTGCCCAAGTCGAGGGCGAGGATGGTCGTGGTCATGTTTGCAGTCCTTGTTCGGTGCGGACTGACGGATCGGACGGATCACATCGAAACTCCCCGTGAGGTGCGTGTGCGCGCACGCGCGCGTAGGAGTTACGACGTAGTCCGTCAAATCCGTCAGTCGGGTGTGTCGGCATGGCGGTCAGTTGTCGGCGTAAGGGGTGTAAGCGGCCGTGGGCGGATGTTTGAGGCCCACGCCACGGAAGCCGCGCAGGCCCGCTGTGTTGCGCCACTTCTCGACGCCACGGGTGATGAGCAGATCGGAGAACCGCTTCTGCGAGCCGATGAACTCGCCAGCGGAATCGGCCCACTGCTTCCAGTCGTTGAACAGCTCGGCGGTCAGCGACTTCGCGTTGGCTTCGCGCACGCAGCGTTCGTCGAGCCAGCGGCCCAGCGCGTCCTCGGCCTCGAAATACTCCTCGGTCGCTTCGAGCACCTGCTGTGGCGGATCGAGCCGACCCAGACGCTGCCAGTCGAGACAGCCCTGAACCGCCCACGCCAAGATGCCGTCGCGCTCGGCCAAGAGCTTCTGCTGGAGATGCTTGTCGCGGCGCTCAGGCGGGACGGTGATCGTGAACGGGATCAGATGCAGCCGCCGCTTCATCGCTTCGTCGATGTTGCGGATGGCGGGCTTGTGGTTGCCCGCCACGACCAGCTTGAACTGCGGGAAGAACTCGAAGAAGTCCTGCCGCATGAAGCGCGCGGAGATCTTGTCGCCGCCGGTGAGGTTCTTGACCTTCGATTCCGCCCAGCGCCGCCCTTGTTCCGTCTCGATGGCGGACACGAAGCGCGCGCCGCGCAGGCCCGCCATGTCGGTCGGATGCCGGTCGGTGCGTGTCTCCATGAAGGTGTCCATCGGCGCGTTGGTCGCGTAGTCGCCGAGGATCGTGGCCAGCGTGTTGACGAACACCGACTTGCCGTTCGCGCCCGTGCCGTACAGGAAGAACAGCGCGTGCTCCTGCGTCGAGCCGGTGAGCGTGTAGCCCGCCATCCGTTGCATGTAGGCTTGCAGCTCGGCGTCGCCGCCGGTGATCTCCACCAGGAACTGCCGCCAGATTGGGCAGTCGCCACCCGGCGTGGCCGTAGTGATCTTGGTCATCCGGTCGGCGCGGTCGTGCGGACGCTGCCTGCCGGTCTTGAGATCAACCACGCCGCCGGGCGTGTTGAGCATCCACGGATCGGCATCCCATTCGGCGGTAGTTGCCGCGTGTCTGCGATCCGCGCGCGCCAGCCGTTCGACGCCGCCGACCGTGCCCGAGCTCGCCAGCTTGGCGGCGATCTTGGGGTTGTCGGCGTGGACGGCGGCATGACGGCAGACGCTGCGGATCAGGTCGGTGGCCGCCAGCGTGTCCTCGGTGCGCCAGCGGTGCCCGTCCCACACCAGCCAGCGGCCCCACGCGGCGACGTAGCGCCAGTCGCGGTGGTAGCGCCGCGTGAAGGCCAACGCCAGCGCATCCTCCGTGCCCCACACCGATTCGTCGCTGCTGACCACCGGCTCGGCGTCGTCGGCGACGTCGTGCATCTGGAGACGCGGGCCGTGGGTGAGGAAGGCCGCGACGTCGAAGCCCTCCATCACGGCGTCTGCCGCGTCCCAGCCGTCCGCCGCTTCCTCGGGCGGGTACAAGATGTGGCAGGTCTTCGCGCCCGCCGACAGGATGGCCTGAGCCGCTTGCGTCGCGTACTCCCAGCCCGGTTTGTCGCGGTCGGGCCAGACCAGCACGGCCTTGCCCGCCAGTGGCGACCAGTCGGTTTTCTCGACCGGGGCGTTCGCCCCGTGCATCGCCGTCGTCGCAACGACACCCGCCTCGATCAGCGCCTGCGCGCATTTCTCGCCTTCGACCAAGACCACCTGCGTGGCGCTGGTCATGCCCGGCTGGTTGTAGAGCGGGCGCGGATCGGGCGGAGCCATCTTGCGGCGGCGCGCGTCCCACGGGCGGAACTCCTTCTTGCGGCCGGGCGGGTCGTAGCGGTAGACGACCGCGATCAGCTTGCCGGAGGCATCGAGGTAGTCCCACTTCGCGGTGGCCGGGCCGAGGTCGTCGACGGGCGCGTCCTTCTTGCTCTTGCGTGCCGGTGCTGCCGGAGCGCGCCCGAGCAGTTCGGTCGCGGCATCGAGCACGCGCGGGAAATTGGCGTGGGCGTCGATGCCGAGGTGCGTGGCGATCAGCGTGAAGATGTCGCCGCCGTCGCCCGTGGCGCGATCCGTCCACAAGCCCGCCTTGTCGCCGGTGAGCACGATCTCCAGGCTGTCGCCCGGACTACCGAGGACGTCGCCGACGAGGAACTTGCCACCGCGCTTCTTGCCTGCCGGGAACAGCGCGGCCAGCACCGACTCCAGACGCGCGCGCAGTTCGGCGCGGATGGCTTCGCGTTCGGCATCGAGATCACGAGGAACGGGCGTCTGCGTGTCGTTGAAATCAAGCATCCGCAGCCTCCTCGCCGGGCAGCTGCTGCGCGACGATCCACGCTTCCAGTTCATTGGGCTTGAAGCGAACGAGCTTGCCGACGCGGTAGTGCGGGATGCGGCGTGCCTTGCGTTCCTTGGCTTGGGAGAGCCAGTACGACGGCAGGTTGAACATCAGCGCGGCCTGGCGCACGTCGATCAGTTGCTCGCCGAGCACCTGATTCAAGGGTGTGTTGTTCATGTCGGCGTCCTCCAGCAGCGGTCTTGCCACGCGCACATGCGGCATTCGAAATGGGTGGGATCGTTGAAACCGCGGGGCAGCAGTTCGCCGGCCTCGGTCGCGGTGATGACCTTGACCGCGCGGTCGGTCATGCGCTGTGCGAGCGCGGCGTCGAAGGGCACCAACTCGACGTAGATCTCCATCGAGTCGGCGTTGATCGCGGTGAACAGCGCCGGGTGTTCATGCAGTTGCAGGTGCGCCTGATACAGCGCGACCTGCGCCGCGTACACCGGCTTGGCGACCGCGAGGCCTTTCGCCTCCAGCTCGCGCCACGACTTCGCGCTTAAGGCTTTGTTCTCCCACAGCGCGGGGTAGCGGAAGCCCTCCGGCCCGCCGACGATCACGCCATCGACGTGTCCGCGCAGCCGACCGTGCGCGTCGGAGAAGCCGAACTGCCCACCGTCGGGCTTGCGCGTGCGCAGGTCGAAGCCCGCGTCGCGCAGCCACGCCACCATGCAGTCCTCCATGACGTGGCCACGCTCGAAGATGCGCAGCATCCGGCCTTCGGTGTCGCGCCCATGATCGACCGGAGCCTTGGCGTACTCGAACTGCAAGGCGCGCTCGCACGCCGCGCCCAGACGCGACGCGCCGAGGTAGTCGCGCGCGGGCTGCTGCGCGCGGACGCGTTGCATGCCGAGATCGACCAGTGCCGTGATCTGGCCGGACAGGCTGGACGAGGAATTGAAATCCATCATGGCTTCCTCCCTTTCGGCTCTTCCCAGGGAAGGTCGTCCTCCAGATCGGCCAAGGGATTGGCCATCGGGTCGCGCGTCGGAACCATGCCGCGCACGGGCGGGAACTTGGTTGCCTCGTGGTGCTCGACCATCGCTTCCGTGTAGCAGGTGACGATGGCGTCGATGACGCGCATCGCCTCGGCTTCCGCGTAGTCGCCCAGGGGCTTGCCGAAGCCGATCTCGTCCGCCGCCTCGCCGAAGGCCTTGAGGCATTTGCGCATCGCGGCCAGTTCGACATCAGAGGGATCGATCATGGAGACCTCCCCGATGCCGACGCGGCCTTCCTTCGCGCGCGTCCAGTTGCCGTAGAGCATGTGAAAGGCGTCCTGGCAGCGGCGCGAGCAGAACACCCAGTCGATCACGTAGCGGCGCGGATCGGCGGTCTTGAACCGGCCATCGGTGTGGCCGTAGCCGCGCGCCTGTCGTTTGCAGACCCAGCATTTCATCCACCCCCCTCACTGCGCCCAAGCGGGCTTGCCGGTCACCGGCGCGCGCTGAGGCGCGGGCGTGGTAGCTGCATGGGGAGGCGTGGCTTGCGCCGGAGCGCCCGAGGTGCCGCCGCCGGTCTTGGCCTTGGGCGGCACGCCCATGAGCTTGGCGTACTCGGGGTGGTCGGGTTCGACCGCGAGCTTGACGACGTTGCGATCCAGACCCTTGGTGTCCTTCTCGACGTCCACGCGGGCGAGGAACTCGATGCCGTCCAGTTCGTGGAAGCCCTGGATGCGGCGCGCGGCGGCGGCTTGCGGGCTGTTGTCCTGCGGATGGACGTTGCGCGCGCTGTTGAGGACGGCGCGGATGAAGCTGCGCCCCATCTGGCCCCAGGTCGGGCCCTTCTTCGAGTGCAGGCCGATGTTCGACCACATCTTGCGTTTGGCATGCTCACCGCCAGTGACGACGAACTCGGCGGCGAGATAGATCGCGCCGGTCTCGAAGGATTCGGTGGCGTAGCCGCCGCCCCAGCCTTGTGCCGGATCGTCGTGACCACCGGGCTTGATGGTCATGCGCACCGGCACCAGCGTGCCCTTGGGGATGAGGTCGAAGCCCTGTTGCTGTTCGGCGTCGTTGAAGTCGTTCCAGTTGCTGGTCATGGCGATTACTCCTGAGATTCGTGGGGTGCGGGAATGGCGGAATGGGCTGCGGAACTGGCGGACATGGCTGCGCCCGCGCACTTGGCGATCAGCGCGCTCAGGTCCGGCGGTTCGAGCAGTTCGAGACGACCGCTGCGGTCTTTTGCCGGGTAGCCGTAGGGATTGACGGTGTGGGTGACGAAGGCGCGGTAGGCGCTGCCGTCCTCGGCCTTGATCTCGGCCAGCGTCACGACCTCGTCGACGATGCCGGGCAGTTCGAGGCTGGTCTTGCTGCCCTCGATCTGCGGCACGAACACCTTGCGGTTGTAGTCGTCGAGCCGTTCGTCGAGGATGGCGACGAACACCACGTTCTTGCCGCGCGCGTGTTGCAGGTGGGTCAAGGCGCTGACCATCTCCTGACCGAGCAGGCCGTAAGCGCCGCGCATGTCGGGCTTGCCGGTTCGGTCGCTGACCGCCCCCGGTTGCGTCTTGCACCACGCGAAGCACTGGCGCGAGAGCTGCGTGATCGAGTCGAGGAAGAAGGTCTGGTAGCGGTCGAGCTGCGCCGGATCGCCGAACTTCTCGACGACGTGGTCGTAGTGCGCCTGCGAGAACGCGGCCTCCGGCGGCAGGGCCTTGTCCGGCCCGGCGAGGAACACGAAGAAGTCGCGCGACTCGGGCCACGAGGCCGGACGGATGGTGTCACCGGGCCAGTCGGCCACGGCCAGGTCGCCCGCCTCGATGTCGAGGAACAGCGTGGTCGCCGGGTCGAGGTCTTTGAGCCGGGTGGTCTTGCCGATGCCGGACTTGCCGAGCATCAGGAGCTTGACGCCCTTGCGCTCGGCCATGCGCTGCTGCGCGGAGATGATCGGGAGGCTCATCACGCCACCTCCTTCAACTGCTCGGCGACGGCGGGATTCCAGAGAATCTGGTAGCCGCTGTGGCCGTTGCGCGAGTACGGCATGGCCTCGGCCCATGCTTCACCGACCTCGGTCAGTTCCCATTCGTCGCGGTCGTTGCGGAACTGGAAGCCGTGTGATGCCAGCAACTGGTTCGTGGCCTTGGCCGAGCGGTTGAGCAGCTTGCCGAGCTGGGTGGCGTTGAGCGAGCAGATCGGCTCGTTGGCGGCAGCGCTCTTGGCTGGAAGGGCGCGGCGCAGCACCTCTGTGGTGAGGCCAGTGTTCTCCTGAATGCAGGTCAACGTCGCCGCCATCGCAATGCCGGTCTTCACGCCCGGCACCTTGGCGACCGCCTCTCCGATCAGCAGGATCGCGCTCACGCGGTCGTGGGTCGGCGCGGGCAAGGAAGCCAGCGCGCCGGGGGCGGAATACGCGCCGGTCTTGCGGATCGCGGGCAGCACCTCACTGGTCACCCAACGCTTGAAGCGTTTCGCGGCGTCCTTCGTGCTGCCGAGGATCAGGGCGTAGAGGCCTGATTCGTTGACGTGGTTGGCGCGCTGCGTGCGGCCGAGGTTGTCGATGACCTCCAATTTCTGGAGGTCATCGGCATCGACGTGCGACTTGATCGCCTGAGACGGGTTGCCCATCTCCAATGCGTCGCAGACGTCGCTGGCGTTGAACCACGGCAGGCCAGCATCGTCGACCTGCACGCGCACGGCGTGCGCCTCGAACTGGAAGGGAATGATCGCGCTCATGATCAGTCCTCCCACGCGACGTCGACGATGCGGTCGGCCCCGCGCGCGGCGCGCTTGCGCGCCTCGGTGTGGAGTTCCTCCAGTGCGGTGCGGCGGCGGCCGAGCGCCAGGGCTTCGGCGTTGGCGGTCTGGATGGCGAAGGCCAGTTCGTCCACCGTGGCCGCGTCGAGCGCCACGACGACGTCGTGGCCGTCGGCACCGCGATAGCGGATGTCATCGGGAAGGTGTTCGCCGTAGATGGACGGCAGCTGCTTGCGCAGCGAAGCGATGAGGTTGGTGCTCATGATCAGTGCTCCGAATCGAGGGAAAGGGTGAAAGACGGCTTGCCCGGCTCGACCGTGCGAGCAGCGGCGAACTCCTGCTGGAGCGTCGGCGGCCAGTTGGTGAAGCGCGATTCGGAAACCGCCAGCTTCACATCGATGAAGTGCTCGACCTTGTCGCCGGCGGCGACGATGTGGGCGGCGATGTCGCCGAGCTTCTTCTGATCCCAATTGACCTTCTTGGGCAGCTCGAACTTGATGTGCAGCGGGCCGTCGTCGAGGTGCACGGTGCCGAAGTCGCGGCCCGAATCGCGCAGTGCCGTGCGGGCCTGCTCGCCGTAGGCGGCATCGAGCGCCGCGTCGAACTTGGTGCGCGCCTTCTTGAGCCAGTCGAGGGCCTCGTCGAGGTTCTTGTCGATCTCGGCCTTCTGCGCGGCGGGCAGCGCCGCCAACTGGCTGACGGACATCGCGGCGATGTCGGCGGGAAAGAGGGTGATGTCGTTCATGGCATCGCTCCTCAGACCGCCGCGCGCTCGGACGTCGAGTCGTGCAGCGCCTGGCGCTCGAACTCGATGACCGCGTCCACGGGATAGCCGACGCGCTTGGACAACTTCAGGTAGCGCGGGCCGCGACCTTCGCTGCGCCAGCGTTGCAGGGTCTTGGGGCTGACGCCCCAGCGTTGCGCGAGCTCGTTTTCGTTGAGCACCCGGCGGTCGCCGGGCGAGAGGCTGTTGATCGCCTGATGCGGCGACCGGGGGATGGTGCTTGCTGCTGTCTGCATGGAACGCTCCTGTTGCGTTGTTGAGGAACAGGTGTCATTCCAGACTTCGGGTGGCGAACCTTTAAGGGACGCAATGGCGAACCACGCGGGAACTTCGGGTTCGCCAAAGTTCTCGCCGATACGAAAACGGCGGGCACAAGGCCCGCCGTCATGGTCGAGGATCAGTCAAGGACGGCTGTGCGTCACTCCGCCTGCAAGGCGGCGATCAAGGGGCAGCGCACCCGGCCGCGAATGGCATTGCAGCGCTGCACGAGCTCGGACAGCGCCGCTTCGATGCGCTGCAGGTCAGCCAGTCGTTCGCGAACGTCAACGAGTTTGCGCTGAGCCTGCGCACGCGCCTCGGCGCAGTGCGATCCGTCCTCGAGCTTGAGCAGTTCGGACACCTCGTCGAGACTGAAGCCCAGCCGCTGTGCCGACTTGATGAAGCGGACGCGGCCAAGCTCGTCGGCGCCGTAACGGCGGATACTTCCCTGCGGCCGATCTGGTTCGGGCAACAGCCCCTTGCGCTGGTAGAAGCGGATGGTTTCGACATTGACGCCAGCCGCGCGCGCCAGCGCGCCGATCGTCATCGCCTCGATCTCGGGCGTGCTGTTCATGGTCTTGACTCCGTACTTAAGTACGGAAGTAAGCTTACTCCATGAAACCAGACACCCCAACTGCGCAAGGCAGTACCGGAGGCGGCCGTGCGGCGCTCGCGGCCGGATTCGTCTCGGCCATCCTCGCATCGACCTGCTGCCTCGGGCCATTGGTGCTGATCACGCTGGGCTTCTCAGGGGCATGGATCAGCAACCTGACGGCCCTCGAACCCTACCGCCCGATCTTCATCGGCGCGGCCCTCGTCGCGTTGTTCCTCGCCGGGCGACGCCTCTGGACGAAAGCCCCGGCGTGCGAACCCGGACAGGCCTGCGCGGTGCCGTCGGTTCGGCGCGGCTACGAGCTGCTGTTCGGGATCGTGGTCGCCCTGGTGATCGTGGCGCTCGGCTTCCCGCTGGTCGCGCCCTGGTTTTACTGAACGGAGGTTTTATGAAGAGATTGCTTGGTTTTCCGATGCTGACGCTCGCCCTGATCGTGAGCGTGCCAGTCATCGCCGCGACAAAGACCGTCACCCTGTCAGTGCCGGGCATGAACTGCGCCGCCTGCCCGATTACGGTCAAGAAGGCGCTCGGCAAGGTGCCGGGCGTGGCCAAGACGGACGTGAACCTCGACAAACGACAGGCGACCGTGACGTTCGACGACGCGCGGGCGAATGTAGAGGCGCTGACGCGGGCGACCCAGGATGCCGGCTACCCCTCGACGGTGGTCGGGAGCGTGAAGTGACTGCCGTCGTTCTGGAATCGACGTTGACTTGTCCGGAGTGCGGTCACACCAAGACCGAGACCATGCCTACCGATGCCTGCCAGTGGTTCTATGAGTGCGAGGCCTGCCACGCCATACTCAAGCCCAAGCCCGGGGACTGCTGCGTCTATTGCTCCTACGGCACTGTGCCGTGCCCACCAATCCAGGAGCGTGGCAGAGGTAGTTGTTGCGCCAGCTGAGCGCCAGTCTCAAGCTGAAGGAAAGCCCAGCAGCCGACGCTGCTCGCCCCAGTCGCGAGGCAGCAGGTCTTGGCGGCCACGCAGCGTGTGCAGATTCAGATGCCGGGGCTGGCGGCCCTCGAAAATCGCCTCGACGATGTCCGGTGCCAGCATGGTCATGCGCAGCACCTCGGCCGCCCAGCCTGGCTCCAGTTTCAGCGCGCGCGCCAGGTCGGCGGTCGTCGGATAGACGCCTTCGTCGATCAGCCGCTTCCAGTAGAACGCCTTGCCGAGCGTCTTGATCATCGGCACGTCGAAGCCACCCGTCACAGTGGCGGCATCGGGCGCGGGCGGGATCAGCAGCTTGCGGTTCTGGCGGCGCTTGATCGTCAGCGGTACCAGCGTGACGCGCTGGCCGTCGCTGACGTAGCTGCGGGCGTCGGCTCCGACCTCGATGCGGACGGTGCGCTTGCGCGGATTGGTCTCGGTGCTCATGCCAGTGCCTCGGCCTGTTCGCTGGATTCCTCGACCAACGGATGCGCGCCGATGTCGGCACCGAATCCGATCCAGCCGTCCTCGCGCCAGACGATGTCCAGCCCGTGCCCGTGCAGTTGCACCCGCTCGATCAGCAGCCGCGTGATGCGTTGCTGCTCGGCGGGGAACAGCTGCGCCCACACGTCGCCGATGCGCTGCATCGCCACCACCACCTGCGCTTCGTCGAGCGTGCTACCTGCGGGATGTTGCTGGCAGGCGCGCCAGACCGCGATCAGCATCTGCGGAGCCGACAGTGCCGCGTGGATTTGCGCCAGCACCGCGTTCTCAATTTCGGCGGCGGGCAGATGACCCACGTCGGACGCACCGGGCGACAGGCTCGCACCCGCATTGCGCCGCTTGTGCAGGTAGGGAACGTAGTAGCGGTACTGCCGCCCGTTCTTCTTTTTGACGAAGGAGTGCAGCATGCGCTGCCCGTCGGGCGCGAACAGCAGGCCCGCCAGCAGCGCCGGATGCTTGGCGGCGTGCTCGCGCGGCGCTTGCTTGCGCCGTTCGATGAAGGCATGCGCCGCGTCCCACAAACCCTGTGGCACGATCGCTTCGTGCTGGGCGGGATACCAGGTGCCGTGGTTGCGGATTTCCCCCAGGTAGATGCGGTTGCGCAGCATCGAGAAGATGTACTGCTGGTCGATGGTGCGGCCCGAGCGTTCGCGCCCGGTCTGCGTCACCCAGGCCTTGGTTGTATGGCCTTCGATGTCCAGTTCGCGCACCAGCCGCGCCGCCGATCCATGCTCGGCGTAGCGCCGGAAGATGTCGCGCACCAGAGCCGCCTCGCGTTCGTTGACGACGAGCTTGCGCTCGACCACGTCGTAGCCCAAGGGCGGGATGCCACCCATCCACATGCCCTTGGCCTTGCTGGCGGCGATCTTGTCGCGGATGCGCTCGCCGGTCACTTCGCGCTCGAACTGCGCGAAGGACAGCAGGATGTTGAGCGTCAGCCGCCCCATCGAGGTCGTGGTGTTGAACTGCTGGGTGACCGAGACGAAGGACACGCCGTTGCGGTCGAACACCTCGACCAACTTGGCAAAGTCCGGCAGGCTGCGCGTGAGGCGGTCGATCTTGTAGACGACCACGGTGTCGATCTTCCCGGCCTCGATGTCGACCATCAGGCGGCGCAAGGCGGGACGATCCATGTTGCCGCCGGAGTAGCCGCCGTCGTCGTAGCCGTCGCCGACGGCGATCCAGCCTTCGTGCCGCTGACTGGCGATGAAGGCGAGGCCTGCGTCGCGCTGCGCTTCGAGACTGTTGTATTCCTGATCCAGTCCTTCGTCGGTGGATTTGCGGGTGTAGACGGCGCAACGCTTCTTCGGCGTGACCGTCGGCATCGGATTGGCGCGCGGCGAACTCATGCCGTCACCTTCTTCGAGGCGGGCGATTTGAGGCCGAAGAACACCGGGCCAGACCAGTGGCTGCCGGTGATGTGGCCCGCAATCGCGGACAGGCTCTTGAAGCGTTGCCCTTGGTATTCGAAGTCGTTCGAGCCGCGCACCAGGACGCGATGCTCGACGTCGTCGTAGATGCGCGTGAGGATGGTTCCGGGCAGCAGGCGCTGGCTGTCGCCGCGCAGTTGCTTGGGCAGGATGCCGGTTTGGCCGACGTCCTCGAGCTTCTTGCGCAGCGAGGGTTTCAAGCCGCCGAAGGCGCGCTCCTGAATCCGGTAGGCCAGTCGGCTCTCCAGCCAGCCGCGATGATGGTGGCCGGGCCGCTCGTCGAAATGCTCGTCCCACAGTGCCCAGAGATCGCCCATCGACAGATGGGGGATTCCGGCGACCTGGGCGGCGACCGTGGTGGCGGGTGGTGGTGCGTGTGCCGTCATGGGCGAACTCCGTAGTGGTGATCGGGGTTCGCATTCACGCGCTGTTGGCCGGAGAAGCCAAGGCGAACGCGCTCGCTGTTTTCGAGGGTGTGGCTGGCCGGACGCACGCGCAGGCGCAGCAGTGCTGCGGCCAGCAGGTCGGCGATTTCCTGCTGCGGGTGCCGGGGATGGTCAGACGGCGGGGAAATGGAGATGGGTTCGAGTTCGGACATGGCAGGCGTTCCGATGGAAAACGCTGCTCATGCTAGAAACCGAGGGCACTTCGCGTAACGTGTTTTGGCGGACTTGCGCGGTCTCGCGCGAATGATGCGCTGATTGAAGCCACACCTGTGGAACGGGAGTTGGACGCAGCTGATGTCTGGAATCGTCAGAATAACAGCCTGGCTATGTCGCTGGCTGCATTCAGCCCACCTCGCCAATCACTACCACTCTTGGGCAACGTGTAGGTGTATCGGTCGTCGCCCTGGAAGACGAGCTTGAAGTGCTTGCCGTCTTCGGAGATGGAGAATCCCATGTCCTCCAGCTCGCGTCGCATTTTTCCGTCGATGGTGCTCATTCCCCGGAGCAGTTTCTTCAGCTGCTCTCGACGACCTTCGAGGGGGTTGTCGTCCAGTTTGTTCGTTTCGAGGATCGACGTCAGCACATGTTGGCGACGACTGTCCTGAGGAACCCGGGTGACAGCATCTTCGATCACCTCGAGGAGTATGCCGAGAACTTCGTTCGCATAGACATCTCGCTCCCGGCCAAGCCTAAGAAGACCACCACTTGCAGATCCTGCCCGAGCCTCGTACTTCCTGAGTTCGTTGTGCAGCCGTTGAATCTCCCTTTCGGCATCTTCGAGGCGCTGGTTCTTGGCTTCGATCTCTTGGTCGAACGTCTTGACGTAATCGTCGATCGCCTTGGACCCGGAGGCCTTGAGCGACTGTATGGCTTGTCGAGACGCAGTTTCACGAACGTACGCCCAAGTACATCGGGTGATCGGACGCCGATTCAGTAATGCAGCTCGGATCTCATCTTTGATGGCGCCCGCCAGATGGCCAGGGGTCGGGTACTCTCCCCCCAAGAAGAAGGCTCGACGTCCGCCACCTTCAGGCCAGTAGATGCCGATAGTGCCGCCGTAGACATTCTCGGAATCCACTTCGAGTTGCAGACGAACCGAAAACGGTCTGTTGGGCTCGACGACAACATGCGCCATCCCAGACAGGTCCGCTGCCAGACGATTGACGTCAAGGATGTGTCCGCCTTGAAACTGTGCACTGACGTAGACGATGGGCAGTCGGCAGCCGGCATCGCCGCGAATCAGCTTAGCGGCGAGGTCGATGTCAGCATTGGCGAGGACGTGTGCCCTATCGCGAATCGGTAGAGGACCATCTGCTGCTCCACCGAGGGATTCCAGCACAGTCCTCACCACGACTGGCTTCTTTGCCGGCGGTAGACGAGCCGCGGCGTGTTGAGATTCGCATTCGACTCGGACGCCTACCCAGGCGTCGGACGCCGTTCTTGAAAACACGACGGTGGTCAGCCATTCCAGATCGTCATCGTGTCTGCTGTAACGAATGCCCGCGAGATCGACGTCGGCCGAGCTGCTGACGAGCGACTGAACTCTCTCGTTGCCGTCCTGGAGGAAAGCTTCATCCTTCTGCAGCAGTTCCCGGAGCCTTTCAGCGGACAAGCTGGTGTGCGGAGATCCGGATATCCACGTCACCATCGCATTGAGGAAGTCCGCCGTGGTTCGGTCCGCGCTAACGGAAAACTCGGTAGCAAACAAGAGCATGGGAATCCCTCCAGAACGATTGCTAGGTGGCGGACTGTTGCCAATTGAGTGCGTCGAGGTTGTCGCCGTCCTGCCACGACCGATCCCATGATCGCGGCTCGGCGCTCTCAAGCAGGAGGAGCGTGAGGATGCGATCACGCGCGCCGTAGCTGTGCTTGAACTCGCGCAGCTTCATGTGCTGCGCCTCCTCCGGACACCAGATCGCGGCGGACATCTCCGTGCCATCCCATTCCTGCTCGACGCTGGCGTCGGCTGCCAGCGTACCCGGCAGCGGTTCCTGTGGATCGGCGTTGCGCCGGATGCGCGCCCGCGTCTTGACGGCGCTGCTGCTGCGCCATTCGTACTTCACGTAGCCGTTGTCCCAATAGACGAGGATCGCGCGCTGCGTAGTGAACTTGATGAAGCGAATACACAGCGCCTCGAACGAAACCTGAAACCGCTTGGCGATGGCGCTGAGGACGTGCAGGTCGATGCGCTGGTTCGAAATCCAGTCGCGCAGCAGATCGCCGGGCATCAGCAGGTTGCTGGCGAAGTCGTCAGCTTCACGCTCGATGGCGCGGATGGTGTCGACGCCGGAGTAGACGCTTTCCTTGTCGCAGTTGAAGCTTTGCTGCTGGCCGCGATGGAGGATGAAGTGGCCCAGCTCATGGGCGATGGTGAAGCGTCGGCGTTCAGAGCTGGCCTTGCCGTTGTAGAAGATGCCCCACTCGGCGGTGTCCTTCGGGTTGCGCACCAGCATGCCTTCGCAGCTGTCGATGTCGAGCACCATCGGCGCTTTGATCTCCCGAACGCCCGTGCCGTAGGGCGTGCTCGGCAGCATCTGCCGGACGATCTCCAAATCCATGGCGTCGGGCATGCCCGTGCTGTACCACGCCCGCAACCACTTCTGGACGGTATTGGCGGCAATGGAGCCAGTGAGGGTCTGCGCTGCGCTCAATCCTTAGTCCCCGCCGTGGCCCTTGTCGGGGAACATGATCTTGAGTGCCTGGCGGTAGCGATCCTTTTCCTCGTCCGTCATCCCGGCGTACTCACGGAAGAAAGCTACGTCCTCGGGACTGGCTTCGGGTGCCTGCTGCATGGGCGTACCCATCACATCCTCCATCGTCACGCCGAGCACCTGAGCGATCTTCTGAATCCGCTCGGCGGTGGGGCGCTGCCCCTCCTTCATTTCCAGTTCCCAGATGTAGGCCTTGGTGCAGCCGACCGCGTCGGCGACCTGTTGCAGGGTCAACTTCTTCGCCTCGCGCAAGCGCCGCAGGCGCGCTCCAAACGCCGAAGCCATGGCGATGCTCCTGTAGTGGCTAAACAGCCAGTGAATGAATTCAAGGCTGTCAGTATAGCCGCGAGATACATAAAAGGTCTAGATGTGCCCCATTGATTGACAAGCGGAAATCTGCGGTTCAGAATCGCGCTTGTATCTCGTTACTTTACTTACGCGAGATACGTGTTCAGTAACCCTGTCGCTGGCCCGTGCAGCCCGTACATCGGTCGCAGACCTCCGACGCCGATCCAGAAAGGACGAACAAGATGAAGAAGACCTTTGTCGACGTGATGCTCGAGCTGCCGGTGGACGCCACGCTGCGCGACTTCCTGACCTCGCATGGCCTGCCGGTGCCGGACGGGTTCGCGTGGGACGACACGCCGGAGACCAGCCAGTTCTTGGTCGAGGCGGTCAAGGTGTGGCCCGACACCGCCGCCCGCGACCAGATGATCGCCAACCTCATGGCCGCCGTCCAACTGGGCGACGCGGCGGGCAAGCAGGCGATGTTCGAGGCCGGAGTGGCGGACGGTGCCGCACTGGCGGGCCTGACCCTGTGCCGCAGCGACGTCCACCGTTCGTTCTGGCTTTACGTCAACCATCCTTCGCTGTTCGAGCGCGCCTACGACTTCAGCTTCTGGGAGCACCACGGGCCGCAGACCCAGCAATACGATCTGGGCCTGAAGCGCCAGCCGAACGGTTCGGACACGAACCTGACCGCACTGCGCCACGCCATATCGGCGTTCTACAAGCGCGAGATGCAGTGCGGCGACAGCAGCGTGGCGCACTTGGTCGAGCGTAGCCCCGGCGTGTTCCTGCTGACCGTCCACGTCAAGGACATGGCCATGCTGCGGCTGGAGTTCGAGGGTTCGACCCTCAAGCGCCGCGTCGGCAACCCCAATATCCACATGGTGCTGGAGTACGCCAAGTCCACCGGCGTGGTGCGCACGCTGGTGCGCGGCGGCCAGAAATACCAGCAGATGCTGGTCGAGGCCTTCGCCGAGCATGTGCTGGGCGTCAAGGCGAGCGCACACCGGCTCAAGTCGCCGACGCTGAATTTGTCGATGCTACGCACCGGCTTCGACGTGCCGGAGGCGTTCGAGGACGGCTTCTCGATGGTGCAACTGAAGGCGCTCACGCTCCTCAGCCCGGACGCCGCGCTGAAGATCGAATGCACCGCGATGCAGTCCAGCCAGCAACGCTCCGTGCATGAGCTGCTGAAGGAGAAACTGCCCGGCCCGCTGGAAGGCCAATGGGCGGTGACGGCGGCGCAGGTCAATCTCTACTATCCACCCGAGCCGGGCCGCACGCGTGCCAAGGTGGTCACCATCGAAGTGACTAGCAAGGGGCGTCTGAACCTGCACAAGTTCGACGCCAAGATGCAGGCGCAGCTGGAAGGGTATCTGGTCTCGGTGGGCATCTTGCAGAAGGGCCAGACCCTGAGCGCGCAGGAGCTTCCGCCGGAAGCGGACGCGATCAGTTCCTCGTCGGCGTTCGAGGACTGATCGATGCCGGCGCACGATGCCTGGGCCTTGGTCTGCCGCCTGTTCGCGGGCGGCACGCCCGTGCTGCGAACCACGCTGCCGTCCCGCGAGCTGGCTGCGCTGTCGGTCCTCGGCAAGGCCGTCAAGCCGACGGTCGTCGATCAGTCGTTCATCCTCTGTCCTCATTGTCAGCAGCATCGGGCGCAGGTCTGGGGCGATGGTCGCGGGGGACGTATGTGCCGTTGCCCGGAGTGCGGGCCAGTCGCCGTCGAAGCGAACGATGGTGCGGCCGTGGCCTTGGACGAGGAATGGTTACGCCAGAAGCTGCGCCTCGCGCTCGACATCGAAAGCCGGGACGGCATCGATGATCTGGGCGACGGCGTGTGGCGGCTCGGCGATGCTCGACGCTCGCCCGTGCTGCTCGCCCGCGATCTGGCGCGGGTGCAGCAAGAACCCGCGCTGTTGGATCGAGTGCGAGTGGCGGGCGGCGACATCCGGGTGATTGCGCCGAGGCCACGCACGACGCGCGGATCGCCTTTCGGCGCGGGTGTGGAATGGCTGGCGCTGGAGGAACGCTTCACGTTCTACGGCGGCGGGATCGCGCTCGTCGGCACACCGTCACCGTCCGCGCAACCGATGGTCGCCGATCCGGCCATGCCGGTGAACGGGCCGTTCTCGGCGGACTTCAAGTGGGCGACACTGCCGGACGGCAACGGCACACCGATCCGGTTCACTGACGGTCAGGCCAAGGTGTTCGAGGCGCTGTGGTCGTTCAAGGGCGAGGCCACGACGGCGGAACGGATCATGCGGCGCGCAGGCTTGGACAGCGCGAAACCAAGCGATCTGTTCAAGATCAAGTCGAAGGACAAGGGCAAGCCGGAACCTGCGGCGCAGCACGCCGCCTACGTTGCCCTCGTGGTCACGCAGCAACGCGCAGGGTTGTACTCGATGCCCTGCGCGGCGGGCGCGTTGGCGTGATGGATTCCTGCTCCAAGTTCGCTGGACAACCGATGGCAATGGCACGCGCGCAAGTTGCGGGCACACAAGGCCGCGTGCGTGTGCCACGACGAAGAAGTTGGCGCAGGTTTCGAGAGAAGATAGGGCGGAACAGAGGCGAACCGATCGCGTCATGGCCCCTTGTCCGACGACTGGCGGCACACGCAGAATGGCCCGGAACCCCGCGTCGTCTGCGGACCCCGGAAATGGAAACGCCCAACCGAGAACGGTTGGGCGCTGAATAGTGGTGGCCTGGGGCGGAATCGAACCACCGACACGCGGATTTTCAATCCGCTGCTCTACCAACTGAGCTACCGGGCCGGAAGCCTTTTATTCTAGCACTGTTTGCGCCGCATCTCACGCCGTCGCTGTCGAGCCGCGGCGCCCGCGAGACAGATCGACACCGAGTTGCTTGAGCTTGCGGTACAGGTGGGTGCGCTCCAACCCGGTTTTTTCAGCCACCCGGGTCATCGATCCACCTTCCTTCGCCAGGTGGAATTCGAAGTACGCCTTTTCAAACGCATCGCGCGCATCACGCAGGGGCTTGTCCAGATCGAACGTCTGCTGGCCATGCGGGCTGAGGTCGACAACCGCGGGCAATGTCTGGCCGCCCATCATGGCAGCCTCCACCGTGAGTTCGGCGGCGGGTATCGCGG
Source organism: Ottowia beijingensis (assembly GCF_042680925.1). Lineage (NCBI taxonomy): Bacteria > Pseudomonadati > Pseudomonadota > Betaproteobacteria > Burkholderiales > Comamonadaceae > Ottowia > Ottowia beijingensis. The sequence continues at coordinate 235,252 of NZ_JBHUEP010000004.1, forward strand.
CCACGCTGATTTCGACTGCGGCGTCTGTGGTCTTGCGCGCGGGCAGGTCGCGTGACAGGGCCTGGTCGACGGCCTTGAGCAGTTTCTGCAGCGTGATCGGCTTTTCAAGGAACGACTGTGCGCCGATACGCGTGGCCTCGACCGCCGTGTCGATGGTGGCGTGGCCACTCATCATGATCACCGGCATGGTCAGCAGGCCCGTGCCACGCCATTCCTTCAGCAGGGTCACGCCATCGGTGTCGGGCATCCAGATGTCGAGCAGGACCAGATCGGGACGATTGGCCTGGCGCGCCGTGCGCGCCTGCGCAGCGTTCTCTGCCAGTTCGACGGTGTGCCCCTCGTCATTGAGGATCTCCGAAAGAAGATCCCGGATGCCGAGTTCGTCGTCAACCACCAGGATGTTGGCCATATGCAGTGTTTGTTCTCTGTGTCGTTCTAGGCGGAAGCATCGGCCTCGCGCGAAGCCGGCTCGAATGATAACGATACTTGCGCCCCGAGGATTCGGCCATCGCTGATGCGATTGGATACATCGAGGCGCGCGCCGTGTTCCTCGGCGATCTTCTTGACCACTGCCAGGCCCAGGCCCGTGCCCTTGGCCTTGGTGGTCACGTAGGGTTCGAAGGCGCGCTTGAGGATAGCATCTGAAAAACCGTGGCCACTGTCGATCACGCTCAGGCGAACGCGCTGCGTGGCCTCGAGCCATTGTGTACGTACCACGACCTGGGCATCGCTCTCCTCGGCCTCGCCGTCCGATGGTTCACCGGATGCATCGATCGCGTTCTGCACCAGGTTGTGAATCACCTGCCGCAATTGCTGCGCATCGCCCAGGATCGGCGGGCAGGACTCATCGCACTCGAAGCGCAGGGGCACCCGCCATTCCTGGCCTGAATCGGCCGCACCGCCGTAAAGCTGCAGCACCTGGCCGACCAGGGCATTCAGGTCCACCGGCTTGAGTTCGGCACTGGGCAGCCGGGCGTAGTCGCGGAATTCGTTGACCAGGCGCTTCATCGCGTCGACCTGATCGACGATGGTGCGCACGGCCTTGGTGAGCAGGGCATGTTCAGGTTCGGCCAGCTTGTCGGCCAGCTTGCGCTCCAGCCGCTCGGCAGACAGCTGGATGGGCGTGAGCGGGTTCTTGATCTCGTGCGCCAGGCGGCGCGCCACCTCGCCCCAGGCCTGCGCGCGCTGGGCCGAGACGATCTCGGAGATGTCGTCGAACACCAACAGACGCAGCCCGCCCGGCAGCGCCGCGCCGCGGGCGATCAGGGTGACGGCGTCGGCGGCCACACCACCACCGGCATGGCCGTACAGCTCGAACGACTTCTGCCAGTTCTCCAGCCCGTGCTCCAGTCGTTGGCCTTCGAAGTCGGCAAACTGGGCATCGACGTCAGCGCCGAAGTCCTCGAGGCCAGGCAGGCTGCCCAGCGGGCGGCCGGTGCTGGCCGCCAGGGGGGCACGCAGCACCCGCGTGGCACCGGGGTTGGCCGACTGGATGAAGCCCTGGCGGTCGAGCACGATGACGCCCGCCGTCAGGTTGTCGAGGATGGTCTGCAGGTGCGCGCGCGCGGCATCGACCTCACGCATGCTGGCGTCGACGGCGGCGCGGGCATCCGCCAGCTGTTGCGTCATGTCGGCGAACGAACGCGTCAGGCCGACCAGTTCGTCGCGACCTCGCAGGATGACCTTGGGCGTCAGGTCGCCGGCCGCCACCTGCCGCACGCCGTCCGCCAGCATCAGCAGCGGCGTGGCCAGTTGCTTGCCCAGCACCACCGCCAGCAGCACCGCCCCGAACACCGACAGGAACAGGCTGAGCGTGAGCGTGCCGATGTACATGCGGCGCAGGCCTTCGCGGCCCAGCGCCCGCTCCTGGTATTCGCGGTTGGCCTCCTGCACTGCCAGCGCATGGGTGACCAGCGCCGTGGGCAGCGGCTGCACGGCCTGCAGCAGGCGCTGCTCGCCCACCAGCCCTATCGAACGTCCGCTGACCAGCACCAGGGCGCGAATGCGTGCCGCAGGGGCGGCCTCGCCGGTCGTGACATCGTCCAGGCCTTCGATCTGCGTGGCCATGCCCTGCGCGCGCAGGTTGCGCAGCATCTGCGCGCTGGGGCGCTCCGGGGTCAGCTGAAACCGCGACTGCCCGGCGCTGGCGATCAGGCGCCCGGCCCCGCTCCACAGCGTCACGTCGCTGGCGCCCAGCTGCGTGCGCAGGTTCTCCAGCGGCAAGGCGGCCAGGGCTTCAGGCGTTTCTGCCACGGCGGCGGATGCGGCGCGCAACTGGTTGCCGAAATCCCGCGCCTGGGTGTCCAGCGAGGTGCGCGCCAGCGTCAGGCCGGATTCGAGCGCTCCCTCCACCTTGATGTCGAACCACGACTCGATGGAGCGCGACACGAACTGGTAGGACACGACGTAGATCAGCAGCCCCGGCAGCACGCCCACCAGGCCGAAGATGGCCGCCAGCTTGATCAGCAGCCGGCTTCCGAACTTGCCGCGGCGCAAGCGCATCACCAGGCGGTAGATGCCCCAGCCGATGACCAGCAGCAGCACGCCGGCCACTGCCACGTTGATGGCGAACAGGCGCGTGTAGTAGCGCTCGTACAGCAGGCGGTTGTTGGTGGCCTGGGCCAGCAGGAAGATCAGCAGCAGGCCGATGCCCACCAGCAGCGCGATGGCCACCGCCAGCGCCCAGCGCCCCAGCCGCTTGCGGCGCGAATCCTCGATACCCGGCACGACCAGCGGCGCCTCGGTCACCGGCCCAGCTCCTGCGTCAGGTCGATGCGCCGCTCGACCGACACCACCCAGTCCGGCTGCCCGACCGAGCCCAGTTGCAGCGTGCGCGGCAACTGGCTGCCATCGAGCCGGAAGCGGAAGCGCAGCATGTGGCGGCCACTGCCGCCCAGTTCACCCGGCTCGGCGATCTTCCAGCGGCCGATGCGCTGCACGGCGGCGATGACCTCCTCCAGCGAGTCGTAGTTCTGGGCCAGGCTGACGCCCAGGCCGGCGTTGACCAGCGGTTCGGACGAGGTGTTCAGGCGCCAGCGCCGCGTCAGCGGCTGGTAGGTCACGCGCATGTAGCGGTGTGCGGACGCCGCCTTCTGGTCGTACCAGTACCAGCGCTCGCGCATCACCTCGGCCTCGGCCACGAAATGCACCGCGATGCCCTTGTGCAAGGCGTCCTCGACCACGGGGGACAGCCGGAAATCGACACGCGCGGTCAGGAACAGGCCATCGTCGGCCCGTTCGACCCGCAGGGCCGCCAGCTCGGCGTTCTCGGCACGCGCCACGCCGACCAGGCCCAGGCAGCAGGTCAGCAGCCAAACCAGCAGCCGGCGGCTAGGCAGGGCGCTTGTGCAGCAGCGCGTAATAAAAGCCATCGTCACGGGCCCCATTGTCGCCAAGCGCGCCCGCCCCTTCGGGCGCCCCAGGCAATAAATGGCCTGGGGAGGGCAGCAATCGGGCATCGCTGTGGTGCGCAAGGAACGCCTCGACCCGGTCACGCCCCTCCTGCACGAACACCGAGCAGGTGCAGTACAGCAGACGCCCGCCGGGCTGCAGCAGCGGCCACAGCGCCTGCAGCAGGCGGTCCTGCTGCGCCGCCAGCTGGGCGATGTCGGACTCGCGGCGCAGCCAGCGCACATCGGGGTGGCGACTGACGATGCCCGAGGCGCTGCAGGGCGCGTCGAGCAGGATGGCGTCGTAGCGCTCGCCACGCCACCAGCCGGGCAAGTCGGCCGCATCGGCCACGCGCACATCGGCCTGCAGGCCCAGGCGCTGCAGGTTGTCGCGGATGCGGGCGCTGCGCACGGCGTCGATCTCCAGCGCCGTGACCCGTGCATCGGCGCAGAGTTCGAGCAGGTGCGCGGTCTTGCCGCCGGGGGCGGCGCAGGCGTCCAGCACGGCAGGCGCAGCGCCCTGCCAGCCGTCCAGCAGCAAGGGCGCCGCGCGCTGTGCCGCGGCGGATTGCACCGAGGCGTGGCCTTCGGCGAAACCCGGAATGGCCTGCACCGGCAGCGGCTTGTGCAGGCGCACCGCAGCGCCGCCCAGCACATCGGCCTGCAGGCCGTGGCGCGCCAGATCGGCGCTGAACGCCTCGACGCTGGTGCGCTGCAGATTCACGCGCAAGTCCATCGGCGCCGGCTGCTGCGCCGCCGCCAGAATCGCCTGCCAGTGGCCCGGGTGATCGCGCTTCAGGCGCTCGACCCACCAGCGCGGGTGGTTCCAGCGCGCCACCGGGTCCTGCAGGGCCGTGGCCATCAGCGCCGCGCGTTCGCGCAGAAAGCGGCGCAGGCAGGCGTTGATGAAGGCGGATTGCACACGCAGTGCCGGCTGCCGGCGCGCGGCTTCGACCGTCTGGTTGACCAGGGTGAACGGCTCGTACAGCGCATCGGGCTCGGGCTGCGCCAGCGCCAGCGCGGTGCACAGCAGCGCATCGACGGCCGGCGGCGGTGCGCGCCGGGCCAGCGCGCGGCGCAGCACCTCGGCCGTGCCCAGCCAGCGCAGGGCATGGAACGACAGCGCCTGCACGCCGGGGCGCAACGCCGGCTCCACCTGCTCGAGCTGGGCCGACAGCGAGCGCCCTTCACGCACGCCCTGCACGGCTTGCGCCACCAGCTGCAGCTGTCGCCACAGCGGCGGCGCGGATTCGGCCCGGGGGTTCATACGCTCAACGCCCCTCGGCCAGCCGCGTGACGGTGCCGGCGGGCCTGAAGCCGAACAGACGCGCCACCACGGCGGCGGGAAACTGCGCGATGGCCTGGTTGTAGGCCTGGGCCGCGTCGTTGAAGGCCGTGCGCAGCGGCAGCGACTGGTGCAGCAGCCGCATCCAGCGCGACTGCAGCCGTTCGGCCGAGGGCACGGCGTCGGGCGGCACGGCGTCGGCCAGCGCGCTGGCCCAGGCGGTGCGCAAGGCCTCGTGCGCCATCACCAGACTGGCCATGCCGGGCACGTCGATGGGTTGCGCCCGCGCCTGCGCCAGGGCGACGGCGAACTGCTCGCTGGCCGCGTGCAGCCGCGCCCAGGCCGCGGTGACCTCGTCCTGCAGCTCGCCCGGCGCCGTGACGGCGCCGCCGCGCATGGCCTCGGGCAGGCAGCCCTGCACCCAGACCAGCTGCCGCACCAGTTGCTCGTCGAGCACGGCGAACGCCTTGACCACCGCCGACCGCAGACGCACCAGGCGGTTGTAGGCGCCGATGGCCCAGAAGAACAGCAGCGCCAGCAGGGCCCAGAACCAGAGCGAGAAGCTGAACATGATGCCTCAAAAATAATAGCTGCTTGCGCCTGCTATGCCTTGATTTCATATACAAATCATTATGAAATCGTTATATGAAGGGCGCAAGCAGCTACCAAAATAAAAGCGCCCTGCCGCCTGCGGGTGCAAACGGCAGGGCGCTCCTGCGGCAGGGCCGGGCCGATCAATCCGCGGCGGCGTCCTCGCCGGTGGCGGTGACTTCGCCGGCCTCGCCTGCTTCCGTGGCCTCGGCCAGTTCGGCGGCTTCGGCTTCGGCGATGGCGCGGCGCTCGGCCTCGTCCATCTGGTCCTTCACCTTGCGCGCCTGGTGGTAGGCCAGGCCGGTGCCCGCCGGGATCAGGCGGCCGACGATGACGTTCTCCTTCAGGCCACGCAACTCGTCGCGCTTGCCCATGATGGCGGCTTCGGTCAGCACACGGGTCGTCTCCTGGAACGACGCGGCGCTGATGAAGCTGTCGGTGGACAGCGAGGCCTTGGTGATGCCCAGCAGCACGTTGGAGTAGGTGGCGGGAATCTTGCCCTCGGCCTGCAGCGCCTCGTTGGTGTTGAGGATCTCCGAGCGCTCGACCTGCTCGCCAGCGATGTAGGACGACTCGCCAGGGTTCTCGACCACGACGCGGCGCAGCATCTGGCGCACGATCACCTCGATGTGCTTGTCGTTGATCTTCACGCCTTGCAGGCGGTAGACGTCCTGCACCTCGTCGACGATGTAGCGCGCCAGCTCTTCCATGCCCAGCAGGCGCAGGATGTCCTGCGGGTCGGCCGGGCCGTCGACGATGTGCTCGCCCTTGTTCACCACCTGGCCTTCGTGCACCAGGATGTTCTTCTCCTTGGGGATCAGCTCTTCCCACACCTTGCCATCCGGGTCGGTGATCTGCAGGCGGATCTTGCCCTTGGTCTCCTTGCCGAACGACACGGTGCCGGTCTGCTCGGCCAGCGTGCCCTTGTCCTTGGGCGTGCGGGCCTCGAACAGCTCGGCCACGCGCGGCAGACCGCCCGTGATATCGCGCGTCTTCTGGCCTTCCACCGGAATGCGCGCCAGCACCTCGCCGGGGCCGACTTCCTGGCCGTCGCGCACCTGGATCAGCGCGCCCACCTGGAAGCCGATGGTCACCGAGTGGTCGGTGCCGGGAATCTTGACTTCCTTGCCTTCCAGGTCGATCAGCTTGACCTGCGGACGCACGATCTTGGCCGAGCCGCGGCGCTTCGGATCGATCACCACCAGCGTCGACAGGCCGGTGACCTCGTCCACCTGCTTGGCCACCGTCAGGCCCTCTTCGACGTTCTCGAACTTCACGGTACCCGCGTACTCGGTAATGATCGGGCGCGTCAGCGGGTCCCAGTTGGCCAGGATGGTGCCGGCCTTGATGGCCTGGTCGGCCTTCACCGTCAGCGTGGCGCCGTAGGGCACCTTGTGGCGCTCGCGCTCGCGGCCGTGTTCGTCGTGGATGGTGATCTCGCCGGAACGCGAAATCACCACCAGCTCGCCGCGGCTGTTGGTCACGTAGCGCATGGTCGGGTTGAAGCCGATCGAGCCGTTGGACTTGGCCTCGACACTGCTGGCCACCGCCGCGCGCGACGCCGCACCGCCGATGTGGAAGGTGCGCATGGTCAGCTGCGTGCCGGGTTCGCCGATCGACTGCGCGGCGATCACGCCCACGGCCTCGCCCATGTTCACCAGGCCGCCGCGGCCCAGATCGCGGCCGTAGCACTTGGCGCAGATGCCGAAGCGCGTGGCGCAGGTCAGCGCGGTGCGCACGCGCACCTCGTCGATGCCAGCGTTCTCCAGCTCGTCGATGGCGTCCTCGTCCAGCATCTGGCCGGCCTGCACCACCACTTCCTGGTTCTCGGGGTTGACCAGGTCCTCGGCCGCGGTGCGGCCCAGGATGCGCTCGCGCAGCGATTCGATGATCTCGCCACCCTCGACAATGGCGCGCATCACCGAGCCGTCGCTGGTGCCGCAATCGTCCTCGGTCACCACCAGGTCCTGCGTCACGTCGACCAGGCGGCGCGTCAGGTAGCCCGAGTTGGCGGTCTTCAGCGCCGTGTCGGCCAGGCCCTTGCGTGCGCCGTGCGTCGAGATGAAGTACTGCAGCACGTTCAGGCCTTCACGGAAGTTGGCCGTGATGGGCGTCTCGATGATCGAGCCGTCGGGCTTGGCCATCAGGCCGCGCATGCCGGCCAGCTGGCGAATCTGCGCCGCGGAACCGCGCGCGCCCGAGTCGGCCATCATGTAGATGGAGTTGAACGACTCCTGCTCGACTTCCTTGCCGTGGCGGTCGGTGGTCTTCTGCTTGGCCAGCTGGGCCATCATGACCTTCGACACCTCGTCGCCGGCCTTGCCCCAGATGTCCACCACCTTGTTGTAGCGCTCGCCGGCGGTGACCAGGCCCGAGACGTACTGCTGCTCGATCTCCTTCACTTCCTTCTCGGCGCGCTCGATGATGTGCGTCTTCTCCTGCGGCACCAGCATGTCCTCGATGGCGATCGAGATGCCGGCGCGCGTGGCCAGGCGGAAGCCGTTCTGCAGCAGCTTGTCGGCAAACACCACGGTTTCCTTCAGGCCGCACTTGCGGAAGGATGCGTTGATCAGGCGCGAGATTTCCTTCTTCTTCAGCGCCTTGTTCATCAGCGAGAACGGCAGGCCCTTGGGCAGGATTTCGCTCAGCAGCGCGCGGCCCACGGTCGTCTCGACCAGGCTGGTGGAGGGCACCAGTTCGCCGCTGGTCTTGTCCTTGGACCACTCGGTCATGCGCACGCTGATCTTGGCGGTGAGTTCGGCCACGCCCGCGTCCAGCGCGCGCTGCACCTCGCCCACGTCGGAGAACACCAGGCCCTCGCCCTTGCCGTTGATGCGGTCGCGCGTGGTGTAGTACAGACCCAGCACCACGTCCTGAGAAGGCACGATGGAGGGCTCGCCCGAGGCCGGGAACAGCACGTTGTTGGAGGCCAGCATCAGCGTGCGGGCTTCCATCTGCGCCTCGACCGACAGCGGCACGTGCACGGCCATCTGGTCGCCGTCGAAGTCGGCGTTGAAGGCCGCGCACACCAGCGGGTGCAGCTGGATCGCCTTGCCCTCGATCAGGATCGGCTCGAACGCCTGGATGCCCAGGCGGTGCAGCGTGGGCGCACGGTTCAGCAGCACCGGGTGCTCGGTGATGACTTCTTCCAGGATGTCCCACACCACCGGCGTGCCGGCTTCCACCTCCTTCTTGGCCGCCTTGATGGTGGTGGCGATGCCCATGGCCTCGAGGCGGGCGAAGATGAAGGGCTTGAACAGCTCCAGCGCCATCAGCTTGGGCAGGCCGCACTGGTGCAGCTTGAGCGTGGGGCCCACGGTGATGACCGAACGGCCCGAGTAGTCGACGCGCTTGCCCAGCAGGTTCTGGCGGAAGCGGCCGCTCTTGCCCTTGATCATGTCGGCCAGCGACTTCAGCGCGCGCTTGTTGGCGCCCGTCATGGCCTTGCCGCGGCGGCCGTTGTCCAGCAGGCTGTCCACGGCTTCCTGCAGCATGCGCTTTTCGTTGCGCGCGATGATCTCGGGCGCCTTCAGCTCCAGCAGGCGGCGCAGGCGGCTGTTGCGGTTGATGACGCGGCGGTACAGGTCGTTCAGGTCGCTCGTGGCGAAGCGGCCGCCGTCCAGCGGCACCAGCGGGCGCAGGTCGGGCGGCAGCACGGGCAGCACGTCCAGCACCATCCACTCGGGCTTGATGCCGGACTTCTTGAACGCCTCCAGCACCTTCAGGCGCTTGGCGTTCTTCTTGATCTTGACTTCGGAGCCCGTGAGGTCGCCGCGCAGCTTCTCGATCTCGATGTCGAGGTCGATGCCTTCCAGCAGCTCCTTGATGCCCTCGGCGCCCATGCGCGCGACGAACTCGTCGCCGTATTCCTTGCGCTTGGCGTCGTAGTCGTCCTCGCTCATGATGCTGAACTTCTTCAGCGGCGTCATGCCGGGGTCGGTGACGACGTAGGCCTCGAAGTACAGCACGCGCTCGATGTCGCGCAGCGTCATGTCGAGCACCATGCCCAGACGCGACGGCAGCGACTTCAGGAACCAGATGTGGGCGCAGGGCGCGGCCAGGTCGATGTGGCCCATGCGCTCGCGGCGCACCTTGGTCTGGGTGACTTCGACGCCGCACTTCTCGCAGATCACGCCGCGGTGCTTCAGGCGCTTGTACTTGCCGCACAGGCACTCGTAGTCCTTGATCGGGCCGAAGATCTTGGCGCAGAACAGGCCGTCGCGCTCGGGCTTGAAGGTGCGGTAGTTGATGGTTTCCGGCTTCTTGACTTCACCGAAGGACCACGAACGGATCTTCTCGGGCGAGGCGAGGCCGATGCGGATGGCGTCGAAGTGCTCATCCGGCGTGAATTGCTTGAACAGGTCGAGTAGCGATTTCATGTGACTCTTGCCCTTTTCATCTCAAAATTTGATAGCTGTTTGCGCTTTATATACAAGGATTTCAGATAGAAAACCATCTGAAATCCTTTACAGACGGGCGCAAACAGCTCACTTTTTCATTGCAGCCGTGGCGCCTCAGGAACGCTCGAGCTCGATGTCGAGGCCCAGCGAGCGGATTTCCTTGACCAGCACGTTGAACGACTCGGGCATGCCGGCGTCGATCGAGTGTTCGCCCTTGACGATGCTCTCGTACACCTTGGTGCGGCCCTGCACGTCGTCGGACTTCACGGTCAGCATCTCCTGCAGCGTGTACGAGGCGCCATAGGCCTCCAGCGCCCACACTTCCATCTCGCCGAAACGCTGGCCGCCGAACTGCGCCTTGCCGCCCAGCGGCTGCTGCGTGACCAGCGAGTACGGGCCGGTGGAACGCGCGTGCATCTTGTCGTCGACCAGGTGGTGCAGCTTAAGGAAGTGCATGTAGCCGATGGTCGTCGGGCGCTCGAAGGCGTCGCCGGTGCGGCCGTCGTACAGGTAGGCCTGCGTGCGCGTGGCCGTGAGGCCCTTGGCCTGGGCCACCTCTTCAGGGTAGGCCAGCCTGAGCATGTCGAGGATTTCCTGCTCGTCGGCACCGTCGAACACCGGCGTGGCGAACGGCATGCCGCCGGTCAGGTTGCCCGCCATTTCCAGCAGCTGCTCGTCGCTCAGCTTCGACAGCTCTTCGGTGCGGCCTGTGCTGTTGTAGAGCTCCTCCAGGTACTTGCGCACCTTGGCCACGCGCTGCTCGCCCTGCAGCATCTCGTTGATGCGCTGGCCGATGCCCTTGCCGGCCCAGCCCAGGTGCACCTCGAGCACCTGGCCCACGTTCATGCGCGAGGGCACGCCCAGCGGGTTGAGCACGATGTCGGCGGGCGTGCCGTCGGCCATGTAGGGCATGTCCTCGACCGGAACGATCTTGGACACCACGCCCTTGTTGCCGTGGCGGCCGGCCATCTTGTCGCCGGGCTGCAAGCGGCGCTTGACGGCCAGGTACACCTTGACCATCTTCAGCACGCCGGCGGGCAGCTCGTCGCCTTGCGTGAGCTTCTTGCGCTTTTCCTCGAAGGCCAGATCGAAGCTGTGGCGCTGCTGCTCGATGGAGGCCTTGATGCTCTCCAGCTGGGCGGCGACGTCGTCCTCGGCCGGGCGGATGTCGAACCAGTGGTACTTGTCGACCGAGGCCATGTAGGCCTTGTCGATCTTGGTGCCCTTGGCGATGCGGTTGGGGCCGCCGTTGGCGGCCTTGCCCACCAGCAGCTTCTCGATGCGGTCGAAGGCGTCGGCCTCGACGATGCGCAGCTGGTCGTTCAGGTCCAGGCGGTAGCGCTTCAGCTCGTCGTCGATGATCTGCTGCGCGCGCTTGTCGCGCTGGATGCCTTCGCGGGTGAACACCTGCACGTCGATCACCGTGCCCTGGGAGCCCTGGTCGACGCGCAGCGAGGTGTCCTTCACGTCGCTGGCCTTTTCGCCGAAGATGGCGCGCAGCAGCTTCTCCTCGGGCGTCAGCGTGGTCTCGCCCTTGGGCGTGACCTTGCCCACCAGCGTGTCGCCGGGCATCACCTCGGCACCCACGTAGATGATGCCGGACTCGTCCAGGCGGTTCAGCTGCTGCTCGCTCAGGTTCGGGATGTCGCGCGTGATCTCCTCGGCGCCCAGCTTGGTGTCGCGCGCCATCACCACCAGTTCCTCGATGTGGATGCTGGTGTAGCGGTCGTCGGCCACCACGCGTTCGCTGATCAGGATCGAGTCCTCGAAGTTGTAGCCGTTCCAGGGCATGAAGGCGATCAGCATGTTCTGGCCGATGGCGATCTCACCCAGGTCGGTCGAGGCGCCGTCGGCGATCACGTCGCCCTTGGCCAGCTTGTCGCCCTTCTTGACGATGGGGCGCTGGTGGATGTTGGTGTTCTGGTTGGAACGCTGGTACTTGATGAGGTTGTAGATGTCCACGCCCACTTCACCGGCCACGGCCTCGTCGTCGTTGACGCGGATCACGATGCGGGTGGCGTCGACGTAGTCGACCACGCCGCCACGGCGCGCCGTGACCACGGTGCCCGAGTCGATGGCGGCCACGCGCTCGATGCCGGTGCCGACCAGCGGCTTCTCGGGCCGCAGCACGGGCACGGCCTGGCGCGACATGTTGGCGCCCATCAGTGCGCGGTTGGCGTCGTCGTGCTCCAGGAAGGGCACCAGCGATGCCGCCACCGACACGATCTGCGCCGGCGACACGTCCATGTACTGGATGCGCTCGGCACCGACCAGGATGGATTCGCCGGCTTCACGCGCGGAGACCAGCTCACCCGTCAGGCGGCCTTCCTTGTCGAGCACGGCGTTGGCCTGCGCGATGACGTACTTGCCTTCCTCGATGGCCGACAGGTAGTCGATCTGGTCGGTCACCTTGCCATCCACCACGCGGCGGTACGGCGTCTCGATGAAGCCGTATTCGTTCAGGCGCGCGTACAGCGCCAGCGAGTTGATCAGGCCGATGTTCGGGCCTTCCGGCGTCTCGATCGGGCAGACGCGTCCGTAGTGCGTCACGTGCACGTCGCGCACCTCGAAGCCGGCACGCTCGCGCGTCAGGCCGCCCGGGCCCAGGGCCGAAACGCGGCGCTTGTGCGTAATCTCGGCCAGCGGGTTGGTCTGGTCCATGAACTGCGACAGCTGCGACGCGCCGAAGAACTCCTTGAGCGCCGCGGAAATCGGCTTGGAGTTGATCAGGTCGTGCGGCATCAGCGGGTCCTGCTCGGCCTGGCCCAAGCGCTCCTTCACGGCCTTCTCGATGCGCGCCAGGCCGGTGCGGTACTGGTTCTCGGCCAGTTCGCCCACACAGCGCACGCGGCGGTTGCCCAAATGGTCGATGTCGTCCACCTCGCCACGGCCGTTGCGCAGCTCGACCAGGATCTTGACCACGGCGAGGATGTCCTCGTTGGTCAGCACCATCGGGCCGGTGGATTCATCGCGACCCACCTTGGCGTTGAACTTCATGCGGCCGACGCGCGACAGGTCGTAGGTGTCGGGGTTGTAGAACAGGCGCTGGAAGAGGGCCTGCACGGCGTCCTCGGTCGGCGGCTCGCCGGGGCGCATCATGCGGTAGATGGCCACGCGGGCGGCGAACTCGTCGGCGGTCTCGTCGGCGCGCAGCGTCTGCGAGATGTAGGCGCCCTGGTCGAGCTCGTTGGTGTAGATGGCCTGCAGCTCCTGCACGCCGGCCTCGCGCAGCTTCTTCAGCAGCGCGTCGGTCAGCTCGTCGTTGGCCTTGGCGATGATCTCGCCGGTGTCGGGATCGACCACGTTCTTGGCCACCACGCGGCCGACGAGGAAGTCCTCGGGCACGCTGATATGGGTGGTGCCCGACTGCTCCATCTCGCGCGTGTGACGCGCGGTGATGCGCTTGTCCTTGGCCACCACCACCTTGCCAGACTTGTCGGTGATGTCGAAACGCGCCACCTCGCCCTTCAGGCGATCGGCCACGAACTCCATCTGCGCGCCGCTGTCCATCAGGCGGAAGTTGTCGTTGACGAAGAAGTTCGCCAGGATCTGCTCGGGGTTCAGGCCGATGGCCTTGAGCAGGATGGTGACCGGCATCTTGCGGCGACGGTCGACGCGGAAGAACAGGATGTCCTTCGGGTCGAATTCGAAGTCCAGCCACGAGCCGCGGTAGGGAATGATGCGCGCCGAGAACAGCAGCTTGCCCGAGCTGTGGGTCTTGCCCTTGTCGTGCTCGAAGAACACGCCGGGCGAGCGGTGCAGCTGCGACACGATCACGCGCTCGGTGCCGTTGACGATGAACGAGCCCTTGTCGGTCATCAGGGGCACCTCGCCCATGTAGACCTCCTGCTCCTTCACTTCCTTGACCACCTTGGATTGCGGCGTGGAGGATTCGCGGTCGTAGATGATGAGCTGCACGCGCGCGCGCACGGCCGACGAGAAGGTCAGGCCGCGCGTCTGGCATTCGCGCACGTCGAACGCGGGCTTGGCCAGGTTGTACTCGACGAACTTCATCTCGACGAAGCCGTTGTGCGAGACGATGGGGAAGGCCGATTCGAACGCGGCCTGAAGGCCTTCATGCGTGCGTTTCTTGGGTGGCGTGTCAGCCTGCAGGAAGGCCGTGTAGGCATCTTTCTGCATCTGCAGCAGATAAGGCACCTGAAGCACGCTCTCGCGGGTGCCAAAGCTCTTGCGGATGCGCTTGCGTTCGGTAAAGGTATAGGCCATGAAATCTCCGGGCGTTGACTGAGGAAGTCCTGGACATCTGGCGACTAAGACATCAGGGCGCGGCGCGGCCTGATCAATGCTTGGTGACTGGCCACTACCAGCCGATGGCGGACGACCGCGCATTGCACGCGGCCCGAACCAAGTGGTCTTCTGCAGTCGGGATCAGAAGACACTTGAAAACCCCACTTTGGCGCGGGATTTTCAGGTGCGCTCTGAAAGCGCAAAAGGCTGGTTGACCAACCAGCCTGCAAATCGGTGGAACCTGCCGCGCGGAGCGAGGGAAAACGCGCCGCGCGGAGTGCTCCAGGCCGATTTACTTGAGCTCGGCCTTGGCGCCAGCTTCCACCAGCTTCTTCTGAGCGGCTTCGGCGTCGGCCTTGGGCATGGCTTCCTTGACGGTCTTCGGTGCGCCGTCCACCAGGTCCTTGGCTTCCTTCAGGCCCAGGCCGGTGATCTCGCGCACGGCCTTGATGACGCCCACCTTCTGGGCGCCGGCGTCCGTCAGCACCAGGTCGAATTCGGTCTTCTCTTCGGCTGCGGCCGCTGCGCCACCGCCGGCACCACCGGCTGCCGGGGCAGCCATGGCTGCGGCGCTCACGCCGAACTTCTCTTCGATGGCTTTCACCAGGTCGTTGAGCTCCATGACCGTCATGCTGTCCAGCGCGGTCAGAAATGCGTCTTTATCAAATGCCATGATCAATTCCTAGAAAACAGTATGGGTTACCAATCAGCCGCGCCCTGTTCAGGCAGCGGCCGCTTCGCCTTCGCCCTTCTTGGCCGCCAGCGCGCCCAGCACCACGGCGGTGCGGGAAACGGGCGACATGAGCAAGCCGCACAGCTGCGCCAGCAGCACTTCCTTGGAGGGAATGCTGGCCAGCTGCTTCACGCCGTTCGCATCCAGGGCCTTGCCACCGTAGACGCCACCGCGGATGACCAGCTTGTCGTTGGTCTTCGCGAAATCGGCCACCACCTTGGCAGCGGCCACTGCGTCTTCGGAGAAGCCGTAGATCAGCGGACCGGTCATCTGGTCAGCTGCCACTTCAAACCCGCTGCCGGCGACAGCACGACGGGCCAGGGTGTTCTTCAACACACTCAGGGCCACGCCGTTGCTGCGCGCTTCGCTGCGCAGTTTGGTCATGTCAGCCACCGTGACGCCGCGGTACTCCGCCATCACGAGCGTTTGAGCTTTAGCGGCGAGGCCGGTCACTTCTTTGATGACCGCTTCTTTCTCACTGCGATTCAGACTCAAGGTCTACTCCTTCAAAATGCGCCGTTCGACTGAAGGCCGTATGGCCGTTCGCCTGGCGGCGCGCCTTCTTGCAGCGACCTACTGCTTTCAAGGAAAAATCCTTTGCAGCGGGTACGCCATCTGCGCTGGTAGCTCCGAAAATCAGAGCACATTAAACAGGGTTTGCACCCTGCACCAGCGGTCTTGGATGACCCGGATCGGCTTGCAGCCAGTCCGGCCCACCACGTCGGAAGCTGACCTTTCGGACAGCCTCCGAATTCTTTGCCTCAAGCGTTGATGCTCTGCGTGTCGACGCGAACGCCCACACCCATCGTGCTCGACACCGCCACCTTGCGCAGGTACACACCCTTGCTGGTGGCGGGCTTGGCCTTGTTCAGGGCCTCGATCAATGCGGCCAGGTTGCCCTGCAGCTTCTCGGTGTCGAACGAACGACGGCCGATGGTGCCGTGGATGATGCCGGCCTTGTCGACGCGGAACTGCACCTGACCGGCCTTGGCATTCTTCACCGCCGTGGCGACGTCGGGCGTCACGGTGCCGACCTTGGGGTTCGGCATCAGGCCGCGCGGCCCGAGGATCTGGCCCAGCGTACCGACCACGCGCATGGCGTCGGGGGCTGCGATCACCACGTCGAAGGGCATGTTGCCAGCCTTCACCTGCTCGGCCAGGTCGTCCATGCCGACCACGTCGGCACCGGCGGCCTTGGCTTCCTCGGCCTTCGGCCCTTGAGCGAACACGGCCACGCGCTTGGTCTTGCCGGTGCCGTTGGGCATCACGACAGCGCCACGCACGACCTGGTCGGATTTCTTGGCGTCGACGCCCAGTTGCACGGCCACGTCGATGGATTCATCGAACTTGGCAGTGGCATGCTCCTTCACCAGCGCCAGCGCATCGGCCAGCGGGTACAGCTTGGTCGAGTCGACCTTGCCTTCCTGGGCTTTCTGTTTCTTGGTCAGCTTGGCCATTTACACGCCCTCCACGGTGACGCCCATCGAACGGGCCGAGCCGGCGATCGTGCGCACGGCGGCGTCCAGATCGGCGGCGGTCATGTCCTTCATCTTGGTCTTGGCAATTTCCTCGAGCTGGGCCCGGGTGATCTTGCCGACCTTGTCGGTGTTCGGCTTGGCCGAACCCTTGTCGAGCTTGATGGCCTTCTTGATCAGCACGTTCGCCGGCGGCGTCTTGATGATGAAGGTGAAGCTCTTGTCCGCGAAGGCGGTGATCACCACCGGCAGCGGCAGACCGGGCTCGACGCCCTGGGTCTGGGCGTTGAACGCCTTGCAGAACTCCATGATGTTCAGACCGCGCTGGCCCAGGGCAGGGCCAATGGGCGGCGACGGGTTGGCTTTACCAGCCGGCACTTGCAGCTTGATGAAGCCGACGATCTTCTTCGCCATGCTTTACTCCTTGCGGGTACATGCGCCTGGGTTTCAATCCCAAGCTCCCCGGGGGTTGTCGACTCTGGGTCAAAAAGGCCGCCAGCGCAGAGTCGGAGAGCGCCAACAGCTATAAAAACAATATCAGGCCTTCTCGATCTGGGCGAATTCCAGCTCGACCGGCGTGGCACGACCAAAGATCGTGACCGACACGCGCACCTTGCTCTTCTCGTAGTTGACTTCCTCGACGGTGCCGTTGAAGTCGGTGAACGGGCCTTCCTTGACGCGGACGTATTCGCCCACCTCGAACTCGACCTTGTGGCGCGGCTTCTCGGTGCCTTCCTGCATCTGGTTGACGATCTTCATGACCTCGTCTTCCGAGATGGGGGCCGGGCGGTTCTTGGCGCCACCGACGAAGCCGGTCACCTTGTTGGTGTGCTTCACCAGGTGCCAGGTGTCGTCGTCCATCACCATCTCGACCAGCACATAGCCGGGGAAGAACTTGCGCTCGGTGGTGCGCTTGACGCCGCTCTTGATCTCGACCACCTCTTCCGTCGGCACCATGATGCGGCCGAACTTGGACTGCATGCCGGCGCGGTTGATGCGCTCGACGATATTGCGCTCCACCGCCTTCTCCATGCCCGAATAGGCATGGACGACGTACCACTTCAGGTCGGGGTTGCGCGCCTCGCCCGCCGCCATCTCATTTGCCGCGATGTCGCTCATCAACCCCTCCAACCCAGAACCAGGTCGTACAGCACCCACTCGAGCGTCTTGTCGGTGAGCCACAGGAACAACGCCATCACGACCGCAAAGGCGAACACGAAAGCGGTGGTCTGCAGCGTTTCCTTGCGCGACGGCCAGACGACCTTCTTGACCTCGCGCCAGGCATCACGACCAAAGGCGACCAGGCGCTTGCCGTACTCGGAGGTGAAGAAAACCACCGCGGCCAGCACGAGACCGGCAATCAAACCACCCCACTGGACCAGCGGACCCTGGGCACCCAGCAGATAGAACGCCACCAGCGCCCCGATGACCAGCAGACCGACGATCGCCAGTCGCGCCTTGTCGGCACCGGAGCTCACGGTTTCAACTTGAGTGCTTGCCATGCTTGGGCAGTATTTCCAGAGATGGCGTGCAAAGACAGAACTTCAAACACGCATCGATTCAACACACAAGCCCGCCAAGGGTTTGGCGGGCTTCAAAGGCCACTGCAGAGCAGTGGCAGGGGCAGAGGGAATCGAACCCCCAACCTTCGGTTTTGGAGACCGACGCTCTGCCAGTTGAGCTATACCCCTAGACCTCGATTACTCGATGATCTTGGCCACCACGCCCGCGCCCACGGTGCGGCCGCCTTCACGAATGGCAAAGCGCAGGCCTTCTTCCATGGCGATCGGAGCGATCAGCTTGACGGTGATGCTCACGTTGTCGCCAGGCATGACCATTTCCTTGCCTTCGGGCAGTTCGATGGAGCCGGTCACGTCGGTGGTGCGGAAGTAGAACTGCGGACGGTAGTTGTTGAAGAACGGGGTGTGGCGGCCACCT
>NZ_JBHUEP010000005.1:0-369247 GCF_042680925.1 Ottowia beijingensis
TTCGGGCACACAAGGGCAATGCCGTACTCGTTTGTGGCTCTACTACGGTGAAATATCCGGGCTAGAGCCCGTTTTCTTTTGACAGTCATTCGCCGCGGCAGCGCCGCCGGGCGTCAAGCGCGGCGATTCAGTGTTTCAGAAGGCGACTCGCCGAACCGCTGGCGGTAGTTGGCCGCGAAGATGCCCAGCTGCGCGTAGCCCCAGGCCTCGGCCACGTCGCGCACGCGCGCGCCGGGCCGCGCCGCCAGCAGGTCTGCGCGCACGCCAGCCAGGCGCGCGTCGCGCAGCGCCTGCATCGGCGTGCATTGGCGGTATTCGCGAAACGCGGCGTTGAGCGTGCGCACGCTGACACCCGCATGGCTGGCCAGCGCGCTCAGCGTGGGCGCCTCGCGCGCGCGGTCGCGAATGTGCTGCTCGGCCATCAGCACGTGGCGCGGCGCCAGGCTGTGCAGCGTGGGCGATGTGGGCACGTCCAGCTGCTGGCGCCATTGCGTCAGCAGGTGCACGCCGATCATTTCCTCCAGGTGGCGCCCCAGCGGGCCGTGCTGCACCGCGTCGGGCATCTCGGTGATGCAGCGGCAGACGTAGCCCAGCAGCTGCATCCAGCTGGATTGCGCGCCGCCAAAGCGGTAGGCGCGCGCCCACATGCGTTCATCGGCGGGGCAGCCGAACCAGCGCTGGTGCAGCGCGGCCATGGCGTCGTGGCGAAACGTCAGGTTGACCTGCAGGTGCCGGGCGTCGGCGTCCAGGCGGTAGTGCGCGCGCGAAAGATCGACCAGGTACGAATCGCCCACGCCGGTGTCGGCGTGCGTGCGGCCGCTGGACCAGTGCCGCACCGCGCCTTGCAGCGTGGTCAGCACCAGGCCAATGCCGGCGCCTTCGTCAAAGCCGCTCAGGTGCACCGGCACGCCGTAGCTGAACCGGCTGAGCGTGAGCTGCCCGATCTGCATGGCGTCCAGCACCGCGTTGGGCTGGCGCGCCGGGCCGGCGGGCTTTGCGTCGTACGGCAGGTAGATCTGCCGGCACCAGTGTTGCACCTCGTCCCAGTCGGTGGACGCCACCAGCCGGTGGCGCTGCGAGGGCGCGCCATCGGCGCTGGTGATCAGCACATCGCGCATCGCTTGCATACCGGCACGCTCCTTGGGGCGCCGCGCGGTGCTGCGGCTCAGCGATGATGGTAAACGGTGGTTTCGAACTCGACAAAGCCGGGGTACGACACCGCGTCCTGGAACGGCAGGATCTGCGTGGCCCAGTAGCCGCCGATGCCGCTGGCGCGGTCGATCCAATAGTAGCAGTTGGCCAGGCCCGCCCACATCAACGAGCCCGCTGCGCGGCCGGACGGCGTGCGCTCGCGGTTGGTGAGGAAGGTGTACGCCCAGCCCTTGGGCGAGCCCGGGAAGAATTCGCCGGTGTTGCTGAGCGAGGGGATCGAGGTCGTCCACCCGCCGGTCGACAGGCCCATGGGCGCCAGGCCGTCGCGGCTCATCGCCTGCACCGTCTCGGGCTTGAGCACGCGGCCGTGCGGGCCGGCGCCGTCGTTCAGCATCATGCGGATGAACTTCATGTATTCGCCCACCGTGGCGTACAGGCCGTGGCCGCCCATGTCCATGGGGGGCGGATCGGGCAGCGCCAGCACGGGCAGCGGCGTCAGCTTGCCGTCGGCCGCGCGGTCGTGGATGGTCACGCGGCGGCTGCGCATGGATTCGGTCATGCCGAAGCCGATGTCCTTCATGCCCAGCGGGCCGAAGATCCGCTCGGCCATCATCGCGCCCAGGCGTTGGCCGCGCTGCTGCTCGACTATGCGGCCCAGCCAGTCGATGTTGGGCCCGTAAGTCCAGGCGGCGCCCGGCTCATGCACCAGCACGGTACGGATGTAGGCAAAGTCGCAGCCCACCACCGTCGGGATGCCCTTGGCCGTGCGGTAGGCCAGGTCGTCGGCGCTAAAAAACTCATACGCCAGGCCCGAGGTGTGCAGCATCAGGTCGTTGACGGTGATCGCGCGCTTGGGCGGGCGGGTGCGGGGTTGGCCGGCGGCGTCAAAGCCGTCCAGCACCTGCAGCTCGTCGATCTCGGGCACGTAGCGGCCGGCGGGGTCGTCCAGGCGGATCTTGCCTTCTTCCACCAGCTGCATCACGCATGCGCCGGTCAGCGCCTTGGTGGTCGAGAAGATGGCGAACACCGCGTCGGTGGTCATGGGCTGGTCCTGGCCCAGCTCGCGCGTGCCGGCCGCGCCTTCGTAGAAGTTGCCGTCGCGGTCGGTGACCATGGCGACGACGCCGGGTACGCCGCCGTGGCGCTGGGTGGTCTGGGTGAGCAGCGCGTCCAGCGCAGACGTGATGGTGCCTTGTGGCATGTCTTTGTCTCCTGTTTTTGGTGTGGTTTCGCGCCGCCCGGCGGCCCGGCGTCCGACGCGCCTTCACTCTAGGGCTGGCTGCGGCGTGGCGCTGTCTGGAACTGGCGCGGCAATGTCTCTGGCTGGCAGGAATCGTGGTGACGTACAAGGGGGGCCATGGCGGCCCGGCGGCTGGCGCTGGCCACGCGAGCGCCAGCGCGGCGCGTGCATGTGCGCCAAAGTCATCACCTCAAGAAGACCGCCCCAAGCGGCGGCCGAAGCGGCCGGCGCGACCCACGCACCGCCCGTGCACGGACGACGCGGGGCAACTGGCGCGCCGCGCCGTCAGACGCCGGCAGCCTGTGCCTGCTTGTCGGCGTGATAGCTCGACCGCACCATCGCGCCCACGGCCGCGTGGGTGAAGCCCATGGCGTACGCCTCGCGCTCGAACATCTTGAAGGTGTCGGGGTGCACGTAGCGCTTGACCGACAGGTGCGCGTTGCTGGGCGCCAGGTACTGGCCGATGGTCAGCATGTCGACGCCGTGCGCGCGCAGGTCGCGCATCACGTCCAGAATCTCTTCGTCGGTTTCGCCCAGGCCCACCATCAGGCCGCTCTTGGTCGGCACGCCCGGGTGCAGGGCTTTGAATTTCTTCAGCAGGTTCAGGCTGAAGGCGTAGTCGCTGCCCGGGCGCGCTTCCTTGTACAGGCGCGGCACCGTCTCGAGGTTGTGGTTCATAACGTCGGGCGGCGCGGCTTTCAAAATCTCCAGCGCGCGGTCGTCGCGGCCGCGGAAGTCGGGCGTCAGGATCTCGATCTGCGTCTGCGGCGAACGCGCGCGCGTTTCGCGGATGCAGTCGACAAAGTGCTGGCTGCCGCCGTCGCGCAGGTCGTCGCGGTCGACGCTGGTGATGACCACGTACTTCAGCTTGAGCTGCGCGATGGTGCCCGCCAGATTGACCGGCTCGTTCACATCCAGCGGGTCGGGTCGGCCGTGGCCCACGTCGCAGAACGGGCAGCGGCGCGTGCACTTGTCGCCCATGATCATGAAGGTGGCCGTGCCGTGGCCAAAGCACTCGCCGATGTTGGGGCAGCTGGCCTCTTCGCACACCGTCACCAGCTTGTTCTGGCGCAGGATGTCCTTGATCTCGTAGAAGCGTGTGGTGCTGCTGCCGGCCTTGACGCGGATCCAATCGGGCTTCTTCAGCGCCGGGCCGTCGTTCTGCACCTTGATGGGAATGCGCGAGAGCTTGGCGCCGGCCTTCTGCTTGGCGGTGGCGTCGTAGGTTTCGGCGGGCTGGTGTTCGCGCACGACGGGGGCGTCGGGGCCGATGGTGGTGTTCGAGGTTGTGGAGGGCATCAATCGCGGCCAAGGCCGCTCCTACACCAAGCAGGGCGCGCCATCGCTGTAGGAGCGGCCTTGGCCGCGATGGCGCTCGGGTTCGATCACACCGCCAGCAAGCGGGTCAACTGTGCGGCCAACTGCTGCGCGGCCTCGTCCCACGTGGCGGAAACGCCGATTGTAGAAAGGTCCACCGTCTGCAAACCCGCATAGCCGCAGGGGTTGATGCGCTGGTAGGGAGATAGGTCCATGGCCACGTTCAGCGCCACGCCGTGATACGTCCGGTGGTTGCTGACCTTGATGCCCAGCGCGGCGATCTTGCCCAGGCCGCTGAAGTCGGGCTGCGGCGCCGGGCTGCCGGGCTCGCGCCGCTGCGGGCGCTGGGGCAGCACGGCGTGGCTGAAGGGGTCATCCAGCCGCACGTACATGCCCGGCGCGCCCGCCACGCGGTGGCCGGTGACGCCGAAGTGCGCCAGCGTGCGGATCACCGCCTCCTCCAACCGGTGCACGTATTCCTTGACGAAGTAGCTGCGCGCCTTCAGGTCGATCAGCGGATACGCTACCACCTGCCCCGGCCCGTGGTAAGTCACCTGCCCGCCGCGATCCGTGGGCACCACCGGGATGTCGCCCGGCATCAGCACATGCTCGGGCTTGCCCGCCAGGCCGAGCGTGAAGACTGGCGGATGCTCGCAAATCCATAGCTGCTCGCGCTCGCCGGGCAAGCGCTGGGCCACGAAATCCTTCATGGCGTCGAAGGTGGGCGCGTAATCCACGCGGCCGAGCAAGCGGACATCCATGCGGCGAGTGTGACACCATCGCCCCATGACCACCTTGCGCGCCGTGCAGGCCGACATCACCACGCTGGCGGTGGATGCCATCGTGAACGCCGCCAACTCCAGCCTGCTGGGCGGCGGCGGGGTGGACGGGGCGATCCACCGTGCGGCGGGGCCGGAGCTGCTGGCCGAATGCCGCGCGCTGGGCGGTTGCCCGACGGGCGAGGCCAAGACGACGCGCGGCTACCGGCTGCCGGCGCAGTGGGTGATCCACACGGTGGGGCCGGTGTGGCACGGCGGCGATCAGGGCGAGCCGGCGCTGCTGGCGTCGTGCTACCGCCGCTCGGTGGAGGAGGCGGTGCGCGTGGGGGCGCGCAGCATCGCGTTTCCGGCCATCAGCACCGGGGTGTATGGCTACCCGAAGGCGCCGGCGGCGCAGGTGGCGGTGGCAGCGGTGCGCGCGGCCCTGGCAGCGCACGCAGGCGCCATCGACGAGGTGGTGTTCTGCTGCTTCAGCGCGGACGATTTGCACACCCTGCAAGCGGCGCTGCAGCCGGGGTGATTGCTCTTATTGATGTAGCTGTTCGCGCTCGTCCGACGGGCGCTGTGGCCATATTTCATGTATATCCTGCGGCAGACCCGGCGCCATGTGCCGCGATCCGCCTGCCAACGTCGTGAACCCCCGTCTGCATTCCCCCGCCAGGCTGCTGCTGGCCGTCGGCACGCTGCTGGGTCTGTACTTTCCGCTGGGCAAGCTGGCGCGGCTGGGTGGGGTGCCGCCGCTGTTGTGGGCGGCGCTGATTTCGCTGGGCGCCAGCGCGGTGCTGGGGGCGTGGCTGCTGCTGCGGCGCCGGGCGCTGGTGTGGGATGCGCAGCACCTGCGCTACTTCGTGGTCACGGCGCTGGTGTCGTACGCGGTGCCCAACGTGCTGGTGCTGAGCGTGATCACGCACCTGGGCAGCGGCGCCACGGCCATGCTGTTCACGCTGTCGCCGCTGCTGACGGCGCTGCTGTCTGCCCTGGCCGGGCTGCGTGCGCCGGCACGGCTGGAATACGCGGGCATCGCCATCGGCTTTGCCGGCGCGCTGCTGGTGGCGCTGGCGCGTGGCGAGGCCGGGCGGCCGGCCGACTGGCTGTGGGTGGGGCTGGGGCTGCTGGTGCCCGTGCTGCTGGCCATCGGCAACGTGTACCGCAGCCTGGACTGGCCGCCGCGCGCCGACCCCACCTGGCTGGCGGTGGGCAGCCACGGGGTGGCAGCGGCGCTGCTGCTGGCGGCGGGCGCGGTGACGGGGGCGTTCAGCGGCCTGCCGGCGCTGGCCGCGCTGCCGGGCATCAGCGCCTTGCAGGTGGCGGCGGCGGTGGCGATGTTTCCGCTGTTCTTCCGCCTGCAGCACGCGGGCGGGCCGGTGCTGCTGAGCCAGATCGGCACCGTGTCGGCGGGCGTCGGCGTGCTGATCGGCGCGGGGCTGATGGGCGAGCGCTACCCGGCGCAGGTGTGGTGGGGCACGGGCCTGATCGCGGTCGGCATCGGCCTGACGGTGCAGGCGCGGCGCCGTGGTGATTGATGGGAAAGCTATCGGCTTGAAGATGCGCTGGATTTTTTGAACGCAAAAGAACGCCGAGACTTGGCAAAAGGCGCAGAACAAGCGGGCGAAAACCTGGCGCGCGCTTTCACCAGCGATGGTGGCCATCTTCGGTGATGGCCGGCAGATGATGCTTGTGCGTCTTCTGCGCTGCCTTGGCGATTTCTGCGTTCAAGGGTTTTTCAAGTTGTGTTCTTTCGAGTCAACAAAGGAACTGAATGCTATCGATAAAGAAGCTGCCCGCGCTTTCTGGACGGGCGCTGAAGCGGGTTTTTGTTCGGATTCAAGGGGCGGCGCCGGCGGGCTTGCTGGGGCTGGCACTGGTGGCCTGCGAATCCAGCCCGCCGACCGATTCCGTGGTGGCCGCCGCCGCGTCGGCACCGGCCGCGGCGGCCAGCACGGCGGCTGCCGCGCTGCCGCAGCGGCCCGCGCCGCTGGGTGCGGCATCGGTGCCCGAGCCGCCGGCGTCGCGCGCCTCGGCCCCGCCGCCGGCGCGCACCGAAAGCCACGGCTACGCGCTGCACTGGCAGCGGCCGCCGGTGCGCGCCGAGGGCGATGGCGTGACGGTGGTGCCGCAAGGCTGGGGCCGCGGGGTGCGGCTGGTGGTGACGTCCAGCGCCGGCGTCGGCCAGGTGGAGGTGCGGCCGGTGCGCGGCGTGTGGCCGCACCGGGTGCAGGTGGAGTTCGAGTACGCGGCCGGGCGCCCCTTCGATGTGCTGGAGGGCGTGCGTTTTCAGGTGGTCAATCCGGCGCACACGGCGGGCGACGAGGTGCCGCCCCTGCCGCCGGATGGCTTCAGCATCTGGCAGCGCGACAGCCGCTTCTGGGTAGCGCTGCCCGAGGGCTGGCTGGAGCGCCAGCAGACGCTGCGCATCGGCTGGGTGGATCGGTATCGCCGCTGAGGCTGCGCTGGGGGCAGCGCTGTGCGCGGGATGGCCGGGCGCCGGCAGTGGGGGGTGCGCAGGCTCAGCGGTCAGAACAGGTGCGGCACAAAAACAAGCGATAGTGATTTGACGCCGTTTTACGGTATTGAATAGATAGCTGCTTGCGCTTGGTAATCGGGCGCTAGAGCCCTATTCAGTACTTGAAAAAAATAAGCAAAGTCCCCCCCCTTGTTTCCCCCTTCTGGCGCGCAGGGGCTCGGCCCCGCTGCCTCGATCAGCGCCCCGTCGCCCCCGTCACAGCACCCACTTGGCCATTGGGTGCGTGCTGAGCGTGCGGTACAGCTCGTCGAGCTGCTCGCGGCTGGTGGCCAGCACGGTGAGCGTGACGCCCAGGTACTTGCCGCCGCCGCTTTCGCGCAGCTCCACGGTGGCGGCGTCGAACGTGGGGTCGAACTGCTTGGCGATGTGCGTCATGGCGATGACGAAGCCGTTCTCGTTCACGCCGACGACCTTGATCGGGAAGCGCGAGGGGTATTCGATCAGCGATTCGCGCTGCTCGGGCGTCAGCTCGATCGGGGGCTGAGGGGGCTGGGTGGGTTCGGTCATGCGGTGAACAGCGCCTGCTTGGCGCGCTGGTAGGCGGCGTAAAGCCGCTGGGTGATGGGGCCGGGCCGGCCGTTGCCGACGGGCTGGCCGTCGAGCGTGGTGATGGGCAGCACCTCCTTGGTGGCCGACGACAGCATCAGCTCGTCGGCGGCCAGCACCTCGGCGCGCGGGATGCGGCGCAGCTCGAAGCCGATGCCCTCTTGCGCGCACAGCTCCTCGATGGCGCCGTAGCGGATGCCTTCGAGCACCAGGTGGTCCTTGGGCGGGCCCATCACGACGCCGTTCTTCACCACCCAGACGTTGCTGGCGGCGGCTTCGCTCAAAAAACCGTCGCGGAACATCACAGTCTCCAGCGCGCCCTGCTCGTAGCTGATCTGCCGCGCGAACACCGCGCCCAGCAGGCTGATGGACTTCAGGTGCGCCTTCTTCCAGCGGAAGTCGTCGGCTGTGACGCAAGGCACGCCCTGCGCGCGCTGCTCGGGCGTGGGCGGCTTCATTGGCAGGCAGGTGGCGAACACGGTGGGCGTCAGGCCCGGCAGCATGGGGTGGTCGCGCAGCGCCACGCCGCGCGTGACCTGGAAGTAGTAGAACCAGTCGAGCACGCTGTCGCGCTCGGGGTGCGCGGCGATCAGGTCGAGCGCGATCTGCCGCCATTCGGCGTGCGTGTGCGGGTTGGGGATGCGCGTTTCCGCAAGCCCGCGCTCCAGCCGTGCCATGTGCTGCTCGAAGCGGAACGGCTGCGGCGCGTGGCCCGGCTGGCCGTAGATGGAGATGCCCTCGTAGATGCCGTCGCCGAAGATGAAGCCGCGGTCCAGCGGGCTGATGCGCGCTTCGCGCAGCGTGGTGAGCTCGCCGTTCAGGTGGCAAGGCAGCGGCGGCAGGTGGGCGGCGGGGTCTGGGCTCATGGGGGTGTGCAATGGGTGGTGGCGGCGACCATTGTGGCCCAGCGCCTGCCCGTGCGCAGCAACGGCCGCGCACGCTTGTAGGACTGCGCGCCGCCTCATCAGGACTTCCCCCTATAATCAGAGGCTTTGCAGTCGCAGACAGACACACGTCAACTGCACGTAATCCGAGATGACCACAATCGCACCTGATCCGGCGCGGGTGGGGTCTGCTGAAGAGGCAGATGATGCCGCCGAGGACGGATTCAAGCCCTGGAGCGCCGAGCAGGCGCAACAATGGCGTGCGGCGAATCCGCCGCTGTCGCCCTGGCCGGTGGTCGGGGTGCAGGCAGCGGTGGGGCTGATGGCGGTGGCCGTGGCCTGGCTGGTATCGGCAGGGCAGCGGCCCCCGGTCTGGTCGGTGGCCTACGGCGCGCTGGCGGCATGGTTGCCCGCGGTGCTGTTTGCCCGCATGGTGGCCCGCCGGATGCGACGGCAAGCCAACGCCGGCAGCGCCCTGATGGCGCTGATGGTGGGGGAGGGGATCAAGATCGCGCTCACCGTGGCCCTGCTGCTGGCAGCGCCCAAGGTGCTGACGCAAGTGCATTGGCTGGCCTTGCTGGCCGGGTTTGTGGTGACGATCAAGGCGGCCTGGCTGGCCTTGTGGCTGATGTCGGCAAGGCGCCGCTCGGCAAAACGACAAGAGTGACGTAGGAACTGGTGACTTATGGCTGCTGAAACCGCTGCAAACGGACCAACCGCTGGGGCATACATCCAGCACCACCTGCATCACCTGCAGAAGAACTTCTCGTTCGAGACGGTCACGCAGAAGGACATCATCGACTTCAGCATCTTCAACCTGGACTCGGTGGTCTGGTCGATCTTGCTGGGCGCACTGGGCTGCTGGCTGCTGTGGCTGGGCGCGCGCAAGGCCACTTCGGGGGTGCCGGGGCGCTTGCAGGCCGCGGTCGAAATCATGTCCGAAATGGTCGAGAACCAGGCCAAGGGCGTGATCCACAACGCCAAGAGCCGCAAGCTGGTGTCGCCGCTGGCGCTCACCGTGTTCGTCTGGATCTTCCTGATGAACGCCATGGACCTGCTGCCGGTCGATCTGATTCCCACCATCTGGCACTCCGCCGGCCCGGCCATGGGCGAGCCCGATGTGATGCGCTTCCTGCCCACGGCCGATCTGTCCACCACGCTGGGCCTGTCGGTCAGTGTGCTGATCGTCTGTCTGGTCTACAACGTGAAGATGAAGGGTGCCGGCGGCTGGGCGCACGAGTTGGTCACTGCGCCGTTCGGAGCCAACCCGCTGCTGTGGCCCATCAACTTCCTGATGCAGATCATCGAATTCGTCGCCAAGACCGTCTCGCACGGCATGCGACTGTTCGGCAACATGTTTGCCGGCGAACTCGTCTTCATGCTGATCGCCCTGATGGGCGGCGTATGGGCCTGGCAGTTCAACCCCCTCTCGGGCGGTTTCTGGCTGGGTGTCGGGCACGTGATTGCGGGATCTGTGTGGGCGATCTTCCACATCCTGATCATTACGCTGCAGGCGTTCATCTTCATGATGCTGACGCTGATCTACGTGGGTCAGGCGCACGACGCGCACTGAGTTCCGCAATTTCCTTTTTTTCCTTCAACTTTCCCTTTCTTTTCTCTAGGAGCAATCATGGAAAACGTTCTCGGCCTCGTCGCTCTGGCTTGTGGTCTGATTGTCGGTCTGGGTGCCATCGGCGCGTCGATCGGTATCGCCCTGATGGGTGGCAAGTTCCTCGAGTCCTCCGCTCGCCAGCCCGAATTGATGAACGAACTGCAGACCAAGATGTTCGTTCTGGCCGGTCTGATCGACGCTGCGTTCCTGATCGGCGTCGCCATCGCCCTGCTGTTCGCCTTCGCCAACCCGTTCACCCTCGGTTAATCGGCGTAGCCTTTCGAGACTGAAAGGAGTCGAACCGTGAATATCAACGCGACCCTGTTCCTGCAGGCCGTTGTCTTCGCGATCCTGGTGTGGTTCACGATGAAGTTCGTGTGGCCGCCGATCACGAGGGCACTGGACGAGCGGGCTCAGAAAATCGCCGACGGGCTTGCTGCCGCCGACAAGGCCAGGACTGAACTCGCCGCTGCCAACCAGCGCGTCGAGGAACAGCTGGCCAGCTCGCGCAACGAGACCGCGGCCCGCCTGGCGGAAGCCGAGCGCCGTGCGCAGCAGATCATCGAGGAGGCCAAGGTGCGTGCCACCGAGGAAGCCAACAAGATCGTGGCGACGGCCAAGGCCGATGCCGAGCAGCAGGTGGTGCAGGCACGCGAAACCCTGCGCGAGCAGGTGGCTGCGCTGGCCGTCAAGGGCGCCGAGCAGATCCTGCGCAAGGAAGTCAACCCGACGGTGCATGCGGATCTGCTGTCCCGTCTGAAGACCGAGCTCTGATTCATCAGCGCTCGCTCAAAGGAAACGCTCCATGGCAGAACTCGCCACCATTGCAAGACCCTACGCCGAGGCCCTGTTCCAGGTGTCCCGTGCCGACCTGTCCGGCACGCAAGCCTGGCTGGACGGTTTGGCGAACGCGGCAGGCAACAACGAGTTGCTGCAGTTCGCGGCTAACCCCAAGGTCAACGCCAGCCAGGTGTTCCACATCGTCACCAGCGTGCTGAAGAACCCGCTGCCCGAGCGTGGCACCAACTTCCTGCGCACCGTGATCGACAACGAGCGACTGGCCGCGCTGCCCGAGGTGGCGCGCCAGTTCCGCCAGCTGGCCAACAGCGTGAGCGGCAGTTCCGACGCCCTGATCCAGAGCGCCTTCCCGATCGGGCAGGGCGAACTGGCTGAGCTGGTCGGCACGCTGGAGAAGCGCTTCGGCCGCAAGCTCGAGCCCACGGTGGAGGTTGATCCCTCGCTGATCGGCGGCGTGCGGGTGGTGGTTGACGACGAAGTGCTCGACACCTCGGTCAAGGCGCGCCTGGAACAAATGAAGATGGCCCTGACCGCCTGAACGTCAGGCCAGGCTCCTCGATAAAACCTCATAGGACAAGGAAAGAGTCATGCAACTCAATCCCGCAGAAATTTCAGAACTGATCAAGAGCCGCATCGAGGGCCTGGGTGTCAGCGCCGACGTGCGCAACCAGGGCACCGTGGTGTCGGTCACCGACGGCATCGTGCGCGTGCACGGCCTGTCCGATGCCATGCAGGGCGAGATGCTGGAGTTCCCGCCCTCGCCCGATGGCCAGCCGAGCTTCGGCCTGGCGCTGAACCTCGAGCGCGACTCCGTCGGCGCCGTGATTCTGGGCGAGTACGAGCACATTTCCGAAGGCGATACCGTCAAGTGCACGGGCCGCATTCTGGAAGTGCCCGTCGGCCCCGAGCTGATCGGCCGCGTGGTCAACGCCCTGGGCCAGCCGATCGACGGCAAGGGCCCCATCAATGCCAAGATGACCGACGTGATCGAGAAGGTCGCGCCGGGCGTGATTGCGCGCCAGTCGGTCAGCCAGCCGGTGCAGACCGGCCTCAAGGCCATCGACTCGATGGTGCCCGTGGGCCGCGGCCAGCGCGAGCTGATCATCGGCGACCGCCAGACCGGCAAGACCGCGGTGGCGATCGACACGATCATCAACCAGAAGGGTCAGAACATGACCTGCGTGTACGTCGCCATCGGCCAGAAGGCGTCGTCCATCAAGAACGTGGTGCGCGCCCTGGAGAAGGCCGGCGCCATGGACTACACCATCGTCGTTGCCGCCTCGGCCTCCGAGTCCGCCGCCATGCAGTACGTGGCCGCCTACTCGGGTTGCACCATGGGCGAGTACTTCCGCGACCGCGGCGAAGACGCCCTGATCATCTACGACGACCTGTCCAAGCAAGCCGTGGCGTATCGCCAGGTGTCGCTGCTGCTGCGCCGCCCGCCGGGCCGCGAAGCCTACCCTGGCGACGTGTTCTACCTGCACAGTCGCCTGCTGGAGCGCGCCGCGCGCGTGAACGCCGACTATGTCGAAGCCTTCACCAAGGGCGAAGTCAAGGGCAAGACCGGCTCGCTCACGGCCCTGCCGATCATCGAGACGCAGGCCGGCGACGTGTCCGCCTTCGTGCCGACCAACGTGATCTCGATCACCGACGGCCAGATCTTCCTGGAAACCAACCTCTTCAACGCCGGCATCCGTCCCGCCATCAACGCGGGTATCTCGGTGTCGCGCGTCGGTGGTGCGGCCCAGACCGACCTGATCAAGAAGCTGGCCGGCGGTATCCGTACCGACCTGGCGCAGTACCGTGAACTGGCCGCCTTCGCGCAGTTCGCGTCCGACCTGGACGCCGCCACCAAGAAGCAGCTGGACCGCGGTGCCCGTGTGACCGAGCTGCTGAAGCAGCCGCAGTACAGCCCGCTGCCCATCAGCCTGATGGGGGCCTCGCTGTTCGCCGTCAACAATGGCTACATGGACGACGTGGAAGTCAAGGACATCCTGCCGTTTGAGGCCGGCCTGCATGGCTATCTGAAGGACAAGCACGGCGATCTGCTGAGCAAGCTCGAGTCCGGCAAGGCCATCGACAAGGACAAGGATCTGGAAGCGGCCCTGAAGGCTGCGGTCGAAGCCTTCAAGAAGACCTTCGCCTGATCCTTTCACTGAAAGGACGATAAGCAATGGCAGTCGGCAAGGAAATTCGCGGCAAGATCAAATCGGTGGAAAACACCAAGAAGATCACCAAGGCCATGGAGATGGTGGCCGCGTCCAAGATGCGCAAGGCGCAGGATCGCATGCGCTCGGCCCGTCCCTACGCCGAGAAGGTGCGCAACATCGCCGCCCACCTCGGCGCGGCCAACCCCGAGTACGTGCACCCCTTCATGAAGTCGAACGACGTCAAGAAAACCGGCCTGATCGTGGTGACCACGGACAAGGGCCTGTGCGGCGGCATGAACACCAACGTGCTGCGCGCCGTCACCGCCAAGCTGCGTGAGCTGCAGGGCGAGGGCGTGCAGACGGAGACGGTGGCCATCGGCAACAAGGGGCTTGGCTTTCTGACGCGCGTCGGCGCCAAGGTGGTGTCGCAGGCCACGCAGTTGGGCGACACGCCGCACCTCGAAAAGCTGATCGGCCCCGTCAAGGTGCTGCTCGACCAGTACGAGAAGGGCGAGCTGAACGCGGTCTACATCGCCTACACCCGCTTCATCAACACCATGAAGCAGGAGTCGGTGATCGAGCAGCTGTTGCCCCTGTCGGCCGAGCAGATGCAGCAGGAAACGCGCGACAGCGGCAAGCAGCACTCCTGGGACTACCTGTACGAGCCGGATGCGCAGTCAGTCATCGACGACCTGCTGGTGCGCTACGTCGAGGCGCTGGCCTACCAGGCCGTGGCCGAGAACATGGCGTCCGAGCAGTCGGCGCGCATGGTGGCCATGAAGGCCGCCACCGACAACGCCGGCAACGTGATCAACGAACTGAAGCTGGTCTACAACAAGACCCGCCAAGCGGCGATCACCAAGGAACTGTCCGAGATCGTGGCGGGCGCTGCGGCGGTCTGACACCGATCACACCCGAATACAAGTATTGGAGCAAGACAAATGGCTCAAGAGAACATGACGAACACCAAGGGCGTTCAGGGAAAAATCGTTCAGTGCATCGGCGCCGTGGTCGACGTGGAGTTCCCGCGCGACCAGATGCCCAGGGTGTACGACGCGCTCAAGATGGAAGGCTCGGCGCTGACGCTGGAAGTGCAGCAGCAGCTGGGCGACGGCATCGTGCGCACCATTGCGCTGGGGTCAAGTGACGGCCTGCGCCGCGGCATGATGGTGACCAACACCGCAAACCCCATCACCGTGCCCGTGGGTCCCGCCACGCTGGGGCGCATCATGGACGTGCTGGGCAACCCGATCGACGAGCGCGGTCCGGTCGACCAGACCCAGACCGCTTCCATCCACCGCAAGGCGCCCACCTACGACGAGCTGTCGCCGTCGCAGGAATTGCTGGAAACCGGCATCAAGGTGATCGACCTGATCTGCCCGTTCGCCAAGGGCGGCAAGGTGGGCCTGTTCGGCGGTGCCGGCGTGGGCAAGACCGTGAACATGATGGAACTCATCAACAACATCGCCAAGGCGCACTCGGGCCTGTCGGTGTTCGCTGGCGTGGGTGAGCGTACCCGCGAGGGCAACGACTTCTACCACGAGATGGCCGAATCCGGCGTCGTGAACCTGGAGAACCTGGGCGAGTCGAAAGTGGCCATGGTGTACGGCCAGATGAACGAGCCGCCGGGCAACCGCCTGCGTGTGGCGCTGACGGGCCTGACCATCGCCGAATCCTTCCGTGACGAAGGCCGCGACGTGCTGTTCTTCGTCGACAACATCTACCGCTACACGCTGGCCGGTACCGAAGTGTCCGCGCTGCTGGGCCGCATGCCTTCCGCCGTGGGCTACCAGCCGACGCTGGCCGAGGAAATGGGCCGCCTGCAGGAGCGCATCACCTCCACCAAGGTGGGCTCCATCACGTCGATCCAGGCCGTGTATGTGCCGGCGGACGACCTGACCGACCCGTCGCCCGCCACCACCTTTGCCCACCTGGATTCGACCGTGGTGCTGTCGCGTGACATCGCGGCGCTGGGCATCTACCCCGCCGTGGACCCGCTGGACTCGACCAGCCGCCAGCTCGATCCGCTGGTGGTCGGCGAAGAACACTATGGCGTGGCCCGCCAGGTGCAGGGCACGCTGCAGCGCTACAAGGAACTGCGCGACATCATCGCCATTCTGGGCATGGACGAGCTGTCGCCGGAAGACAAGCTGGCCGTGGCCCGTGCGCGCAAGATCCAGCGTTTCCTGAGCCAGCCGTTCCACGTGGCCGAGGTGTTCACCGGCTCGCCCGGCAAGTACGTGTCGCTGAAGGACACGATCAACGGCTTCAAGATGATCGTGAACGGCGAGTGCGACCACATGCCCGAGCAGGCGTTCTACATGGTCGGCACCATCGACGAGGCCATCGAGAAGTCCAAGAAAGTCTGAAGTGACGCCCCCCCCTGAGTCGCTTAGCGCCTTCCCCCCAGAGGGGGGACGCCGCCAGTGGCCGGGCCAAACCCGCTCCACGGCGGCACGGACATGGTCTGCTCCGCGACCCTCGGATCGGGGAAGCGTGCCAGACATGCAGGTGTCGCGGCAGGGGTACAACGAGGAATAAAAGCATGGCCAATACCATTCATGTCGACGTGGTCAGCGCCGAGGAGTCGATCTTCTCGGGCGAGGCCACGTTCGTGGCACTGCCCGGTGAGGCCGGCGAACTGGGCATCTATCCGCGCCACACCCCATTGATCACGCGCATCAAGCCCGGTTCGGTGCGCATCACCAAGGCCAACGGCGAGGAAGAGTTCGTCTTCGTCGCCGGCGGCATTCTGGAAGTGCAGCCCAACCTGGTCACCGTGCTGTCCGACACCGCCATCCGCGGCAAGGACCTGGACGAGGCCAAGGCGGCCGATGCGCGCAAGCAGGCCGAGGAAGCCCTCAAGAACGCCAAGAGCGAGATCGACATGGCCCGTGCCACGTCGGAGCTGGCCATCCTGGCGGCCCAGATCGCCGCGCTGCGCAAGTATCGCCAGAAGCGCTGATCGAGAGACAGCCCATGCGCGCCGCATTCGACGCCGGCGCCGTACTTTCCAGGCCCGCCTCGTGCGGGCCTTGTTTTTTTGATAACTAATGCCTTTGGGCGACAGCCAGGCACTGCCTAAAATCCACACCATGTTTCTAGGCAAGGCCAAGGCGGGCGAAAACGTCCAGGTGAAGGCTGCGGCGCTGCTCATCACGTCGGGCGCGCTGGTCGAACTGAGCGCTGCCGACGCGCGCGAAGTGGTGGGCTACATGCGGCCCGAACTGGTGAAGGCCGGGCAGGTGGTGATTCGCGAAGGCGAATCCACCCGCAACGACTTCATGGCGCTGGTGCTGGATGGCGAGGTGACCGTGGAGAACTCCGTCGCCGCGGCGCACGACAGCATGGTGGTGTCGGTGCTGGGGCCGGGCAGTCTGATCGGCGACATGGGCATCATCGACGGCGGCCCGCGCTCGGCCACCTGTACCGCGTCGACCGATCTGGCGCTGGCCGTGCTCACGCGCGACTCGTTGACCCGTTTGATGGAGAACAAGCCCGGCGTGGCGGCGCGCCTGCTGCTGGCCATGTCCAAGCGCATTGCCGATCATCTGCGCGAAACCAACCGCAAGCTGATGACGTTCGCCCAGGTCAGCAAGGCCTTGCAGCAGGAGCTGGATGCCGCCCACGGCGTGAACAAGCGCCTGCTGGACCAGGTGGCTGCGCTCCAGGGCAAGCCGGTGATGGGCGCCCCCGGCGCCAACAAGCTCTGAAGAAGCGGAGCCCGCGCCGCGTCAGCGCAGCACCGGCTCGTCCGGCAACTGGTTGGGCTCGTCGCGCGACGCCTCGGGCGATTCGGGAAAGTGCGCCACCAGCACCGCCGAGACCTCCTCCAGCGCCTTGGTCAGCCCGTCCTCGAAGCGGCCCTCGTGCAGCGCGCCGCCCAGGCGCGTCACCATGGCTTGCCAGGCGCCCGGCGCCACCAGCCGGTTGACGCCGCGGTCGGCGACCAGCTCGATGGCGTGTTCGGCCAGCAGCAGGTAGATCAGCACGCCGTTGTTGTGCTCGGTGTCCCACACGCGCAGCTTGGAGAACTGCATCAGCGCCCGCTGCCGCACGATCTCGGTCATGGGGATGCGGTCGCGCAGGTGGCGCCACAGGTAGCTGGTGGGCAGCCCGCCCTCGACGCAGATGCGCACCTCGCCGGTGTGGCGCTGCTCGCTGGCGGCCACGCGGCGGCGCAATTGTTCGGCCAGCGCCGGGGGAATGGCGCGCGCGGCATCGGTGTGGTCGAGCCAGCGGTGGCGGATCAGGCGGGCGATGGTCTTGAACACGGTCACCACCCCCCGCTGGCGCCGCCGCCACCAAAATTGCCGCCGCCGCCAGAGCCGAAGCCACCCCCGAAGCCGCCGCCAAAACCGCCACCGCCGCCGCCCCAGCTGCCCCCCGAGGGCGGCGGGATCACCGGGCCGCCCCAGCCGCCCGAGCGCCCGCGCGAGCGCGGTTGCGGCAGGGCCGACACGATGCCGCTGAACAGCGCGAACACCAGCGCGATGACGCCGGCGATGATGGCCAGTGCCAGGCTGGCCGTGACCACGAACGCCAGCCCGCCCACGCCCGCGCCGGTGGCCAGCGCCCCCAGCTTGCGGCCGAAGATGCCACGCGCGAAGGCGTTGATCATCGGCATGGCGACGAACAGCAAAATGGCCAGCTCGAACAGGCCCAGCCCCAGGTCGCCCTGGCCGCTGCGCCCCTGCGGCTGCGTCACCGGCGGCAGCGCCTCGCCCCGCACCAGCGCGCCGATGCGGTCCACGCCGGCGTTCAGCCCGCCGGCGTAATCGCCGTTGCGGAAATGCGGCGTGATGGCCTCGTTGATGATGTGGCTGGCGGCGATGTCGGGCACCGCGCCTTCCAGCGTCTTGGCCACCTCGATGCGCACGCGCCGGTCCTGCACCGCCAGCAGCAGAATCAGGCCGTCGCCGACGTCCTTGCGGCCGATCTTCCAGGTGTTGCCGACGCGGTTGGCGAAGGCGGCGATGTCTTCCGGCGCCGTGGTCGGCACCACCAGCACCACCACCTGCGCGCCCTTGTCTTGCTCCAGCGCCGCCAGCTTGGCCTCCAGCGTGGCCTTCTGGGCCTCGTCCAGCGTGCCCGAGGTGTCGACGACGCGCGCGGTCAGCGGCGGCACCGGCACCAGTTGCTGGGCGTGGGCGGCGAGCGCCGAGAGCGCTATTAATAAAATAGCTATCAGGGCACGAAGGAAGGGCTTCAGAGGCACTTTTTATATGTAAACGATGGCCGCAGGCGAGCAAGGCCTGTGAGCGTCAGCGCGATGCCGCCGGGCCCGGACCAGTGGTGAAGTCCACGCGCGGCGCGGTGGAGATGGCGGCCTCGTTGGCCACGGTGAAGTTTTCCTTCGGCTTGTAGCCGAACACCATGCCCGTCAGGTTGGTCGGGAAGCTGCGTGCCAGCACGTTGTACTGCTGCACCGCCTCGATGTAGCGGTTGCGCGCCACGGCGATGCGGTTCTCGGTGCCTTCCAGCGCCACGCGCAGATCGGCGAAGGCCTTGTTGGCCTTCAAGTCGGGGTAGCGCTCCACCGTCACCATCAGGCGGCTCAGTGCGCTGGACAGCTCGCCCTGCGCGGCCTGGAATTGCCTGAAGGCTTCGGGGTTGTTCAGCGTTTCGGGCGTCACCTGGATGCTGGTGGCCCTGGCGCGGGCGTTGATCACCTGGTTGAGCGTGTCCTGCTCGAACTGGGCTTCGCCCTTGACGGTGTTGACCAGGTTGTCGATCAGGTCGGCGCGGCGCTGGTACTGGTTGACCACCTCGCTCCAGGCCGACTTGGTGGCTTCGTCCAGGCGCTGGAAGTCGTTGTAGCCGCAGCCGGTGAGCGACACGGCCATCGCCAGCACGGCGCCGATCTTGAGCAGCCAGCTTTTCATGGGAATTCCTCCGAACTCAGAGAGTGGTTTTGAACAGGCGCGGAAGTTAGCATGAAACGAATGCTTTGTTCTGTAGGCTGAGCGCTCGTTCTGCGCCCACCCCATGTTCGCGTGGTGTGCTGGCCACGCGGCACAATGCGGGGCTGTCATCACCCGAGCCTTCGCGTGCCATGCCCAAGTCCCGCTACCGCGCCGCCCAGCACGGCGGTTCTGCCGACGACGTCGAAGCCGCCTTCTACGAAGCGCTGCAGGCCGGCGACATCGAGCAGCTCATGGCCTGCTGGGCCGACGAGGACGACATCGTCTGCGTGCACCCCGGCGGGCCGCGGCTGGTGGGCGCGGCGGCCATCCGCGCCGCGTTCGAGGCCATGTTCGCCAACGGTGCCGTGCGCGCCCACCCCGAGCGCCTGCGCAAGGTCGAATCGCTCGGCGCCGCCCTCCACAACGTGCTGGAGCGCGTGGACCTGGTGACCGCCGAAGGCACGCAGCACGCCTGGGTGGTGGCCACCAACGTGTACTTCAAGACGGCACAGGGCTGGCGCCTGGTGGCGCACCATGCCAGCCCCGGCCGCAGCGAGGTGGCCGAGGTGTCGCAGCCGGCGCAGCTGCTGCATTGAAGCTGCGGGCTGCGGCCTTTTCAAGAAAAAAGTGGCTTCAGCGCCCGACGGGCAAGCGCAGGCAGCTATCAAAATAGAAGTGACCCCCTATCGCGCGCCCGCCTGGCTGCCGGGCGGCCAGTTGCAGACGCTGTGGCCGGCGCTCCACGCGCGCCGTGTGGCCGGGCCGCGCATCGCCTACCGGCGCGAGCGCTGGGACACGCCCGATGGCGACTT
Source organism: Ottowia beijingensis (assembly GCF_042680925.1). NCBI lineage: Bacteria > Pseudomonadati > Pseudomonadota > Betaproteobacteria > Burkholderiales > Comamonadaceae > Ottowia > Ottowia beijingensis. Next base: position 19,721 of record NZ_JBHUEP010000005.1, read on the forward strand.
CGTCGATGTCGACTGGCTCGAACCTGCCGCACCGGCCGGCGCGCCGCTGCTGGTGCTGTTCCACGGCCTCGAAGGCTCGTCGCGCAGCCACTACGCCGAGGCCTTCGCCGGCTGGGCGCGCTCGCACGGCGTGGGCCTGGCGGTGCCGCATTTCCGCGGCTGCTCGGGCGAACCCAACCGCGCCCCGCGCGCCTACCACTCGGGCGACTTCGCCGAGGTCGGCTGGCTTCTGGCGCGCTTCCAGGGCGCGCAACGGGCGCGCGGCGGCGGGCCGGTGCTGGCCGTGGGCGTGTCGCTGGGCGGCAATGCGCTGCTGCGCTGGGCGGGCGAGGCGGGCGTCAGCGCGGGGACGCTGGTCGCGGCGGTGGCGGCGGTGTGTTCGCCGCTCGACCTGGCGGCGGGCGCGCAGGCCATCGGACGCGGCTTCAACCGGCAGGTCTACACCCGCCTGTTCCTGCGCAGCATGAAGACCAAGGCGCGCGCCAAGCTGGCGCAGCACCCCGGCCTGTTCGACGCCGGGCGCCTGCGCGCCGCACGCGACCTGATCGCCTTCGACGACCTGTTCACCGCGCCGCTGCACGGCTTTGCGGGGGCCGGCGATTACTACCGCCGCGCCTCGGCCAAGCCGGTGCTGGCCGACATCCGCGTGCCCGCGCTGGCGCTGAACGCGCAGAACGACCCGTTCGTGCCCGCTGCCTCGCTGCCGCGCGCGGGCGAGGTCGGCCGCCACGTGACGCTGTGGCAGCCGCCCGAGGGCGGCCACGTCGGCTTCTGCCAGGGCCGGGCGCCGGGCCATGTGTTCTGGCTGCCGCGGGCGGTGGGTGGCTGGCTGCTGGCGCAGGCAGAGGTCCCGGCGCGGGCCGGCCATGCCAGCTCGTGACTGGCATGAAGGGGGGGACTTGGGTGAATTTCTTGATGATCACTGAATGGTTCCAGCGCTTTACTGATCGGCGCTGACAGCTCATCAAAAAAGAGCGATCAACGGCGTCAAATTGTTGTCGCCGGAATCCTCGCCTCATGGGCCGTTGACAAGGCGCCTGGACACACCTGCCCGCACTGCTGGCCATAATGGCCGCATGGACGACATCGTCAGGCAGGCCATGGCCAAGTGGCCCAATGTGCCCAGCGCCTATGGCTGGCTGGGGCTGGACGCGCGCGGCAACTGGTACCTGCGCGACGAGCAGGCGCAGGCGGCCGGCGCGTTTGCCAGCGGCCGACCGGGCGCCAAGGGCGCGCTGGTGCAGCTGGAGAAGCTGGTCGACTTCATCCAGCGCAATTACGAAGTCGACGAGGCCGGCCGCTGGTTCTTCCAGAACGGGCCGCAGCGCGTGTTCGTCGAACTCGAAGCCACGCCCTGGATCTGGCGCGTGGCGGCCGACGGCAGCGTGACCGCGCACGACGGCCGCCCGGCGCAGGTGCACGCGGTGTTCACCGACGAGCAGGGGCGGGTGTACCTGCGCACTGACCGGGGTTTCGGCCTGGTGCACACGCAAGACGTGGCCGGCGTGGCCGAGGCGGTGGAAGCCGGCCGCTGGACGCCGCAGGCGGTGCAGGCGGCTGAACTGCCGGTGCGGGAAGGCTATGTGCCCAGTCCCCAAGCGCAGGCTGGCGGCCGGTGAGCAACTGATTGCTTCTGTCTGGCTTGATCGTCAAGAAGTCTCGGATGCCGCGCGGATCGCATCCGCCGTGTGGGAGCGGGCTGACCCGCGATCAAGCGGTGGTGGCGACCAGGCGCCTCATCGCGGGCCAGCCCGCTCCCACAACGCTGTCTGACACTGGTTGCCGATCACGCTGTTTTGATAGCGGCCGGCGCTTGATGGGATTGGCCTGGCGGCCAATTTGGCCATAAAAAAGCCGCTCATCAAGCGGCTTTTTGAGTGCTGGCGCAAGGGGCTTTCAGCGCGCGGCGTTCACCATGTAATCCACGGCGGCCTTGATCTCGTCGTCGGTGGCGGTGGAGGCGCCGCGCGGTGGCATGGCGTTCAGGCCGTTGATGGAGGACTTGTAGAGCGCGTCCATGCCTTTGGCGATGCGCGGTGCCCACTCTTCCTTGTTGCCCGACTTGGGCGCGCCCGCCACGCCGGCGGCGTGGCACACGGTGCACGACTTTTCGTACAGCGCCTTGCCCACTGCCGGGTCGGACGTGGTGGCGGCTGCGGCGGCGCCCGGTGCCGCTGCAACAACGGCAGCGGCAGGCGCGGCCGCCGAGGCTTCTGCGGCAGCAGGCGCGGCAGCAGCCGGCTCGGAGGCGGCTGCAGGTGCAGGCGCCGGTGCAGCAGCCGCTGCCGGCTCTGCGGCAGCCGGGGCGCCACTGGCCGCATCGGCCGGAGCCGCCGGCTCGGCGAGCTTGCCGCCAGCGGCGTTGGCCATGTAAACCACGGCGCGGCCGATTTCCAGATCGGAGAAGTTGCCGCCACCTTGCGGTGCCATGGCGCCCTTACCCTTCAGCGCCGAGGTCAGCAGGGCGTCGTAGCCCAGCGCGATGCGCGGCGCCCAGGCCGCGTGGTCACCCGACTTGGGCGCGCCCGACACGCCGGTGGCATGGCAGGCCGTGCACTGGGCCTTGTAGACCGCTTCGCCGGTCTGCAGCGGGCGGTTGGCATCGCGGATCTCGACCGTGCCCACCTTCTGCAGGCGCTCGGCGATGCCGCGCTGCACTTCGCTGACGCCCGGCGCCGGCAGCGTGGCGGAGGTGACGTAATAGACCAGGCCGATGATGATGAACACCGGCAGCACGAAAGCCAGAACGCTGGCCCAGAACAACTGCTTGGGCGTCTTGATGGGGCCGGTGTGTGCTTCGTGCGTGATGTCGCTCATGGCGTCCTCGGGAGGGCTCGGTCGTGGGTTGTGCGGGGTGCGCGGCACGCAGCCAGCCAGCAACCACCGGGGCTCGCGCGCGACGAAGGGCGATTATAGGCCGCGCCCAGGCGGCCATCGGGCGCAGACAGCCGCCGGGCGGCGCGCTGTTCGTCAGCTGGCGGCCGCGACGGGCGGCATCGGCGGCTGGTAGTCGGTCCAGCCGCCACCCAGGGCCTTGTACAGCTGCACTTCGTTGGCGCGCTGTGCCAGCCGCACCTGGGCCAGCGCCTGCTCGATGGCGAACAGCGAGCGCTGCGCGTCCAGCAAGTCCAGGTAGTTGGCGATGCCGTTGCGGTAGCGCAGGTCGGCCAGGCGGAAGCGGTCGCGCTCGGCCGCGGCCTGCGCCTGCAGCGCGCTCAGCTGGTCGGCCAGCGTGGCGCGGCCGGCCAGCGCGTCGGCCACCTCGCGGAAGGCGGTCTGGATCGACTTCTCGTACTGCGCCACGGCGATCTCGCGGCCGGCGCGCGCGGCGTCCAGGTTGGCCTGGTTGCGGCCCATGTCGAAGATCGGCAGCGTGATGCTGGGCCCGAACGACCAGGCCTTGCTGCCGCTCGAGCCGAACAGGCCGTCCAGATCGCCGCTGACGCGGCCCAGCGAGCCGGTGAGCGAAATGCGCGGGAAGAAGTTGGCGCGCGCCGCGCCGATGTTGGCGTTGGCGGCGATCAGCTGCTGCTCGGCGGCGCGGATGTCGGGGCGGCGCAGCAGCAGGTCGGACGGCAGGCCGGGAGGCACCTCGGTGAAGGTGGGCAGTTCGGCCACCGGCTCGACCGCGGCGGTGGGCTGCGACAGGCTGCGCGGCGCCTCGGGCGTGACCACTGCCGGCACGGGCGGGATCAGCCGCTCGGGGATCGGCTGGCCCACCAGAAGCGTCAGCAGGTTGATGTCCTGCGCGCGCAGGCGCTGCTGCTGGGCGCGCGTGGCCTGCGCGTTGGCGGCCAGCGATTCGGCCAGGCGCATGTCGAGCGCGGACGAGGCGCCGTTGTCGAAGCGCAGCCTGGTCAGGCGCAGCGACTGCTCGCGCGTGCCCAGAGTGCGCTCGGTCAGCAGCAGCAGCTCGGTGTCGGTCTTCAGCTGCAGCCAGGTGCTGCTGACGGCGGCGATCAGGCTGATCTGCGCCGCCTTGCGCGCTTCCTCGGTCGCCAGGTAGTTGGCCAGCGCCACATCCTTGAGCGCCGCCACGCGACCGAAGAAATCCAGCTCCCAACCGGCCACGCCGATGCCCACTGTGTAGTTCGACGACACACTGGGCCCGCCCAGCGCCTGCATCGGGTTCGGGGCCGAGCGCGTGCCGCTGGCCGAGGCGCCCACCGTGGGGAACTGGTCGGCGCTGCGGATCTGGTACTGCGCGCGCGCCTGCTCGATGTTCTGCACCGCCACGCGCAGGTCGCGGTTGTTCTCGATCGCCATGGCGATCAGTTCGCGCAGCTGCGCATCGTGCACGAACTGCTGCCACGGCAGGTCGGCGGCGGCGATGCCGCCCACTTCCTGGGCGCCGGCGCTGTCGGGCCAGGTGGCGGTGACGGGCGCGGCCGGGCGCTCGTACTTCGGCACGAAGGAGCAGCCGGCCAGGACGGCGAGGGCCAGGGTGCTGAGGCCGGCACGCAGGCCGGGCAGAGGGGTGCTTGTCGTCATGGAATCATGACCTCCTTGGGGGCTTGGTCGGCCGGGGTGATTTCCTCGCCGGCGGCCAGTTCGCGATCATGCGCGCGTTGCTCGCGGCTGCGGAACATGGTGCGCACCAGCAGGAAGAATACCGGCACCATCATGACCGATAGCGTGGTGCCCACGGTCATGCCCCAGAACACGCCGGTGCCGATTTCGCGCTGGCTGGCCGAGCTGGCGCCCGAGGCGATGTACAGCGGCACCACGCCCATGATGAAGGCCAGCGAGGTCATCAGAATGGGTCGAAAGCGCAGCCGCGCCGCCGCCAGCGAGGCCTGCAGCACGCTCATGCCCTGCGCCTGCAGGTCCTTGGCGAACTCGACGATCAGGATGGCGTTCTTGGCCGACAGGCCGATCACCGTGATCAGGCCGATCTGGAAGTACACGTCGTTGGGCATGGCGCGTATCCACACGCCGAACAGCGTGCCCAGCACGCCCAGCGGCACCACCAGGATCACCGACAGCGGAATGGTCCAGCTCTCGTACAGCGCGGCCAGGCACAGGAACACCGCCAGGATCGAGAACGCGTACAGGATGGCCGATGAGGCGCCCGCCTTCTTCTCGTCCAGCGAGATGCCGGTCCACTCGTAGCCGAAGCCGGCCGGCAGCGTCCCGGCAATGCGCTCCATCTCGGCCATGGCGTCGCCCGTCGAATAGCCGGGCGCCGGCTCGCCGGTGATGGACATGGACGGATAACCGTTGTAGCGCTTGAGCTGCATGGGGCCGCTGACCCACTTGGCGCTGACCATGGTGGACAGCGGCACCAGCTGGCCCTGGTTGTTGGGCACCTTGAGTGCCAGCACGCTCTCGGGTGTCATGCGCTTGTCGGCGTCGGCCTGCACCGTCACACGCTGCATGTAGCCCTGGTTCGGGAAGTCGGTGACGTAGGCCGAACCCAGCGCCGTGCCCAGCGTGTTGGAGATGGCGGCCACGCTGACGTTCTGCGCTGCGGCGGCGTCGCGGTCGATCTCGATTTCCCACTGCGGCGCGTCTTCCACGCCCTCGGGACGTACGCCGACCAGGATCGGGCTTTGTGCCGCCGTGCCCAGCAGCTGACCGCGCGCGGCTACCAGCGCCTCGTGGCCCATGGCGTTGCGGTCGAGCAGGCGGAACACAAAGCCGCTGCCGGTGCCCAGCTCGGGGATGGCCGGCGGCGTGATGACGATCACGAAGGCGTCGCGGATGCTTTGCAGCGCGCCGGTGGCGCGCCCGGCCAGCGACATGGCGCTTTCCTCCGGCTTGGTGCGCACGCCCCAGTCCTTCAGCGTGGCGAAGGCCAGCGCCATGTTCTGCCCGGTGCCGGAGAAGTTGAAGCCGATGATGCTGACGATGTTGTCGACCTCGGGCTGCTCCATCATGTAGGCCTCGACCTCCTTCATCACGTTGAGCGTGCGCTCCTGCGTGGCGCCTGGCGGCAGCTGGACGTTGACGATCACGTTGCCCTGGTCCTCGGTCGGCAGGAAGGCGGTGGGCAGGCGCATGAACAGCAGCGCCACAACGGCGATGATGGCCGCGTACACCGCCATCATGAGCCAGCTGCGGCGCATCACGCGCACCATGCCGCGCTCGTAGCCGCGCGTGGCGCGGCCGAAATGGCGGTTGAACCAGTTGAAGAAGGGGCCGAAGAAGCCCGTCTTCTTGTCGTGCGCATGGCCCTTGGGGATGGGCTTGAGCATGGTCGCGCACAGCGCCGGCGTCAGCGTCAGCGCGAAGAAGCCGGAGAACGCGATCGACACCGCCATCACCAGGGAGAACTGGCGGTAGATGTTGCCGGTGGCGCCCGCGAAGAAGGACAGCGGCAGGAACACCGCCACCAGAATCACCGTGATGCCGATCACCGCGCCCGAGATCTGGCTCATGGCCTTGATGGTGGCCGCCTTGGGCGGCAGCCCCTCCTCGGCCATGATGCGTTCGACGTTCTCCACCACCACGATGGCGTCGTCCACCACGATGCCGATCACCAGCACCATGGCGAACATTGCCAGGATGTTGATCGACATGCCCAGGTACAGCAGCACGGCGAAGGTGCCCAGCAGCGCGATGGGCACCACGATGGTCGGGATCAGCGTGTAGCGCCAGTTCTGCAGGAACACGAACATCACGATGACCACCAGCGCGATGGCCTCCAGCAGCGTCATCACCACCTTCTGGATCGAGATCTCGACGAACTTGGAGGTGTCGTAGGGCACCGCCCAGCTCACGCCCTCGGGCAGGAAGGATTCCAGCTCGCTCATCCGCTGCTTGATGGCGGTGGCCGTGGCCATGGCGTTGCCGGTGGAGGTCAGCTGGATGCCGACCGCCACCGAGGGCTGGCCGTTCTGGCGCGAGTTGAAGGTGTAGGTTTCAATGCCCAGTTCGACGCGCGCCACGTCGCGGATGCGCACCGACGAGCCGTCGGCGCGCGCGCGCAGCACCACGTCGCCGAATTCCTCGGGCGTGTCCAGCTGGCCGCTCGGCACGGTGATGGTGGCGTTGATGGTCTGGCCCGGCAGGCTGGGCGTATCGCCCAGCGAGCCGCCGGCAATCTGCATGCTCTGGCTGGTGATGGCGCTGTTGACGTCGGCCGCCGTCAGGCCGTAGCCTTCCAGCTTGGCCGGGTCGATCCAGATGCGCATGGCGCGGCCGGACGCGAACAGCTGGGCATCGCCCACGCCTGGCACCCGTTTGAACTCGGGCAGCAGGTTGCGGTTGACGTAGTCCGCCACGTCGTCACGGGTGGCGTTGCCACTCGAGTTGAAGCTCACCACCATCAGGAAGTTGGTGCTGGCCTTGTCGATCCGCACGCCGGTGCGCTTGACCAGATCGGGCAGGCGGGGTTCGGCGCGCGAGAGGCGGTTCTGCACCTCGACCTGGGCGATGTCCGGGTCGGTGCCGGGCTCGAAGGTCAGCGTCAGCTGCGCGAAGCCGGCGGCCGGCGAAGTGGCCTCCATGTACATCAGGCCCTCGGCGCCGTTCATCTCGCGCTCGATGAGCGAGATCACGGTTTCGTCGATGGTCTTGGCGCTGGCGCCGGGGTAGGTGGTCATCACGCGGATGGTGGGCGGCGCGACCGAGGGGTACTGCGACACCGGCAGCTGCGTGATCGACACGATGCCGGCGATCACCACGAAGATGGCGATCACCCAGGCAAAGATCGGGCGGTGGATGAAGAACTTGGGCATGGTGGGCGCCTCTTCCGATCAGCGCGAGGCCGCCGCTGCGGGGCCCGATGCCGCGGCACTCGCCGCCGCCTGCGCCGGCGCGACGGACGAGGATGCTCCTGATTTAGGAGCTGCCGGCGCTTGCCCTGCCTGCGCTGGAGCCTGATTTGGCTTGTAAGGCACGGGCTTGACCGTCTTCACGCCCGGCATCAGCTTCATGAAGCCGTCCACCATCACCTGCTCGCCGGGCTGCAGGCCGCCCAGGATGATCCACTGGTTGCCCTGGGCCTCGCCCAGCGTCACCGGGCGCCGCGTGAACGAGCCGTCGGCCGCCACCACCGTGGCCACGTCGCCCTGCGGCGTACCGCGCGTGATGGCCTGCTGCGGCAGCAGGATGGCGTTCTCCACCTGCGCCTGCTGCAGGCGCACGCGCACGTACATGCCGGGCAGCAGCAGTTGCTGCGGGTTGGGCACCTCGGCGCGCAGGCTCACCTGGCCGGTGCCGGGGTCCACCGTCAGGTCGGTAAACAGCAGGCGGCCGGCTTCGGCGTAGGGTTGGCCGTTCTCCAGCAGGATCTGCACGCGCGCCGCGTTGGTGCCCGAGCGCGCCAGCTGGCCGCTTTGCAGCGCCTGGCGCAGCTGCAGCACATCGCCCGCCGGCTGGGTGAGGTTCACGTACAGCGGGTTGGTCTGCTGGATCACCGCCAGCTGCGTGCCTTCCTGCGCGCTTACCAGCGCGCCCTCGGTCACCAGCGAGCGGCCGATGCGGCCCGAAATCGGCGCCGTCACCGTGGCATAGCCCAGGTTGATGCTGGCCGTGCGCACGGCCGCGCGCCCCGCGGCCACCTGGGCCTGCGCCGCCTTCTCGGCCGCCACGGCGGCATCGAACTCCTGCTTGCTCACCGCGTTGGCGGCCACCAGCGGCCGAAAGCGTGCCACCAGCGCGCTGGCATTGGCCAGGCTGGCCTGCGCCTGCGCCAGTTGCGCCTGCGCACTCTGCTGCGCCGCCTGGTAGGGGGCCGGGTCGACGTGGTAGAGCACCTGGCCGGCGCGCACGTCACTGCCTTCGGTGAACACGCGCTTGGTCAGAATGCCGGTGGCGCGGGCGCGCACTTGCGCCACGCGCGAGGGCTCCAGCCGCCCGGGCAACTCGGTCGACAGGCTCACGGTGCCGGGCTGCACGGTAACCACGCCCACCTCAGGCGGCGGCATGGCCCCGCCCGGGCCCCCCGGGCCTGCGGCCTGGTCATTCTTGTTGCCGCAGGCGGCCAGGGCGGCGGCCAGCAGCACGGCGGCCCCCACGGGCAGCAGGCGGCGCGGTGAAAGGCGGCGGATGGCGGGATGGTCGGGCATGGTTGTTCTCTGGTTGAGTGGCGCGCGCCGGGCGGCGAACGGCCACGCCAGGCGCGAAAAAGGCGAAAGGTTACAGCGGGCGGCTCGGCTTTGCGCGAACGCCAGCTCCTGACCCCATGCAGGGGAAACCGGCAATTATACATACATTGTTGAATGTATGTATGTTAAGATCCCGTGAAATGTTGCAGGATTTCGAGGACTGAGCGCATGGCGCGCCGCACCAAGGAAGATGCCCTGGCGACCCGCGAGGCGTTGCTGGACGCTGCCGAACTGGTGTTCGAGCAGCGCGGCGTGTCGCGCACCTCGCTGTCCGACATCGCCAAGGCCGCCGGCGTCACGCGCGGCGCGGTGTACTGGCACTTCAAGGACAAGGCCGACCTGTTCAACGCCATGATGGAGCGCGTGACGCTGCCGCTGGAGTCCGAACTGGCCGGCTTGGCCGAGGCGCCCGGCGATCCCATCGACGTCCTGGTCATGCAGCTGCTGCGCTCGGTCGGGCAGATCGCGAACGACGCGCGCACCCAGCGGGTGCTGAACATCGCCGTGATGATGGTCGAACACGTGGAAGACCTGTGGCCCGTGCGTGACCGCCACGTGCAGATCGACCGCGCCAACGTCGAGCGCGTGTGCCAGGTGTTCACGCGCTCCAGCGCCTTGCGGCACCAGCCGCTGCCGGCCAACGCCGAACAGCTGGCCGAGGGCTTTCACGCCATGGTGCGCGGTCTGGTCTACAGCTGGTTGCTGCAGCGCTCGTTCGACCTGGAAGCCACCGCCAGCATCGCCATCGATGCCTACCTTGCCGGCATCGGCCTGCCGCGCCAGCTGCTGCTGGCACCCCCGGCGCCGCTGCTGGCGCAATCAGGGATAATCGCGGGCTGTCCAGACAAGCGGCTGTAGCTCAGTGGATAGAGTATCGGCCTCCGAAGCCGAGGGTCGTGGGTTCGATCCCCGCCAGCCGCGCCACTTAAAAAGTCGTTATAAATCAACGACTTGCATCAATTGATGTCCCCGCTACATCGCCCTGCTGCAAAGGGTGATCGATGAATGGGCTTTTCCGCCGGGTGGCTGTTGAGCCACGCCGGTGGCCGGCGTAAGACCGCTTTCCGTCGTTCGCACCGGACCCGCGCTGCAGCCTCCTGATCGCGAGTGGAACGCGCTTAGTCGACCGGGGGGAGGCCGCCATCCGCGCCGCGCGCGCTGGCCAGGCGGCCGAAGGTGCTTTCCATGGCGCTGACGAGTTTGCTGCTGGCCCCCGCGATGGCCAGTTCGAGCGTCGGCGCCTGGTGGTCGACGGCGAGCGGCTGGCGGCCCGAGGGGCGGGCTTCGAGCAGGCAGCGCTTGTCGTTGTCGCCGCCACGGGCGCTGTTGACGTCGCTCAGATGCGCCTCGATGCGGGTGAGCCGGGCATCGAAATGGCCCACCGCCTTGGCCAGGTCCTGCTCGAAGCGTTCGCGCTGCTTTTCCGTCAGTGCGATGTGGAGGTCGGTTTGGATGAAAACCTGCATGGACAACTCTCCTCGGTGTGTGGCCGCGTCACGTTTTGGATGCCGCGACGCGGGCACGGGCATTGGACAAATTCAGAACCGGTAGGTGGCCGCCAGGCCGCTGCGGGTGGGCATGCGGTCGGCCGGCACGATCACCACTTCGCCGCCGCTGCGCAGCACCCGCTCGCCCAGGTCGTCCAGCATGTCGTCGATCCGCGGATCGTCCAGCCTGGCCTCGACCAGCGCGCCGGTGTCGGCGTCGATGCGCCCGGGGATGTGGCGGTCGGCCTCCAGCAGCAGGGTGGCGACACGCCCCTCGGTCGCGGCGCGGGCCACGTCGGACAGATCGGCGCTGCCTTGCTGCCTGGCCTGGGCGGCCGCAAAAGCGTCGATCAGGCCCGCCAGTCGCTCCAGGTAACGCGGCTGCACCACCGCCCAGGCGCGCTCGCGCAATTCGTCGAGCGAAAGCTGGCTGGCATCGACGTCGAGGCTGGCGTCCATCAGGTGCGGGTTGGTGCTGACCTGGCGCAGCAGGTGGTGGTGCTCCGGCAGGGCCGCCAGCAGCAGCGGCCAGCCGCTCGGCCGCGAGTGGTGCTCCAGCACCGCACGATCGACTTCGCGGAAGAACTTCTCGGTGTCGCCCTCGATGCCATCCTGCTTCACGTCGCTGGCGCCGTGCCGCCCCATCACGCCGGGTTCGACCCGGCCGTGCGTGCGCGAGGCGCGGTCGCGCTGCGCTTCGCGCATGGCCAGGTCGTCCAGGTCGCGAGGCACCTCCGGCGCCAGTGCGATCTCGTCCACGCGGTCGCGGTTGCCCTCGAACAGGCGCGCCGAATGCCGGCTCAGCGCCAGGATCTGATAGCGGTCGGCCGACTGCACGATGCGCATCAGGGGCTTGGTGTGAAAGCTGTCGGCGACGATGGCCAGTTCTTCCACCGGGCGCTGCAGCCGATAGACGCCGAACATGTCCGCGGCACCCAGCACGGCCAGGCCCTCGGCGCCGTGGTTCCAGAACTCGGCATCGTCCGCCAGCGCGTTGAACGGTGCCAGCAGCGGGGCGATGTCGCGGTCCGCGTACTTCTGTTGCAGCGAGGTTTCCAGCTGCTTGACCAGGTTGCGAAAGCGTATCGGGTCCTGCTGCCGGTCGGGAAATTGCCGGTGGGTCGGCTGGTACAGCGACAGGCAGGGGGCTTCGTGTGTGCCCAGAATCCTGGCGGGGTAATCGTTGCTGAGGTTGGCCACGGTTGAATCTCCTGAGGCGTTCGCGATGCGCTGCTCATCCCTTGGATCCGGGGGCGACTCGGGGGACGTTCAGCGAGGGCACGGAGAAGGCCGCGCGCTCGCATCGATGATGGGCGGTGATCTCGGCACCGCCATGGACCTTATAGCCCATCTGGGGCCGGGTGCATCGAGGCTGGGGCAACCGCCAGCTTCTCTCCGAGGAGATCACCCCAGGACGTGTTCTTGCCTGAGGGCGCCAGCAGGGCAGGGGCGGGCGGAGAAAAAAAAGCCTTGGCGGGTGCCAAGGCTTTTTCAGGGGTGATTGCTATGAATAATGTAGCTGTCTACGCTTGTGCAGCAAGCGCTCAAGCCCTTTTTGACTTAAAAAAACACTCATGCCGGCAAGGCCACCAGCGGGTTGCCGAACATCGGGTCGTCCTGCTTCGAGGCCAGCGCCTTGTCCAGATCGATCCCCAGCGCCTTGGCCACGCCGGCGCCGTAGGCCGGGTCGGCCGCGTGGCAGTTGCGGATGTGGCGGAACTTGATGAAGTCGGGCACGGTGCCGTCGGCGTTCATGTCGGCGGCGGTGTTGTCGAACAGCGCCTGCTGCTGCGCGGGTGTCATCAGGCGGAACAGCTTGCCGGGTTGCTCGAAGTAGTTGCTGTCGTTCTCGTGGAAGCTCCAGTGCTGGGCGTTGCCGGTGATCTTGAGCGGCGGCTCGGCAAACTCGGGCTGCGCCTGCCACTGGCCGAAGCTGTTGGGCTCGTAGTGCGGCAGGGCGCCGTAGTTGCCGTCGACGCGGCCAATGCCGTCGCGGTGGTTGCTGTGCACCGGGCAGCGCGCCTTGTTCACCGGAATCTGCTGGTAGTTGGTGCCCAGGCGGTAGCGCTGCGCGTCGGCGTAGTTGAACAGGCGCGATTGCAGCATGCGGTCGGGGCTGGCGCCGATGCCGGGCACCAGGTTGCCGGGCGCGAAGGCGCTTTGCTCGACGTCGGCAAAGAAGTTCTCGGGGTTGCGGTTCAGCTCGAACTCGCCGACTTCGATCAGCGGGTAGTCGCCCTTGTACCAGACCTTGGTCAAATCGAACGGGTGCAGGCGGTACTGCTCGGCCTCGGCCTCGGGCATCACCTGGATGTACATCTTCCACTTGGGGAAGTCGCCGCGCTCGATGGCCTCGAACAGGTCTTTCTGGTTGCTTTCGCGGTCCTGGCCCACCACCTCGGCGGCCTCGGCGTTGGTCAGGTTCTGGATGCCCTGCTGGGTGCGGAAGTGCATCTTGACCCAGAAACGCTCGCCCTGCGCGTTCCAGAAGCTGTAGGTGTGCGAGCTGAAGCCGTGCATGTGGCGGTAGCTTTTCGGGATGCCGCGGTCGCTCATCACGATGGTCACCTGGTGCAGCGCCTCGGGGATCAGCGTCCACCAGTCCCAGTTGTTGCGCTTGCTGCGCAGGTTGGTCTTGGGGTCGCGCTTGACGGCCTTGTTCAGGTCGGGGAACTGGCGCGGGTCGCGGATGAAGAACACGGGCGTGTTGTTGCCCACCATGTCCCAGTTGCCCTCTTCGGTATAGAACTTCAGAGCGAAGCCGCGGATGTCGCGCTCGGCGTCGGCGGCGCCGCGCTCGCCGGCCACGGTGGTGAAGCGGGCGAACATCTCGGTCTTCTTGCCGACTTCGCTGAAGATTTTGGCGCGCGTGTATTTCGTGATGTCGTTCGTCACGGTGAAGGTGCCGAAGGCACCCGAGCCCTTGGCGTGCATGCGACGCTCAGGCACCACCTCGCGCACGAAGCCGGCCAGTTTCTCCTGCAGCCACACGTCCTGCGCCAGCAGCGGGCCGCGCGGGCCGGCGGTCAGGCTGTCGCGATTGGTGGGCACCGGGGCACCGAAGTCGGTGGTCAGGTGGGTCACGGGGCACTTCTTGGCGTTGTCGGTCATCGGGGGTCCTTTCGGGCGGTCGGAGAGGGCTGAAGGCCGGCATCGGCGGCCGGCAGTCAAATGATAAATAGTGTTTATGGCACGTCAAAGTCAATAGTATTTATTGACTTCATAGCCTGAGGGCATGGTGTGGCAAAGCGACGGCCTGGCACAGCTTACGTCAGGGGTGGCCTGCCGTGTGCAGGACAAGGCCGGGTGTGCGCCGGAAGGTGGCGGCCCGCGCCCCTGGGCCCGCACGGGCCGGCGCGTGTCAGGGTGCCAGTGCGCCCGCCTGCCCGACCACGTCGGCCACGCGCCGCGGCGTGCCGATGGGGGCGGTGGCCTGGCCGCGCTGCAGGGCGGCGATGTCGGCCTCGCTGGGGTACACGCCGGCCAGCCAGTAGTCCATCACCCGGCGCACCAGCGGCGCGGCGTGGGCGGCGCCAAAGCCGGCGTTCTCGACGATGGCGGCCACGGCGATGCGCGGGTTGTCGGCCGGGGCGAAGGCGATGTAGAGCGAGTGGTCGCGCTGGTGCTCGGCCAGCTTGGCGGCGTTGTAGCGGCTCTTCTGGCCGATGCTGACGGCCTGCGCCGTGCCCGTCTTGCCGCCCGACAGGTAGGGCGCGCCGGCAAACACGCCGCGCGAGGTGCCCTCCAGCGTCACGCCCACCATGCCGCGCTTGACGGCCGCCACGTGATCGGGCTTGTAGCCCATCGACTGGCCGGGCGGCTGCGGCAGCTCCTTCACCTGCAGGCTGATGGCGTCCTGCTGCGCCTTCACCAGGTGCGGCGTGTGGTGCACGCCGCCGGCAGCCACCGTGGCGGTGGCGCTGGCCAGCTGCAGCATGGTGAAGTTGTTGTAGCCCTGCCCGATGCCGAGCGAGATGGTTTCGCCCGCGTACCAGCGCTGCTGCTCGGGCCGCTTGTAGGTGCGGCGCTTCCAGTCGGTGGAGGGCAGCACGCCACGCGTCTCGCCCGGAATGTCGATGCCGGTGACCTGGCCGAAGCCCAGCGGCTTCATGAAGTCGTGGATCAGGTTCACGCCCATGTCGTTGGCCAGCATGTAGTAGTACACGTTGCTCGACTTGACGATGCTGCGGTGCAGGTCGACCGCGCCCAGCGCGTGGCCCGAGCGGAAGGTGTGGCCGGCGAAGGTCCATGAGCCGCCGTCCATGATGGTGGTGCCGGTGGTGCGCTTGCCGGTTTCCAGCGCGGCCAGCGCCATGAAGGGCTTGTAGGTGGAGCCGGGCGGGTAGGTCCCGCGCAGCGCGCGGTTCAGCAGCGGCTTGTCGATGGAGTTGTTCAACTCGTCCCAGGTCTCGTGGTCGATGCCTTCGACGAACAGGTTGGGGTCGTAGGTGGGCTTGCTGACGAAGGCCAGGACTTCGCCGTTCTGCGGGTCGATGGCCACCAGCGCGCCGCGGCGCTCGCCGTACATCTGCTCCACCAGCTGCTGCAGGTGGATGTCGATCGACAGCCGCACCGAATCGCCCGGCGTGGCCGGGTGGCTGGCCAGCCGCCGCACCGCGTAGCCGCCGGCCGAGGTCTCCATCTGCTCGACGCCGGTGGTGCCGTGCAGCACCTTCTCGTAGCTGCTCTCCACGCCCAGCTTGCCGATGTAGTCGGTGCCGCGGTAGTTGGCGGCGTCGTCGGAATCCTCGATGCGCTCCTTTTCGCGCTGGTTGATGCGGCCGATGTAGCCCACCACGTGCGCGCCGGTTTCGCCCAGCGGGTAGGTGCGGAACAGGCGCGCCTTGATCTCGACGCCCGGAAAGCGGTAGCGCTGGGCGGCGAAGCGCGCCACCTCCTCGTCCGAGAGGCGCATGCGGATCGGCAGCGACTCGAAGTTGCGCGAATCTTCCAGCAGGCGCTGAAAGCGCCGCCGGTCGCGCGGCGTGACCTCGACCACCTGCGCCACGGCGTCGATCGCCTCGCTGACGGGGCGGCCCAGGCGCGAGGGCGTGATCTCCAGCGTGTAGGCGCGGTAGTTGGTGGCCAGCACCACGCCGTTGCGGTCGAGGATTTCGCCGCGGTGCGGCACGATGGGCACCACCGCCGTGCGGTTGGTCTCGGCGCGCTGCGCCAGCTCGTCGTGGCGCAGCACCTGCAGGTGGTACAGCCGCCAGGCCAGCAGGCCGAAGCCCAGCAGCACCACCAGCGCCACCACGCCCAGCCGCAGGCGAAAGCGCATCAGCTCGGCTTCGAGGTTGCGGATCTCGGTCATCATTGGGTGACACCCCCCTGAGGCGCTGACGCGCCCCCCCTCTGCTGCGCGAGGGGGGACATCGCCAGTGGCCGGTGTAGATGAGGCCACGGCGATCGCTGGCATGGCCTGCTCCGCGGCCCTTTGATTTGGCGCGGCAATTGCATCGGCTGTGGGAGCGGCCTTGGCCGCGATGCGGCAATGGTGGGGCGTGGCCGGGCCCATCGCCGACAGCTGTCACTGGTCATGGCGGCGCAACTGCCGTCACTGACGCGCTGCGGAATGATCTCGCAGAAACTATTAAAGCAATAGCTGCTTGCGCTTATTGGGTAGGCGATGCAAGAGAGTTTCATTCCGACTCCCTCACAGCGGCCGGTTGGCATCCGGGTTCGGCGCGCGGCGCTGCGGTGCCAGCAGCAGCACGGCAACGATGGGCCACAGCGCGGCCTCCAGCACCGGCCCCAGCAGCACCTGCCAGCCGGGGAACATGGCGCCGCCGATCAGGCGCAGCAAAATGGTAATGGCGTGGGCCAGCGCGAACAAGGGCAGCAGCTGCAGCGCCTGCCCCGGCACCGAGAACCACAGGATGCGCCGGTGGATCATGATGGCGCAGTAGATCAGCACCGTGTAGGCCAGCGCGTGCTGGCCCAGCAGCGAGGCCTGGTGCACGTCCAGCGCCAGCCCGAACAGGAAGGCCGCCAGCAGCCCGACGCGGCGCGGCTGGTGCACGTTCCAGAACACCAGCACCACCGCCAGGAAGTCGGGCATCCACAGCACGCGCCCCAGCGGCAGCAGGTTGAGCATCAGCGCCACCAGCAGGCTGCCCCAGATGAAGGCGGGGCTGGCCGGCAGCAGCAACTGCTGACCGCGCGGCATGATCATCGGCGCGCCCCCTGTGCCGCGGCGCGGCGCGCGGGCGGTGCCGACGCGGGCCGCGCCGGCGAGGCCGCCGAAGCAGGGGCCGATGCCGGCGCCGCAGCCGCCACCTGCTGCGGGTTGCCGTCGGCATCCTGCGGCACCTGGCGGGTCACCGGGGCCAGCACCATCACGTGCGTCACGCCCTGCAGCTTGGCCAGCGGCGCGCACTGGATGCGGGTGAACGAGGTGTCGCTGCGCCGGTCGACCGACACCACGCGCGCCACCGGCAGCCCCGGCGGGTAGACGCCGTCGACGCCGCTGGTGGCCAGCAGATCGCCTTCCTTCACGTCCTCGGTCACGGCCATGTAGCGCAACTCCATCATGCCGCCGCGCGGCGACGGATCGCCGTACGCCACGGCGCGCGTGCCGGTGCGCGTGTTCATCACCGGAATCACCTGCTCGCGGTCGATCAGCAGCGTGATCTCGCTGACGAAGGGGTACACGCGCGTCACCTGGCCCAGCACGCCCGATTCGTCCATCACTGGCGAGCCCGGCTCGATGCCCTGCAACTGCCCCTTGCCGATCACCACGCGGCGGCTGTAGGGGTCGGTGGCGTCGTACAGCACCTGCGCCGCCACGCTGGCCACCTGCAGGCGCTCGCGCAGGCCCAGCAGCTGGCGCAGGCGCTCGTTCTCCAGCAGCAGCTGCTCCACCTGGCCGGCGCGCTGCGATTGCTCGGCCAGCTTCACGCGCGCGGCTTCCTCGGTCACGCGGGCGGTCTTCAGGTCGGTCAGGTAGCCCAGGCCGGTCTGCACCATCTGCACCGGCTGCAGCGCCAGCCACTGTGCCGGGTACAGCACCGTGGCGATCACGGCGCGCAGCGGCTGCACGATCTGGAAGCGCGCATCCGCCACCATCAGGAACAGCGCCAGCGCGCTGAAGAACACCAACTGCGACAGCGCCGACGGCCCTTGCTTGAAGAAGGGCGGCGGCGAGCGGTCGAGGGTTTCGAGCGGCATGGGCGTCAACGCGGCGACACGGGAGAATTCACTACCAAAACAAGAGCATTATCCGCTGGTTGCGCCTGCGCCGGGTGACTATTTGTGCCCAAGCCGGCAACCACCTGAAGCCATCAGCCGCGCCTGCCTCGAGGGCTGCGCAGCCAGCCCTTTCAGAAGGCCGCGGAGCAGGCCACCATGGAACGCCGTGGCCGGGCTTGTACCGGCCACTGGCGTTGTCCCCTTGAGGGGAAGGCGCGCAGCGCCACAGGGGTGGGCCTATTCATTCGTGAAGATGTTGCCCAGCCGCTCCATGCGCTCCAGCGCCAGGCCGCAGCCGCGCACCACGCAGGTCAAGGGCTCTTCGGCCACCAGCACGGGCAGGCCGGTTTCTTCGGCCAGCAGGCGCTCCAGGTCGCGCAGCAGGGCGCCGCCGCCGGTCAGCATCATGCCACGCTCGGCGATGTCGGCGCCCAGCTCGGGCGGCGTTTCCTCCAGCGCCTTCTTCACTTCCGAGACGATGTTGTTCAACGGCTCGGTCAGCGCTTCCAGAATCTCGTTGCTGCTGATGGTGAAGCTGCGCGGCACGCCTTCGCTGAGGTTGCGGCCCTTGACCTCCATCTCGCGCACTTCGCTGCCGGGAAAGGCGCTGCCGATTTCCTTCTTGATCAGCTCGGCCGTCGGGTCGCCGATCAGCATGCCGTAGTTGCGGCGAATGTAGTTGATGATGGCGTCGTCGAACTTGTCGCCGCCCACGCGCGCGCTGCCCTTGTAGACCATGCCGCCCAGGCTGATGACGCCCACCTCGGTGGTGCCGCCGCCAATGTCGACCACCATCGAGCCGCTGGCCTCGCTGACGGGCAGGCCGGCGCCGATGGCGGCGGCCATCGGCTCCTCGATCAGGTACACCTCGGATGCACCCGCGCCCAGGGCCGACTCGCGGATGGCGCGGCGCTCGACCTGCGTGGAGCCGCAGGGCACGCAGATGATGATGCGCGGGCTCGGCTTGAACAGGCCGCGCGGGTGCACCATCTTGATGAACTGCTTGAGCATCTGCTCGGTGACGGTGAAGTCGGCGATCACGCCGTCCTTCATCGGGCGGATGGCCTCGATGTTGCCCGGCACCTTGCCCAGCATGGCCTTGGCCTCGCTGCCCACGGCCTGGATGCTCTTCTTGCCCTGCGGGCCGCCCTCGTGGCGGATGGCGACCACCGAGGGCTCGTCCAGCACGATGCCTTTGTCGCGCACGTAGATCAGGGTGTTGGCGGTGCCGAGATCGATGGCCAGGTCGGTGGAGAAATACCGACGAAAAGCTCCAAACATGAAGTGTCCTTTGACGGGCCGCGCGCGCGCACCAGACGCCGCAACCCCGTGATTCGATGCGAATTAAGCGTGATTTCGTGCAAATACGGCCCGTTTCAGGGCCGTTACACCAAAGGCGGGATAATACCGCATCGCTCTCTCACGCCCTTCATCGGCATGAGGTCGAAAGTTCAAATTTACATCTGCTTTCCAGTGTCTTTTTCATGGCTTTGACATCTGACGATATCGGGCGCATCGCGCATCTGGCGCGGCTCGAACTGAGTGCCGACGAAAGTGAGCGAATGCTCACCCGGCTGAACGACTTCTTCGGCATCGTCGAAGCCATGTGCGCGGTGGACACGCAGGGCGTCGAGCCGCTCACGCAGCCCATCGCCGCCATCCAGGACGTGCAGCTGCGCCTGCGCGAAGACGTGGCCAGCGAGCCCGACCAGCGCGAAGCCAACCAGCGCAGCGCCCCGGCGGTCGAGGACGGCCTGTACCTGGTGCCGAAAGTGATCGAATAAGTATGAGCGCCCTGCATGACCTGACGGTGGCCCAGATGGCCGCCAAGCTGAAGTCGCGTGAGTTGTCCGCCGTCGAGGCGGCGCAGCACTTCCTGGCGCGCGCCAAGGCGCACACCCCACTCGGCGCCTACCTGGCGATGAACGACGACGCCACCCTGGCGCAGGCGCGCGCGGTCGATGCGCGGATCGCCGCCGGTGACGCGCCGCCGCTGGCCGGCGTGCCGGTGGCGCACAAGGACGTGTTCGTCACCACCGATTTCCCGACTACCGCCGGCTCGAAGATGCTGGCCGGCTACCGCTCGCCTTTCGAGAGCACGGTCACGCGCAAACTGGCCGAGTCCGGCATGGTGTGCCTGGGCAAGCTCAACTGCGACGAGTTCGCCATGGGTTCGGCCAACGAGACCTCGGCCTATGGCCAGGCGCACAACCCGTGGGACACCAGCCGCACGCCGGGCGGCTCGTCGGGCGGCAGCGCGGCCGCCGTGGCCGCGCGCCTGGCGCCCGCCGCCACCGGCACCGACACCGGCGGCTCGATCCGCCAGCCGTCCGCGTTCTGCAACCTCACCGGCATCAAGCCGACCTACGGCCGCGCCTCGCGCTACGGGATGATTGCCTACGCCTCCAGCCTGGACCAGGCCGGCCCGATGGCACGCACGGCCGAGGACTGCGCGCTGCTGCTGTCCGCCATGTGCGGCCCTGATCCGGACCGCGACTCCACCTCGCTCGACGTGCCGGCCGAAGACTTCACGCGCGCGCTGAACGAGCGCCTGGACGGCCTGCGCATCGGCGTGCCCAAGGAGTTCTTCACAGGCGGTCTGGCCGACGACGTGCGCACTGCCGTGGATGGCGCGCTGGCCGAACTGCAGAAGCTGGGCGCCCAACTGGTCGATATTTCATTACCGCGCACGCAGCTCTCGATCCCGGTCTACTACATCATCAGCCCGGCCGAGGCCAGCTCCAACCTGTCGCGTTTCGACGGCGTGCGCTACGGTCACCGCGCCAGCCACTACACCGACCTGATCGACATGTACTGCAAGACCCGCGCCGAAGGCTTCGGCGACGAGGTCAAGCGCCGCATCATCACCGGCACCTACGTGCTGAGCCACGGCTACTACGACGCCTACTACCTGCAGGCGCAGAAGATCCGCCGCATGATCGCCGACGATCTGCAGCGCGCCTTCCAGCAGTGCGACGTCATCGCCGGCCCGGTGGCGCCCACGGTGGCGCGCGGCATCGGCGCCTGCTGCGACGACCCCTTGGCCGACTACCTGGCCGACATCTACACACTGTCCGCGTCACTCGCCGGCCTGCCGGCCATGAGCGTGCCGGCCGGCTTCGGCGCCGGCGGCATGCCCGTGGGCCTGCAACTCATCGGCAACTACCTGCAGGAGTCCAGGCTGCTGAACGTGGCGCACCGACTGCAGCAGGCGACGGACTGGCACACGAAGAAGCCCCAGGGCATTTGAAGAGGGGCGTGATCGACATGAGCAAACTTATCCAGGGCTACGAAGTCGTGATCGGCTTCGAGACGCACGCCCAGCTGCAAACGCAAAGCAAGATCTTCAGCCGTGCCGCCACCGCCTTCGGTGCGGCACCCAACACGCAGGCCAGCGCGGTCGATCTGGCGCTGCCCGGCGCGCTGCCGGTGATGAACCGCGAAGCGGTGCAGTGTGCTATCAAATTGGGATTGGCCCTCGGCTCCCACATTGCGCCGCGCAGCATTTTTGCCCGCAAGAACTACTTCTACCCCGATCTGCCCAAGGGCTACCAGATCAGCCAGTTCGAGATTCCGGTGGTGCAGGGCGGCGAGGTGTCGTTCTTCGTGGAAGAAGACAAGCAGACGGTGCGCAAAGTCGTCAGGCTCGTGCGAGCCCACCTCGAAGAAGACGCCGGCAAGTCGCTGCACGAGGACTACCACGGCATGAGCGGCATCGACCTGAACCGCGCCGGCACGCCCCTGCTCGAGATCGTGACCGAACCCGACATGCGCAGCAGCGAAGAAGCGGTGGCGTATGCGAAGGAGCTGCACAAGATCGTCACCTGGATCGGCGTGTGCGACGGCAACATGCAGGAGGGCAGCTTCCGCTGCGACGCCAACGTCAGCGTGCGCAAGCCGGGCCAGCCGCTGGGCACGCGGCGCGAGATCAAGAACCTGAACAGCTTCCGGTTCATGCAGCAGGCCATCGACTACGAGATCCGCTGGCAGATCGAGCAGCTGGAAGACGGCCACAAGATCCAGCAGGCCACCGTGCTGTTCGACCCCGACACGGGCGAGACGCGCGCCATGCGCAGCAAGGAAGACAGCGCCGACTACCGCTACTTCCCTGATCCCGATTTGCCGCCGCTCTGCATTTCAGAGCAATGGATCGAGAACACGCGGGCGCAGATGCCCGAATTGCCGCGCAGGATGGCCGAGCGCTTCGTGGCCGACTACGGCCTGCCCGAGTACGACGCCACCACGCTGACGCAGACGCCGGCGATGGGTGCTTACTTTGAAGCCGCCGCCAACGCCAGCGGCCAGCCCAAGCTGGCCAGCAACTGGGTGATGGGCGAAATCTCCAAGCGGCTGAACGCCGAGGAGATCGGCATCGAGGCCGCCAAGGTGTCGACGGCGCAACTGGCCGCGCTGATCGGCCGCATCCAGGACGGCACCATCAGCAACGCCGCCGCGCGCCAGGTGTTCGAGGCGCTGTGGAATGGCGAGGCGAGCGAGGTCGACGCCGTCATCGAGGCCAAGGGCCTCAAGCAGATGAATGACACCGGCGCGCTGGAAAAGATCGTCGACGAGGTCATCGCCGCCAACCCGGACAACGTGGCGCAGTTCAAGGCCGGCAAGGACAAGGCCTTCAATGCGCTGGTCGGCCAGGTCATGAAGGCCAGCAAGGGCAAGGCCAACCCGGCGCAGGTGAATGAGCTGCTGCGCAGCAAGCTGGGCGGCTGAGTTTGCTGCAATAAATATAGCTATCAGCGCCCGGTGGGCGGGCGCTGGAGGCTGATTTGGCTTGAAATCAGCGCTTGGCGCTGCCGGCCGCATGGTCGGCCCGGGCTTGCCACAGCTGCTGCAGGCGCGCGGCTTCCTCGTCGAAGCGCGCGTTGATGCGGTTGCGCTCGTCCTGCTGGCCGGCGATGGCGCGGCGCTGCGCCTCCACGGCCTGGGCGTTGTCCTCGATGCCGCGGCGCACCTTGGCGGGCGCCTTCGACGGGTCCTTCCTGTAGAACTCCATCTCATCGTCCAGCGCCTTGCGTTCCTTGGCCAGCTCGGCAAGGCGCGCCTCGGCGGCGTCGACCACGATCTGCGTCTGCGACAAAGCTTCCGCACGCCCCGCGTCGTGGGCGGCCTTGTCGGGGTAGCGGGTGATCAGCGCCTGATCACGCCGGATGATGTTCTGCGCGCGCTGGCGCTCGATGGCAAGCTCGCGCTCGCGGGCTTCGCGCGCCTCGCGCTCGGCGGCGGTCAGCGTCGGCGGGATGACGCGGCGCGTGGTACCGCTGCTGTTCAGCTCGCGCTGCTCGCGGTCGATGCAGGACAGGATGGGACGGTCCGACGTCAGCCGGCGGCCGTGCGCGTCGATGCAGGTATAGATGCCGCCCGCGGCACCCTGCTTGCCGGCCTGCGCCCACGCCGGCGCCCCACCCAGCACAGCGGCCGCCAGGCCGATGGCCGGCAGCGCATTCACCACGAATCGACGAGCGGAAAAGATCATTGCCTTCAATCAACGCCGTACCGGGCCCGGTAGGCCGACACGGCTTCAAAATGAGTACAAAAATTGTCAGTCTTGGACAGGTGCTGCAATAACTGGGCCAGGTTGGCGATGGCGCACACCTGCAAACCCAGCGTATCGCGGACATATTGCACGGCCGACCAGGAAACATCTTCGCCGTTCTCGGTTGCTTTCTCCTGACGATCCAGCGCGATCGCCACCGCGTGCGGCGTGGCGCCGGCGGCCTGGATCAGCGCGATCGACTCGCGCACCGCGGTGCCGGCCGAGATCACGTCGTCCACGATCAGCACGCGGCCTTTCAGCGGCGCGCCCACCAGCGTGCCGCCTTCGCCGTGGTCCTTGGCCTCCTTGCGGTTGTAGGCAAAGGGCTTGTTCACGCCCAGGCGCGCCAGTTCCACCGCCACCGCCGCGCCCAGCGGAATGCCCTTGTAGGCCGGGCCGAAGAGTACGTCGAACTCGATGCCCGAGGCCAGCAGGGCGCGGGCATAGAATTGCGCCAGCCGGCCCAGCTTGGCCCCGTCGTCGAACAGGCCGGCGTTGAAGAAATAGGGGCTCATGCGCCCCGCCTTGGTCTTGAATTCGCCGAAGCGCAGCACGCCGCTTTCGATGGCGAATTGCACGAAATCCTGCGCCAGCTGGTCGCGCTCGCCGCTGGCCGCCTGTGGTCCGTTCATTGGAGATACCCCTTTGTTCAAGCTCACCAGCCTCAACCTCAATGGCATCCGCTCTGCCGCCACCAAGGGCGTGGAAGCCTGGCTGGAGCAACACGCGCCGGATTGTATTTGCGTGCAGGAGATCAAGGCCCAGATGCCTGACATCGAAGGCCGCTTCGAGATCCTGGCCGGCATGCGCGGCCACTTTCACCTGGCCACGGCCAAGAAGGGCTATTCGGGCGTGGGCATCTACACGCGGCATGAGCCCAGCGAGGTGATCGCCGGCTACGGCTCGCCCGAGTTCGACGAGGAGGGCCGCTACCTGGAGACGCGGTTTGACACGCCCTCGCGCAAGTTCTCCGTCATCAGCTGCTACTTTCCCAGCGGCTCGTCCGGCCCCGAGCGGCAGGAGGCCAAGTACCGCTTCCTGGCCGAGTTCTACCCCGTGCTGCACCGCCTGAAGGCCGAGCGCGAGTTCGTGCTGTGCGGCGACGTGAACGTGGCGCACCAGGAAATCGACCTGAAGAACTGGAAGAGCAACCAGAAGAACAGCGGCTTTCTGCCCGAAGAGCGCGCCTGGGTCACCAAGGTCATCGACGAACTGAACCTGGTCGACGTGTACCGCCGCCTGCACCCAGAGGCGACGGGTGAGTCGTACACGTGGTGGAGCAACCGCGGCCAGGCCTACGCCAAGAACGTGGGCTGGCGGCTGGACTACCACCTGGCCACCCCCGCCATCGCCGAGGCCGCGCGCACGGCGGCGATCTACAAGGACCAGAAGTTCAGCGACCACGCGCCGATCACCATCGACTACGCCATGCGGGTCGTCTGAAGGCTGTTTTGCGGCGCACGGTGGCGTGCCCCTGACCTGCTGTGGAGCGGGCTGGCCCGCGATGCCAGCGCATCCGTCGCCGCAAGTGCCGCATCGCGGGCAAGCACGCATCCACAAGCGTGGCCCATCCGGCCGCTATGCACCGCGTTCAAACACATCGGCCGACGTGGGCGGCAACGCCTGTCCTACAGCCTCGGGCCGGCGCGTGCCCTAACCTGATTCCAGCATCTCGTTGGCAGATGCACAGACTTCAAAGGATTCAGACCATGACGAACGACGCAAACCGAGATCCCCTGACCGGCGCACCGGGCGCCCACCCCGTGGGTACCGGCGTGGGCGCTGCCGCGGGCGGCGCCACCGGCGCGGCCATCGGCAGCGTGGTGGGCCCGCTGGGCACGGCGCTGGGGGCCGTGATCGGCGCGGTGGCCGGCGGCCTGGCCGGCAAGGCCACGGCCGAAGCCATCGATCCTACGGTGGAAGACGCCTACTGGCGCGACCGCTACGTGAGCGAGCCCTACTACCGCGACGGCTACACCTACGACGACTACGCGCCGGCCTACGGCGTGGGCATGGGCAGCACGCTGGCCGAGAAGTACCGCGGCCGCCCGTTCGACGAGTACGAGGCCGACCTGGCGCGCGACTGGGATATCTACCGCGGTGAATCGCGCCTGACCTGGCCCGAGGCCAGCCCGGCGGCCCGCGCCGCGTGGGAGCGCGCCCAGCGCGATCGCGGCGCGGTCTGAGGGCGGCCCGTTCGCGGGGCATGGCGCAGCGTGCGCCATGTCGTTGATTGTGGGAGTATATGTCTCCGGCGCTTGATTGACGGGCGCTGCAGGCTATCTATATGGGGAGTATATGGTGGCTCTGCCTACGTGCGCCAAGGCGCACGCTGCCATCGCGTGCCATGCCAGCGCCTGCGCATCGGCGTCCAAGGCCGGTCCGTTGCGCCGCGCGCCCGGCAGGGCGAGCGGCAGGGCGCCTGCAGCTTGCGCACAATAGGCGCAGATTGTCAGCTTCCGTTTTCGACCTCGTGACCACTACCTTCCGCTACCACACCATCCCCGTCACCCCGTTCGCGCAGAACTGCTCCATCGTCTGGTGCGATGCCACGAAGCAGGCCGCCGTCATCGACCCCGGTGGCGACTTGCCGCGCATCGAGGCGG
The DNA here is from genome assembly GCF_042680925.1 of Ottowia beijingensis. Lineage (NCBI taxonomy): Bacteria > Pseudomonadati > Pseudomonadota > Betaproteobacteria > Burkholderiales > Comamonadaceae > Ottowia > Ottowia beijingensis. The sequence goes on from NZ_JBHUEP010000005.1 coordinate 45,606, forward strand.
CGGTGCAACAGCTGGGCGTCGACCTGAAGCAGATCTGGCTCACCCACGCCCACATCGACCACGCCGGTGGCACGGCCGAGCTGAGCGCGCGGCTGAGCCTGCCCATCATCGGCCCGCACCCGGGCGACCAGTTCTGGATCGACGGCATCGCCGAACAGGGCCGCATGTTCGGCTTTCCGCAGGTGGCCGGCTTCACGCCCACGCGCTGGCTGCAGGATGGCGACACGGTGCAGGTGGGCGATTGCGTGCTGGCCGTGCGCCACTGCCCCGGTCACACGCCGGGCCACGTGGTGTTTCATTCGCCCGAGGCGCAGCGCGCCTTCGTGGGCGACGTGCTGTTCGCCGGCAGCATCGGCCGCACCGACTTTCCGGGCGGCAACCACGCGCAGCTCATCGCCAGCATCCGCGAACGCCTGTGGCCCATGGGCGACGACACGGTGTTCATCCCCGGCCATGGCCCTGAAAGCACCTTCGGCGAAGAGCGCCGGCACAACCCGTTCGTGCGCGGCGGCTGACGTGTCGCGCCGACGCTGCAAGGCAAGGGCGTATCGCACGATCCCCGGCGCGGCAAGCAAAAGGTGAATAGATCACAAACCAGGTGTTAGCCAGTTACTGGCCCTGGCGGCAGCGCGTTCCTAGACTGGCCCTCACGCAAAGCAACGACATGGAGGAACACATGGAAGCTGTCGCCACCATCAGGGAGGAGACCCACCAACCCGTCACGACCGAAAAGGCCGACGACCTGCCGCCCGGCTTCTTGCTGCGGCTGCTGGACGAGATCGACTACGGGCTGGTGCTGGTCGATGAGCAAGGCAAGATCCAGCACGCCAACCACCTGGCGCGGCATGAGCTGGCGCGCGGCCGGCTGCTCGACGGCGCCATCGGCGAGACCATCACCGGCCGCACCGCCACCCTCGGCCAGCAACTGATGTCGGCCGTGCACGGTGCGCTGCAGGGGCGCCGGCGCCTGCTGTACCTCACGCACGGCGAGCACACGCTGCCCGTGGCCGTGATCCCGCTGTCGCACGCGGTGGAAGAATCCTGCGGCAGCGTGCTGCTGGTCATGGCGCGCCAGCGCGTGGGCGACAACCTGGCGCTGCAGATGTTCGCCCGCGAGCACAGCCTGACACCCACCGAGGAATCGGTGCTGCGCGCGCTGTGCGATGGCCGCGACGTGGACGAGATTGCCGTGCAGCACGGCGTGGCCGAATCCACCGTGCGCACGCAGGTGCGTTCGCTGCGCGACAAGACCGGCGCCAACGGCATCCGCCAGCTGGTGCAGCGCGTGCTGGCCTTGCCGCCCGTGGTGCCCGCGCTGCGCAGCGAAGGGTGCGCGCCGCGGCGGTCAGCCGCCGCGGGGTTCCAGTTCGTATGATGGGGCATGCCCCCCGCGCCTGACGGTCTTCGCTCACCCCCCCACAGCCTGCCAGCGGCAGACAGCGCCTCGGCCCACGTCGAGGCGCTGGCGCATCGGGGCGCCGAACGCCATTACCGGCGCGGCACGCTCATCATCCAGGAAGGCGACCGTGGCGACACGCTGTACATCGTGCGCTCGGGCCGCCTGCGCGCCTTCGTGGCCGACGCCAGCGGCAAGGAACTGACCCTGGGCCTGTACGGCCCCGGCGAATACGTGGGCGAAATGTCGCTCGACGGCGGCCCGCGCTCGGCCAGCGTCGAGGCGGCCGAGGCCACCGTGTGCGCCGTCATCACGCGCGACGACCTGCTGGCCTACATCGCCGACCACCCCGACTTCGCGCTGGAGTTGATGTCGCGCCTGATCCGCCGCGCCCGCCTGGCCACCGAGAACGCGCGCAGCGTGGCGCTGATCGACGTGTACGGCCGCCTCACCAGCCTGCTGCACCGCCTGGCCGAGCCGCCCGACGCAGAGGGCCACCGCCTGCTGCGCGAGCGTTTGACGCACCAGCAGATCGCCAGCCACCTGGCCTGCTCGCGCGAGATGGTCAGCCGCCTGCTGAAGGACCTGGAGATCGGCGGCTACGTGGCGCTGCGCGAGCGGCGGCTGGTGCTGCTGAAGGCGCTGCCGGCGCGGTGGTAGCCGGTGGTGGGGCGGCCGGGGCTGCGGCGTGGGCTGACAGCCGATTGAACAAGCGCCGCGCGACCTGCGGCGCGGCGGCGCTGGTGCCGCGCAGCCGCACGGTGCTGGCGCTGCGCGTGCCGGCAGCGCTCCAGCCTTCCACCGCGGCGCATTCGTCACTGTACGCCTGCTCATCTGGAATGCTGCTGACGCCGGGCCGCGCCGCGCGCGCGGCGTCCGGGTCGGGCCAGCGCGGGCTGTAGCGCGCCCAACTGCCGTCGCGCGCACGTATGCCGCCAACAGACACGGTGCGGCCGCCGGTGGCGATGTCGCTGAAATTGCCACTGCGCCGGATCGGACTTGGGTTGGCCGGATCGTCGACGAACGCCCACGGGTTGCCGCTGGTGTCGTAACTCTCGTCCTCGAAGCGTGACTGGCGCGCACCAGTGCGCGTGCCGATGGTGATGTCGTCGCGCTCCACATAGGCGTCGATCGTGACCGCACCGCCACCCTGCTGCGTGAGGGTGATCTCCCACACCCCGCTGGGCGCCGTCGCGACGGCGGGCTCGAAAGCGGTGGTGGGCTGCAGTGCCAGCAGCGCGCAGGTGCCGTTGGCGCCGCTGGCAGAGCGGCGCGGATAGATCATGGCGCAGCGCAGCAGCTTGTCCTGCAGCCACGCGCCAGATTGGCCTGGCACGAATGGCGGCAGTGGAGGGTGGCCGGGTGGCGTGAGTTGAAGCTGCACCGCAGAGGCGCCCTCGGGAAGCCAGAGCTCAAGAAAGCTTGGTGTCGTGTCATCCGGTGGCACCAGCCAGCGCAGGCTGTGGCTTTCCCCCGCCTGCAATGTCAGGTTGGCGTGCGTGCGCGACTGGTAGCTGTTGCCGGCAGCCAGCACGATCTGCAGCCGGCCGGCGCAGCGCTGCACCAGGTCGTCCATGGCCGCTTCCAGCAGCGAACTGCCATCGTGTGGTCCCGCCAGCGCGCCAAAGCTGATGTTGACCACGACCTCGGCGCTTGGCTGACAGCGCGCCAGGATGTACATCAGCGCGTCCAGCACGTGCACGTTCATCGACCCGCCCGACGTGTCCTGCACGGTGCGGTAGTCGAGCTGCACCGCGACGATGGGTGCCTGGCTGGCCGGGTCCTGCAGGCGGTGCCAGTTGGGCGGCGCGTCAAGGTCGGACGGTGGGTTGGACAGGCGGGCGAGCACGTCCCAGGGGCCGGCCGCCAGGTCCATGACATGTGTGCCGTGGCTGATTGCCGTGTCGAGGGCGTGATACGGCACGCGCCCCGCCGGCCACGGCTTGCCCAGCCTGGACAGGCCCAGTGCCGTGTAGACGGCATCCTCATCCACCGCACCGCTGGCATCGCGCACGGCATTCATGGCGTTGTCGATCTGCGCCGCGCCGAGCTCGCGCCCGTAGCCGAGCGCCTTGGGCCGTACGCCCCGGCCCAAGCCATCCTGGCGCCAGAAATAGGCCACGCGGCTGCACTCTGCCGCATCGAGAAAATGCGCATGCGCGAGCGCCAGGCCGTCGTCAATCAGGCCGAATACCCGGTTGGCTGCCACCGGGGGCGGCGCCTCGCCAGCGCCAAGTCGACGGCCAGGTGCGAGGACGGCCATGGTTTCGTAGTTGACCGCATCACGCACCGGCAAGCCCAGCTCGACACGCCGAACCAGACCATGCAGGCGCCCGCGCGGGCCCAATTGCCGGAAGAACTCGCGCCGCACGCGTGCGCTGCAGAAGCGCACCGAAGCCGGCACCGCCGTACCGGCCGAGAACGGCCCGCCATGGTAGACGCGCGGTATGCGCAGCCAGGCGGCAGCGCCCGGCACCGCCAGCAGGTCCGCCACACCACGGCCTTCTTCCAACTCCAGCGCCACGGGCAACCAAAGGTGCTGGATGGGGCCACGCTCGTCCACACGGCGCCCGTAGCTCTCGAAGCCTGTCGCTTCGGCCCAGGCCAGGTAGGGGTCGGCCCCGTCGATGGCGCCGTCCCGTGCCCAGTCGATGCCGGTGAACGTGCCCCTGGGCAGCGGCGTCCAGTTCATGCCCACTCTTCCAGCGTCTTGCTCCAGACCAGGTGCAGCATGGGCGAGAAAGCAATGGCGGTGGCACTCGCGGTGTGGCGGTAATAGGGCGCCCCGTTGACCAGGGACACGCGCGGGTCGAAGTCGAGCATCGCGCCGCCCGGCCCGACGAAGGCCGGACCGTCGAAACCCCAATGGTCCACCGTGGCCTGGGCGTCGGTTGCAGTGGGCGTCACGGCGCTGCCGCAGCGCGCGGCGAAGAACCGACCCAGTGCCGTGCCAAGCAGCCGGCCGGCAGCGCTGTCCACCGGGTAATGCACGCCGGCCACCGTGCGGTTGACCGCCACGCGCGCCGCCAGGCGGTCGAGTTGCGCCTGCATCAGCGGTGTCATCAGCCGTGCGGGCAGCAGCATCTTGAGCAGTTCGACCGTGGCGTAAATCTCGGTCGCATGCCCGCTGGGCCAGCTGGCGTGTCCGGGCGTCGGGATCAGTGGTTGCACCTGCGGTGACTGCTCGACGGGGCGTGGGCAGGCGAACGCATGCTTGAGCCGCATCTCCACCGCGTTGACGAGGGTCATGAGCAGGGCCGCCAGTTGCAGCGTCCACTTGTGACGCTCGCCGCTGAGGCCGATGACGCCGCCCCAGAACTCGTTCTGGTTGGGCATCTGGGTCAGGACTTCGGCCTGCCGGTCTCCGCGCAGTTCGGCGTAATTGGCGACCAGACTGGTCTGCTGCTGGAAGATCGCCGGCGTCGGCCGCGTCAGCGACACCAACTCGACCCGCGCGGTGGTGGCAAGGTCGACGAAGGCCACGTGCATGCGCTCGGCATTCGAGGCATCCTTGGCGACATCCATGCCGGACAGCAGGTCGAGCACGCAGGCCTGCAGCCGCGGCGCAGGATCCCAGCGCGTTAGGGCATCGGGTTGATCCAGTGCGGGCAGCATCGGCGGGTTCGGTGGCGGCTGAAACGGCCCCGCCAAGGCCGCTCGGCTGAGATTCTTGGCCGTGGAAAGCAACGGGTTGGCAGGGTCCACCAGCGCGGACACGCTGGCGATGCCACCGATCCCTCCGATTCCGCCAATGCCTCCGATACCCCCAATCCCCCCGATGCCACCGATCCCTCCGATACCACCGATTCCGCCAATTCCCCCGATCCCGCCCATCTGACTCATGGTGCTGCCTCCATTGCGTTGATCACTCCGACACGCCGACCAGTCGAAAAGCCTGTGCACAGCGCTGTCCGAGTTCGGACATGTTGCTCGCAGACTTGGCCAGGAAACTGCTCACGCTGAAGTCCGGTTCCAGCTGGTGCAGTTGCGCCACCGTCTCACGGGCGGCCACGGTGTCGCCCAACATGGCTTGAGCCACGATCAATGCCCGCAGCGTCGATGTGTGCGTGCGATTGGCGCGCAACGAGCGCAGTGCCAAGGTGTGGGCAAGCTTGTAGTCCTGCGCGGCCAGGGCCGCAGTGGCCGCCAGTGAGTCGTAGAAATACTTCAGCGGGTCCAGCGGCGACAGATTGAGTGCGCGGCCCGTGTCGGCCACCGCCGCAGCACCTTCGTCGCGGAACGCGTGCAGCGTGCCCTTGAGCAGCCACGCCACCGAATCGTTGGGATTGATCTGTAAGGCCTGTTCATAGCTTTGCATGCCGGCGTCCGGATCACGCAGCAGGTTGACGTGAACGAATCCCTCAGCTGTCATGGCGGCCGCGCAGTCGGGTCGGATGTCCAGGGCGCGTCGGGTGCTGTCCAGCGCCAGACGTGCCTGCAATTGGCGGTCCGTGGCCCAGCCTTGCTGCACCTTCAGCACGTGCCACTGCGCCAGCGACGCATGCGGCAGCGGGTGACGCGGCATGCGTTCGGCCAGATGGTCGAGCATGGCCTTGGCGCGCTCGAAGTCCGCACGCGACAGCCGGTGCATCAGCGACACCGCACTCAGCAGCAGGGTGTGGCTTTCCAGTGTGGGCAAGGCCTGCGTGCGGCCACGCTCCAGCTCGGACGACATGACGGACGAGGTAATCCCGGCGACCAGCCGAGCGATCAAGTCGTCGTCGTCCAGAAAGATGCCTTGCACCTGTCCGCGCAATTGCTCGGCCCAGACCACCAAGCCGCTGCGCGTGTCGGTGAGTTCGACAAACAAAGCCACTTGCGTCTGGCTGGACCGGCAGGTGCCCGACAGGACGTAGTTGGCGCCCAAGTGGTGCCGGATGTCGGCGATGGGCTGGGTGCGCTGGCCAAACACAGTGGTTGACAGACGCGAGATCACGTGCAGTTCGGACGTACGCGACAGCGCCGCGATCACCTCGTCGGCGAGCGCCTCGCCCAGCATTTCGTGGCCTGCCTCGCCGCCCTGTGCGGCGAAGGGGATGACGGCGATGGTCGGCCGCAAATCCTGCGGCGTGGCATCACCTTGCTGAATCACGGGCGCGGGCCCGACGGGCCCAACCCGCCACACGCGCACTGGCTGGGCGATGTGCTTGAGGTAGCACTCACCCAAGTCTTCCAGATCGGCGTCCAGCCCAGCGGTCAGCAGATCGTGCACTTCGGCCGTCACGGTGGTCTCGCCCGGCCCGGCCAGGCTGGCGACGCGGGCCGCCAGGTTGACGCCAGAGCCGTAGATGTCGATGGCGTCGACGTAGATCTGCGCCGCGTTCAGGCCGGCGCGCAGGTGGAACTGCTGATCGGGCGGCAGGCTGCGGTTACTGTCGTCGAAGTAATGGTGCAACTCGTGCGCGGCCTGCACCGCCTCGGGCGCCGAATCGAACTCGGCCAGCAGGCCGTCGCCCAGGCTCTTGACGTGGCGGCCATGGCGCGCGGGGAGCACCTGGGCACGCGCATGCTGCACGAAGGCGTGCCAGCGCTGCACGACGGCGGCCTCGTTGGCCGCCATCAGGCGCACGGATTCCACCAGGTCCATCACCAGCACCACCTTCTGCCGACGGGGCAAGCCCCATGCCAGCGCCTCGTCGGTCAAAGCGTTGAGATGGACAGTGTCGGAGGGCGGGGGCGGCGGCGTCATACCCTGTAGGGGTGAAAGGGGTGAAGAACCCATTGTGCCGGCTGCGCCTTTCAGTCGCTACTAACGCGGATGGCGTCCTGGCCAAAAAAGAAAGCGGCCCGTGGGCCGCCAGGGAATGGTCGGGGCCGGTTCAGCGCGCGTCGATGGCGCGGCCGATGGGTGTGTCGTAGCGCGGCGTGCCCGTGGGCGTGCCGACAGGTTGGCGCGCCAGCGCGGGGCTGGCGGCGGGTTGCGTACGCTGCGCCTGCCGGTACAACCCTTCCACACGCGGGATGTTGGCCTGCAGCTGGCGGATGCGGTCGGGTCCGCTGGGGTGGCTGCTGAGGAAGCTGGTGCCGCCCTGGCGCTTGCTGGCGGCCATCATCTTGTTCCACAGGCTGACGCTGGCATCGGGGTCGTAGGCGCCGCGCGCGGCCACCTCCAGGCCCACCAGGTCGGCCTCGGTCTCGTCGTCGCGGCTGTATTTAAGGCTCAGCAGCTGGGTGCCGATGTTGGCGCCCAGCTCGCCCAGCTGCCCCAGCCCGAACAATGAGGCCGCCACCGACAGCCCCAGCCCGGTGGCCTGTGTCTTGGCGATGCGTTCGCGCGCGTGCTCGCGCAGCGCGTGGGCCATTTCGTGGCCCATGATCATGGCGACTTCATGGTCGCTCAGCTTCAGCTGGTCGAGGATGCCGCTGAAGAAGGCGATCTTGCCGCCGGGCATGCAGTAGGCGTTGATCTGCTGGCTGCCGATGAGGTTCACCTCCCAGCGCCAGCCGCGGGCGCGGTCGTTCCACTGCGCGGTGTGCGGGATCAGCCGGCTGGCAATGCTGCGCAGGCGGCGCACCTGGGGGTGGTTGTCGGGGCCCAGCGCGCGCTGGGCGCGGGCCTGGGCCATCAGCTCGCTGTATTCCTTTTGCGAGGCCTGTTCCAAGGCCTCGGCCGGCACCAGGGTGCGCAGCGACGACGAGCGCCCCACGTCCACCTGCCCCAGCACCGGCGCCGCCGCAGCGCTGCCGGCGGCCAGCAGGAAGGCGCGGCGCGGCGACCACATCGAACGGCCCGCGGGCTGGCGGGGGGCGGGCGAGAGCGAAGTCTTGGCGTTGCAGATCCAGCACATGGCGGGTGAATAATGAGGCCGATGAGGATGGTCAAGATAACGCAGCCGGGCACCGGCCGGATGGCGCGCGCGGCGCAAACGGGTGCAGGCCTTGTCTGACAGCGCCAATCCCGCCACCACCGCGGCGGCGCCCAAGCCGTCGTGGATCGACACGGTCAAGGTCTACCTGCAGCCGGCCAGCCTGCGCATGCTGGCGCTGGGCTTTTCGGCCGGGCTGCCGCTGCTGCTGGTGCTGGGCACGCTGTCGTTCCGCCTGCGCGAGGCGGGCATCGACCGCAGCACCATCGGCTACCTCAGCTGGGTGGGGCTGGCCTACGGCTTCAAGTGGGCCTGGGCGCCGCTGGTGGACCGTGTGCCGCTGCCGGGGCTGACGCGCCTGCTGGGCCGGCGGCGCAGCTGGCTGCTGCTGGCGCAGCTGGGCGTGGCGGCGGGGCTGGTGGGCATGGCGCTGGCCGATCCGCGCGTGTCGCTCACGGCCGTGGTGTGGTGCGCGCTGGCGGTAGCCTTTGCCTCGGCCACGCAGGACATCGCGCTGGACGCCTACCGCATCGAATCGGCCCCGACCGAGCAGCAGCCCGCGCTGGCGGCCACCTACCAGACGGGTTACCGCCTGGCCATGATCTGGGCCGGCGCCGGCGTGCTGTGGCTGGCCGCGCGGGCACAGGGCGGCGCGGCGGGTTACGACAACCACGCCTGGCAGGTGGCGTACTTCGTGATGGCTGCCAGCATGGCGCTGGGCGTGCTGACGGTGCTGGTCTCGCCCGAGCCGGCGCCGTTGCCGCTGCCGGCGGCGCGCAGCGCGCAGGAGTGGGTGCAGAGCGCGCTGGTGGCGCCGTTTGCCGACTTTTTCCGCCGCTACAAGTGGCAGGCGGCGCTGATCCTGGCGCTGATCGCGGTGTACCGCATCAGCGACGTGGTGATGGGCATCATGGCCAACCCGTTCTATGTGGACATGGGCTACACCAAGGACGAGGTGGCGGCGGTGACCAAGATCTACGGCGTCATCATGACGCTGGTGGGCGCCTTCGTGGGCGGATCGCTGTCGCTGCGCTTCGGCGTGATGCGCATCCTGATGCTGGGCGCGGTGCTGAGCGCGCTGACCAACCTGCTGTTCGCCTGGCTGGCAGGCCATGGTCACAGCGTGTCGGCGCTGATTGCCGTGGTGTCGGCCGACAACCTGGCCAGCGGCATTGCCTCGGCGGCGTTCGTGGGGTATCTGAGCAGCCTGACCAACATCAGCTACTCGGCCACGCAGTACGCGCTGTTCTCGTCGCTGATGCTGATGCTGCCGAAGTTCGTGGCGGGCTTCTCGGGCGACTACGTCAACGCCTTCGGCTACGCGGGCTTCTTCACCAGCACCGCGCTGCTGGGGTTGCCGGTGCTGGTGCTGGTGGCGCTGGCGGCGCGGGCGCAGCGGGTAAGTTCAAAGCCAAAACCGGCCTGAGCGCAAGTGTGCCGGGCGCGGGTAGCTATATTTTGTATAGTTGATTGCTGGGCCGAGCGGCGCGCGGTTTACCTATCTTTACCCCCGGTTCAAGCGCGCACTGCACCGGCGCCCCATCATGATCGGCTGGACGGCGCCAGCGCGCCCGGCCGCTGAAAGGAGCCCATGAGCACCCACCACCTGCTGATGATCGAAGACGACACCCGCCTGGCCGCCATGGTGGGCGAGTACCTGACGCAATCCGGCTTCACGGTGACGCACATGGCCGACGGCGAATCGGGCCTGGCGGCGCTGCAGGACAAGGCGGTCGACCTGGTGATCCTCGACCTCATGCTGCCCGACATCGACGGCCTGGAGGTGTGCCGCCGCATTCGCGCGCTGCCCGGCCCGGTGGCGCGCGTGCCGGTGCTGATGCTGACCGCCAAGGGCGACCCGATGGACCGAATCGTCGGCCTGGAGCTGGGCGCCGACGACTACCTGCCCAAGCCGTTCGAGCCGCGCGAGCTGCTGGCACGCATCCGTGCCGTGCTGCGCCGCCACCAGCCGGGCGCCGCGCCCGAGGCCCAGGTGCTGCGCTTCGGCACGCTGGAGATCGACCGCGATGCGCGCGTCGTCACCGTGGGCGGCCAGCCGGCCGAGCTGACAAGCTACCAGTTCGACCTGCTGGTGACGCTGGCCGAGCGCGCCGGCCGCGTGCTGACGCGCGACCAGATCATGGAGGCCGTGCGCGGGCGCGAGCTGGAGGCCTTCGACCGCTCGATCGACGTGCACATGGGCCGCATCCGCGCCGCCATCGAGGCCGACGTGAAGAACCCCAAGCGCATCCTGACGGTGCGCGGCGTGGGCTACGTCTTCGCCAAGCAGCAGGATTGAGCACGGTGACGGATGTTATTGAATTGATAGTGGATTGCGCTTGATACACAAGGATTCCAAGAGAAAAAAACCTGAAATCAAGCAATGACGAGCGCAAGCAGCTATGTTTTTTGATGTGATGATGCCGCTCAACCCCCGCGCCGCCCGGGCGCCGCGCGGCTGAGCGCCCGCACAGAGCCCCGCCGTGAAACCCGCCAACCCCATCGCCCGCAAGCTGTACCTGCGCATCTGGCTCGCCGTGGCCGGCAGCGTGGCGCTGCTCAGCCTGCTGGTCGGCTGGGCCTGGCACCAGGCCGAGGAGCAGCGCGACCGCCAGCCGCCCACGCCGCGCGAGGTGGTGGTGCGCAACGCCGCGGGCGACGTCATCGGCAGCGCCGAGGCGCAACCGCGCCGCGTGCCGGGGCAGGGCTTCGAGTTCGTCGTCACCCTCGAAGACGGCGAGGTGCTGACCCTGCAGATGCCGCCGCGCAACCGCACCGCGGCCGGCGGCCGCCCGCGCCGCGGCAGCGATCATCCGCTGGCCTGGCTGCGCCCGCCCTACGGCTTCTGGTGGACGCTGGGGCTGGCGGGGCTGGGCGTGATGATCGGCGTGTTCCCCGTCGCGCGCCGGCTGACGCAGCGGCTGGAAGGCCTGCAGCGCGGCGTGCAGCGCTGGGGCGAGGGCGACCTGTCGGTGCGCCTGCCCGAAGGCGGGCACGACGAGGTGGCCGACCTGTCGCGCCGCTTCAACGCCGCCGCCGAGCGCGTGCAAAGCCTGATGGCGTCGCAGGCCGCACTGCTGCAGTCGCAGAAGTCGCTGCTGGCCAACGCCTCGCACGAGCTGCGCTCGCCGCTGGCGCGCATCCGCATGGCGATCGAGCTGGTGGGCGCGCAGGGCTCGCCCACTGCGCGCGCCGAGATCCAGCGCAACATCGCCGAGCTGGACCAGCTGGTGGACGAAATCCTGCTGGCCAGCCGGCTGGACGCGCGCGAAGCCGACATGGGCACCGTCGAGCCGGTCGACCTGATCGGCCTGGTGGCCGAGGAAAGCGCCCGCGTGGGCGCCGCGCTGGAGGTGCCCGACGGCAGCGGCGACATCATCGTGCCCGGCGTGGCCAAGCTGCTGCGCCGGGCCGTGCGCAACCTGCTGGAGAACGCCGCCCGCCACGGCAGCGCCGGCCAGGTCAGCGCCGGGTTGTCGCTGGCCGATGGCCACGCCGAGCTGCACGTGGACGACCGCGGCCCCGGCGTGCCTGAGGCGCAGCGCGAGCGCATCTTCGAGCCCTTCTACCGCCTGCCCGGCGCCAGCGAGCGCGACGGCGGCGTCGGTCTGGGCCTGGCGCTGGTGCGCTCCATCGCGGTGCGGCACGGCGGCAGCGCCCATTGCGACAACCGCCCGGGCGGCGGCGCGCGCTTCACGTTGCGCTTGCCCGTGGTCAAGAGCACCCCCTGAGCAGTCACAAAACGTAAGAAAGAACACTTTGTTCTTGTTTTGTGTCATGGACTCCCGCGAACAGGGGAGTGTCGCAGCGTTGCGTGCTGTGTAGAGTTGTATCTTGAAGCTGTCACGCTGCATATGGGCTCGGCGCGCAAGCGCCGCCAAACACACAACAAGAAACGACTCCGGTCCGGAAACCGCCCTCACGGGCGGTTTTTTTTGGCCCGCACGCCGCCCTGGGCCCGCGGGCGCGCCACCTACAATTGCCCGCCATGCCGCAGTTCCCCATGGTTCGCTGGGCTGCCCTGTTGTGGGGGTTTGCCACTTTCTGGCCCGTGGGCCTGAACTACACCGCCTTTGTCGCCCTGGTGGCGGCCATGCTGTGGCAAGGCGATCTGCGTGCGCGCTTCGAACAGCTGCGCCAGCAGCCCAACTGGTGGCCCAGCCTGCTGTTTCTGGGCTGGGGCGGGCTGATCCTGCTGCTGGGCCCGCGCTACGCAGAAACCGCCTCCAACGCCCTGCACGCGCTGCGCATCGTGCTGATGCTGTGGCTGGTGCTGGCACTCACGGCTGAGGAAGCCGTGTGGGCGGTGCGCGGCTTCGTTCTGGGCCTGGTCGTCAGCCTGCTGCTGGTGGGGCTGCACCTGCTGGTGGGCCTGCCGCCCAGCCTGGTCTGGGACAGCATCGTGCGCTACGGCGGCAACAAGTCGCTGGCCAACGCCGTGCTGATGGCGCTGGCCGCCGTCAGCGGGCTGCTGGTGGCGCCGTGGCTGACGGGCCGTGCGCGGGTGGCGGCGATCGCCCTGTCGCTGGGCGCGCTGGGGGTGCTGCTGACCACGCTGTATTCACGCACCGCCTGGCTGATCGTGCTGGTGGCGGCGGCTGCCGGCGTGCTGCACCAACTGCGCGCGCAACGCCAGCGCCAGCTGTTGGCGCTGGCCGTGGCCGTGGCGCTGACGCTGTCGATCGGGCTGCTGACGCCCGGCGTCAAGGATCGGCTGGTGCTGGGGGTCGACGAGATCGTCAGCGCCCACCAGGGCGAGGCGGTGGGCATCGGCAGCAGCTGGGGCATCCGCTACCGGCTGTACGAGAAGACGCTGGACATGATCCACGAGCGCCCGCTGACGGGCTGGGGCATCGGTGCCTGGAACGACCAGTGGCGCCAGCGCGTGGACGCCACGCTGGCGGTCTCGAACATGCCGCACAACGACTTCCTGTGGATGGGTGCGCAGGCGGGCGTGCCGGGCGCGCTGCTGCTGCTGCTGATGGTGGCGGCCGGCCTGCCGCGCGCCTGGCAGCGGCATGACCTGAGTGGACGGCTGGGCGTGGTGGCGCTGCTCACCCTGCTGGTAGCGCTGGCCACCAATTCGGCGCTGCGCGACGCCTCGATCGGCCTGGCGCTGTGGTTCGTGGTGCTGGTGTGGCAGCGGCTGTCGACCGAGCCTTCGGAGCGGTGGACGCAGGCGCTGGCCGCGCCGCGCCGTGACGCCGCGTTAGCTTAAAAGGTCCGGTCAGCTCAGTGGCCGTGCGCCACCGCCTCGCCCGCCTTGAGGCGGTAGACGGTGCCGCAGTACGGGCACTTGGCTTCGCCGCCGTGCGACAGGTTGAGGAACACGCGCGGGTGCGTGTTCCACAGCGCCATGCCGGCCTTGGGGTTGGGGCAGAAGGTTTCGCCGGCCGGGGTCAGGTCCTTGGCCAGCAGCTCGACGGCTTGGGGCGCAGTCATGGCGTGCTCCTTCAGACCTTGGCCAGCCAGTGCGCGTATGTCGCGTTCTTGCCGTTCACGATGTCGAAGAACGCGTTCTGCACCTTCTCGGTCACCGGGCCGCGCTGGCCGGCGCCGATCTGCACGCGGTCGAGTTCGCGGATGGGCGTCACCTCGGCCGCCGTGCCGGTGAAGAACATCTCGTCGGCGATGTAGCACTCGTCGCGCGTGATGCGTTTCTGCACCACCTCGACACCCAGGTCCTTGGCGATGTGCAGCACCGTGTTGCGGGTGATGCCGTTCAGCGCACCGGCCGACAGGTCGGGCGTGTAGATTACGCCGTCCTTGACGAGGAACACGTTCTCGCCCGCGCCTTCGCTCACGAAGCCGGCCGAGTCGAGCAGCAGGGCCTCGTCGTAGCCGTCGTCCAGTGCCTCCATGTTGGCCAGGATCGAGTTGCTGTAGTTGCTCACCGCCTTGGCCTGCGTCATGGTGATGTTGACGTGGTGGCGGGTGTAGCTGCTGGTCTTGACGCGGATGCCTTTCTTGAGGCCCTCTTCGCCCAGGTAGGCGCCCCAGGCCCAGGCGGCGACCATCACGTGGATGGTGTTGCCCTTGGGGCTGACGCCGAGCTTCTCGGAGCCGATCCACACCAGCGGGCGGATGTAGCAGCTCTCCAGCGTGTTCGCGCGCACCACTTCCTTCTGCGCCTCGTTCACCTGCTCCTGCGAGAACGGCATCGGCATGCGCAGGATCTTGGCGCTGTTGAACAGGCGCTGCGTGTGCTCCTCCAGGCGGAAGATGGCGGTGCCGTTCACCGTGTTGTAGGCGCGTACCCCCTCGAAAGCGCCGCAGCCGTAGTGCAGCGTGTGCGTCAGCACGTGGATCTTGGCGTCGCGCCAGTCGACCAGCTGGCCGTCGAGCCAGATCTTGCCGTCGCGGTCGGCCATGGAGAGGGGGGCAGTGCTCATGGGAAAGGTCCTGATGTCAGCGGTGAACCGCCGGGCCGGACGTGTGCAGCCTGCCGGCTCGGCGCAAAAGATCAATTCTAAGACTCGGCGCCGGGCGCGGGCAGGGGCGGGGCCGCGTCGGGCTCGCTGGGCACCGGCGGGCGCTGCAGCTGCCAACGCAGCAGGCGGCCGCCCTCAAACTCGGTGGTGACGTGCGAATCACCGGGATCGCGCCAGCGGTACACCTCGGGCTCGGCGCCCTCGGCCGACAGGCGCTCGCCCAGCGAGCGCGTGAGCGCGATCACGTTCAGCAGCGGCATGCGGGGTTTGAGCTTGGCGTTCAGCATCACGGCGCTGCCGACGTAGCCGATGGGCCGGTCGGCGGCGCGCTTCATGATGGTCATGATGCGCGTGTAGTACAGCAGGAACCACAGCAGCAGGCCGCTGAACAGCAGGGCCAGCCCTGCGCCGCCGCCGGCCCGCCAGGCCATCGCGCCCAGTGCGATGGCGGCCATGAAGGTGAGAATGCGTTGCCACGTCATGGGGGCTGATTGTCGCAAACGCTCCACCTGGCCTGGTTCACAAGCCAAATCGGCCTGCAGGCGTCTTGTAGAAAGCGCAGGAAGCTATTATTAAAATAGCATTCAGCGCGCCGCCTGGCGGGCCTGCTGCAGCCAGCTGTCGAACAGCGTCTGGTGCGCTTTGATCCAGCCGTCGGTGTGGCGCTCGATGTCGCGCTCGGTGTTCTGGCCGTCGTTCATGGCGTTGTTCTGCGCCGTGATGTCGCCCACCGGCAGCTTCATCACCTGGAACAGCTTCTTGGCCGCAGGGTTGGCGTCGATGAAGGCGCGGTTGGCCACGATGCGCTGGTTGTTGATGACCGAGCCGTAGTTGCGGCCGTTGGGCAGCGCCGTGTCCTGCCCCGCCTGCGCGCCCGGCATGGCCGAGAACGGCACCTGCAGCCAGGTCACGTCCTGTCCCGGCACCATGACCGAGCTGACCCAGTACGGCGTCCAGGTGAAATAGAACACCGGCTGCCCGGCCTTGAAGCGCTGAATGACGTCGGCGATCAGCGCCGAGTAGTTGCCGCTGACGTGGGTCACGGTGTCGCGCAGCTTGTAGGCCGTCAGTTGCGCCTCGATCTGGGCCTCGCAGCCCCAGCCGGGGGTGCAGCCCGTCAGGTCGGCCTTGCCGTCGCCGTCGACGTCGAACAGCCTGGCGATGGCCGGGTCGGCCAGCTGGCTCAGGTTGGTGATGCCGTGCGCGTCGGCGGTTTTCTTGTCGACCAGATAGCCCTGGATGGCGCCGCCGGAGTAGGTGTTGTCGCGCCACAGCCTGGCCTCGCCGCCGGAGTTGTGGAAGTAGTTGTCGTGCAGCGGATCCCAGTGCGTGGCCAGGAAGGTGGCGTCGCCGTTGGCCAGCGCCAGGTGGCCGGTGGCGTATTCCACCTCGCGGATCGGCTTGACGTCGTAGCCCAGCTGCGTCAGCGCCTTCATGACCAGCAGGGTCTGGAAGGTTTCCTCGGCGATCGAGCTCTTGATGGGCTGCACCGTGACGCCCTGGCCGGGCAGTGGCGGGTCGGCGGCCAGGGCGGGCGCGGTCAGCGCCAGCGCGCAGGCGGACAGCGCGGCGGTAGCGAGGCGGCGCAGGATGGCCGCGGGGCGGGAGGGGTTGAGAACAGTGTGGGTCATGGAGTGGTTCCTTGGGTGATGGCTGATGACCGCGCCTGGCGGCGCATGATCTCGGCCTGCGGCCTTCGATGACGGCGCCCATGGCGCCATGAATTCAGTCATGCGCCCGCAGGGCGCGTCATCGAAGGCAAAGCCGAGGTCATGGCGCGCCAGCGCCGGTCATTCGTCATGCTTCAGGCGGCGGCGGTTTGCGGTGTGGGCGAGGTGGCGGGCTGTGGGCGCGCACCACCCAGCAGCCGGCGCAGCAGGCCGATGGGGCCGCGCTGGTGCCAGGCGGCGCCGTGGCGTTCGGTGCGGGTCAGCGCCTGCGTCAGGCGGTCCAGCACGATGGCCAGAATCACGATGCCCAGGCCGCCCACGGTGGCCAGGCCCATGTCGAGCCGGCCGATGCCGCGCAGCACCATCAGGCCCAGGCCGCCGACGGCGATCATCGAGGCGATGACGACCATCGACAGGCTCAGCATCAGCGCCTGGTTGATGCCGGCCATGATCGACGGCATGGCCAGCGGCAGCTGCACGCGCGTCAGCAGTTGCCAGGGCGAGGCGCCGTAGGCCTGCGCGGCCTCGATCAGGTCGGGCCGCACCTGGCGGATGCCCAGGTTGGTGAGGCGCACGAGCGGCGGCAGCGCGAAGATGATGGTGACGATGACGCCCGGCACGTTGCCGATGCCGAACAGCATCACCACCGGCACCAGGTAGACGAAGGCCGGCGTGGTCTGCATGGCGTCCAGCAGCGGGCGCACCAGCTGGTTGGCGCGGTCGCTGCGCGCCAGCCAGATGCCCAGCGGCAGGCCGATCAGCACGCAGAAGAACAGCGCGGTGAGCACCAGCGACAGCGTGGTCATCGATTCGCCCCAGATGCCCAGCAGGCCCAGCCCCAGCAGCGAGGCCAGCGTGGCCACGGCCAGCCGCCCGCCGGCGATCTGCCAGGCCAGCAGCGACAGGATGCCGATCATCACCAGCGTGGGCGGGTACAGCAGCACGGCCTCCACGCCCGACAGCAGCGCATCCACCGGCTGGCGCATCACTTGGAAGGCGGGGCGGAACTGGTCGACGAACCAGCCCAGCGCCTGGTTGATCCAGGCCTGCACCGGCAGCGCGCCGTCGAACCAGCGGGCGATGGCGCTGGTGGCCTCGGCGGCGTCGGCGGCCGCGCCGGGCAGGGCGTCGGAGGCCGAGAGCAGGCCGTCGCCCGTCGCGGTTACGTCGCGAGTCACCGCTTCGGGGCCACCCAGCCATTCGGGGTTGGCGTCGCTGGGCGGGGCCTGGTAGGGGTCCTGAAACTCGGTGGGTGTCTGCGCGGCGGTGACATCGCGCGTCACGGCGGCGGGGCCGCCCAGCCACTCGGGGTTGGCGTCGGTGGGCGGGGCTTGGTAGGGGTCGATGAAGTTCGTTGTAGTGCTCATGAGGTTTCTCTGGCGTCAATGACGTCGCTGTGCTCCATGACTTCGGCTTCGCCTTCGATGACGGCGCTTCGCGCCATGACGGTGTGGTCATGCGCCCGCAGGGCGCGTCATCGATGGCCGCAGGCCGAGGTCATGCGCTCGTCAGGGCGCGGTCATGCGACGGCGGCTTCGGCCGGGGCGGCTTCAGGCAGCGGGTTGCCGTCGGCGTCGGTGTAGGGGTCGAGGAAGGTGAGCAGCCGGTTCTTGCTGACGGTGCCGATGAAGCGCCCGTCCTCGGCCACCACCGGCAGCGGCGCCGGCTGCGCCACCATCAGGCGGTACAGCTCGGTGATCGGCGTGTCGGCCGGCACCGGCTCCACGGCGGGCACAAAGGCGTGCGTCAGCCCCAGCGGGCCGTCATGCCCGTGCAGCGCCTTGCGCAGCGAATCGGCCGACACGGCGCCCAGGTAGCGGTGGCGCGGATCGACCACGTAGGCCCATTCGCGGTCCTGGTCCTGCAGGCGTTTGAGCGCCGGGCGGCAGCCGCGCGTGGGGCTTTCGGAGACTTCCACTTGCGTCTTGCGGGCGATGTCACCGGCCTTGAACACGGCCGCCTGGTCCACGCCGCGCACGAACTGGCGCACGTAGTCGTCGGCCGGCTGGCGCAGGATTTCCTCCGGCGTGCCCACCTGCACCACCTGGCCGTCCTTCATGATGGCCACGCGGTCGCCGATGCGCATGGCCTCGTCCAGGTCGTGCGAGATGAAGACGATGGTGCGGCGCTTGACCTGCTGCAGGCGCAGCAGCTCGTCCTGCATCTCGGTGCGGATGATGGGGTCGAGGGCCGAGAAGGCCTCGTCCATCAGCAGGATCGACGGGTCGGCCGCCAGCGCGCGCGCCAGGCCCACGCGTTGCTGCATGCCGCCCGACAGTTCGTCGGGGTAGCTGGCGGCCCACACGGCCAGGCCCACCTGCTCCAGCGCGGCACGGGCGGCGGCCTCGCGTTCGCCCAGCGGCACGCCGGCCAGCTCCAGCCCGAAGGCGGTGTTCTGCAGCACCGTCAAATGCGGCAGCAGCGCGAACGACTGGAACACCATGCTGATGTGCTTGCGGCGGAAGTCGCGCAGTTGCTTGTCGTTGTATTGCGCGATGTCCTCGCCGTCGACCACGATGCGGCCGACCGTCGGCTCGATCAGGCGGTTGAACATGCGCACCAGGGTCGATTTGCCCGAGCCCGACAGGCCCATGACGACGAAGATTTCGCCCGGCTCGATGGTGAAACTGGCGTCGAACACGCCGATCGACTGCCCGGTCTGGGCCACGATGTCCTGCTTGGCGACGCCCTGGCGTGCCAGGTCCAGCGCGCGTTCGGGTGCGTCGCCAAACACCTTGAACAGGTGCTCGATCACGATTTGCTTGGCCACGGGGGTTCCTCCGGTTCTTCAGGGCAACCGGGCCGCGGCAGGAATGCTTCGAGGACGACGCCAATGACGCCGACAACGGGAGGCTGTGCGAATGCCGGGGCCTGGTTGCGGGTAATGGGTGATGTCGCGGGCTCCGCCAGGAACCCGCGCGGTGGGCGATGTGCGGCGTGGCGCGCGCAGCAAGTCCACCTGAGGAAGGGCGATCAAGCCGCCCCAGAAAGCCGGGGTGACAAGGCGGGCGGGCCGCTGCACCGGGGCTTGGAAAGTCGGGCATTATAACTCAATGAGCATGAAGACCGCGCGGCGCTGCGGTGTTCGGTAATGAAGCGCGGTGCCGGCACGCGTGGCCAAGGGCGCGCCCGGCGGTGTGTGGTGCCAGGGTGTGGCGCGGGTTTTGACGGGGGGACTTGTTGAATTTCCTTGATTATTAAAATAGCCTTTAGCGCCCGCATGACGGGCGCCAGCAGCTTCTGTATTGATACTGGAACACCGCGCCAAATGGATGTCGCTTGTTTTGGCACCCAAGCCGTGCAAGACAGCTGCTGCGGGCGGCTGGCGCGGGCCCATGCGGATGCGGCGCGGCCGCGGGGTGTGCGAACATCGCTTTTTTGTGCCTGTTGGCCCTGCTTACACAGAAAGGTGACTTCCTCATGAAACGCATTGCTTCTCGTCGTCTGGCGGTTGGTGCCCTGGCCGCCGTGGCCGCGCTGGTGGCCGCGCCCTGGGCCCACGCGCAGGTCAAGACCGTTGGCATCACCGCCATCGTCGACCACCCCGCGCTCGATTCGGTGCGCAAGGGCGTGCAGGACGAGCTGAAGGCGCTGGGCTGGGAAGAGAGCAAGAACCTGCGGGTGGCCTACCAGAGCGCGCAGGGCAACACCGCCACCGCGGGCCAGATCGCGCGCAAGTTCGCCGGCGACAAGGTGGACGCCATCGTTGCCATCGCCACGCCCAGCGCCCAGGCCGCCGTGGCCGCCACCAAGAACATCCCGGTCGTCTTCACCGCCGTGACCGACCCGGTGGCCGCCAAGCTGGTGAAGGACTGGCAGCCCTCCGGCACCAACGTGACCGGCGTCTCCGACGCGCTGCCGCTGGCCGCGCAGATGGACCTGCTGCTGAAGGTGAAGCCCGGCGCCAAGCGCGTGGGCTACGTCTACAGCCCGGGCGAGGTCAACTCCACCATCGTGCTGAAGGATCTGAAGGCCGAGCTGCAAAAGCGCGGCATGACCGTGGCCGAGGCCGCCGCGCCGCGCACGGTGGACATCCCCAGCGCCGCCAAGAGCCTGGTGGGCAAGGTGGACGTGATCTACACCACCACCGACAACAACGTGGTGTCGGCCTACGAATCGATGGTGCGCGTGGCGCAGGAGGCCAAGCTGCCGCTGGTGGCCGCCGACACCGACTCGGTCAAGCGCGGCGCCACCGCCGCCCTGGGCATGAACTACTACGACCTGGGCCGCCAGACCGGCAAGATCGTCGACCGCATCCTGAAGGGCACCAAGCCGGGCGAGATCGCCCCCGAGGTGGGCGCCAAGATGTCGCTGATGGTGAACCCCGGCGCGGCCGAGAAGCAGGGCATCACGCTGCCGGAGAGCCTGATCAAGGAAGCCGCCGACGTGGTGAAGTGACGCCGGCGAAATAAAATCGCGTGTTTGACACCGGCGCCCGCGTGGCGCCGGTGCTGTTTTCAGGGAGCGCTCTGCCCATGTCCATGCTTTCGCTGATGGGCGCGCTGGAAATCGGTCTCATCTTCGCGCTGGTGGCGCTGGGGGTGTGGATCTCGTTCCGCGTGCTCGACTTTCCCGACCTCACGGCCGACGGCAGCTTTCCGCTGGGCGGCGCGGTGGCGGCCGTGCTCATCGTGGGCGGCTGGAACCCCTGGCTGGCCTGCGGCGTGGCGGCGCTGGCCGGCGCGGGCGCGGGCCTGGTCACCGGCTGGCTGAACGTGCGGCTGAACATCCTGCAGCTGCTGGCGTCGATCCTGACCATGATCGCGCTGTACTCGATCAACCTGCGCATCATGGGCGCGCCCAACGTGCCGCTGCTGGGCGAGCCGACGGTGTTCGCGCCCTTCGTGGGCGAAGGCAGCGCCTACTGGGTGCAGCCGCTGGTGCTGGCCGTGATCGTGCTGGCGGTGAAGCTGGCGCTGGACTGGTTCTTCGCCTCGCAGACCGGGCTGGCGCTGCGCGCCACCGGCGCCAACCCGCGCATGGCGCGCGCGCAGGGCATCCCGACCGGGCGGCTGACGATGGGCGGCATGGCGCTGTCGAACGCGCTGATCGCGCTGGGCGGCGCGCTGTACGTGCAGACGCAGGGCGGCTCCGACATCTCGATGGGCCTGGGCACCATCGTCATCGGCCTGGCGGCGGTCATCATCGGCGAGACGCTGATGCCCAGCCGCGCGCTCATCATCATCACCCTGGCCACGGTGGTGGGCGCGGTGCTGTACCGCCTGTTCATCGCGCTGGCGCTGCAGGCCGACTTCATTGGCCTGCAGGCGCAGGATTTGAACCTGATCACTGCCGTGCTGGTGGGTGTGGCGCTGGTGCTGCCCAAGCTGAAGGCCAAGCTGCGCCGCAAGCCGGTACCGACGGGAGGCCGCCCATGATGGAGCTGCGCGGTCTGCACAAGACCTTCAACCCCGGCACGCCGATCGAGAACCCGGCGCTGCGCGGCGTCAGCCTGAACATCGCGGCGGGCGAGTTCGTCACCGTCATCGGCAGCAACGGCTCGGGCAAGTCGACCACGCTCAACGCCATCAGCGGCGATTTGATGGTGGACGACGGCCAGATCGTCATCGACGGCCGCGACGTGACCAAGCTGAACGCCTGGCAGCGCGCCGGCCTGGTGGCGCGCGTGTTCCAGGACCCGATGGCCGGCACCTGCGAGGCGCTCAGCATCGAGGAGAACCTGGCCCTGGCCTGGCAGCGCGGCCAGCGCCGCGGCCTGGGCCGCGCCGTGCGGCCCGAGCTGCGCACGCTGTTCCGCGAGCGGCTGGCGCACCTGAACCTGGGGCTGGAAAACCGCCTGGGCGACCGCATGGGCCTGCTCTCGGGCGGGCAGCGCCAGGCCGTCAGCCTGCTGATGGCGGCGCTGCGCCCCTCGCGCATGCTGCTGCTGGACGAACACACCGCTGCGCTCGACCCCAAGACGGCGGCCTTTGTGCTGCAGCTGACCGACCAGATCGTGGCCGAGAACCAGCTGACCACGCTGATGGTCACGCACTCGATGCGCCAGGCGCTGGACCACGGCACGCGCACCGTGATGCTGCACCAGGGGCAGGTGGTGCTCGACGTATCGGGCGACGAGCGCGCCCGCATGGACGTGCCCGACCTACTGGCGATGTTCGAGCGCACGCGCGGCGAGAAGGTGAGCGACGACGCGTTGCTGCTGGGGTGAGTGGCGGATACTCCCTGTATGGATGGTCTGTGGCGCTTGTTGGATGGGCGCTGGAAGCCGATACTCCCATATAAAGCAATGCTCTGAGCATGGGTGCCCTGCCTGCCTGCCCCTGTGGGAGCGGGCTTGCCCGCGATAAACCTTGAGTCAGGGCGAAAGGCTGCCATCGCGGGCAAGCCCGCTCCCACAAGGCTTGGAGCCGCTGAGTGGTCAGAGGCTGGATCGGCGCCCGTTCAATCCAGCCCGCGCACCAGCGCCATCGCCTCATCCACGCGCTCCACGGCGTGGATGGTCAGCCCCTCGAACGCCTTGTCCGCCTTCTTCGGCGCGTTGGCCTTGGGCACCACGGCCACGCTGAAGCCCAGCTTGGCCGCCTCCTTCAACCGCTCCTGCCCGCGCGGCGCCGGGCGCACCTCGCCGGCCAGGCCGACTTCGCCGAAGGCGATGAAGCCCTTGGGCAGCGCCTTGCCGCGCAGCGACGAGGTGATGGCCAGCATCACCGCCAGGTCGGCCGCCGGCTCGCTGATGCGCACGCCGCCGACGGCGTTGACGAACACGTCCTGATCGCCCGTGGCCACGCCCGCGTGCTGGTGCAACACCGCCAGCAGCATGGCCAGGCGGTCGCGCTCCAGCCCCACCGACAGGCGCCGCGGGCTCACGCCGCCCGAATCGACCAGCGCCTGGATCTCCACCAGCATCGGCCGCGTGCCCTCCAGCGTGACCAGCACGCACGATCCGGGCACCGGCTGCGCGTGCTGGCTCAGGAAGATCGCGCTGGGGTTGCTCACGCCCTTCAGCCCGCGCTCGGTCATGGCGAACACGCCGATCTCGTTGACGGCGCCAAAGCGGTTCTTGATGGCGCGGATCAGGCGGAAGCTGCTGTGCGTGTCGCCCTCGAAGTACAGCACCGTGTCCACCATGTGCTCCAACACGCGCGGGCCGGCCAGCTGGCCGTCCTTGGTCACGTGGCCCACCAGCACGATGGCGCAGCCGCTCGACTTGGCCCAGCGCGTGAGGTGCGCCGCGCACTCGCGCACCTGCGCCACGCTGCCGGGCGCGCTGGTGAGCTGGTCTGAGTAGACGGTCTGGATCGAGTCGATCACCGCCACGGCAGGCTGCTGCGCGGCGAGGGTGGCGATGATCTTCTCCAGCTGGATTTCGGCCAGCACGCTGACCTGCGAGCCGGTGATGCCCAGCCGCCGCGCGCGCAGCGCCACCTGTGCACCGCTTTCCTCGCCGGTGACGTACAGCGCCGGCAAGCCGCTGCGCTGCAAGGCATCCACGGCCTGCAGCAGCAGCGTCGATTTGCCGATGCCCGGATCGCCGCCGATCAGTACCACGCCGCCTTCGACGATGCCGCCGCCCAGCACGCGGTCCAGCTCACCCTGGCCGGTGGGCGTGCGGGCCACGTCCACCGCCTCGATGGCGGCCAGCGGGCGCACTTCGCTCGACGGCGCCAGCGCCGCGAAGGCCGCGCCCATGCGGTTCTTGCCGCTGGCGGGCGTTTCGGCCACCGTCTCCACCAGCGAATTCCACGCCCCGCACGACGGGCACTTGCCCAGCCAGCGCGGCGTGGTGGCGCCGCAGTCGTTGCAGGTGTAGAGGGTCTTGTCTTTCGCCATGGCGGTGATCGTAAGAGGTTTGTGGCTCATCAATTGATAGCTGCCAGCGCTTGTCTTGCCTTGATTTCGGATTGAAATGACTTGAATCTGTTGCATGGCATGCGCAAGGCGCTATCATTTTTTGGTGCCAGCGGTGCTGCCGGGCGCCGCCGCAAACCGTTACCATGCGCCACCTTTCGTGAAAGGGCTGCCGCCATGTCCACCACCACCGTCACCGATCCCTCCACCGGCCAGCCGGTGTCCAAGAACCGCCTGCTCGTCACCTCGGGCCTGGGCTGGATGTTCGACGCCATGGACGTCGGCCTGCTGTCCTTCATCCTCGCCGCGCTCAAGCTGGACTGGGGCCTGACGGCCGGGCAGATGGGCTGGCTGGGCGCGGTCAACTCCATCGGCATGGCCGTGGGCGCGGTGATGTTCGGCATGATGGCCGACCGCATCGGCCGCAAGCACGTGTTCGTCATCACGCTGCTGCTGTTCGCCATCGCCAGCGGTCTCTCCGCCTTCGCCACCACGCTGACGGTGCTGTTCGTGCTGCGCTTTTTCATCGGCATGGGGCTGGGCGGCGAGCTGCCGGTGGCCAGCACCTACGTGTCCGAGCGCGTGCCCGCGCATGAGCGCGGCCGCATCGTGGTGCTGCTGGAAAGCTTCTGGGCGCTGGGCTGGATTCTGGCGGCGCTGATTGCCTACTTCGTCATGCCGCGCTTCGCGCCCGACATGGGCTGGCGCGTGGCGCTGATCCTGGGCGCGCTGCCGGCCATCTACGCCCTGTACCTGCGCCGCAAGTTGCCCGACGACAAGCCCACCGCCCCGCCCTCCGCTGGCCTGCCGTGGACGGCGCGCCTGGCCCGCCTGTGGTCGGCCGAGCACAGCCGCAACACGCTGATGCTGTGGATCCTGTGGTTCACCGTGGTGTTCTCGTACTACGGCATGTTCCTGTGGCTGCCCAGCGTGATGATCGGCAAGGGCTTCGCGCTGATCAAGAGCTTCGAATACGTGCTGCTGATGACGCTGGCGCAGTTGCCCGGCTACTTCACCGCCGCCTGGCTGATCGAGCGCATGGGCCGCAAGTTCGTGCTGGTGGTGTACCTGCTGGGCACGGCGGCCAGCGCCTGGGCTTTCGGCAACGCCGAGACGCAGGGTGGGCTGCTGCTGTTCGGCGCGCTGCTGTCGTTCTTCAACCTGGGTGCCTGGGGCGCGCTGTACGCCTATTCGCCCGAGAACTACCCGGCCGAAATCCGCGCCAGCGGCGTGGGCACGGCGGCCGGCGTGGGCCGCGTGGGCGGCATCCTGGGGCCGCTGGCCATCCCCTTCCTGGGCGCGCAGGGCTGGAGCACCGGCGCCATCTTCGCGCTGTTCGCCGTCACCATCGCCATCGGCGCCGCGGCCGTGGCGCTGCTGGGGCGCGAGACCAAGGGGCAGGTGGCCTGACGGCCCGCATAGCCGCGCGGCCCGTGCGTCCCTAGAATGGGCCGCATGCAACATCTGTCCTGGTGCTACGTCAGCACGGCCACGCCGGCCTTCGACCCGGCGCGGCTGGACGACCTGTACGCCCAGGGGCGCGCGTTCAACGCGCCGCGCCGGGTCAGCGGCGTGCTGCTCTTCTGCAATGGCCGCTTCTGCCAGCTCATCGAAGGCCCGGCCGCGAGCATGGAAGAGGTGATCGGGCGCGTGCAGAGCAGCAGCCTGCACACCGACCTGCTCACGCTGCACCGCGAGCCGATCACGCTGCCGGTGTTCCCGTCGTGGTCGCTCGGCACCGCCAGCGACTGGCGCGGCCAGCGCATGCCGCACGATCTCGACAGCGGGCGCTTCGGCTTTCTCACCCCCACCCAGCGCGCCGCCTGCCGTGTGCTCACGCGCTTCATCGACTGGGAAGAAGCCGGCGCGGCGCAGGACTTCACGCCGACGCGGTATTGAGGCGTTTGCGGCAGGCGCGCGCGGTCAGCCCTTGTCGAAGCCCCGCGCCAGCGCCTGCGTGATCTCCGTCGCCGAGCCGGTGCGGCAGCCACTGGCGTTCTGCCCGCTCCACAGCGGCGTGAAGTCGGTGCGGCCGGCCTGCTCGGCCGCCGCGCGCAGCGGGCCGATGGCGTTGGTGGCCAGCGGAAAGGCCGGCGCCACCGCGCCCAGCCCGGTGCTGAAATGCTCGGCATCGGCGTTGCCCAACTCGCGCATCAGGCGGTTGACGATGCCGCGCGCCGGCCGGCCGGTGAACAGGTTGGTCAGCGCCGTGTGGCGCGCTGCGGCGCTTTGCAGCGCGGCGCGGTGCAGCGGGCTGGTGAGCGCCTCGTCGCTGCACAGGTAGGCTGTGCCCACCTGCACACCCGCCGCGCCCAGCGCCATGGCGGCGCGCACGCCCGCCGCGTCGGCGATGCCACCGGCGGCGATCACCGGCACGGTCACGGCATTCATGATCTGCGGCAGCAGGGCGAAGGTGCCCATCTGCTCGCTCAGATCCATGCTCAGGAAGTGCCCGCGGTGTCCGCCGGCCTCCAGGCCCTGGGCGATCACGGCATCGGCGCCATGCTCCTGAAGCCATAGCGCCTCGCGCACGGTGGTGGCCGACGACATCACGAAAGCGCCCCAGGCCTTGACGCGCGCCAGCAGCTCGGGCGCGGGCAGGCCGAAGTGGAAGCTCACCACGGTGGGCTTGAACTCTTCCAGCAGATCGGCCGCCTCGGCGCTGAAGGGCAGGCGCCCCGGCCCGCTCGGGATCGTCGCCATGTCCAGCCCCAACTCGTCGTAATAGGGCTTCAGCGCCGCGCGCCAGGCCGCGTCGCGCGCCGCATCGGGCGCGGGCGGCTGGTGGCAGAAGAAATTCACGTTGTACGGCCGCCCGCTGGCGCGCAGCTTTTCCAGCTCGGCGCGCAGCGCATCGGGCGCCAGCATGGCGCAGGGCAGCGAGCCCAGCCCGCCGGCCGCGCCCACGGCCAGCGCCATGGCGCTGCCTTGCGCGCCCGCCATGGGGGCCTGGATGAGGGGCAGTCGAATCTTCAGTCGGTCGGCAAAGGTGTTCATGGACGGATTGTGGGCTGGGATCAAAAGGGGCTTGCAACCCTTCGATTTATTTAATACATTAAATAAATGCCCAAGCCCGCCCGCTTCCGCCACCGCAACCTGCCGCTGCTGCTGCTGAAGGCGCGCGAGGCCGTGATGCAGCACCGCCGCCCCATGCTGCGCGCGCATGGGCTGTCGGACCAGCAGTGGCGCGTGTTGCGCGTGCTGGCCGAGCCGGCGCACGCCGAGGGGCTGGACACCGGCCGCCTGGCGCGCGAGTCGCACCTGCTCGGCCCCAGCCTGACCGGCATGCTGGCGCGCATGGAAGCCGCCGGCCTGGTGCAGCGCGCGCGCAGCGCCGAGGACGCGCGCCGCAGCGTGGTCAGCGCCACCGACGAGGGGCTGGCGCTGGCCGCCGCGCTGCGCGCCGATATCGAGGCGCAGTACCAGGACCTCGAAACCCACATGAGCCAGCCCAAGCTGGCGCAGCTCTACGCCCTGCTGGACGAGTTGATCGCCCTGCACCCGACCGAAGAAGAGGAGACAGAAGCCATGCAAGACCACGCAGGCATGCGCCTGACGGAGACCGCGGCATGAGCGCCGCCCCTGCACGCTGGCTACCCGCCGGCACCGTGTACGGCACGCTGCTGAACTTCCGCCGCGAGTGGGATCTGTGGGCGCCGAAGATGACCGAGGCGCCGTACAAGGCCGCGCCCAAGGCGCCCGTGCTGTACGTGAAGACTGCCAACACCTTCACGCCCTGCGGCGCCGACATCGCCGTGCCGGGCGAGGTGGAGGTGGGGGCGGCGCTTGGTCTGGTGATCGGTGATTTTGAGCCAAATTTGCCCCCAGCGCTTGATGGACAAGCGCAAGCAGCTATCAATAAAAGAGTGACGGGCTGCGTGCTGCTGGCCGACCTGAGCCTGCCGCATCCCAGCTACTACCGCCCGCCGATCAAGTTTCGCAACCGCGACGGCTTCCTGGGCTGCGGCCCGGCAAGCGTGCCGCTGGCGCTGGCCGATATCGCTGCGCTGAAGCTGGAAGTGCGCGTGAATGGCCAAGCGATGCAGACCGTCGACCTCTCGACCTTGGTGCGCGACGCCGCCACGCTGCTGGCCGACGTGGGCGAGTTCATGACGCTGCAACCCGGCGACGTGCTGATGCTCGGCACCGACTGCCTGCCCGATGGCGCGCGCCCGCGCGCCAGGGCCGGCGACCGCATCGAGATCAGCGCGCCGGGCTTCGCGCCGCTTCACCACACTTTGATCGCGGAGGCCACATGAAACACGCCCGCATCGCCTGGGCCGGCGCGGTCCACCATGCCATCGAGCGCGATGGAAAACTCGAACTGCAGACACCCGCCTTCAAGGGCCGCCTGCTGAACTTCGATGCAGTCGGGTGGCTGCCGCCGCTGGCCGACATGCCGCTGCACCGCCCGCGCACCGTGCTGGCGCTGGCCATCAACTACGCCGACCATGCGCGCGAGCTGGCCTTCAAACCGCCCGAGGAGCCGCTGGCCTTCGCCAAGGGCGCGGCCTCGTTGATCGGCCACCAGGCTTTCACCGTGCGGCCCGACAGCGTGCAGAACATGCACTACGAGTGCGAGCTGGCCGTGGTGATCGGCCGCGAGGCGAAGCACGTGAGGAAGGGCGACGCCTACGACTTCGTGCGCGGCTACACCGTGGCGAACGACTACGCCATCCGCGACTACCTCGAGAACTGGTACCGCCCCAACCTGCGCGTGAAGAACCGCGACACCTGCACGCCCATCGGCCCCTGGCTGGTGGATGCGGCCGACGTGGCCGACCCGATGAATCTGAAGCTGCGCACCACCGTCAACGGCCAGGTCACGCAGCAGGGCAGCACGGCCGACATGGTGTTCGACGTGCCCACGCTGATCGAGTACTTCAGCAGCTTCATGACGCTGTACCCCGGCGATTTGATCCTGACCGGCACGCCCGATGGCGTGGTTGATTGCCCGGTGGGCTCGGCCGTCGTGACCGAGGTCGAGGGCATCGGCGCACTCACGAACACCATCGTCGCCCCCGCGCGATGAAGCCAGAAATACCGGACGCAGAGGACGCAAAAGTTACGCAGAGGACGCAGAAGATTCAAAACTCTTGTTCGGATTCTTCTGCGTCCTCTGCGAAATCTCTGCGTCCTCTGCGTACTTGACTCCTTTTCCTTGATCCCTGGAGCCCCCAATGCAAAAGATTGACCACCTCATCGACGGCAAGGCCGTCCCCGGCACCGACTACTTCGAGACAGTGAACCCCGCCACGCAAGGCGTGCTGGCCGAAGTGGCCGCCGGTGGCGCGGATGAAGTCAACGCCGCCGTCGCCGCCGCCAAAGCCGCCTTCCCGGCCTGGGCCGGCCTGCCCGCCACCGAGCGCGCGAAGAAGATGCGCGCCTTGGGCGAACTGATTGCGAAGCATGTGCCCGAGCTCTCGAAGACCGAGACCGACGACACCGGCCAGACCATCAGCCAGACCGGCAAGCAGCTGGTGCCGCGCGCGGCCGACAACTTCCATTACTTCGCCGAGATGTGCACGCGCGTGGACGGCCACACCTACCCCACGCCCACGCACCTGAACTACACGCTGTTCCACCCGGTCGGCGTGTGCGCGCTCATCAGCCCGTGGAACGTGCCCTTCATGACCGCGACGTGGAAGGTCGCGCCGTGCCTCGCCTTCGGCAACACCGCGGTGCTGAAGATGAGCGAGCTGTCGCCCATGACCGCCGCGCGCCTGGGCGAGCTGGCGCTGGAAGCCGGCATCCCCGCCGGCGTGCTGAACGTGGTGCACGGCTTCGGAAAGGAGACCGGCGAGCCGCTGTGTGCGCACCCCGACGTGCGCGCCATTTCGTTTACCGGCTCCACCGCCACCGGCAACCGCATCGTCAAGACCGCGGGCCTGAAGAAGTTCAGCATGGAGCTGGGCGGCAAGAGCCCATTCGTGATCTTCGACGACGCCGACCTGGACCGCGCGCTCGACGCCGCGATCTTCATGATCTTCAGCAACAACGGCGAGCGCTGCACCGCCGGCAGCCGCATCCTGGTGCAGCAAAGCATCTACGCCGACTTCGCCGCCAAGTTTGCCGAGCGTGCCAAGAAAATCACCGTAGGCGACCCGCAGGATGAGAAGACCATCATCGGCCCGATGATCAGCCAGGGCCACCTGGCCAAGGTGCGCAGCTACATCGAACTGGGGCCGAAGGAGGGCGCCACCATGCTCTGCGGCGGCATCGAGCGCCCGAGCTACGCCGCCGAACTGCCGGAGCACGTGGCAGGCGGCAACTACGTCTGGCCCACGGTGTTCGCCGACGTCGACAACCGCATGAAGATCGCGCAGGAAGAGATCTTCGGCCCCGTGGCCTGCCTGATCCCGTTCAAGGACGAGGCGGATGCCATCGCCAAGGCCAACGACATCGAATACGGCCTGTCGAGCTACGTGTGGAGCGAAAACATCGGCCGCGCGCACCGCGTGGCCGCCGCCATCGAGGCCGGCATGTGCTTCGTCAACAGCCAGAACGTGCGCGACCTGCGCCAGCCTTTCGGCGGCACCAAGGCATCGGGCACGGGCCGCGAAGGCGGCACCTGGAGCTACGAGGTGTTTCTGGAGCCGAAGAACGTGGCGGTGTCGATGGGCAGCCACCACATCCCGCATTGGGGCGTATGACACAAACATAGTAACGCCATACAATTTCCGATATCCGTCATTCAGGAGGCCGTCATGCTGACACTTCGCTTGCCCAAGGCCCTGGAGGCCGAATTTCTGGACTACTGCGAGCGCCACGGCGTGAGCAAGACCGAGGCCGGCCTGACTGCCCTGCGGAAACTGTTGGTGGCTGAAAGGGCGCCGCTGCCGATCCCGGAAGATGACCCGCTGGTCAAGTGGATCGGCGTGATGGAAGATGGCCCGAGTACCGACGAATGGCTGCGCGCCACGCGCGGTGACGACTGGAACCGCCCGTGATCCTGGTCGACACCAATGTGCTGCTGGACGTGTTCAAGCGCGACCCAGTGTGGATGCCGTGGTCCGCGCAGCATCTGCGCCGGGGCCGCGCGCAGGGGCTGGCCATCAACATCGTGGTGTACGCGGAACTGGTGGGGCACCCCGGTTTCGACTTCGATCTGGATGCCTTTCTTGATGACCTGCAGATCTCGCTGCCCGAGATCAGCCGCACGGCTGCGCGCGATGCGGCGCTGGCCTTCCGCCGCTACCGCGAGCGGGGCGGCGCCCGAACCGGCGTGCTGCCCGACTTCTTCATCGGCGCGCAGGCGCAGACCGAAAACTGGCGCCTGCTGACCCGCGACGCCGCGCGCTACAGAACCTATTTCCCCGAACTGCAACTGATCTGCCCTTGAGGGGCACTCTGACCTGAGGAGACAAACCATGGGCCAATTAGCACTCGCCGCCAAGATCACGCACGTGCCGTCGCTTTACCTGAGCGAACTGCCGGGCGACCGCCAGGGCACGCGCCAGGACGCGATCGACGGCCACCACGAGATCGGCCGCCGCTGTCGCGAACTGGGCGTGGACACCATCGTTGTGTTCGACACGCACTGGCTGGTGAACGCCAACTACCACCTCAACTGCGCGCCGCATTGGGAGGGCGTGTACACCAGCAACGAGCTGCCGCACTTCATCAGCAACATGCCGTTCGCCTTCTCGGGCAACCCCGAACTGGGGCGCATCCTGGCCCAGGCGTGCAACGAGCAGGGCGTTGAAACGCTGGCGCATGACGCCACCACGCTGGCACCCGAATACGGCACGCTGGTGCCCATGCGCTACATGAACGAGGACCAGCACTTCAAGGTGGTGTCGGTGTCGGCCATGTGCACCAGCCATTACCTGAACGACAGTGCGCGCCTGGGCTGGGCGATGCGCGAGGCGGTGGAGAAGCATTACGACGGCACCGTGGCTTTCCTGGCCAGTGGCTCGCTGTCGCACCGCTTCGCGCAGAACGGGCTGGCGCCGGAGTTCGCGTTCAAGATCTGGAGTCCCTTCCTCGGCAAGCTGGATGCCGAGGTGGTCGAGATGTGGAAGAACGGCGAGTGGGCGGACTTCTGCGCCATGCTGCCCGAGTACGCGGCCAAGGGCCACGGCGAGGGTTTCATGCACGACACGGCGATGCTGCTGGGCGCGCTGGGCTGGTCGGCCTACGACGGCAAGGTGGAGGTGGTCACGCCGTACTTCGCCGCCTCGGGCACGGGGCAGATCAACGCCATCTTCCCGGTGACGAAGCAGGATGGTCATGCGGTGCCGCAGCCTGAAGCGTCGCGCGCGACGTCGTACAAGTCCTTCCCTCGTCTGTGACTTCTCCCTCCCCCGCTGGGGGAGGGCGGGGGTGGGGGCCAGCCGCGTGCCGTACGCCAGCGCTGTCGGCCCCCATCCCCGCCTTCCCCCAGCGGGGGAAGGAGCAAACCTTGATCTGATCTCGCGCAAACGCTCATGCCCCACTTGGTCATCCTCTACACCGGCAACCTCGATACCGTGGTCGACATGCCCGCGCTGTGCCGCGAGCTGGCCGACGCCATGCTCACGGTGCGCGACGAAGCCGGCGCGCAGGTCTTCCCCACCGGCGGCACGCGCGTGCTGGCCTACCCGACGCCGCACTTCGCCGTGGCCGATGGCGGCGCGGCGGGGCGCGCGGCGGGTGCGGGCAAGACCGGCGTGTCGACCAGCGACCCGGGTGAGTACGGTTTCATGTACCTGAACCTGCGCATGGGCCGAGGACGCACGGCTGCTACAGAGCAGATAGCTGGTCGCGCACTGTTGGCGGCGACCAGGGCTCGATTGGATGCCGTGATGGCGACCCGCCACATCGGCCTCACGATCCAGATCGACGAAGGCCCCGAGGTGTTCGACGCCAAGCACAGCACGCTACATCCCCTCTTCAAGAAGAACTGAGTCAATGACATGCTGACTTCCGAACAAATCGACCAACTCGCCGACGAACTGCACCAGAGCGAAACCACGCGCACGCCCGTCGAGCATTTCTCCAAGCGCTTTCCCGTCATGACCATCGAGGACGGCTACCGCATCAGCCGTGCGTGGGTCGCGCGGCAAATCGCCGAGGGCCGACAGGTGATCGGCCACAAGATCGGCCTGACCTCGCGCGCCATGCAGCAGGCCAGCCAGATCGACGAGCCAGACTACGGCACGCTGCTCGATTCGATGCTGTTCACCTGCCAACCGGGCGAGGTGCTGGAGATTCCGGCACAGCGCTTCATTGCCCCGCGTGTCGAGGTGGAGCTGGCCTTCATCCTCAACAAGGACCTGCAAGGCCCCGATGTCGACGTCGAGCAGGTGCTGGCCGCGACGGAGTACGTCACGCCCGCCATCGAGATCATCGACGCCCGCATCGAGCAGTTCGACCGCCACACCAAGGCGATGCGCAAGGTGTTCGACACCATCAGCGACAACGCGGCCAACGCCGGCATCGTGGTCGGGGCCGGCCGCGCCGACGCGCGCGCCATCGACCGGCCCTGGGTCGGCGCCATCCTGCGCCAGAACGGCGTCGTGGAAGAGACGGGCCTGGCCGCCGGCGTGCAGGGTGATCCGGCCATCGGCATCGCCTGGCTGGCCAACAAGCTGGCGCCCTGGGGCGAATCGCTGAAGGCCGGGCAGATCGTGCTGGCCGGCTCCTTCACCCGCCCCGTGGCGGCTAAAGTGGGCGACCTGTTCGAGGCGGACTACGGCCCGCTCGGCAAGATGGCATTCAAGTTCGTCTGAGGAATACCAACAACATGCAGACCCCGCTGAACCCCTTCAAGCAAGCTCTTGAACAAGGCCGCGCCCAGATCGGCCTGTGGGTGGCGCTGGCCAGCCCCTACAGCACCGAGCTGATCGCCGGTGTCGGCTACGACTGGCTGCTGCTGGATGGCGAGCACGCCCCCAACGACGTGCGCAGCACGCTTACCCAGCTGCAGGCCGTGGCCAGCGCGCAGCAGGCCTTTGGCGACGGGCGCTCGCACCCCGTGGTGCGCGTGCCGCTGGGCACGGGCGAGGCGGGCACGGCGATCATCAAGCAGTTTCTCGACATCGGCGCGCAGACGCTGCTGGTGCCGATGTTCGATACCGCCGAGCAGGCCGCCCAGGTGGCCGCCGCCGCGCGCTACGCGCCCACCGGCGTGCGCGGCATGGGCAGCGCGCTGGCGCGGGCCTCGCGCTGGCAAGCGCACCCGCAATACGTGCACGAGGCCAACGACCGCGTGTGCGTGCTGGTGCAGGCCGAGACGGTGGAGGCGATGAAGAACCTGGACGCCATCGCCGCCACGCCTGGTGTGGATGGCGTATTCATCGGCCCGGCCGACCTGAGCGCCAGCATGGGCCACCCCGGCAACGCCGCGCACCCCGAGGTGCAGAAGGTCATTGAGGACGGCATCGCCCGCATCCTGAAAGCAGGCAAGGCACCGGGCATCCTGGCCACCAGCGAGCCGCAGGCACGCAAGTGGTTGGCGGCCGGTGCGCGCTTCGTCGCCGTGGGCGCCGACACCATGCTGCTGGACAGCGGCGCGCGCGCCCTGTTGGCGAAGTACAAGGATGGCGCAGGGGCGGCGGGGCCGTCGAGTTACTGAAACAGGTTTGGGGTCAAATCGGGCTCCAGCGCCCGTCTGACAAGCGCGAGCAGCTATTGAACAAGGAGCAAACGGCATGTTGCAAACCCGTCCAACCAGCACTGCAGCGCAGATGCACCCCGACGAACGCGCCGCGCGTGTCCAGCTCGCCGCCTGCTACCGCATCTTCGCGCTCCTCGGCTGGACGGAGATGATCTACAACCACATCACGCTGCGCCTGCCGGGCAGCGTGAGCGGGGAAGAGAAGCACTTCCTCATCAACCCCTTCGGCCTGCACTACAACGAGGTCACCGCCAGCAACCTGGTCAAGGTGAACCTGGCGGGCGACATCCTCGATGGCTCGCCGCACCCGATCAACCCTGCCGGCTACGTGCTGCACAGCACCATCCACGGCGGCATCGATGGCGCGCACTGCGTGATGCACACGCACACGACGGCGGGCGTGGCGGTGGCTTCACTGGCCAGCGGCCTGTCGCAGAGCAACTTCTACAGCGCGCAGCTGCACGACATGGTGGCCACGCACGACTTCGAGGGCATCACCATCCACGCCGAGGAAGGCCCGCGCGTGCTGGCCAGCATCGGCAACAAGCAGGCCGTGATCCTGCGCAACCACGGCCTGCTGAGCTGGGGCCAGACGCTGCCGCAGGCCTTTGCCGTGCTGTGGACGCTGCAGCGTGCCTGCGAGATTCAACTGGCCACGCAGAGCATGGGCGCGCCGCTGCCGGTGCCCGAGGCCATCGCCGCCAAGTGCACGCGCGATGCGCTGCAGTTCGACCCAAAGCACGGCGCTGGGCAGGATGTGTTCAACGCCTTGGTGCGGCAGATCGAGCGCATCGACGCAAGCTATAAAAATTGAAGCTGCTTGCGCAGAGCAGGCAAGCGCTGGAGGCCAAAATGATACAGAAAATCGCCATCTACGGCGCAGGCGCCATCGGCGGCTGGATGGGCGTCAGGCTGGCCGCCAGCGGCTGCGACGTGAGCGTGGTGGCGCGCGGCGACACGCTGGCGGCGGTGCGTGCGCACGGCCTGCGCCTGCGCGAAGGCGAGGCCGAGCGCGCGCAAGCCGTCACCGCCAGCGACAACACCGCCGCGCTCGGCGTGCAGGACCTGGTCATCGTCTCCGTCAAGGCGCCCGGCATGGCCGACGTGGCGCGGCGCATCCAGCCGTTGATCGGGCCCAACACCATCGTGCTGACCGCCATGAACGGCGTGCCCTGGTGGTTCCTGCAGGGCTTCGGCGGGCCGGTGGCCGGGCTCACGCTGCAGTCGGTCGATCCGGGCGGCGCCATCGCCCAGGCCATTCCGGCGCAGCACGTCATCGGCTGCGTGGTGCACGCCAGCTGCTCGGTTGATGCGCCGGGCGTCATCCGCCACCGTGCAGGCCAGGGCCTGATCGTGGGTGAGCCGGCCGGCGGTGAAACGCCGCGCGTGCGGGCGCTCGCCGAGCTGCTGACCAAGGCCAGCTTCGACGTCACGCTTTCGCCGCAGATCCAGAAGGACGTCTGGTACAAGCTGTGGGGCAACATGACCATCAACCCGGTCTGCGCCATGACCGGCGCCAGCGCCGACCGCGTGCTCGACGACGAACTGGTGCGAGGCTTCCTCAGCGCCGTGATGCTGGAGGCCCGCGAGATCGGCGCGCGCATCGGCATCCCCATCGCCGAGCAGCCCGAAGACCGCCACGCCGTCACGCGCAAGCTGGGCGCCATGCGCCCCTCGATGCTGCAGGACGTGGAAGCCGGCAAGCCGGTGGAGCTGGATGCGCTGGTCTCCTCGGTGCGCGAGCTGGGCCAGCTCACGCAGGTGCCCACGCCGTACACCGATGCGCTGCTGGGCCTGAGCCGGCTGCATGCGCGCGTGCGGGGTTTGTATCCTGCGGCGGCATGACCGCATCACCTTGCCCGGCCTTGCTCCCTCTCCCGCCAGCGGGAGAGGGCGGGGGTGAGGGCTGCTTCCCCCTCCCCCGCTGGGGGAGGGCCGGGGTAGGGGCCCGGCGGCCGCACCGCCCCCACGCGGCCCGCCCCTCACCCCAGCCCTCTCCCCAGAGGGGCGAGGGAGCAAGACCCTTGGGGCGTGCGGTGCCGAGCGAGGGCGCCCGCCCATGACCCCGCCCACCCGCGCCCTCAGCACCCTGGCCTTCCTCACGCTGCTGTTCATCGCCTTCGTGATGGGTGCCAACCACGTCGCCGCGCGCCTGGCCTTCAACCACGGCGTGGACGTGCCCACGGCCGTCACCTTCCGCAGCATCGCCACGGCGCTGGTGGTGGGCGCGCTGCTGGCGATCTACCGGGTACCGCTCACCCTCACGCCGCGTCAGCGCAAGGCCCTGCCGCTCATCGGCGTGCTGATCGCGGTACAAAGCCTGTGCCTGTATTCCGCCGTCGCGCGGCTGCCGGTGGCGCTGGCGCTGCTGGTGTTCAACAGCTTTCCGCTGATGACGGCGCTGTGGGCACGCCTGCTGTACCGCCACCAGCCTGAGCGCGCATTGCTCATCGCCATGCCGGTGATCCTGCTCGGCCTGGTGCTGGCGCTGGACGTGCTGGGCGCCGCTTCGGGTCTGGGCGCGGCCGGGCAGTGGCGCGAGATCGGCGCCGGCGTGGGCTATGCGCTGGCGGCCTCTGCCACCTTCGGGCTGGCGCTGGTGCTGACGCAGCATGAGGCCGGCGGGCTGGATGGCCGCCTGCGCACCTTCGCCACCATGGCCATCGTCGGCCTGCTGGCCGGCGTGGCCGTGGCCTGGCGCGGCGGCTTCGCGCTGCCCACCGCCACGGCGGGCTGGTGGGGCCTGGCGCTGCTCACGCTGCTGTACGGCACCGGCATCACCATTTTGTTCACCGTGCTGCCGCGCCTGGGTGTGGTCGGCAACTCGGCGGTGATGAACGTCGAGCCGGTGTTCGCGCTGGTGCTGGCGTGGCTGATCCTCGGCCAAGCCATCGCGCCGGTGCAGGTGGCGGGGGCGTTTATCGTGGTGGGCGCCGTCATCTGGCTCGGGATGCGGAAAAAATAGGGAACATCCCCCTGAGCGCCTGACGGCGCTTCCCCCCTTCTCTCGCTTCGCGGGAAGGGGGACACCGCCGGTCGCCGGGGGAACCCCGGCTCGGGCGGTCGCTGGCATGGCCTGCTCCGCGGCCATTGGATGATTGATCGAACTGGCGCCGCTACCATCCGCGCATCGCCCTCAGAAATTGCGCCATGACCGACCCCACCCACGCACCCTCCGACGACGCTCGCAGCGACGAATTCGACGACGCCACCAGCGCCACGCTCGACGCGCTGGAAGACGTGCTCGACGTCGTGCGCGAGCGCCACCCCGACACGCCGCAGTGGGAGTTCTGCGAAGGCGTGCTCACCGCGCTGCTGTGCACGCGCCGCGCCATCGGCGAGGACGAATGGCTGCCCTTCATCTTCGGCCGCGACGGCGCCGACGTGTTCGCCAGCCCGGCCGAGCGCACGCAGTTCAGCATGGGCTGGCTGGAGCGCGAATCGCAGCTGCGCGCCGCGCTGAACGCCAAGGTCGATTCGCTGGAGGACGAGCGCGCCCTCAGCCCCGCCGTGATGGACTGGCGCGGCCTGCTGGCCTGCCTGCCCGAAGCCGACCGCGCCGAGGCCACCCAGGGGCAAGACGGCCCGCCGCCAGCGCTGGCGCAGGTGTGGGCGGTTGGCTTTCTGGCGGCGGTCGATCACTGGGCCGACGACTGGGCGCCGCCGCGCGACAAGGAAATCGCCGACATGCTGGCCGACGCACTGGCCTGCATTGAGGACCTGACCGACGACGACACGGACACGCCGGTGTTGAACCTGTACGAGGACGACGGCCCGCCCAGCGTCAGCCAGGCCCGCTTCGACGCCTTCGGCGAGGCGCTGTGGGCCGTGTACGACCTGTACGACATCGCCAAGAGCCTGGGCCCGCGCGTGGCGCCGGCGCAGAGCAGCAAGGTGGGGCGCAACGATGCGTGTCCTTGCGGGAGCGGGAAGAAGTACAAGAAGTGTTGTGGGGCGTGAGGCTCAGGCCGCTAGGAAGCCTGCGCACCGCGCTCAACATCCCGCCTAAATGACTCGACAAACAACGACCAGACTTTTATGTCATGACTAAGCGACTCACGCCAGCAGCAGTTCCCGCGCTCAAGGAAGCATTGTGCGCGGTCTATTGGTACAAGGCTGACCTGAAGAGCTTTCTCCAGCAGTGTCTTTCGAATCCGTCAGTCCTCGCTACGCTGAACTGGGACAGCTACAAGAGGCAAGTGGTATCCGACTTGGTTGACTACCTCGTCCGAGACCAAGACAAGCACCTCGGGGATTTGACTCGTCTTTGCAATGAAGTTTGCAGTATCACTACGTTTGAGCATTTGCAGCAACTCGATGGAGGCGCTCAGAAGGCTGAACGCGCACGGATAGCGGTTACTCAACTCAAGGCTTTGGTAACACCCCACCAAGAAGCTCGCAAAGAGGCTGATGAGCTTGCTGATCGGCAGCGTCGTGCTGCAGAGAAGCTGCGAACGAATGCGGCGGTCAGACAAAGATTGGAGGACATCAAGAATCGGTACATGGCACTCGTAATGTCCTGGAATATGCAGAGTCGGGGGTTCGAGCTGGAGCGCGTCATGTACGACTTGTTCGAGCTGTTTGATCTCGATCCCAAGGCCTCGTTTCGCAACACTGGTGAGCAGATTGATGGCGCCTTCTCTTTCGATGGTACCGACTACCTTTTTGAGGCCAAGTGGCAACAGGAACTGGTCAACGCTGCTGCACTGGACTCGTTTTCTGGCAAGGTTCGTCGGAAGCTCGAAAACACACTTGGCGTCTTTCTGTCGATCAATGGCTTTTCTCCGGACGGGGTAGCTGCTCACGCCGCTGGAGGTGCCGTCGTTTTGCTCATGGATGGTGCGGACCTTATGGCCGTCTTTAAGGAACGCATTGACTTCGTAAGCCTTCTGCTTAGGAAGAAGCGGTATGCCGCTCAAACGGGACACATCTACTTGCCCTTTCATCAGATCGCAGCGTCGTAAAAGGGAATGGCTTCTATTGCTTCAGTATTTGTAGTGTTCCGCGAGAATTGGAATCTAGGGAAAGTCTGATTTGGTCCTGAATTTCGTCTGGCTCTCCTTCTTCCTCAGCGCCATCGCCGTCGCGCTGGTGCAGACCTTTCAGGGTGATTTCACGGTCTTTCCGCGCCTGATGACGGCGATGTTCGATGCCGCCAAGACCGGCTTCGACATCTCGCTTGGCCTGGTCGGCATCATGGCGCTGTGGCTGGGCTTCATGAAGATCGGCGAGCGCGCGGGCATGGTGGATGCCTTTGCGCGCGGGGTGAACCCGGTGTTCCGCCACCTGTTTCCGGGCGTGCCGGCGGGGCACCCGGCGCAGGGCGCGGTGACGATGAACATCAGCGCCAACCTGCTGGGGCTGGACAACGCCGCCACGCCGCTGGGGCTGAAGGCGATGCAGGAGCTGCAGTCGCTCAACACACGGCCCGGCACCGCCACCAACGCGCAGATCATGTTCCTGGTGCTGAACACGGCGGGGCTGACGCTGATCCCCACCTCGGTCATCGCCATCCGGCAGACGATGGCCGTCAAGCAGGGGCTGGTGGGCTTCAACGCGGCCGACATCTTCTTGCCCACGCTCATCGTCACCGCCTGCGGGCTGTTGTCGGCGCTGGTGCTGGTAGCGGCGGTGCAGCGCATCTCGCTGTGGCGCGCCAGCCTGCTGGGGCCGCTGGCGGGCTTCGGGGCGGCGGTGGGGGCGCTGGTGTGGTGGCTGTCGCGCCTGCCGCCCGAGCAGGCGGCGCAGTGGATGGGGCTGATCGGCGCCGGCTTCATCCTGGCCGTGGTGGCGCTGTTTCTGGTGGCCGGCGCGCTGCGGCGGGTGGATGTGTACGAGGCGTTCGTCGATGGCGCGAAGGAGGGCTTTGGCGTGGCCGTGGGCATCATCCCCTACTTGGTGGCGATGCTGGTGGCGATTGCCGTGTTCCGCGCGGCGGGGCTGATGGATTTGGCTGTGGGCGCCATCGGCGCGGCGGTGGCGGCGCTGGGGCTGCCGACCGACTTTCTGCCCGCCGTGCCGGTGGGGCTGATGAAGGTGCTGAGCGGCTCGGGCGCGCGCGGGTTGATGGTGGACGTGATGCAGGCGCACGGCGTCGATTCGTTCGCGGGCAAGCTGGCCGCCATCATCCAGGGCTCGACCGAGACCACCTTCTACGTGCTGGCGGTGTATTTCGGCAGCGTGGGCATCAAGAACACGCGCCACGCGTTGCCCTGCGCCCTGTTTGCCGACGCCGTGGGGCTGGTGGCGGCCATCGTTGTGGCCTACGCGTTCTTTGCCTGATACCAATGCGCTGTCAAAAATGACGAATGACAAATGACAAATGACTTCGCTGCGCTTCAATGACAAAAAAGGCATTCGTCATTTGTCATGCGGCGCCAGACGCAGTCATTTGTCATCGTTCTGAACGCAAGACGGTATGCGGGCTTCTCCCGCGCCGGCCCTGCATCCATGGGGGGGGACCTGTCAGATTTTTTGCATCAAGAAAAACGGCTTCAGTGCCCGTTCATCGGGCGCAAGCAGCTCCTGTTTTCATATTGCAATACCGCGCCAAATAGCTATCGCTTGATTTCGAGCCTTGCGCGCTCTTGCGTGTGCCAGAACGGCGGCCAATGGCTTCGCTGCGCTTCCGCGGCCAGGGCTTGTTCGTCATGCCGGCGCCAGCCGGCGTCATTCGTCATCCGTCATCTGCTTGAGCGCCAGCGCCCGCTCATACAGCGCATTGCGCGGCGCGCCGGTGATCTCGGCGGCCAGCTTGACGGCGGTCTTGGTCGGCAACGCTGCCAGCAGCAGGCGCAGCACGCGCGCCTCGTCGCCCGGCGCGGCGGCGGCATCGGCCGGGTGCAGCACCAGGGCGAACTCGCCGCGCTGGCGTTGCGCGTCGGCGGCCAGCCAGGCGGGCAGCTCGGCGCAGGGCAGGGTGGCGATCTGCTCGAACTGCTTGGTCAGCTCGCGCCCCACCGTCACCGGCCGCGCGCCCAGGGCGGCCAGCGCATGGGCCAGCGCGGCGATGCGGTGCGGCGCCTCCAGCAGCACCACGGCGCGCGGTTCGGCCGCCAGCGCATCGACGGCGCTGGCGCGTTCGCCAGGCTTGGTGGGCAGAAAGCCGGCGAACACGAACTGCCCGTCGCCCGCCAGCCCGGCGGCGCTGATGGCCGTCGTCACGCTGCTGGCGCCCGGCAGCGGCACCACGCGCAGGCCGGCGGCGGCGCACGCGGCGGCCAGGCGCGCGCCGGGGTCGCTGACGGCGGGCGTGCCGGCGTCGCTGACGCAGGCCACGCGCTGGCCCGCCTGCAGCCGCGCGATCACGCCCTGCGCCGCCTCGGCCTCGTTGTGTTCGTGCAGGGCGATCAGCGGCTTGCCGTCCAGCCCGTAGGCGCGCAGCAGCGGCGCGGTGTGGCGCGTGTCCTCGCAGGCGATGGCGTCGGCCAGCGCCAGCACGTGCAGCGCGCGCAGCGTGATGTCGGCCAGGTTGCCGATGGGCGTGGCGACGACGTACAGCGCGCCGGCCGGATAATGCTGCGGCCCCGCGGCCTGCAGCGCGGCTTGCAGCGCGAGGTCGAACGAGGGTTTGCCGATGGGGGGCGAAGTGGACATGGGATCGCTCAGCTAGCGCCACGACGATGGCACTGTGGAATTTCAATCGCGCCGCCGCCGGCGCCACCACCCGCGTGCGCGGCACCGCGGCCGAGGACGCCGCGCTGGCGCACCTGCTGCGCGCCGGCCTGACGCTGCTCGAGCGCAATTATCGAACCCCCGGCCGCGGCGGCGGCGAGATCGACCTGGTGATGCGCGCGCCCGGCGGCACGCTGGTGTTCGTGGAGGTGCGCGCACGCGGCAGCGCCACGCACGGCGGCGCGGCCGCCAGCGTGGGCGCCAACAAGCAGCGCCGCATCGTGCTGGCCGCGCGCCACTACCTGTTGCGCCACCGCCAGCCGCCGCCGTGCCGCTTCGACGTGGTGGCCATCGAGGGTGATCGCATCGAGTGGATCAAGGGCGCTTTCGACGCTGGTTGAGTACCGACTCGTACCGTTTTGCGTTCCAAGCGTTGGTTTTTTTTGCGGATGACGCAATGACTTCGCCGCTGCGCGGCGTGATGACGAAATGACGCCCGTGATGCGCAAAATGCCTCGCACGCGGCTGGCGTCATGGCGGCGCAGCCGCCGTCATGGAAGCGCAGCGAGGTCATTTCGTCATCGCCTCGCGCGCGAGAAGCTGTCTTCTTTGAGCGCGCAAAAGTATCAGACGCGCATCACCGCGGGGGGCCGCCCAGCAGGCCCGCCAAGCACGGGCGGCCGCGGAGCAGGCCACTCGGGAACGCCGCGGTCGGACCTGCGCCGACCGCCAGCGTTGTCCCCCTCCGGGGGAAGGCGCCGAAGGCGACTCAGGGGGAGCCTGTTGCTCCTAAATTTGCACCGAACGCGCGCTGCCGCGTTATGATCGGCGCCGATGCCCGAGCAACGCGTTCACCAGCAGTTCATCGACAGTGCCGACCTGAAGTACCAGTGGGCGCAGACCTTGGCACGCCCCATCGACGAAGCCGCGCAGGCGCTGCTGGCCTGCGTCACCGGCGGCGGCAAGGTGCTGATCTGCGGCAACGGCGCCTCCGGCGCGCTGGCGCAGTACATGGCGGCGCTGATGGTGGGCGGGCTGGAGCGCGTGCGGCCCGAGCTGCCGGCGTTGGCGCTGGGCACCGACGCGGCCACGCTCACCGCCGTGGCGCGCCGCGGTGAATACGCCGATGCCTTTGCCGCCCAGGTGCGCGCGCTGGGCAGCGCGGGCGATGCGCTGCTGGTGCTGTCGTCCAACGGCCAGGCCGTGAACCTGGTGCGGGCCGCGCAGGCCGCGCACGAGCGCGACATGAGCGTGATCGCCCTCACGGGCCGCGGCGGCGGCGAGCTGGGCCACATGCTGCGCGACACCGACGTCCACGTGTGCGTGCCGCACGAGCGCACGCCGCGCATCCACGAGGCGCACCAGCTGGTGCTGCACTGCCTGTGCGACGGCCTCGATCTGCAACTGCTTGGTGACGAGGAGAGTTCCGAATGAAACGTTTGAGTCTGCGCGCCGCGGCCTGTGCCACGCTGGTGCTGGCGGCCGGGCTGGCCGGCTGCGTGCCGGCCGCGCTGGTGGGTGGCGCCGTGGGGGCCGGCGCGCTGCTGATGACGGCCGACCGCCGCAGCGGCGAAACGCAGGAGGCCGACCGCACCATCGAGGCCGCCGCGGGCGACGCCGTGGTGCGTGCCCTGCCGGGCCGCGGCCACGTCAACATCACCAGCTATTACCGCAAGGTGCTGATCACCGGCGAAGTGCCGAGCGCGCAGGATAGCCAGCTGGTGGCCGCGCAGGTGCGCGCCGTGCCCGGCGTGGCGGGCGTGGTGAACGAGCTGGCGGTGATGCCCGAATCCAGCACGCTGCAGCGCTCCAACGACGGCCTGATCACCAGCAAGGTGCGCACCCGCCTGATGAACCAGAACGGCGTGCCCGCCGGCAGCATCCGCGTGACCACCGAACGCGGCACGACCTACCTGATGGGCCGC
This sequence comes from Ottowia beijingensis, assembly GCF_042680925.1. NCBI lineage: Bacteria > Pseudomonadati > Pseudomonadota > Betaproteobacteria > Burkholderiales > Comamonadaceae > Ottowia > Ottowia beijingensis. Next base: position 89,857 of record NZ_JBHUEP010000005.1, read on the forward strand.
CTGACGGCCACCGAAACCGCGCTGGCCACCGAGGTGGCGCGCCAGACCGATGGCGTGCAGCGCGTGGTGCGCGTGATCGACCTGATTGCCGATCCGGCGGGGGGCAGCAGCGTGACGACCAGCGCCGCGCCGGTGGCCGACCCGGCGGTGAGCGGCACGGCGGCGCCCACGCTGCCCGCCGCGGGCGACCAGGCCACGGGCGTGGTCGTCAGCCCGGTCACGCAGCCGGTGATCGAGCAGCCGCGCCCGCCGGTGCAGGTGCAGACGCTGCCGCCGATGAAATAGCTCCCCCCTGTGCCGCTGGCGCGACTTCCCCCCGGAGGGGGGACAACGCTGGTGGCCGGCGCAGGTCCGGCCACGGCGTTCCCGAGCGGCCTGCTCCGCGGCCATTCGACTTGGGCGGGCTTGCTGCGCAGCCCGCTTGTCTCGGCTTCGTCGCTGCGGCTTATTTCAACCGCTTGATGAGGCTGGAGGTGTCCCAGCGGCCGCCGCCCATCTGCTGCACGTCGGCGTAGAACTGATCCACCAGCGCGGTGACGGGCAGGCGGGCGCCGTTGCGCTTGGCTTCGTCGAGCACCAGGCCGAGGTCCTTGCGCATCCAGTCGACGGCAAAGCCGAAGTCGAATTGGTCCTGCACCATGGTGGGGCCGCGGTTGTCGAGCTGCCAGCTCTGCGCCGCGCCCTTGCCGATGACGCCGAGCACCTGCGCCATGTCAAGCCCCGCGCGCTGGCCGAAGGCGATGGCCTCCGACAGGCCCTGCACCAGCCCGGCGATGCAGATCTGGTTGACCATCTTGGTCAATTGGCCGGCGCCGCTGGGGCCCATCAGCGTGAAGGCGCGCGAGAAGGCCATGGCCACGGGCTTCACGACATCGAACGCCGACGGATCGCCGCCGCACATCACCGTCAGCAGGCCGTTCTGCGCGCCAGCCTGGCCGCCGGAAACCGGCGCGTCGATGAACTGCAGGCCGCGTGCGCGCGCTGCTTCGTCCAGCTCGCGCGCGACGTTGGCCGAGGCCGTGGTGTGGTCGACGAAGATGGCGCCGGGCTCCATGCCGGCCAGCGCGCCGGTGTCGGCCAGCACCACCTGACGCAGGTCGTCGTCGTTGCCGACGCAGCAGAACACGATGTCGGCACCCGCCGCAGCCAGCTTCGGCGTTTCGGCACTTTTCACCCTGCCGGTGCTCGCCAGCTGGGCGCAGAGCGCTTCGGATTTGGTAGCAGTGCGGTTGTAGACCGTTACCGTGTGACCCGCCATCGCCAGGTGTCCGGCCATGGGGTAGCCCATCACGCCCAGGCCCAGAAAGGCGACCTGGCGCGGCGCGGTGGATTCGTAGGTCTTGGCGTTGATGGTGGTGTTCATGCGGGGGACTCCGGAAGCGAATGACGAATGACTTGGCAGGTGGCGCGACATCGAAGATCGGTGCGGCGCGTCGCCGACGTGCGGCGATTCATTGTGTCATCGACCGGCTGACTCGCCCGATTCCAAGGGCCGCGGAGCAGGCCGCGCCAGCGAACGCCGTGGCCGGGGTCTCCCCGGCCACTGGCGTTGTCCCCCCTCCCGCAGGAGAGGGGGGAAGCGGCGTCAGCCGCTCAGGGGGGTGTCACACGATCTGCAGGTGCTCGGTGCCGGCGGCCAGGTCGAGCGACTTGGCGCGCTTGCTGGTCAGCTTGATCTGCAGGCGCAGGTCGTTGGCCGAGTCGGCGTTGCGCAGCGCGTCCTCGTAGCTGATCAGGTTGGCCTCGAAGGCGTCGAACAGGGCCTGGTCGAAGGTCTGCATGCCCAGTTCGCGGCTCTTCTTCATGATCTCCTTGATCTCGCCCACCTCGCCCTTGAAGATCAGGTCGCTGATCAAAGGCGAGTTGAGCATGATCTCGACCACGGCGGTGCGGCCCTTGCCCTCCTGCTTGGCGATCAGGCGCTGCGAGATCAGTGCGCGCAGGTTCAGCGACAAGTCCATCAGCAGCTGCTGGCGGCGCTCTTCGGGGAAGAAGTTGATGATGCGGTCGAGCGCCTGGTTGGCGCTGTTGGCGTGCAGCGTGGCCAGGCACAGGTGGCCGGTTTCGGCGAAGGCGACGGCGTGCTCCATCGTTTCGCGGTCGCGGATCTCGCCCATCAGGATGACATCGGGCGCCTGGCGCAGCGTGTTCTTCAGCGCCGCTTCCCAGTCTTCGGTGTCCAGCCCCACCTCGCGCTGGGTGACGATGCAGTTCTTGTGCGGGTGCACGAATTCGACCGGGTCCTCGATCGTGATGATGTGGCCCTGGCTGTTGACGTTGCGCCAGTCCACCATGGCCGCCAGCGTGGTCGACTTGCCCGAGCCGGTGGCGCCGACCAGGATGGTCAGGCCGCGCTTGGACATGGCCACGTCCTTCAGGATCTGCGGCATGCCCAGGGTGTCGATGGTGGGCAGTTCCTGCGGAATCACCCGCATCACCATGCCCATGTGCCCCTGCTGCACGAAGGCGTTGCAGCGAAAGCGCCCGATGCCCGCGGGCGAGATGGCGAAGTTGCACTCCTTGGTGCGTTCGAACTCGGCCGCCTGCTTGTCGTTCATCACGCTGCGCACCAGCGCCAGCGTGTGGCCGGCGGTCAGGTTCTGCGACGACACCTTGGTGACCTTGCCGTCGACCTTGATGGCGGGCGGAAAGTCGGCCGTGATGAACAGGTCGCTGCCCTTGCGCTGCAGCATCAGCTTGAGCAGGTCGTTGATGAATTTACTGGCCTGATCGCGTTCCATGGTTTCTTTCCTTAGTGGGCGCCTTGGGGGCGCTCCGGCTGAGTTCTACGGGCATCGGCGGACGAAGACGTCCAGCGGCCGCGGAGCAGGCCATGCCAGTGCGCCCGTGGAAGGGCTTGGCCCGCCCGCTGGGCGCGCCCCCGGACGGGGGGGTGGCGGAACAGTGCGAAGCATGTGGAGCCTGGGGGCGATTTGATTACCCTGGGAAGTTTTCCGGAATCTTCGCCTTCGACCGCGCCTCGGCCGGGCTGATCACGTTGCGGCGCACCAGCTCGGTCAGGTTCTGGTCCAGCGTCTGCATGCCCATGGCGTTGCCGGTCTGGATGGATGAGTACATCTGCGCCACCTTGGCCTCGCGGATCAGGTTGCGGATGGCGGGGGTGCCCAGCATGATCTCGTGCGCCGCCACACGGCCGTTGCCGTCCTTGGTCTTGCACAGCGTCTGCGAGATCACCGCCACCAGCGATTCCGAGAGCATGGCGCGCACCATCTCCTTTTCTTCGGCGGGGAACACGTCGATGATGCGGTCCACCGTCTTGGCGGCCGACGAGGTGTGCAGCGTGCCGAACACCAGGTGGCCGGTTTCGGCTGCCGTCATGGCCAGGCGGATGGTTTCCAGGTCGCGCATCTCGCCCACCAGAATGCAGTCCGGGTCCTCGCGCAGGGCCGAGCGCAGGGCGTTGGCGAAGCTGTGCGTCATCGGCCCCACTTCGCGCTGGTTGATCAGGCACTTCTTGGATTCGTGCACGAATTCGATCGGGTCTTCCACCGTCAGCACGTGGCCGTATTCGGACTCGTTCAGGTGGTTGATCATGGCCGCCAGCGTGGTGGACTTGCCGGAACCCGTGGGCCCGGTCACCAGCACCATGCCGCGGGGCTTGAGCGACAGGTCGCCGAAAATCTTGGGTGCGTTGAGCTGCTCCAGCGTCAGGATCTTGCTGGGAATCGTCCGCAGCACGCCGGCGGCGCCGCGGTTCTGGTTGAAGGCGTTGACGCGAAAGCGCGCCAGGCCCTCGATCTCGAACGAGAAATCCACCTCCAGGTTTTCTTCGTACACCTTGCGCTGGGTGTCGTTCATGATGTCGTACAGCATCGCGAACACCTGCTTGTGGTCGAGCGGGTCCACGTTCAGGCGGCGCACGTCGCCGTGCACGCGGATCATGGGCGGCAGCCCGGCCGACAGGTGCAGGTCGGAAGCCTTGTTCTTGACGCTGAAAGCCAGCAACTGGGTAATGTCCACGGCGAAGCCCCAATAGGAAACAGTGAAACCAAGGTTTCAGTTTGATACGCTGCGGGCATTATGACGACCATCGCCCGCAACCTCCAAGACGTGCGTGCACGGATCGCCACAGCCTGCCAGCTCGCCGGGCGCAACGTGGAAGATGTCACATTGCTGGCGGTCTCCAAGACCTTCGGCGCCGAGGCGGTGCGCGCCGCCGCCGGCGCCGGGCAGCGCGCCTTCGGCGAAAACTACGTGCAGGAGGGCATCGACAAGATCGCACAGCTGCGCGACCTGGCGCTGGCGTGGCATTGCATCGGCCCGCTGCAGAGCAACAAGACGCGCCTGGTGGCCGAGCACTTCGACTGGGTGCACACGGTGGACCGGCTGAAAATTGCCGAGCGCCTGTCGGCCCAGCGGCCCGAGGGGCTGGCGCCGCTGAACGTGTGCATCCAGGTCAACATCGACGGCGGTCCGACCAAGTCCGGCGTGGCACCCGCCGAGGCGCTGGCGCTGGCCCGCGCCGTGGCTGCCCTGCCGCGCCTTGCGCTGCGCGGGCTGATGACGATCCCCGAGCCTGCTCCTGATTTCGAAGCTGCTTGCGCTGTCCACGCAAGGGCCAGGGCGCTTTTTGATCAGTTGAATGCCGAAGGGCTGGGGCTCGACACCCTGTCGATGGGCATGAGCGCCGACCTGGAAGCCGCGGTGGCGGCCGGCAGCACGATGGTGCGTATCGGCACGGCCATCTTCGGCGTGCGGGCCAGAAGCGCCTGATGGCCGTGCCTGGCCACTGCTCCTCAATGCCTGTCCTCGGCACGTCGTGGCCAGTCTGCCGAAGGTTTGTCCGGTGGGCTGGCTGAGCGCATGGCGATTGTTTACATTAAATGCTGGGTGGCCGACTGCGAAAAAGCGTCGCCTCCGAGGGCATCACATTGCATGAGAAGGGAGTGAGAATGACTGCAACTGCAGAACTTTCGGGCCTGCGTGCCGCAGCACGTATCAGCGTTCTCGGCGCTGCGCTGGCCTTCATGGGGACGTCGGTCTGGGCGAGCCCCGCCAGCGAAGCGATCCAGGCGTTGACGACCCATGGGTCGTACACGCGCGAGGTTCGACTGTCGGCACTGGGTGTGGTGGAGCCGGTGGCCTTGCTCAAGGAGTCCGCCAGCCGCGATTTCTACTTCCCGATGCCGCGCTCGAACGTGACTGATGCGCGGATCCATTTCTCCGGCCGCACCCACAAGACGGAGGAAGGACGCACCGGCGTCATCCTCTCGGTCAACGGCATTCCCCAGTACACGCAGACGGTGGCGGAAGGTGATGCGGCCCTGGCGGTCGATCTGTCTGTGGCGCCACGGGCCCAGCCCGACGGCTTTGCGCGCCTGGGCGTGCAGTGGCAGACGCTGACCACGGTCAACTACTGCCAGCTGGAGCGGGACACGGGCAACGTACTCACCATCTCGCCGGATTCCCGGCTGGTGTTCAGGCACGGCCTGTCGAACCTGAGTGTGGACGAAGCCTGGCGGTTGCTGCCGCCGCAGCCCGTGTTGCTGGTGGGCAGCACGAAACTGGCCCAGGACGCGTACGACACGGCCTGGCGCCTGGGTACGGCGCTGACCCGCGCCGGCAAGGCGCCGCGCGTGGCGGCGCTGCCCGACGTGGGAAGCAACGTCACGCTGGGCGAAGTGTCGGTGCCGGCTGCGCTCGCAGGTGTGCCGGCATTTGCTGGGCTCCGGTCGGGTTCGGGCTTGAAGATCGAAGACGCCGCGCAGTTGGCTGCGCTCATGCTGTCGGGGGGCGGCGCCATCCGCGGGGATGTGCTGGTGGTGGACGCTGAACTGCGCAAGCGCGTGGGCGATGCCATCGCGGCGTTGTCCCAGCAGATGAGTGGCGACACGCAGGCGCAAGCCGCGTTGGCGGCGTGGGGTGATCAGTTGTTGGCAACCGCTGGCGCCGATGGCGTCAAGGGTGCTGCCGGCGTTCGCACCGCTGCGCTGGGCGGGCAACCGACGCTGGCCGTATCGACGGGTGGTGCGGGTGTGGTCGGCGCGCTGGACAGTGTCTGGCGCCAGGTGTTGCAGGGTCCGACCGCGCAGGTCCAGTCGGCCAAGACGGTCGATCCCCAACGCCAGAACACCTTCAGCCTGGCATCCCTGGGCGCCGGCGGTAGCAGCATCGACGTGGTCGCCAAGGGCGAATGGAGCGGCAGCTTTCCGCTGGCGGCCGTGCTGGGGGGTGGGCGCGTGCCCAAGCAACTCGTGCTGAATGTGGTGGCCGCGCCCTCGCCATCCACCACACCGCCGATCCTGTCGGTGTACTGGAACGACACCATGCTGGGGTCGACCCAGTTGAAGGCCGAGGGCGCGCCGGAATCGCTCACGCTGCAAGTGCCATCCCACGTGCTGGGCATGCGCAACGTGTTGCGGGCGGTGTTCCAGCGTCAGCCCCTGTCACACAACTGCGACGAGATTCCCCAGGGCTTTCCGGTGCAGGTGCTGCCGACGAGCCACATCGTGACGGGACCGGGCCGGGCCGATGCGAGCTTCGTCGGTCTGTTGCCGGACATGACGGACCGCGCCACGCTGGTGGTGCCGCAACGCTATCTGGAAGATGCGGTGGGTTCCTTGCCGGTCGTGATCCGCACGGCCTTTGCTTCGGGCATGTCGCCGGGCAGTGCGGAGCTGATGGTGGCGGCTGGTGATGCACCGGTACAGCCGAACCAGGCATTCCTGAGCATGGAGGTACCGGTGCAAGGCGCCAGTTCGTCGACCAGCGTGGGGCCGAACGGCCACCTGCGGGTTCGCAACAAGGAGATCGACTGGGTCGACATGAGCGGTCTCGACCGGCTGTCGGTTGCTGAGGTGGTGGGCGCCCAAGGTGGACGCCAGGGCATTCTGTGGCAGCGACTCGGGGAGGCCAGCGATGCCGCCGACGCCCGTCCCTACTTGCTGAGCCGCGGCGACGTCGCGCTGGTGGGACGAGAAGGTGTGCTGGCATGGCTGGATACCCGCGGAACCGCGCCCAATGCTTCTGAGGGTGCGGCTGAGAGTGGCACGGCCGGTTCGGTTGCTGCCTGGTGGCACAGCCAGCCCGATGCCGTGCGCTACACGCTGCTGGCAGTGCTGGGGCTGATCGTGCTGCTGTTGCTGGCGCGCCTGCTGCGCCGCCGATGACGGACGCCGTCAAAGCCCGCCGGCAGGGTGGTCAGGTGGTGTCTGAGAGCGCCGCCCGACTGCCTCGCGGCACTCGTTCAGTCAAGGGCTGAAATCCTGCCCGCGGCGCGGGGTCAGCGGAACACCACCGTCCGCTGCCCGTTCACCAGCACCCGGTGTTCGCCATGCCACTTCACCGCGCGCGCCAGCACCTGGCTTTCGGTGTCGCGGCCGATGGCCGTGAGGTCTTCCACCGTCAGGCTGTGGTCCACGCGCGCCACGTCCTGCTCGATGATCGGGCCCTCGTCCAAGTCGGCCGTCACGTAGTGCGCGGTGGCGCCGATCAGCTTCACGCCGCGGTCGTGCGCCTGGTAGTACGGCTTGGCGCCCTTGAAGCTGGGCAGGAAGCTGTGGTGGATGTTGATGGCGCGCCCGGCCAGCCGCTGGCACATGGCGTCGGACAGCACCTGCATGTACCGCGCCAGCACCACCAGCTCGGCACCTTCGCCGTCGATGATCTCCAGCTGCCGCTCCTCCGCCTGCGCCTTGTTCGCCTTGTTGACGGCGATGTGGTGGAAAGGCACGTTGTAGCTGGCCGCCAGTTGGTAGAAGTCGCGGTGGTTGCTGACGATGGCGCGGATGTCGAGCGGAAGCAGGCCCGACTTCCAGCGGAACAGCAGGTCGTTCAGGCAGTGGCCTTCCTTGCTGACGAAGATGACAGCGCGCATGGGCTGCGCCGCAGCGTGCAGCTGCCAGCGCATGTCGAAGCGCGCGGCCAGCGTGCCGATCTGCTCGCGCAGCGCCTCGGCGCCTGCGTCGGCGCAGGCGAACTGCACGCGCATGAAGAACAGGCCGGTGTCGTGGTCGTTGTACTGCGCGGCTTCCTCGATGTTGCCGCCGCGCTCCAGCAGAAAGCCCGACACGGCGTGCACGATGCCGCGCTGGTCGGGGCAGGAAAGCGTCAGGATGTAGGTGGTGGTGTCTTGCATCGGGCGCCGATTGTCGCAGGGCTGTCGCGTGCGCGATGGCGTGGCGCTGTGGTGCGCGGTCGAATCGCTATATTGAGTTGCCAAAGTCTTGCACCAGCCCGGCAGCGCGACCCGAGGAACCCAGAAGATGACACCGCCCACCCAGAGCCAGCCCCTGCACGCACACCTGCGCCGCCACGCACGCGAGAAGCCCGACGCGGCGGCGCTCGTCTGGTACGGCCGCGCCATCAGCTGGCGCGATTTGGATGACTGGAGCGACGCACTGGGTGCGCACCTGCAGTCGCTCGGCGTGGGCAAGGGTGCGCCGGTGGCGCTGTTCATGAACAACTGCCCGCAGTACCTGGTGGCGCACTACGCGATCCAGAAGATCGGTGCCATCGTCTGCCCCTGCGGGCCGCTGAACAAGGCGCACGAGCTGGAATACCAGCTGGGCGACCTGCAGGCGCGCGTCATCATCGCGGCCGACAACCTGTTGCCCATCGTCGATCAGGTGCGCGCGCAGACGGCGCTGCAGCATGTGCTGGCGGTGCGCTACGGCGATCTGCTGCCGACCGAGCCGACGCTGCCCGTGCCATCCGAGCTGCAGGCCGCGTCGGCGCCGCTGCCGGCCGGCGTCGCTGATATGCTTCAGATTTCGCAGCAGGGTGCGCAGAGTGGACGGCGACCAACGCCAGGTTCCATTGGGATGGATGACATCGCCCTGATGACTTACACCAGCGGCACCACCGGCCTGCCCAAGGGGGCCATGCTGAGCTTCGGCAATGCGCTGTTCAAGACGGAGGTGACGGCCGCATCGGCCGGCATCGGCGCGCAGCACGTGGCGCTGTCGGTGGCGCCGCTGTACCACATCGCCGGCATGCTGATGGGTGTGAACGTGCCGGTGCTGGCGGGCGCCACGCAGGTGCTGCTGTTCCGTTTCGATCCCGTCGCCGTGCTGCAGGCGATTCATGCCTACAAGGTCACGCACTGGTACTCGATCGCGCCGATGAACGTGGCCTGCATGCAGGTGCCGGATGCGCAGCGCTTCGACCTGGCGAGCCTGCTGCGCAACCCGGTCACGAGTTTCGGCATCACCTTCACCGAGCCGCTGGCGCAGCAGTGGCAGGCGTTCACGCGCGGGCCGTGCATCAGCTATGAAGCTGCCTATGGCCTGAGCGAAACGCACACCATGGATACCGGCATGCCGCACGACGCCATCCGCTGGGGCACGCACGGCCGGCCGATGCCGGGCGTCACGATCCGCATCGTCGATGCCGAGACCGGCGCCGAGAAGACGGTCGGTGAGGTGGGCGAGATCACCGTGAAGTCGCCCGGCAACTTCAAGGGCTACTGGAACAAGCCCGAGGCCACCGCGAAGACGCTGAGAGATGGCTGGGTGTGGACGGGCGACCAGGGCCGCATGGACGCCGATGGCTATCTCACCTTCATCGGCCGCACCAAGGAGATGATCAAGGTCTCGGGCTACAGCGTGTTCCCGGAAGAGGTGGAGACGATTTTGATCAAGCACCCGGCGGTGGCGCAGGCGGCCGTGCTGGGCGAGCCGGATGCGGAGAAGGGCGAGGTGGTGAAGGCGTTTGTGGTTCGCAAGCCCGGCGCTGAGGTGTCGGCTGAGGAGCTGATGGCGTGGAGTCGGGAAAACATGGCGACTTACAAGGCGCCGCGATACGTGGCCTTCATCGACGCGTTGCCGGCGACGGGGTCGGGGAAGGTGTTGCGGCGGTTGTTGAAGGATGTGGCTTGATGGTGACGGTGTGGGGCCTGCGAGCGCGGCTGGCCGGGCGTTCGCCCCGGCGGGCGACCTACTTTTCTTTGTCTCGCCAAAGAAAAGTAGGCAAAAGAAAGGCGACCCCACCGGCCGTGTCCCTTCGCTTCGCTGCGGGCGACCTGCGATGCTCGGGCGCGGGGCGGCGCTGCGGAACTCGCTGCGCGCTTGCGCGCTTCGCTCAGACAACCGCAGCGAGTCAGAGCACGAAGCGCGGCATGCTGCGCTGCCGCGCCCGCCCCACGCCCTGCGCTTCTCGGCACGGCCAGAGGGGAGGTTGAAATGCGACACGGGCCATCGCTGCGCTCGGCCTTGGTCTTGTCAGGCCGCTGCTTCGCGCGGCGTGCTGTTTTACTCCCTCTCCCTCTGGGAGAGGGTTGGGGTGAGGGCCGCGCCCGTGGCCTGTGAGTGATCTCTTATGCTGAAAAAAATCCTGATCGCCAACCGCGGCGAGATCGCCGTCCGCATCGCTCGTGCGTTGCATGACTTGGGCTGCGCCAGCGTGGCCGTGTTCGCGCAGGACGACGCGGGTGCGCTGCACACGCAGCTGGCCGACCACGCCGTCGCGCTGCAGGCCACCGGCCCGGCGGCGTATCTGGATGGTGCTGCGCTGATCGTCGCCGCCCGCGCGCAGGGCTGCGACGCGGTGCATCCGGGCTACGGCTTCCTGAGCGAGAGCGCGGCGTTCGCCCAGGCCTGCACCGATGCGGGCCTGACCTTCATCGGCCCCACGCCGGAGCAACTGGCGCTGTTCGGCGACAAGGCGCGCGCCCGCGCGCTGGCGGCCGAATGCGGCGTGCCGCTGATGCCGGGCCTGAACCACGCGACGACGCTGTCCGAGGCCGAAGCCTTCTTCGCCGAGCAGATGGCGCAGGGCGCGGGCGGCATCGTCATCAAGGCGGTGGCGGGTGGCGGCGGGCGCGGCATGCGGGTGGTGGAGCGCGCCGAAGACGTGGCGCCGCTGTGGCAGCGCTGCACCTCGGAGGCGCAGGCCGCGTTCGGCGAAGGCGGCGTGTACGTCGAGCGCCTGATGCCGCGTGCACGCCACATCGAGGTGCAGGTGATGGGCGACGGCGCGCAGGTGGTGAGCCTGGGCGTGCGCGAATGCACGCTGCAGCGGCGCTTCCAGAAGCTGGTGGAGATCGCCCCCAGCCCCACGCTGGCGGCCGGGTTGCGCGCGCGCATCGAGCAGGCCGCGCTGGCGATGGCGCGGCGCGCGGGCTACCGCGGGCTGGGAACGTTCGAATTCCTGGTGGACGAGGCATCGGCCGACCTGCCCTTCGTCTTCATCGAGGCCAATCCGCGCCTGCAGGTCGAGCACACGGTGACCGAGGCCGTGACGGGGATCGACCTGGTGGCGCTGCAAGTGCAGGTGGCGGCGGGGCGAACGCTGGCGGAGCTTGGCCTGGCGGAAGACACGCCGGTGCCCGAGCGTGGCTTCGCCATCCAGTGGCGCATCAACGCCGAAACGCTGGATGCGCAGGGCCATGCGCTGCCCGCCAGCGGCCGCATCGCGCATCTGGCCTGGCCCAGCGGCCCCGGTGTGCGCGTGGACACACATGCGCAGGCGAGGGTGGTGCCATCGCCGCATTACGACAGCCTGCTGGCCAAGCTGATCGTGCACGGCCCGGACTTCGCGGCGGCGCTGCGCCGCTCGCAGCGCGCGCTGGCCGAATGTCATGTGGATGGCCTGACGGTCAACCTGCCCTTGTTGAGCGCGCTGGCAGAACGCCCCGAGATGGCGAGCCAGCAGGTGCACACGCGGTGGTTGGAAGCCGCTTTGCCAGAACTGCTGGATGCTTCAAAAAATATAGCTGTTCGCGCCCGTCGGACGGGCGCAGAAGGCCAATTTCATTCAAATCAAACCTCTGCGCTGTCTGCCGCCGAAGCGCCCGAAGGCTCCATCCTCGCACCCATGCCGGCGCGCCTGGTGCAGCTGTCGGTGCAGGTGGGCGACGCCGTGCCCGCCGGCGCCGAATTGGCCGTGCTGGAAGCGATGAAGATGCAGCACGTGCTGAGCGCGCCGCACGCCGGCGTGGTGCGTGCCCTGTTCGCCGAAGCGGATGCCTACGTGGCGCAGGGCGATGTAATCTTGGTGCTGGAGGAGGCCGAACACGCGGCAGAGCAAGCGGCGGCTGACCAGGCGGCGCAAGACCCCGACCACATCCGCGCCGACCTGCAGCGCGTGCTGGATCGCCACGCCCTCACGCTGGACGACGCGCGGCCCGAGGCCATCGCCAGGCGCCACGCGCGCGGCGGGCGCACGGCGCGCGAGAACATCGCCGACCTGTGCGACGAAGGCAGCTTCATCGAATACGGTGCGCTGGCGATTGCCGCGCAGACGCGCCGCCGCAGCATGGAAGACCTGATCGCCAACACGCCGGCCGACGGCATGGTGACGGGGGTGGGTGGTGTCAACGGCCTCATCTTCGGCGCCGAGCGTGCGCGCACGGCGGTGATGGCTTACGACTTCACCGTGCTGGCCGGCACGCAGGGCATGCGCAACCACGCCAAGACCGACCGCATCCTGGGCCTGGCCTTGCAGGAGAAGCTGCCCGTGGTGCTCTTCGCCGAAGGCGGCGGTGGCCGGCCGGGCGATGTGGATTCGAATGTGCTGGCGGGGCTGGACATCGGCACCTTCTCGGCCTATGCGTCGCTCTCGGGCCAGGTGCCGGTGGTCGGCATCGTCGCCGGGCGCTGCTTTGCCGGCAACGCGGCGCTGGTGGGTTGCAGCGACGTGATCATCGCGACGAAGAACAGCAACCTCGGCATGGGCGGGCCGGCCATGATCGAAGGCGGTGGCCTGGGCGTGTTCGCGCCCGAGGATATCGGCCCGGCCGACGTGCAGCACGCCAACGGCGTGATCGACGTGCTGGTGGCCGATGAGCGCGAGGCGGTGGCCACCGCGCGGCATTACCTGAGCTTCTTCCAGGGCCGCGTGAAGGACTGGATCACGCCCGACCAGCGCGGCCTGCGCGCCGTGGTGCCCGAGAACCGCCTGCGCGTGTACGACACCCGCGCGGCGATGCGCGGCCTGGTGGACGAGGGCAGCCTGCTGCCGCTGCGCACGGGCTTCGGCGCCGGTATCCACACCGCGCTGGCGCGCATCGAGGGGCGGCCCGTCGGCCTGATGGCCAACAACCCTTTGCACCTGGGTGGCGCCATCGATGCCGATGCCGCCGACAAGGGCGCGCGCTTCATGCAGCTGTGCAACGCGCACGGCCTACCCATCGTCAGCCTGATCGACACACCCGGCTTCATGGTGGGGCCGGAGGTGGAAAAGACCGCGCAGGTGCGCCACGTCAGCCGCCTGTTCGTGGCGGCGGGGGCGCTGCGCGTGCCGTTCTTCAGCGTGGTGCTGCGCAAGGGCTACGGGCTGGGGGCGATGGGCATGGCGGCGGGCGGCTTTCACCAGCCCTTCTTCACCATCGCGTGGCCGACGGGCGAGTTCGGCGGCATGGGGCTGGAAGGCGCGGTGCGCCTGGGCTTTCGCAAGGAGCTGGAGGCGGTGCCCGCGGGCGCCGAGCGCGACGCGCTGTTCGCCCAACTGGTGGCGCAGCAGTACCAGCATGGCGAGGCGATGAACATGGCCACCGCGCTGGAGATCGACGCCGTGATCGACCCGGCCGACACGCGCGCCTGGCTGGCGCGCGGGCTGGCCTCAAGCAGCGGGCCGCGCGGTGCGGCGCGCGGCTTCGTCGACGCGTGGTGAGCGCGGATACCAGCCCACCGCACTACTTTGCCGCCGCTTTGCACGCGCTTGACATGCGCGGGCCACCATGGACGCATCGCCATTCATGACGAAAGGAAGCGATCCATGAAAGCCGTCTCGATCAAATCCCTGCTGCTGGCCGCCACCGTGGCGGCCGGCGGCCTCGCTGGTCTGGCGCTGCCCACGGCCGCGCAGGCGCAGGCTTACATCAACGTGCAGATCGGCACGCCCCCGCCCCCGCCGCGCTACGAGGTGGTGCCCGCCCCGCGCCCCGGTTGGGTGTGGGCACCGGGGCATTACGAGTGGGCGCATAACAACTACATCTGGCGCCGCGGCCACTGGCTGCAGGCGCGGCCGGGCCATGCCTACGTGCCGGCCGCCTGGCGCGCCCAAGGCAACCGCTGGGTCTACCAGCCGCCGCGCTGGGATGCCCGCCCGGTGCGCGTGGTCAGCCCCGGCCCGCGCCATTGGGACAACCGCGGCCCGCGCGGCTACCAGGACCACCGAGGCCGCCCCGGTGCGCGCCCGGGCGCGGACCGTGACCGCGACGGCGTGCCCAACCGCTACGACCGCCGGCCGAACGACCCGCGCCGGTACTGAGCCTGTTGACGTTTTTCAAGAGCATGACAGCGCGTGCCGCGCCAAGGAAAGCCCCCTCTCCCTCCGGGAGAGCGCCTGCCCCGGAATTGATCCGGGGGCTGGCGTGAGGGCCGCCAGCGTGTCATGCATGACGCGGAGTCATCAATAGACTGGCCCCAGGTTGCCGTTCACGGCTACCCGCCGACCGGGCGATGGGTTTCGTGCTGCGGGCCCGTCCGCTGTTGGCGTTATGGGGAGTATGCGTGTCCAGCGCCCTTTATTCGGGCGCTAGCGAAGTGTATATGGGGGAGTATTTGTTCTCCCTGGCCAACTCGTCGGCGCGGCGCCGACTTCGATTGCAGCGTGCTTTGTGGGAGCGGGCTTGCCCGCGATGCAGCGCACCCACCCCAGGCAGCGCCTCATCGCGGCCAAGGCCGCTCCCACAGCATGGACGGTGGCGCCGCCCTGCCTGCACATCGATGGCCCGCGCCCGCACGGCCCGTGGCGAGATCGCAGACAGGCCCTCAGGGCTGGCGCGTGGCGCGCCTGAGTTCGGCGCAGTAGTCGCGCGGCGGCACGGGCGGCGTGGGCCACAGCAGGTCGGCGCCGCTGGTGTGTGCCGGCAGGGTGTCGGTTACTTCTGAATCAATAGCTGCCTGCGCTTGCCCAGACTGCGCTGACAGCACTTTGGTCGTCAAATCCGGCGGCAGGTGCAGCGGCACGCCCAGCGCGCGGTGCACGTGCCCGTTGCCGGCCACCAGCAGTACCGTGCGGCCGGGTTGCCGCGCGGCGCGCACGGTGTCGGCCATGGCGATGTCGCGCGCGATCTGCACCCGCGTCATGGGCCCGATCTGCGATTCGGGCAGCAGGCCGCAGTGGCCGTCGCGCATGCGCTGCTGCTGCTCGGCCAGCGCGGCGGGCGGCAGGCGGGCGTCCAGCGCGGCGTCGCGCATCGCCTCGCGCTGGCGCGCGGCGGGCAGGTTGGCGCCCAGCACCGGCACGCCGGCGCGTACCGCGGCCATCACCACCGGGCGGTAGGTCTGCCACGGCCAGCCGGCATCGCGCCAGGCCAGGGCGCGCTGCACCTGCGACTCGCTGGCGTGGCGCGGCAGGCCGGCGGTGCTGCGGCCCTGCTCGGCCATCTCCAGCGCCAGCGCGGCCAGTGCGCCGCGCGCGGCCAGCCATTGCACCGTCTGGCGCTGCAACTGCTGGTGCGCGGGCGCGTCGTGCTGCTCGCCCAGCAGCAGCACATCGGCCGGCAGCAGGGTGGCCAGGCGCGCCTGCCCGTCGGCGCCCAGCGGGGCGGGCGTGGCACAGCCGGCCGCGCCCAGCAGGGCCAGGCTCAGTGCGGCGGCGGGCAAAAGGGGGCGGCGCATCGCGCCATACTACGCGCTCGCCCAACGCCCCATGCCCGCAGTTTCCGCTTCCGTTCACCTGTTGTGGCGCACCGCGCTGACGCTGCTGCTGGCCTGGCTGGCCGCGCGGGCGTGCGTCGCGCTGGGCACGCCCATCCCGTGGATGATCGGCCCGCTGCTGGCCACCGCCGGGGCCAGCATGGCCGGCCTGCCCACCTACAGCGCCAACGCCTTGCGCAATGCCGGTCAGTGGACCATCGGCGCTGCGCTGGGCCTGTATTTCACGCCAGAGGTGACGCGGCTGGTGGCCAGCCTGTGGTGGGCCGTGGCGCTGGGCGTGGCCTGGGCGCTGGCGCTGGGGCTGGGTTTCGGCACCTGGCTGGACCGGGCGCTGCGCGGCCAGCTGGCCCATCTGGCGCCGGCCGAGCGGCGGGCGACCACTTACTTCGCCGGCGCCATCGGCGGTGCGTCGGAGATGACGCTGCTGGCCGAGCGCGCCGGCGCCCGCACCGATCTGGTGGCCGCCGCGCACAGCGTGCGCATGGCGGTGGTGGTGCTCAGCATTCCTTTTGCCATGCAGTGGGCCAAGCAGCACTGGGGCCTGCAGGCGCTGGACATGACCCCGCCCACGGCGCGCGCGGCCGAATGGCCTGGCCTGCTGTGGCTGCTGCTGGTCACCGGCCTGGGCGCCATGGCGATGCGCCTGACGGGGCGCGCCAACCCGTGGTTCATCGGCGCGCTGCTGGCCGCCATGGCGCCGACGATGGCGGGGCTGCACCTGTCGGCCGTGCCGACGGCGCTGACCAACGCGGCGCAGCTGGTCATCGGCATCAGTCTGGGCGTGCGCTTTTCGCGCCAGTTCCTGCGCGCGGCGCCGCGCTGGCTGGGGGCGGCGGCGCTGGGCACCGTGGGCATGATCGTGGCCTGCGCGCTGTTCGCATGGGCGCTGGCCTGGGCCACCGGCATCCACCCGGTCACGCTGATGCTGGCCACCTCGCCCGGCGGCATCACCGAGATGGCGATCACCGCCAAGGTGCTGCAGCTGGGCGTGCCGGTGGTGACGGCGTTTCAGGTCTGCCGGCTGGTGGCGGTGCTGCTGCTGGCCGAGCCGGTGTTCCGGTGCTGGGAACGGCGGCTGGATTCAGTGCCGAATCGGGCTTGAGCGCCCGTCCCATCTGCGCCAGCAGCTATCAATAAAGAAGCAAAAAGAAAAGGCCCGGCGTGCAGCGCGGGCCTTTTTCGTCGGGTGCAGGGCGGGGTCAGTGCACCACCACCGGGTTCTGTGCCAGTTCGGCGTAGCCTTCCAGCGTGTCTTCCACTTCTTCCTGGGTGGGCGTGTTCTCTTGCCAGGCGGCGATGCGCTGCTGGAACAGTTCGGCCCACAGGCCGTCCAGGTAGACCTCTTTGCCCGAGCGCTTGTCCACGATCTCGAATCCGTGGCGCGCCAGCACGGGCTGGCCTTCTGCCATGTCGGTCCCCACATGGGAATCCGGCAGCAGGTGGACCACCGCGAAGGTGTCGGAGTCGTAGAGCGTATTCATCAGTGCATTGAGCCTTTCAGGGGGGGTAAGAAATTGGTTCCACCCTGTATATGAGAACGCATGGGGGGCTTTCAAGGTGTACGTGTTGTCCCTGACAACCCGTCAGCCTGAGGCTGACGTGCAAAAAGCCCGTTTCCGGGGCGTTGCAGCCTGCCTCAGCGCCCTTCGGGCAGCGATTTCAGTTGCTGATCGGCCACATCGCCGTTGGCCTGCGTGATGCGCAGGCGCGCCGGCAGGTAATCGAGCGTGCGCGCCAGCCACAGTTCCACGCGGGTGTCGTAGTCCTTGCGCGGGTGGCGCACCAGCCGCGCGGTGGGCAGCGCGTGGCCGTCGATGTGCAGGGTCTCGTCGGCCTGCACGTCCCAGGTCCAGGGTTCGGCATCGCGCACGCCGGCTGTGTGCAGCGTGATGCTGCTGCCGGGCGGGTAGCGTTTGGGCGCCGCAGCCAGCAGGCCGCCGAGTTGCAGCGACACGCTCAGCCGGTCCTGCGCGCCGGCCTGCCAGGCGGCGTCGGGCGTGTTGGCCGAAAAGCGGATGCGCCCGCCGGCCGGGTCGAAATGCGCGGCGCGCTCGCTGCGGGCGCGCTCGGCATAGCGCTCGGGCGCCAGGCCGGCGTCGCTCACCGCGCCTTCGCTGCGCTGCGTGCGCTGGCCCAGCAGGGGCATGCGCACTGTCCATTCGGCCTGGTAGCGGCTGGCGCTGCGCTGCCAGACAAGCTGGGCTTCGGCCTGGAAGGCGATGCCGCGCGCGGTGCCGCTCACCTGGTAATCCAGCGTGGCCGAAGGCGGCAACTGTGCGGGGGCGCTGGGGCTGGGCGCGGACGCAGGTGGTGCGGCGCTGGCGGTGCGCGCTGGTGCCTCGGCCGCCGCGACCAGCGTGGGCGTGGCGGGCAGTTCATCGGCCGCGGGGCTGGGCGGGGCGGTCTGCGCTGCCGCCACGGTCTGGGCCGCGCGCGGCGTGGTGGTCGGGCGCGGCGCCGGCTTCAGGGCACGCACCGGGCGAACGGCTTTCGGTGGAACGACCACCGGCGGCGGTGCAGTGGCTTCGACCAGCGCGGGCGCCGGGGCTGTCGCCGGGGGTGCGTGCACCGTGCGCACCAGCACCGGCGCGGGTTTTGCGGCCTGGGCCACGGCCGGCGCAAACGTTGGGGGTGGTGTTGGGCGCAGCAGCAGCGCATGCCCCAGTGCCACCGCACCGACCAGCATCAGCGGCGGTCGGCGCCAGGCGGGCGGGCGCCGGCTCATGGCACGGCGCGCCGGGGGCGCTGGCCTAGAATGGCCCGCTCCCCGCGCGGGCCAGCGCAACGAATCTCAGCCTCTGCATCCATGAAACTGGCAACCTACAAAGACGGCTCGCGCGACGGGCAACTGGTGGTCGTCTCGCGCGACCTGACGACGGCCCATTATGCGACCGGCATCGCCAACCGCCTGCAGCAGGCGCTGGACGACTGGAACTTCATCTCGCCCCAGCTGCAGGACCTGTACGACACACTGAATCACGGCAAGGCGCGCCACGCCTTCCCGTTCGACCCCACGCTGTGCATGGCGCCGCTGCCGCGCGCCTACCAGTGGGCCGATGGCTCGGCCTACCTGAACCACGTCGAGCTGGTGCGCGCCGCGCGCGGTGCCGAGTTGCCCGAGAGCTACTTCACCGATCCGCTGATGTACCAGGGGGGAAGCGACGATTTCCTGGGTGCGCACGACGCCATCCGCGTCGCCAGCGAGGACTTCGGCATCGACTTCGAGGCCGAACTGGCCGTGATCACCGGCGACGTGCCCATGGCCGCCACACCCGAGCAGGGGCTGGACGCCATCCGCCTTCTCATGCTGGTCAACGACGTCAGCCTGCGCCACCTGATCCCGGACGAACTCGCCAAGGGCTTCGGCTTCTTCCACGGCAAGCCGTCCACCGCGTTCGGGCCCGTGGCCGTCACGCCCGACGAGCTGGGCGAGGCCTGGATCGAGGGCCGCGTGCACCTGACGATGCAGATCGACTGGAACGGCCGCAAGGTCGGCCGCTGCGATGCCGGGCCCGACATGCGCTTTCACTTCGGCCAGCTCATCGCCCACGCCGCGCGCACGCGGCGCCTGCGCGCCGGCAGCATCATCGGCAGCGGCACCGTCAGCAACCCGGGCGTCGAGAAGGATGGCCGCCGCGAATGGCCCAAGGGCTACGGCTGCATCGCCGAAAAGCGCGCCATGGAGACGATCCAGGACGGCGCGCCCAAGACCGACTACATGCGCTTCGGCGACACCGTGCGCATCGAGATGAAGGGCAAGGACGGCGAATCGGTGTTCGGCGCCATCGAGCAGAATGTGAGTCAATTCGGGCGCTAGCGCCCGTCCACCAAGCGCGAGCAGCTATATAAAAAATAGCTTTTTGGTAGGCGTCGACTCAGTCGAGCCTGAACCCCACCTCGATCGTCACTTGCCAGTGGCCGACCTCGCCGTCGACCACGTGGCCGCGCGTCTCGATCACCTTGAACCAGTTGATGTTGCGCACCGAATCCTTGGCCTTGGCCAGCGCGGCGCGAACGGCCTGCTCCATGCTTTCGGTCGATGAGCCGGTGAGGTGGATGTGCTTGTAGATGTGGTCGTCCATGGCTTGTCTCCTGTGTGGGTGAGGAACCATCGTAGTGCGCGGCCGGCAGGCTGCGTCGGCAGGGGTTATCGACGCGCTGGCGCGGCGCTTTGATGATGCGGCGCATGTCCTTCCATCACCTGAGCCCGCCTGCCGTGGCCGCCCCTCCGCCGGGCGCACGGGCGAACGGCTGACGTCCTTCGCCCGATCCTTTCACGGTCGGCACTGCGCTGCTGCGCGCGGTGCTTTTCTTCGGGTTTTTCAGAGGCGGATAGCCTCCAAGGTGATCTCTCATGAACGCATGGCCGACGGCGCTGTTCGTGCTGCTGTGGAGCAGCGGCGCCATCTTCTCCCGCTGGGGCCTGGACCACGCCTCGCCCTTCGTCCTGCTGGCGCTGCGCTTCGGCGTGGCGCTGGCGTTTCTGTCGCTGCTCGGCTGGCGCGAGCGCGCGTGGCTGCCCGCGCCGGGCACGCGCGCGCAGGTGGCGGGCACCGGCCTGCTGCTGGTTGGCGGCTACTCATGTACCTACTTCCTGGCGCTGGACCAGGGCCTGACGCCCGGTGCGCTGGCCACCATCCTGGGCGTGCAGCCGATCGCCACGCTATTGCTTCAGGAGCGGCGCGCGCCCGCGCTGCGCTGGCTGGGGCTCGCCTTGGCGCTGATCGGCCTGGTGCTGGTGGTGCTCGACAGCCTGCTGCGCGCCCGCGTGTCGGTGGCCGGCGTGGCCTGGGCGCTGGCGGCGCTGGGCTGCATCACGCTCGGCACCATGGCGCAGAAGCGCATCGCCCAGCCGCCCACGCGCGTGCTGCCGCTGCAGTGCGCCGTGGCGCTGGCGCTGTGCGTGGCGCTGCTGCCCACGCAGGCGCCGCGCTTCGATCCGCACCCGATGCTCGCGCTGTCGGTGCTGTGGCTGGGCGCGGTGATCTCGGTCGGCGCCACGGTGCTGCTGTACCGCCTGCTGCGCGCCGGCAACCTGGTCAACGTCACCAGCCTGTTCTACCTGGTGCCGGGCGGCACGGCGCTGCTCGACTGGTGGCTGCTGGGCAACCGCATGGCGCCGCTGGCGCTGCTGGGCCTGGGGCTGGTGGTGGCGGGGCTGGTGCTGGTGTTCCACGCGCGGCCGGCGCGGTGAAGGCTCAGGCCGAGGCCAGTTGCCGCGCCAGCTCGCGCACCGCGCGCAGCAGCATCTCGACCGACAGCGCCACCAGGATCAGGCCCATCAGCCGCTCGAAGGCCAGCAGCACGCGCAGGCCCACCACGCGCTGCAGGCGCTCGGCCAGCAGCAGCACCACGGCGCACACGGCCATGGTCACGCAGAGCGCCGCCACCCATTCCCAGCGGCGCTCGGGTGCCTGGCTGACCAGCAGCATCACCGTGGCCAGCGCCGAAGGCCCGGCCAGCGCGGGCACGGCCAGCGGCACGATCAGCGGTTCGCTCACCGGCGCGTCGGCCGGCAATGGCGGCGGCGGAAACACCATGCGCAGCGCGATCAGGAACAGCACCACGCCGCCCGCCATCTGCAGCGACAGCGGCGACAGGTTCATCAGGCGCAGAAAGCCGTCGCCCAGGAACATGAAGGCCAGCAGCAGTGCAAAGGCGATGAGCACCTCGCGCAGGATCACGCGCCAGCGCCGCTGCACCGGCACCGGCTTCAGCGCGTTGGCGAAGATGGGGATGTTGCCCAGCGGGTCGGTGATGAGCAGCAGCAGGATGGTGGCGGAGCCGAAGGTGGTGATCATGGTTCAAGAGCCGGCGACCGGGCTGGCAGCGGCCATTGTGCGGCCGCGGCCTGCCACTGCGCCTGTGGGAGCGGGCTTGCCCGCGATGCGGCGTCAACTGGGGGTGAGGCGTCCTGTCGCGGGCAAGCCCGCTCCCACAGGGCTCAGGCGGCGTAGACCGAGGCCAGATCTTCGAAGCCCTTGATCTCGATCGGGTTGCCGAACGGGTCGCGGAAGAACATCGTCCACTGCTCGCCCGGCTGGCCGGCAAAGCGCAGCTGCGGCTCGATCACGAAGGCCGTGCCGGCCGCCTGCAGCCGGTCGGCCATGGCCTGCCAGTCGGCACGCTGCAGGATCAGGCCCAGGTGCGGCATCGGCACCAGGTGCTCGCCGACATGGCCGGTGTCGGTGGTCTTGAACGGCTCACCGAGATGCAGCGAAATCTGGTGGCCGAAGAAGTCGAAATCGACCCAGGTGTCGGTGCTGCGCCCCTCGCGGCAGCCCAGCACGCCGCCGTAGAAGGCGCGCGCGGCGTCGAGATCGGTGACGTGGTAGGCGAGGTGGAACAGGGCTTTCATGGCGGCAGGATAGCGCGGCTGGGGCGCGCGGCTCAGCCCAGCGGCGAGGGCCGGGGCGACACGCCCTGCGCCAGCGCCGCCGCGTGCTGCGCCGCCTGTGCGCGGGCATAGGCGGGG
The DNA here is from genome assembly GCF_042680925.1 of Ottowia beijingensis. NCBI lineage: Bacteria > Pseudomonadati > Pseudomonadota > Betaproteobacteria > Burkholderiales > Comamonadaceae > Ottowia > Ottowia beijingensis. The sequence continues at coordinate 111,898 of NZ_JBHUEP010000005.1, forward strand.
CGCTGCGTCAGCTGCTGCCAGTAGGCCGCCACGCTGCCCGGCAGCGGCTGCGGCAGGTCGATGAAGCTGGCCAGCATCACCGCATAGCCCACCGCCACGTCGGCGGCGGTGAAGCGACCGGCGCACAGGTGGGGGCGCCCATCGGCCAGCGCGGCCTCCAGCGCACGCAGGCGGCCGAGGAACCAGCGCGCGTAGTCGTGCGCCACCTGTGGTTGCTGGCGCTCGGGCGGCTCGAAGCGCGCGTAGCGCAGCACCAGCGTCTGCGGAAAGGTCAGCGTGGCGTCGCTCATGTGCAGCCAGTTCAGGTAGGCGGCGTGATCGGGTTCGTGCGCGGCCACGTCCAGCCCGCCGGGGCTGTGGCGCGCGGCCAGGTACTGGCAGGTGGCGGCCGATTCGGTCAGGCGCACGCCGTCATCTGCCGTCAGCAGCGGCACGGTGCCCAGCGGGTTCAGCGCCAGGTAATCCTTGGCCAGCGCGCGCGGCGGAAACGGCAGCATGCGCAGCTCATAGCGAAGGCCCAGCTCCTCCAGCATCCACAGCGTGCGGAACGAGCGCGCATCGACGCAGTGGTGCAGCGTGTAGCTCATGACGCGGCGCCTGGCTTCGACAGGGCGGCAATGCGCTGCGCCGTGTCGGGATCGTCGAAACAGCGCGTGGCCGCTGCCTGCTCGGCTTGCAGCGCCGCGGCCAGCGCGGCCGAACCGCCGATGAGCGCCTGCTTGAGCAGGCCCGTGGCCAGCGGCGAGCGCTCGGCCACGCTGCGCGCCAGCGCCATCGCGGTGTCCAGCATCTCATCGCGCGGCAGCACGCGGTTCACCAGGCCCAGCGCGTGCAGGCGCTCGGCCGACAACCGTTCGCCCAGCACCAGCAGTTCCATGGTGCGCTGGTGGCCCAGCGCCTGCGGCAGCAGGTGCGTCACGCCGCCGGTCACGAAGTGGCCCAGCTGCATCTCGGGGAAGAAGGCGACGAGGTCGTCGGCCGCCACCACCAGGTCGCAGTTCAACAGCCATTCCAGCCCGCCGCCCACCGCATAGCCGTGCACCGCGCCGACGACCAGCTTGGGCCCGCCCACGATGGCGCGGGTGATGCGCTGGAACGCATCGGCCATGCGCGCGCCCAGGTCGGCGGCGGTGCCTTCGCCGGCGCCGTCCTTCAGGTCGGCCCCGACGCAGAAGGCGCGGCCGGCACCGGTGAGCACGATGGCGCGCGTGTCGACATCCTGCTGCGCCGCCTGCAGCGCGGCGTGCAGGTCGGTCAGCAGCGGCAGGCCGATGGCGTTCAGCCGCTCGGGGCGGTTCAGCGTGACGACGCTGACCGCGCCGTCGCGGTGCAGGATGGCAAGGGGCATGGCGGGCGTGGCAGGGCTTACGATCAGATCATCTTGACACACGAGGAGACGCTTCCATGACCGCACCCGCCGTCGACTACAGCCGCTATCAGACGTTCAACATCACCCGCCGCGGTGCCAACAACGCCGTGCTCGATCTGCAGATGAAGGCCAAGAACGGCAAGCTGCCCACCGCCGCGCACGACGGCCACTGGGAACTGTCCGAAATCTGGCGCGACATCGACAAGGACGACACCGTGCGCGCCGTGGTGCTGCGCGGCGAGGGCATGGGCTTCTCGGGCGGGGGCGACCTGGCGCTGGTGCAGGACATGGCGGCCGACTTCGAAGTGCGCACGCGCGTGTGGAAGGAAGCGCGCGACCTGGTCTACAACGTCATCAACTGCGACAAGCCGATCGTCAGCGCCATGCACGGCCCGGCCGTGGGTGCGGGGTTGGTGGCGGGCCTGCTGGCCGACATCTCCATCGCGGCCAAGAGCGCGAAGATCGTCGACGGCCACACGCGCCTGGGCGTGGCCGCGGGCGACCACGCCGCCATCTGCTGGCCGCTGCTGTGCGGCATGGCCAAGGCCAAGTACTACCTGATGCTGTGCGAGACCGTGACCGGCGAAGAGGCCGAGCGCATCGGCCTGGTGTCGCTGGCGGTCGAAGACGACCAGTTGCTCGACAAAGCCTACGAAGTGGCCGACAAGCTGGCCGCCGGCAGCACCACCGCCATCCGCTGGACCAAGTACTCGCTCAACAACTGGTACCGCCAGGCGGGGCCGAGTTTCGACACCTCGCTGGCGCTCGAATTCATGGGCTTCGCCGGGCCGGATGTGCAGGAAGGCGTGGCCAGCCTGCGCGAGCGGCGGGCGCCGAAGTATTGAAGCGTGGCATCATGGATACTCCCATGATAGACTGCCTCTAGCGCCCGATAGACGGGCGCTGACAACACATACTCCCTTGTATCGGATGAAGGTCAGCCCTTCGTCCGCGCCATCAGCGCCTCTGTATTGGCCTTGCGATCGGCGTTCACCTGCTGCACGCTGGGCCGCTCGCCCAGGCGCTTCAGGTAGTCCTTTGCCGGCAGGTCGGCCAGCAGGTCCTGGCCGTAGATGATCCTGGTGGCGCTGCTGACCAGCGGCAGGTGCACGGCGGCGGCACAGTCGGCCAGGGTGAAGTCGCTGCCGGCGATGTAGGGGCTGAACTTGGCCAGTTGGCCGAAGGCGGCGATGTTCTTTTCCAGCTGCGGGCGAATCTTCTCCTTGGCCGCGTCGCTCACCTTGCCGCCGAAGAAGGCCTCGGGGTACAGGTTGCGCGCCACCAGCTCCAGGTGCAGCTCGATGTAGCGCAGCAGCTCGCGCACCTTGGCGGCCTGGTAGGGGCTGGCGGGCATCAGCGGCTTTTCGGGGTAGCGGTCTTCCACGTATTCGAGGATCACGGTCGACTCGCTCATCGGCCCCTCGTCGGTGATGGCGTAGGGCACCTTGCCCAGCGGGCTGGCGGCCAGGTCGGTTTCGCCCACCCAGGCCGTCACTTCCTCGAAGGGCACGCCTTTTTCCAGCAGCGCGAGCTTGACCTTGTTGTAGTAGTTGCTGGCCGAGAAGCCGCAGAGCTTGAGCATGGGTGTCTCCGAAAAATGATGAGGGTGGGTGTGGGGCCTGCGTGCCGCCAGGGCGATCGCGCGCCGCGCAGCTTAGCGCGCACGCAGTCCGCTTGATGTCGCGCAACCGACCGCGCGCCGCCTGCCCCATAATCAACCGCCGATGGAAGCCCTGCGCCGCGCCCCTTACCTCGCCCGCCTCGTGCTGGCGTGGTTCGCGCTTGCCCTGGGTGTGGCGGCGGCATCGCCGCTGGTGAATCCGCAGACCATCGAACTCGTCTGCGGCGCCGCCGGCCAGATCAAGGCCGTGGTGCACACTGACGACGGCGCGGTGGAACTGGGTAGCGCCCACCTCGACTGCGCGCTGTGCCTCGTCGCCTCGGCCCCGCCGCCGGCGCCGTTCGTGGCGCCGCAGCCGCCGCAGGTGCCGGCGCTGGCCTGGGCCACCGTCGATCTTCGCCCGCTGCCGCTGGCCGCGGCCCTGCCGTGGCAGGCGCGCGCGCCACCGCTGCCCTCCTGATCGCTATTGTTTTTGTAGCTGTCCGCGCTTGATGAACAAGCGCTGGCGCCTCATTTCATTCAGCATTTGCAGGAGGGCAGCATGCCCCCATCCAAGGTTCTCAACCCGCCGCGCCGTACCGCGCTGGCGCGCCTTTCGGGTGTGGCGCTGGCCGCACTCGGCGGCGCGGCGCTCTCGGCCTGCGACCAACTGGGCCAGGCCACCGGCCAGCAGCCCAGCTTTCGCGGCATCGACATCACCGGCGCCCCCTACGGCCGCGACTTCCGCCTGACCGACGTGGACGGCCAGGAGCGCACGCTGGCCGACTACCGCGGCAAGCTGGTGCTGCTGTACTTCGGCTTCGTGCAGTGCCCCGACGTGTGCCCCACCGCGCTGACCCGCGCGGTGGAAACGAAGCGCCTGCTCGGCCCCGACGGCGACCAGCTGCAGGTGATCTTCGTCACCGTCGATCCTGAGCGCGACACGCCCGAGATCCTGCGCGAGTACATGGCCGCCTTCGACCCCAGCTTCGTCGCCCTGCGCGGCGATGCCGAACGGCTGAAGCAGACCGCCGCCGAGTTCAAGGTGTACTACAAGCAGGTGCCCACCGGCAGCAGCTACACCATGGACCACACCGCGCTGTCCTACATCTTCGATGTGCAGGGCCGCCTGCGCCTGGCGCTGCGGCACGAGCAGACCGCGCAGGACTACGCGCACGACATCGCCCTGCTGCTGCCGCACGACTGAAGCGGCGCGGCACCTCGTTCCCCTTTCTCTTTCTTCGCTCGATTCTTTTCAAGGAGTTCAATCATGAAACGCATGGCTTTCACCCTCGCCGCCCTCGCCCTGGCCGCCGCCGCGCACGCGCAGGTCACCGTCTCCGACCCGTGGGTGCGCGCCACCGTGCCGCAGCAGAAGGCCACCGGCCTGTTCATGCACATCGACGCCGCGCAGGACGTCAAGCTCGTCGCCGGCCAGTCGCCCGTGGCCGGCGTGGTCGAGATCCACGAGATGGTGATGGAGGGCGACGTGATGAAGATGCGCGAAATCCCCGGCGGGCTGGAGATCGCCAAGGGCCGCACCATGAGCCTCAAGCCCGGCGGCTACCACGTGATGCTGATGGACCTGAAGCAGCAGATCAAGGGCGGCGAGACCGTGCCCGTGACGCTGACCTTCGAGGAAATCGCCAGCAAGAAGCGCTTCACGCACGAGGTGAAGGCCCCCGTCACCGCGCTGGGCGCCGGCAACGCCGCCCCTGCGGCCATGCAGCACGGCAAGCATTGATGCCTCCAAGCCATGACAAATGACCGCGGCTACCGCCGCATGACAGATGACGAACAACCCCTTTGTCATCGAAGCGCAGCGAAGTCATTCGTCATTTGTCATTCTTGAAAGCGAGTTCGTATGAACCCCCGGACGGAGCTCAACACCATGAAAACCATGCACCCACTTTCTCTTTCTGCCGTGGTCGCGGCCCTGCTGCTGGCCGGCTGCGCGCAGACCGCGCCCCCGGCCAAATCCGCGGCGCCCGCCGCAGCTGCCGTGCCAGCGCTGCCGGCCGCGGCCCTGGGCAAGTCCGTGCCGGGCGATGCGGCACTGCCCATCGCCGAGCTGATGCCGCTGACCATGCGCTACGAGGCCGACCTGAAGCTCACGCCCGAGCAGATCAAGGCCATCACCGCCTACCGCGAGGCCAACATGCCCAAGCGCATCGCCGGGCAGAAGAACATCCTGGCGCTGCGCGGCCAGCTGCGCGCGGCCATGCTGTCGGGCCAGCCCACGGGTGATCTGATGCGCCAGGTGTCGCAGGCCGAGCTGGACCACATGCAGGCGCGCGAGCGCTGCGTGGTGTTCATGCGCACTACGCTGACGCCCGAGCAGTACACGCAGCTCATCCAGCGCTACCTGGACGGCCTGCGCTGACCCACGCGCCCCGCTCGGGGCGCAGGCCATGAAGCACAGGCGGGCGGCGCGCCGGGCCGTGGCCTGGCACGCCGCCCGTGCGCATGGGGGCTGCGCCGCCCAGGCATCGCGCGTCGCCTGCTTGCGGTAAGCTGGCGCCACGTCCGGCCAACCCAGGAGCCTTCTCATGAGCGACTCTTCCGCGTTCGACTTCGGCAAGTTCATCCCCGGCTTCGACTTTCTGCAGAACCTGGCCGCCAGCGGCAAGGGCGCGGCCGGCCCGGTGGGCGGGCTGCACAACTGGGTGGCACCCACCGTCAGCACCGACGAACTCGACAAGCGCATCCAGGAGCTGAAGGCCGTGCTGTTCTGGCTGGAGCAGAACGGCACCGCGCTCAAGGCCACCATCCAGGCGCTCGAAGTGCAGAAGATGACCCTGGCCACGCTGGCCGGCATGAACCTCAGCATGGCCGAGGTCGCCAAGGCCTTCACCCTGCCCACGCAGGGCACGCGCGCCGCCGCACCGCAGGCTGCCGCTGCCGCCGCCACGGCCGAACACTGGCCCTTCACCGCTGCGCCCGCGCCGCAGGCCGCCGCGGCCCCCGCGCCGATGGCCGAGCCCGAACCGGAGTCCGAGGCCACGCCCGAGCCCGAACCCCCGGCCCCCGCCCCCAAGACCGCGCCCACCCGCAAGCGCCCGCCGCCCGCCGCCGCGCCCGCGCCAGCCACCGCCGGCCTGGCCGACCCCATGCAGTGGTGGGGCGCGCTGACGCAGCAGTTCCAGCAGATCGCCGCCAATGCCATGCGCGACGCCACGCCCCCCGCCACCACGGCGCAGAGCGCTTCAAATTCAATGGCTGACAGCGCAGAAGGGGCGGGCGCTACAGCCCGAAAAGGCACTCAAAAGAAAGCCGCCGCCAAGCGCCCGGCGAAGAAGGCCGCCAAGAAGGCCAGCGCCCCCGCCGCACGCAAGGCCCCGGCCAAGAAAGCTGCCGCCAAGAAAACCGCGGCACGCAAGAAGCCCGCCGCCAAGCCCGCGCCCGCCAAGCCCGCCGCCGCCGGCTGGCCGCTGCCCCCGCCCTTCAAGTTCGGGCGCTGACCGCGCGCTGCCTTGCCCCGCCGCGATCACCTCTCAGAATTGTGGGAGCGGGCTTGCCCGCGATGCAGCGCACCCACCCGCACGGCCGCCCCATCGCGGGCAAGCCCGCTCCCACAGCGCCGTGCTGTGTGCGCCGTATCACGCTTGGGTCGATGGCTCGCCAATCATGACGGCGCCGACCATCGCAAAGAAAACCCCCTCTCCCTCTGGGAGAGGGCAGGGGTGAGGGCCGACAGCGTGACTCGCCCCACGGAAACCCCCATCACCCACACGCCCGATGGCAACGGCCTTGGCCGCGATGCAGCGCCTCCTTTCGCACCACCGCCCCATCGCGGGCCAGCCCGCTCCCCCAACGCCGCGCGGCAACCGTTGACGATCGACCTGTCATGACCCTCTTCCCCACCGGCCACGCCACCCACCCGCAATGGCCCATGGCCTGCGGGCTGGTGCTGGCGCAACTGCGCGCGCAGATGGCGCTGCCGGACCACGCCAGCGCGCCCACGCTCGGCCTGCTCTACATCACCGACCACTACGCAGCCGAAGCACGCGCCATCCTCGACCACCTGCAGGCCGAGCTGCCCCAGGTGGCCGACTGGGCTGGCACCGTCGGCATCGGCGTGTGCGCCAACAACGCCGAATACATCGACGAACCCGCCCTCAGCGTGATGCTGTGCGAGCTGCCGGTGGACCAGTACCGCGTGTTCTCCGGCGTCGCGCCACTCAGCAGCGGCACCGGCTTCACCCCCCACACCGCCCTCATCCACGCCGACGCGCAGACGCCCGACGTGGCCGAGCTGATCGCCGAGATGGCCCAGCGCACCACCACCGGCTACCTGTTCGGCGGTCTGGCCGCCAGCCGCGGCGACGTGGTGCAGTTCGCCGCCAGCGGCCGGGGCAACGCGCCGGGGCAGGGCGCGGCGGGCGGCGTGTTCAGCGGCGGGCTGTCGGGCGTGGCCTTCGGCGAGGGCGTGGCGCTGGTGTCGCGCGTCACCCAGGGCGCGCAGCCCATCGCGCCCGAGCGCGCCGTCACCGCCGCCGACGGCAACGTGCTGCTCACGCTCGATGGCGAGCCGGCGCTCGATTTGATGCTCGACGACCTGCAGGTCAGCCTGCAAGAGCCGCGCGCCGCGCTCGACGTGGTGCGCCGCACGCTGGTGGGCCTCTCCAGCCCCGGCGACCAGGGCGTGAGGCGCACTGGCAACTTCGGCGCCGACGTGCTCGTGCGCCACATCATCGGCGTCGACCCCGGCCGGCGCGGCGTGGCCATTGCCGAGCACCCGCGGGTCGGCCAGCGCGCCGCCTTCTGCCAGCGCGACCGCCAAGCCGCGCGGGCCGACCTGATGCGCATCTGCGCCGAAATCCGCGAAGAGCTGGAGCCCGAGGAAGTCACCCAAACCACGGCCGCCGCGCTGGCCGCGCCGCACGAAGCATCAGCCCCCCACCCCGCGCGCCGCATCCGTGGCGCGATCTACATCAGCTGCGCCGGCCGCGGCGGCGCGCACTTCGGCGGCCCCAACGCCGAGCTGCAAACCGTGCGCCACGCGCTGGGCGACGTGCCCCTGGTCGGCTTCTTCGCCGGCGGCGAGATCGCGCGGCATCAGTTGTATGGGTATACGGGGGTGTTGACGGTGTTTGTGGGTGCGCAATGAAGCCAACCGTCGATACGATAGAAGATGCACGATGCTTCTATCTTTGAAAGTCAAATTATTTTAGATTCGAATGTTTTTTCTATGACTAATCAGGCAACTCCCAATAACCCTTCTGACCGTCTTGCGATAATTTCGGAGCAATTAAAAAAAGGTGTCGCAGGCCCGACAGAGACTGTGCGAACCCTGCTTTCTTGGTTTAATTCAGAGCGCAGGGGGTATCGTGTGGTTACGACAATTAATAAGGCGCTGAGCGAATATGATTTATTGACCGAGCCCAACTTCGAATCCACTTGGATCGATGGCGCTGTCACATTTAAGAGGAGATCTAATAGCAGCCCTGATGAGGTAGTGCTGGATCCAACTTTTCGACTTGGAAGGCTCGATGCGGCTAACAAAGAGGTTGTTTTTGTTAAGCCTACTGATAATCTCGATCGGGCTATTACATTAATGCTTACCAACGATTTTTCCCAATTGCCGGTGATGACTAGTCAGCGCGAAGTAAAAGGGGTTGTCAGCTGGAAAACTATAGGATCAAAGTTGGCATTGGGAAAGCCGTGCGTCCAGTGCAAAGATTTCATGGAAAATGCGCAGATCGTGTCTGATGATGTTTCGTTGCTAGATGCTGTGCAGGTGATTTCTAATTACGATTATGTTCTTATTCAGAGATTCGATAAGACAATTGGCGGCGTCCTTACTGCCTCCGATCTGAGTGCTCAATTTAAGGCTATGGCGGAGCCATTTTTGTTGGTCGGAGAGATTGAAAATGGTGTTCGACATCTAATTCATGGAAAATTCACCAACAAGGATTTGCAGGCTGTTCGAGATGAAAATGATTCCACAAGAAAAATCAATACTCCAAGTGATTTGACTTTTGGTGAGTACGTGAGGCTCCTGGGATTCGAGGAAAATTGGAAAAAATTGAATGTCCAGATTGATCGCGTCGAGTTCATAAGAAAACTGGATCGTGTAAGAGAAATCAGGAATGACGTCATGCATTTCGACCCCGAAGGATTGAGTTCTGATGACAAGCGTTTTCTCTCCGAATTTGCTCAGTTTCTCAAACGTTTGAGGGATATCTGTCGGTAGGAGCTCGGCGGGTTAAAGGGCGAAGCCATCATCCGACGGTGACGACACAGCTTTCAGGGTTTCGCTTTGCCGGAGCCCGTCGGTCCAGCTTATCGCCCAGTGAACTTCCCCGCCCGCTTCTCCACAAACGACCGCACCCCCTCCGCCGCATCGTCCGAATTCGCCAGCCGCTTTTGCGTTGCCTCGAATTCCCGCATCGCCGCCATCGGGCCTTCTTCCAGCGCCTTCAGCACGTTCAGCCGCGTGGCGACGACGGCCAGCGGCGCCTGGGCGGCGATTTGCTCGGCTATTTGTAGCGCCTCGCGCAGCACCTGCACCGGCTCCACCACTTTTTGCACGTAGTTCAGGCGCAGCGCCTCGGCAGCGCCAAATTCGTCGCCGGTCAGCAGGTGCAGCATGGCGTTGCCCAGGCCCGAGCGCTCGGCCATGCGCAGGGTGGCGCCGCCGGTGGCCATGATGCCGCGCTTGACTTCCAGTTGCGAAAAGCGGCAGTCGGTGGCGGCCACCACGATGTCGGCGGCCAGCATCAGCTCGATGCCGACGGTGAAGGTGATGCCTTTCACCGCCGCCACCATCGGCTTGCTGCGGCGGCGGTAGCGCGGCATTCCGAGATCGTTGGGGTCGACCAGGCCGTCGGGCACGGCGCGTTCGCCGCGTTGCATCAGCGGCGCGACCGAGGGCAGATCGAGCCCGGCGGTGAAGTGGTCACCCGCCGCGTGCAGCACGCCCACGCGCAGCGCGGGGTCGTCGTCGAGCCGGGTGTAGGCCTCGGCCAGTTCGCGGAACATCCTGGCGGTGAAGCCATTGCGCTTGGCAGGGCGGTTGATGCAGATCAGCAGCACATGGCCGCGCACTTCGCAGTCGATGCGGCCTTCGGTGTCGGGGGTGGGGTGGGGCGTGTTCATGCGCCCATGCTAGGGCGGGCGCCGCGCGGCAGGTGTCACGCAGGTGCGGGGTGGGTTTTAAGCCAGATTGGCTTTTAGCGCTCGTCCAGAAAGCGCGAGCAGCTATGAATTTTGTAGGAGCGGGCTTGCCCGCGATAGGGCGACAGCATGGCCGGATGCGCCCTATCGCGGGCAACCCCGCTCCTACAAGGTTTCAAGCAAAATTGGCCTCTAGCGCTTACCAGATAAGCGCGAACAGCTATAAAAACAGAAGCGTCAGCGCCGCAGCCGCGTGAACGCTTCGAATTCCCAGCTGCGCATGCCCAGCAGCAGCGTGTAGCCCTCGCGGTCGGCATCTTTCAGCTTCTGGTCCATCTGGTGCTGCTGCGCAAAGTCCTGCGCCACGCGTTGCAGGCGCTCCAGAAACGAGGGCGCGAGCGCACGGCTGACGCTGCCGTGCACCAGCAGCAGGCCTTCGGCCGGCCCGTCGAAGCCGCCGCTGAAGTAGTCCAGCACCACGTGTTCGCGCACGTACTGCATCACCGGGCCGTGCGGGCGCCACCGGAAGGTCTTGGCGACCTTCAGGCGGTAGCGGTTGAGCGGTTTCAGCTCGATCACGCCGATGCGGTCCAGCTGCGCCAGGTACTTGATGACCTCGGCCTCGCTCAGGCGGTAGGCGGCGGTCATCTGCTCCAGCGTCCACTGGCTCAACACGTTGGTGGCCACCAGCAGCAGCTTTTCGTCGGCCACCACGGCGCGCTCCTGCTCGGCCGTCAGCTCTTTCAGCAGCGGCTGCGCGTCGGCCACGCGCTGGGCGACTTCGGCAAAGTCGAGCTTCAGCGCGCGGCAAATCGCATCGATGCGCGACAGCGGCATGTCGCCCTTGGCCAGCATGCGCTTGACGCTGCTTTCGGCCATGCTCAGCTCCCGCGCCAGATCGGCGTAGGTCATCTGGGCGGCTTTCAGCTCTTTCTTCAGGACGGTGACGAGGTCGGCGGTGGTGCTCATGTGGAGGCATTAGAGCATCGAAATGCGATACCAATGGTCGAATGTGCTGTATTGAGGCGCAATATTCGGGGCTGAGATCGCCGAACCCGCAGACAGTGGCGTACCGATCCACTCCACGCCCCACGGGGCCTGTTCACCATGCGTCTGCACACCGCCTCCCACCGCTGGCTGGGCCATCAGGTCGATACCACCGGCGCGTCACGCCCAGCCGAGCTCGCCTTGCTGCTGGCCGTGGCCGCCCTCGCGGTGCTGGCCGCGCTGCTGCCGGCCACCGGGCTGCCCGCCGGCTACCACCACTTTGCCGACCAGCGCACGCTGCTGAGCCTGCCGCACGCGCTGGACGTGCTGAGCAACTTGCCCTTCGCGGCCATGGGCGCATGGGGGTTGTGGTGGCTGCGCCGCGTGCCCGTGGGGTGCATCGACAAGGCGCAGCGCGGGCTGGCGGTCCTGTTCTTCGTCGGCCTGATGGCCACCGCATTCTGTTCGTCCGGCTATCACCTCGACCCGCACGACGCCGGCCTGTGCATCGACCGCGTGGGCATGAGCCTGGCCTTTGCCGGGCTGCTGGGGCTGGCGGCGGCCGACCGCATCGGCACGCGCGCCGGCGTGGCGCTGGCCGCGCTGGTGGCCGTGGCGGCACCGGCCACGGCACTGGTTGCCTGGCTGGGCGGCAACATGACGCCCTGGGCCGTGCTGCAAGGCGGCGGCCTGGTGCTGCTGGCGGCGCTGGCCATGCGCCGGCCACAGTCGCGCGCGCTGGGCTTTTCGATCATCGGCGTGATCGCGTTCTATGCCGTGGCCAAGGCGCTGGAGCTGGCTGACGCGCCGGTCTTTGCGCTGACGCAGCAGCTCATCAGCGGCCACAGCGCCAAGCACCTGGTGGCGGCGCTGGCGGGCTGGCCTGTGGTGCGGGCGCTGCAATCTCTCGCGCAGGGGGCGCCAGCCGGCGCGCCAGCCCGCACAATCCGCTGACAACAAGAACCAAAGCATTCTTTCGAGGAAGTTCTTCCCATGAGCCAGACCACCACCGGCGCCCTGGCGCCCGATGCGGCCGTGCCCGCGCCTTCCACACCGGTCGCCCCTGCGCCCGAGGCGCCCAACCAGTTCGCCCTGCTGCGCCAGCGCCGCTTCGCGCCCTTCTTCTGGACGCAGTTCTCGGGCGCAGCCAACGACAACCTGTTCAAGTTCGCCGTCACCGTGATGGTGACCTACCAGCTCAGCGTGGGCTGGCTGCCGCCGGCCATGGCGGGGCTGGTGATCGGGGCGCTGTTCATCCTGCCGTTTCTGCTGTTCTCGGCCACCAGCGGGCAGCTGACGGACAAGCTGGAGAAGTCGTGGCTGATCCGCCGCCTGAAGGATTTCGAGATCGCCATTGCGCTGCTGGCCGCCTGGGGGCTGATGGCGCAGAACGTGCCGGTGATGCTGGGCTGCATCTTCCTGCTGGGCTTTCAGTCGACGGTGTTCGGGCCGGTGAAGTTCGCCTACCTGCCGCAGGCGCTGAACGAGCGCGAACTGACCGGAGGCAACGGCATGGTGGAGATGGGCACCTTCGTCGCCATCCTGATGGGCAACGTGGTGGGTGGGCTGCTGGTGGCGCTGCCCGGCATCGGCCACGCCACGGTGGCCGTGGCCTGCGTGGTGCTGGCGGTGCTGGGGCGCATGACGGCGCAGTTCATTCCCCACGCGCCGGCCACCGACCCGGGCCTGCGCATCAACTGGAACCCGGTCAGCGAAACCTGGCGCAACCTGAAGCTGGCGCACGGCAACATCGTGGTGTTCCGCTCCATGCTGGGCATCTCCTGGATGTGGTTTTTCGGCGCGGTGTTCCTGGCCAACTTCCCGGCCTTCGCCAAGGAACTGCTGCACGGCAACGAGCACGTGGCCTCGCTGCTGCTGGTGGTGTTCTCCATCGGCATCGGCGTCGGCTCGCTGCTGTGCGAGCGGCTGTCGCACCGGCATGTCGAGATCGGCCTGGTGCCGCTGGGCGCCATCGGCATGACGGTGTTCGCGGTCGATTTGTACTTTGCGTCACGCGGCTTGGCCTCGGGCATGGAGCACACGCTGGGCAGCTTCTTGGCCCAGCCCGCGCACTGGCGCGTGATGGCCGACCTGCTGCTGCTCAGCCTGTTCGCGGGCCTGTACAGCGTGCCGATGTACGCGCTGATCCAGCTGCGCAGCGCGCCCACGCACCGCGCGCGCATCATCGCCGCCAACAACATCCTGAACGCGCTGTTCATGATCGCCAGCAGCGTCATCGCCGGGCTGTTGCTGAAGGCCGGCTTCAGCATTCCGCAGATCTTCCTCGTCGTCGGCCTGGCCAACGCCGTGGTGGCGTTCTACATCTTCATGCTGGTGCCTGAATACCTGCTGCGCTTCGTGGCCTGGGTGGCTTCGCGACTGGTGTACCGCTACCGGGTAACGGGCGACGAGCACATCCCCGCCGACGGGCCCGCCGTGCTGGTGGCCAACCACGTGAGCTTTGTCGACGCCGTGCTGCTGATGGCCGCCAGCCCGCGCCCCGTCCGCTTCATCATGGACCACCGCATCTTCAAGGTGCCGGTGCTGGGCTGGATTTTCCGCCTGGCCAAGTGCATCCCCATCGCGCCGCAGAAGGACGACCCGGCCACCTACCAGCGCGCCTTCGACACCGCCGCGCAGGTGCTGCGCGAGGGCGACCTGCTGGGCATCTTCCCCGAAGGCGGCATCACCCGCGACGGCGCACTGCAGCCCTTCAAGGGCGGCGTGATGAAGATCCTGGAGCGCGCCGAGGCCGATGGCGTAAAGGTGCCCGTGGTGCCGATGGCGCTGACCAACCTGTGGGGCTCGTACTTCAGCCGCATCGAAAACGGCGGCGCCATGGCGCGCCCGTTCCGGCGCGGCATTTTTAACCGCGTGGGGTTGAATGTGGGCGAAGCGGTACCGGCGGCGCAGGTGACGCCGCAGGGGTTGCAGGCGCGGGTGGCGGATTTGCTGGCGGCGTAGCGGTGCCTGCCGTGGCGCGCATCAGCACTGAAACAGCTCCGCGTGCGTGCCGGCGCGCACGAAGACGATGTGGCTGTCTGCTTCGCTCAGGCGATAGATCAGCAGGAAGTCGCCACCGATGTGGCATTCGCGGTGGTCCGACCACTCGCCCTTGAGCGCGTGGTCCAGCCATTCGGGGCCCAGCGGCGCGTCGGCGGCGATGAGCGGCAGCATGGCCTCCTTCAGCCGCCGCATGTCGTAGCGGCCGGAATGCGTCAGGCGCTGCCAGTCCTTCCGGAAGGCACGGGTGTAGTCGCTGGCGCGTGGCGGCTTGGCGCGCTTGCGCGCCTTGGCGTCAGTCGTCTTGGTCAAGATCGGCCAGCAGGGCGTCGGCGGAGGCGAAGCGGGCGCGCCGCAGGGCGCGCGCCTCCTGCATGGCGGCCACGGTGTCGGCATTGGGCACCTTCAGTTCGAGCGGCAGCGCCTGCTCGGCTACCACGCGGTGCAGCAGCAGGCGCACGGCGTCGGATACCGTGAGGCCCATGGCGCCCAAGGCCTCGGTGGCCTGGGTCTTGAGGGTGTCGTCCACGCGGACGTGCAGCATCGAGGTGGTGGCGGACATGAGGGCTGACTCCTTGGGTGAATCGTATCTCATTTGAGAGACAAAGACCATCGAAGTTCCAAGGCTGGCCGAGGACGACTGGCTGCTTCTCAACTGCCGGTCTTGGGGGGCTGTGCAGCCACGGCGGCCAGATGCCGCTCGGTCACATCCCGCGCCATCGCCACCGAGCCCAGCACGGCGTCGGCGTCGTCCTTCACCACGCCAAAGCTCATGTCCACATACAGCTTGCGGCCGTCCTTGTGCACGCCGCGCGTGGTGCGCACTTCTGCGCCGTGGCTGGTGGTGCCGCGCGCTATGGCGCGGTGAAAGCCCTTCCAGTGCGCGGGGCGCAGGCGCTCGGGGATGATGAGGTCCAGGCTCTGGCCCAGCGCCTCGGCGGCGCTGAAGCCGAACACGGCCTCGGCGCCGGGGTTCCACACGCGGATGACACCTTGCGGGTCGGCAAAGATCAGCGCGTCGGGCGTGTGGGCCAGGATGTGCCGGTAGGGTGCGGCATCGGGGGCGCTGGTGTGCATGGGGTTCTCCTCAGCCGCCGGGGGCCATCGCCCGGGATGATGCGCCGCCCCTGCACGGCGTGCAAGGCGCGCCCTACGGCGGGCAAGGTTATCGCGCCTGGCCGGCGCGGTACGGCGCAGGGGCCTGCTAAGTTCAAGTTTTTTGAATGCCGTCGTGAAAATCCCCGGCTTGCGCGGGGCGGGCGCAGGCGCAAACTGACCTTCATCATGAGCTCGACCACCCCCCATCCCGCCGCCGCCCGCCAACCCGCGCTGTTCATCCCCCATGGCGCCGGCCCGTGTTTCTTCATGGACTGGAACCCGAAGGACGCGTGGGACCGCACCGCCGCCTTCCTGCGCGGCATTCCGGCCAGCCTGCCGGCGGCGCCGAAGGCGATTCTGTTGATATCGGGCCACTGGCTGGCGCCGCGGGCCACGCTGGGCGCGACCGAGCGGCCAGGCCTGATCTACGACTACGGAGGCTTTCCGCCGCACACTTACGAGCTGGCGTACCCGGCGCCCGGCGCGCCCGCCGTAGCGGCGCGCGTGCGGCAGCTGTTGACGGCCGCCGGCCTGCCCGTGGCGCAGGACGACGCGCGCGGCTGGGACCACGGCGTGTTCATCCCGCTGAAGGTGGCTTTCCCCGACGCCGACGTGCCGGTGCTGCAGCTGTCGCTGCTGCAAAGCTTGGATGCGGCCGCGCACGTCGAACTCGGCCGCGCGCTGGCGCCGTTGCGCGATGAAGGCGTGCTGATCGTCGGCAGCGGCATGAGCTACCACAACATGCGCGGCTACGGCGATGCGCGCTCGACGCCGGTGGCCGCCGCCTTCGACCGCTGGCTGGGCGAGACGGTCGCGCTGCCGCCCGACGAACGCAACGCGCGCCTGGCCGCGTGGGACACCGCCGCCGGCCCCGCCGGCCGCCTGAGCCACCCGCCGCGCGCCGAAGAGCACCTGCTGCCGCTGCACGTGGTGGCCGGCGCGGCGGGCGAGGGGCGGGGCGCCAAGGTGTTCACCGACCGCGTGATGGCGGTCGACATCTCGGCCTTCCGCTTCGATTGAAAATTTATGCCAAACTGGCCTGCAGCGCCCGACAGATAAGCGCAAAAAGCTATTGAAACAGGAGTATCTTGCATGCACCCCACCGCCCCCCGCA
The DNA here is from genome assembly GCF_042680925.1 of Ottowia beijingensis. Taxonomy (NCBI): domain Bacteria; kingdom Pseudomonadati; phylum Pseudomonadota; class Betaproteobacteria; order Burkholderiales; family Comamonadaceae; genus Ottowia; species Ottowia beijingensis. Next base: position 128,188 of record NZ_JBHUEP010000005.1, read on the forward strand.
CGATCGGCCAGACCGGCATCACCCTGTCGCCGCTCGTCTTCGGCGGCAACGTGTTCGGCTGGACGTCCGACAAGGCGGCCTCGCTCGCCATGCTCGACCGCCTGCTCGACGCCGGCCTGACCAGCATCGACACGGCCGACGTGTATTCGCGCTGGGTGCCGGGCAACCAGGGCGGCGAGTCGGAGACGATCCTCGGCGAGTGGATGCAGTCGCGCGGCGCGCGTGATCGCATCCAGCTCATCACCAAGGTCGGGCTGGACATGGGCGAGGCCGGCCAGGGCCTGTCGGCCGCGCACATCGAGCGCGCGGTGGAGGCCTCTTTGAAGCGCCTGCGCACCGACCGCATCGACGTCTACTTCTCGCACCGCTTCGACGACGGTGTGCCGCAGGCCGAGACGCTGGGCGCCTACGACCGGCTGGTGCGCGCCGGCAAGGTGCGCGCCATCGGCGCCAGCAACTTCACCGCGGCACAGGTGCGCGCCGCGCTGGACGTGGCCGCCGCGCAGGGCCTGCCGCGCTATGCCGTGCTGCAGCCCGAATACAACCTGCACGACCGCGCCGGCTTCGACGGCCCGCTGCGCGATCTGGCGCTGGCCGAGGGGCTGGCCGTGATCTGCTACTACAGCCTGGCCAGCGGTTTCTTGACCGGCAAGTACCGCAGCGCGGCCGATCTGGCGCAAAGCCCGCGCGGCGCCGGCATCGGCCAGAAGTACCTGAACCCGCGCGGCCTGCGCATTCTGGCCGCGCTGGACGCCGTGGCCGCGCGCCACGCCGCGCAGCCGGGCGAGGTGGCGCTGGCCTGGCTGATGGCGCGGCCGGGCGTGACGGCGCCCATCGCCAGCGCGTCGAACGTGGCGCAGGTGGAGGGCCTGGTGCGCGCCACGCAACTGCGGCTGTCGGCCGACGATGTGGAAGCGCTCGACGCCGCCAGCGCGCCGGAGGCGGCATGAGCAGCGCCGCCCTGACCTCCACCGCCACCATCGCCACCGCCGAGCCTGCGCGCATCATCCTGCGGCTGTGCAAGCACTGGGGCCACAAGTGGCCGGTGCAGTACGACGAGCAGCACGGCCGCATCGAGCTGCCCATGGGCACGGTGCACCTGCAGGCCGGCGAAGGGCGGCTGACCGCCCGGCTCGACGCCGCGCCCGACGCCGATCTGGACCGCTTCGAGCAGGTGGTGGCCGAGCACGCGCAGCGCATGGCGCGCGGCGAAACCTACGTGTGGGACTGGCGGCGCCAGGCGGCGTGAGCCATGGGGTGAGGCTGCGGCGTGGGTGATGCTGCCATTTTGACGGGGGAGTATTATCATTTCGCGCTTATTGCACGGGCGCTGATGGCTTGCATATAGGGGAGTATGCAACTGCCGTGCCCGGACTGAGGGGCCGCGAAGCCGCCTCTGCGCCGCCGCCGCGCGGTCGCCCTCCTATGCGCGCAGCAGCGGCGAAAAAGTATCGTCATCAGATACCGTTGGGGTGTGAAAGTGCCACCGGCACGCATTTCTCGCTGCTTTTCAGCGTGCCGCGCCCACACTCCGGTTCCATGTTCAACCCCACTCATGGAACCCACATGCAAACCCCCATCCGTCGCGACTCCAAGCCCTGGCAACTGCAAGTCTGGGCGTCGTTCGGCATCGCCCTCACGCTGTGCGCCATCGGCCTGGCCTGGCTGCCGGGGCAGGACCTGGACCGCGCCTTCATGTTCATGGGCTACCTGTTCTGCCTGAGCACCGCCTTCGTGCTGTCGAAGTTCGTGCGTGACGGCGAGATGGCGCGCGACGCCGGCACGCGCCGCGTGGCCGACACGCCCATGTTCAAGCTGGTGGTGTGGGGCGGCTTCGGCTTCGCCATGGCGCTCACCGCCTGGGGCCTGCTGCGCATGGACATCAACGAGACCTACAAGGTCTTTCTGGGCGTGAGCTGGCTGTACCTGATCACCTGCGCCTTCACGCTGGCCAAGATGCTGCGTGACCGGCAGGAAGCCGATCTGCTGGAAGCCGAATACCGCGGCCGCCGGGCAGCGCGCGCTGAAGCCGCCCAGGACGCCGCCGCCTGACACCCACCCTGTGGGAGCGGGCTTGCCCGCGATGGGGCGTGGCCGGAGTGCGATGCGCCGCCATAGCGGGCAAGCCCGCTCCCACATGTCCCTTCGCGCTCTAGCGCTCACCCATTGGGCGCTGGCAGCTACTCATTCAGGAGCAAATCATGTCTCAAGATAACGTGATGCAACATCTGCGCCGCGCCACCGCCGCCGTGCTGTGCGCCAGCGCCCTGCTGCTGGCATCCACCCAGGCCGCCCAGGCACAGAGCGAAGTCTCGGTCGGCCTGTCGATGCTGCCGGTGGCCTCGGTCGTCGGCGCCGCGTCGGTCGCCGGCGCGGCGGCCAGCACGGTGGTCGCCATCCCGGTGGCACTGGCCGTCAGCGGCGCGGTGCTGACGGTGAAGGCCATCGAAGTGTCGGCGCGCGGCACCGTCATCGTGCTGGAGCGCGCCAGCGACGCGGCCACGGCCAGCGTGGAACTGGGCGCGGCGGCGGCCGGCGGCGTGGCGCTGAGCGTGGGTGCCAGCGTGGTCACCACGGTGATCGCCAGCGGCGTCATCCTGTCGGCCGCGGGCGAGGTGCTGTGCTTCATCCCCAACGCCATCGGCCGGGCGCTGCTCTACAACGAGCGGATTCTTTGAGGTGTCGATCATGAAACTGCGATTCGCTACGTTATTGATAGCTGCCGGCGCCCTGCTGCTGGGCGCCACGGCCGCACAGGCCGGTCGCCGCTGCGAGGCCGCCAAGCCCACGCCGCAGGTCATCGAGCGCGGCCTGAACCTGGCGCAACGCACTGCCGCCGCGCTGGACGCCGCGCACGCCCGCGACGGCACGCGCGTGGTGCTGCTGGCGCGCGCCGGGCAGGACCTGACCCGGTACAGCCAGCACTGGTCGCACGTGGCCTGGGCCTACCGCACGCCCGAGGGGCCGTGGCGCGTGGTGCACAAGCTCAACGAATGCGGCACAGACCAGTCCATCATCACGCGCCAGGGCCTGGGCGAGTTCTTCCTGGACGACCTGTGGCGCTACGAAGCCGCCTGGGTGGCGCCTTCGCCCGAGTTGCAGGGCGCGCTGTGGCCGCTGCTGCAGGACAACCGCCGCGCCGGCACGCTGCACCAGCGGCGCTACAGCATGGTCAGCTACGCCTGGGGCACGCGCTACCAGCAGAGCAACCAGTGGGCCATCGAGACGCTGGCGCTGGCGGCCGAGCCGCACGCGCTGCGGCGCGAGCAGGCGCAGGCCTGGCTGCGGCTGAAGGACTATCGCCCCACCACGCTGCGCATCGGCGCGCTCACGCGCCTGGGCGGGCGCATGACGGCGGGCAACGTGGCTTTCGACGACCACCCGCCGACGCAGCGCTTTGCCGACCGCATCGAGACGGTGACGGCCGATTCGGTGCTCGACTGGCTGCAGCGCGCGCCGCTGGGCGGCGGGGTGCAGCGGCTGGGCGGGTGATGGGGGTTGGCTTATTTGCTATGTTAAAAATAGCTTCTGGCGCTTGCTGGACGGGCGCTTGAGGGCGATTTGGCTCTTAAGCTCAACCCGGCTTGCCGCCCGGTGCCTGCAACATGTCCTCGCTGGCCTTGCGCGCGCGTTCCTCGGCAATCTGGTCGTCCAGCTCGGTCTCGGGCGACACATCGCCCTGGTCACGCGCGACGGCGCGCGGGTCCACGCTGGTGATGGGCGGCGTCTGGGCCGGTGCGGTATCGGCGTGCGCGGCGGGCTGCACCAGTTGCACGCGGTAGGTGGGCTCGGGCAGGTCCATGCCGGCGTCTTCCAGTGCCTTCTTCACCAGGCGGATGGCCTCGCTGCGGGCCTTGAAGAAGCCGGTCTCGCGCTGGTTGACCCAGGCGTAGTAGCTGATGGTGACCGATGAATCGCCCACCAGATCGACGGTGGCGCTGGGCGCCGGGTCGTCCAGCACGCCCTGCATGGCGGCCAGCGTGGCCACGCCCAGGTCCTGCGCGCGCTGCAGGTCCTCGCCATAGCTCACGCCCAGCGTGAAGCTGAAGCGCCGCCTGGGATTGTGGGTGAAGTTGAGCAGCACCGCCTTGAACACCGTGGCGTTGGGCAGGCGCAGCTCGTTGCCGTCCATCGTCATCAGCACCGTGTTGCGGGTCGACAGCGACACCACGCGCCCCTCGTGGCTGTCGACGCGCACATGGTCGCCCGGCTCGAACGGGCGCTTGAGGCTGAGCAGGATGCCCGAGAGGTAGTTCTCGGCCATGTCGCGGAAGGCAAAGCCCAGCACGATGCCCACCACGCCCGCCGAGCCCAGCACGGCGGTGACCAGCGCAGTGGCGCCCAGCAGATCGAGCGCGATCAGGATGCCGACGATCAGGAACGCCGCGCGCACGCCGCGCCGGATGACGGTACCCAGGAACGGGTTGCGGCTGTCGAGCCGCACGATGTGCAGGTGCCGGGCCAGCCAGCCGCCCAGCCAGCGCATCACCATCACCACGACGATGGCGGTGATCAGCAGCGGGATGGCGGCCACGGCGCGGGCGGCGCGGTCCTTCAGCAGCTCCCAGGTCTCGTGCAGGCGGGCGCCGAAGTCGGCCGCCAGGGTGAGCTGGTTCTCGACCGCCACCACGCCGTCGACGGCGGCCACCACCTTGGTGGCGAGCTGGCGCGCCTCGTTGTCGGGCACGCTGCCGTGCAGCGTGGCCACGCCGGCCTGCACCGCCGGCGTGATGGCGCGGAAGGTGACGTTGCGCGACAGGCGCGCGGTCACCTCGGCCAGGATGCGCTCGTCGTCCTGCTGCGTTGCGCGCGCGGCCTGTTGCACCAGTTTGGGGTTGGCGGCGGCCGGCGCCTCGGACGCGGTGGAGGCGGCGGCGCGCGCCTTGAGCGCGCCCAGCAGCGCGGCGGGCTCTTGCGCGCGGGCCGGCGCGGCCCCCATCAAGGCGGCCAGCAGCAGGGCGAACAGCGTGGCCAGGCGGCTTGGGCCAGACGAAAAACGGAAGGCTGAAAAAGGCATCGCGCGATCATGCCGCAAGCTGTGGCCAGCGCACGTGGGACGGCGTCGCGTGACAGGCGCCAGAAGCTCAATGGCCGAAGGCCGCGGAGCAGGCCATGCGAGGGCACCCGTGGCCGGACCTGCGCCGGCCAGTGGGTGCGTCCCCCTTTCAGGGGGAAGCCGCGTCAGCGGCTCAGGGGGTCATCCATTTTTTTGTACCCACTCGATGAAGCGGTCCATCGCCGGCACGGCGGCGGTGGCGCGTTCGCTGTTGACGACGATGGCCACGGCGATCATGCGGCCCGACTTGCCGCGCACATAGCCGGCCAGCGAACGCACGCCGGTCAGCGTGCCGGTCTTCAGGAAGGCGTTGCGCTGCGCGGGCGAGCCCTTGAAGCGGTGGCTGAGCGTGCCGTCGGCACCCGCCACGGGCAGCGAGGCCAGGAATACCTTCTGCACCTTCGCGTCGTTCCACGCCGCCTGCAGCAGCTGCACCATGGTCAGCACGTTGCCGCGCTCGGTGTGCGCCAGGCCCGAGCCGTTGTCGATGTGCGGCGCGTCCTGGGCCAGCCCGTGCTTCTTGAGCCACTGGCCCATGCGCTGCCGGGCCAGCTGCAGCGTGGAGGTGGTGGGCGAGAAGCCCGGCGCGATGGACAGCAGCAGGTTGCGCGCCATCAGGTTGTTGCTGTCCTTGTTGATGGCGCGCACCAGCTCGGGCAGCGGGGCCGATTCCAGCGTGGCCCAGGGCTTGCCGGGGTAGGGGCTGGCGGGGGTGCGGGCGCGCCGCGCGCCGCGCACCGTGGGGGCGGCGCCGTCGCGGTGGATCACGCGGTCGGTGAGTTGCCCGCCCGAGGCGGCCCAGGCGCCTGCCACCAGCGCCGCCGTCAGCGCGCGGCCGGGGGCGGCCTCCATGGTCAGCGCGCTGGCGCAGCGCGGCGACCACTGGCCGCTGATGACGACGCGGCCGACCGGGGCCACGGGGGTGGGTGGTGTGGCGGCCGGCTCGGGCATGCTGGCAGCGGCCTGCGGCACTGATGCGGCGCTGGCGCTGGCCTCGGCACTGGCCGGGCTGGAGGCCGCGACCGCGATGTAGGGCGATGGCGCGGGCGCTGGCGGCGGAGCGGGCTTGGCTGCCGGCTTCGAAAGATCAGGTGCCGGTGCCGGCTCGAACCGCGCCTGCGCCGTGCAGGCCCGCGCGCCGCCGAGCTGGTTGACGACCTCGATCTGCCCCAGCGGCGGATCGAACGTGGCCGCCAGCGCGCCGCCATCGCCCGCGCGCAGCGCCACGCGGAAGCGGTTCTCATCCATCACGAAGGCATCGGGCCAGGCGTGGTGCGGGTTGCCGGCCTCGGGCACGGGGGTGTTGGCATGGTCCTTGTCGGCCAGGCGGAACAGGCTCTGGTCGAGCACGATGTGGCCCTGCACCTGCGTCAGCCCCTGCCTGTGCAGGCGCTTGAACCAGTCGGTGAGGCGCTTGCTGTCCAGCGTGGCATCGCCGCCGCCCACCAGCACCAGGTCGCCCGCCAGCTTGCCATCGACCGGCGCGCCAGTGAGCCAGGCGCGCGTGCGCCAGCGGTAGTTGCGCGGCAGCGTCTGCAGGCTGGCCAGCGTGGTGATGACCTTGGTGGTGGAGGCCAGGGTGAAGGGCAGCTTCTCGTTGTGCGAGATCAGCAGCGGCGCGCCCGCGGCCAGCGGCTGGGCCAGCAGGGCGACTTCGGAATCCTTGATGCCGGCCTTCTGCAGCGCGGTCCACACCTCGGTGGCATCGGGGGCGCGCACGGCCGGGGCGCTGGCCGGTGGCGTCGGCGCGATTGTGGCGGCACCGGCCGTCGACGGGGCGATGGAGCGTTCACCCGCGGCGGGTGTGGGAGCCTGCGCCAGCGCGGGCGCGGCGGCCAGCAGCCAAGCCAATGCGGCACTGGCCCCTGCGGGCCACGCTGAAAACGACAGGCGTTTGCTCATGAATCAATAGCTGCTCACGCTTGCTGGACGGGCGCTGGATGCCAATCTGGCTTGTCATCCATCAACGCGCCTGCGGCGCACCAGGATTACACGCCGCGTGCGCGGTCCGTGGCAAATTGCGCGGTGAAGGTGCTGAGCTGCCCCGCGTCCAGCGCGCCGCGCACCTCGGCCATGAGCTGCAGGTAGTAATGCAGGTTGTGCACCGTGCCCAGCATGGGGCCGAGCATTTCGCCGCAGCGGTCCAGGTGATGCAGGTAGGCGCGGCTGAAGCCGTCGCGCCCGCCTTGCGCATACGGCACGCCCGAACTGCCGGCACAGGCGTAGCAGGTGCAGGTCTCGTCGATCGGCCGCGCGTCGGTCTTGTGCCGCGCGTTGCGGATCTTCAAGTCGCCGAAGCGGGTGAAGTAGTGGCCGTTGCGCGCATTGCGCGTGGGCATCACGCAGTCGAACATGTCCACGCCCTGCTGCACGCCGTAGACCAGGTCTTCCGGCGTGCCCACGCCCATCAGGTAGCGCGGCTTGTGCGCGGGCAGGCGGTGCGGCGTGTGCGCGGTGATGCGCAGCATGTCTTCCTTCGGCTCGCCCACGCTGACGCCGCCGACGGCATAACCGGGGAAGTCCATTTCAACCAGCTGCTCCAGCGACTCCTGCCGCAGGTGCTCGAACATGCCTCCCTGCACGATGCCGAACAGGGCGTTGGGGTTCTGCAGCCGCGCGAATTCGGCCTGGCAGCGCCTGGCCCAGCGCAGGCTCAGTTCCATGCTGGCACGCGCCTCGCGCTCGGTCGTGAGGTGGCCCTTGGTCTCGTAAGGCGTGCACTCGTCGAACTGCATCACGATGTCACTGTTCAGCACCGTCTGGATCTGCATCGACGTTTCGGGCGTAAGGAACAGCCGGTCGCCATTGACGGGCGAAGCGAACTTCACGCCCTCCTCGCTGATTTTCCGCATCTCGCCCAGCGACCAGACCTGGAAACCGCCCGAGTCGGTCAGGATCGGCTTGTGCCAGTTCTCGAAGGGGTGCAGCCCGCCGAACTGCTGCAGCACGTCGAGGCCGGGCCGCATCCACAGGTGGAAGGTGTTGCCCAGGATGATCTGCGCGCCCATCTCATGCAGGCTGCGCGGCATCACGCCCTTGACGGTGCCGTAGGTGCCCACGGGCATGAAGATCGGCGTCTCGACCACGCCGTGGTTCAGCGTCAGGCGGCCGCGGCGGGCGTGGCTGGCGGGGTCGGTGGCGAGCAGCTCGAAATGCAGCATGGGCCGCTTTCAAGCGGCGGGCTTGTGGGCGATGACCAGAAAGCCCGGCAGCGGCTCGTCGTTTTCCATGCGCAGGGCCGGCAGGTGCTCGATCTTCACGTCGTCGAAGCCAGCCTCACGACACAGGCGTTCGACGTGCGAGGCCTTGTGGGCGTAACGCTGGCTCTTGCGCAGCACCAGGTCCGGCTCGTCTTCTGCAGCCGCTTCGCAGGTGAAGATGAAGTGCCCACCGGCCTTGAGGATGCGATGGGCGTTGGGGATCACTGGCGTCAGGTCGCCGACGTAGACCAGGACGTCGAGGCAGGTGATGGCCTCGTAGTGGTCGGCAGGCGTGTCGCGCAAAGCATCCAGCACGTTGACGTTGTGAAAGCGTGCGTAGACGTTGTGCCGTGCCGCCTGTTCGATCATCTTTTCGGACAGGTCAACCCCGATGATGAAGCCGTTGATGGGGCCGAGATAAACGCCCAGCAGGCCCGTGCCGCAGCCCAGGTCCAGCAGGTTGAAACGGCGGTCGGGATGCAGTTCGTTCAGGATTTGCGCGGTTCGCTCGGGCACCTTGTACTTCAGGCCGCGTACCAAGTGCATGTCGAATCTGGATGCATAGTCATCGAACAGAGAGGACACTACATCCCGCGGTTGCGTGGAAGGGGTTTGCCCGTGTGCCACCGCGTGAAAATACTGCGCATTCGCATCGTCTGGTTGCAGCGCCAGCAACTGGTCTGCTATGGCCTCCGCCGCAGCGTTGTCCTTTACGCCCATTGCGCAGGTCAAAGTGCCCCGCAAGGCCAGTATGTTCTGAGGCTGCGCACGCGTCACTTCCTCGAAGTGAGGTCGTGCTGACTCGTATTCTTTCTTGCGCGCGAGGCAATCGCCCAAGATCAAGTGATACTGCAAATCTTCGGGTTGCAGTTCCAGCCCCGTGCGCGCCCATTGGATGGCTTCGTCGGTGGCAGCCGCAATGTTGGCGACTGCCGCTGCACGCTGAATCACCATGATGTCACGAGGTGCCTGGGCGACAGCCTTGCGCGCGTGCTGCATGGCTTCCTCATTCTTGCCTTGCCGGGTCAGTGAAAGCGCCAGCTCAATAAGGGCTACAGGCCAATCAGGCGCCAGTGCCAGTGCGCGACGGGCGGCCATGGTTGCAGCTTCGAAGTTGCGTGCGACGGTCGCCAGGCGCATGCCCATCAAGGGGACGCGCGCGTCTCTTGGTGCCGCGCGTTGGGCCTGATTCAATGACAGTGCCGCATCCTGCAACTTGCCTTCGCCAATGAGGCTCCGGATGCGGGCCAACTCCGTAGTGAACGCGTCGTTGGGAATCTTGTAATTGGACATAGAAGAGCGGAAGAACGTCTGGTCGGTGCCGACGATGAAGAAGCTGGCGCCACGGCAAGCAGGACTCGCAAGGTGCGCGGAACCCGGGATTATCTGGTATGGCTGTGCCCAGCGCACGGGTTGTCGGCAAAGGTGTGTTGCACCAGCTCCCGCAGCCAGCGGTGCGCCGGGTCCCGATGCGTTCGCGCGTGCCATACCTGATGGATCACGGATGGCGCCAGGCTTGCGGGCACCGGCCGGCGCGTCAAGGCCAGCGTGGCGCAGATGCGCTCGCCGAAGCGTTCCGGCACAGTAGCGACGAGATCGGTGTGCAGCAGCACGTGGCCCAGCGCAACGTAGTCGGGCACGGCCAGGCGTATGCGGCGCTGCATGCCCAGCCTCTGCAACTGGGGTTCGATGCGGCCGTGGCCGGAGCCGCCGGCCTCGACCCGGACGTGATCGCACCCCAGGAAGCTGGCCTTGCCCCATGGGCGCAGGGTGGCCGGATGCCCCGCCCGCATCAGGCAGGTATAGCCCTGCCGGAACAGCACCTGCTGAAAGAACCCGGTTTGCAGGTGGGGCAGCCAGCCCAGTGCCAGGTCGATTCGGCCGTCGGCCATGCCGTCAGCCAGCTCCGCATCGCTCAGGGCGACCGTGCGCAGGCTGACCTGGGGCGCCGTGTGGGCCAGCACTTCCATGAGCTGCGGCAGAAAGTAGATCTGGCCCACGTCCGACATGGCGATGGAGAAGTGGCGTGGGTCGCGGGCCGGGTCGAAATCCTGTGCCCTGGCCAGCGCGCCGTCGATGAGCTCCAGCGCCTGCGCCACGGCGGGTGCGATGTGCAGCGCGTACGCGGTGGGCTGCATGCCGGCAGCGGTGCGCAGAAACAGTTCGTCGCCGAGCTCGTTGCGCAGCCGGCGCAGCGCGTTGCTGACCGTCGGTTGCGATAACCCCAGCGCCAGCGCGGTGCGGGAAACCCGGCGCTCACGCATCAGTTGCGCGAACACTCGCAGCAAGTTCAGATCCAACTGGCGTACGTCCATGAGCGGATTATTCTCAAACAAAATAATTCAAATCAGCTAGGGGCCATTGATGAATGATTGAAAGCGGCTCAGCATCACTGGTTTCGCATTCCTGCACGGAGTTGGCTGCCGATGTCCTCACCATCCGTTTCATGGCCTGCCGGCGACACCAGCCGCATTCCCTTCGCCGTTTACACCGACGAGTCGCTGCACCGCAAGGAGCTGGAGCGCTTCTTCTACCAAGGCCACTGGTGCTACATCGGCCTGGAGGCCGAGGTGCCGAACCCGGGCGACTTCAAGCGCACGGTGGTGGGCGAGCGCTCGGTGATTCTGAGCCGCGCGGCCGATGGCACGCTGCACTGCTTCGAGAACGTGTGCGCGCACCGCGGCATGCAGTTCTGCCGCAAGCGCCACGGCAGTGGGGTGAAGGAGTTCGTCTGCCCGTATCACCAATGGAGCTACACGCTGAACGGCGACCTGCAGGGCGTGCCGCTGCGGCGCGGCGTGCGGCAGGACGGGCAGGTCAAGGGCGGCATGCCGGCGGACTTCAACCCGAAGGAGCACAACCTCACCAAGCTGAAGGTGGCCACGCGCGGCGGGGTGGTGTTCGCCTCGTTCGACCACGAGGTCGAATCGCTGGAGGACTACCTTGGCCCGACGATCCTCACGTACTTCGACCGCCTGTTCAACGGCCGGCAGCTCACCATCCTGGGCTACAACCGCCAGCGCATCCCGGGCAACTGGAAGCTCATGCAGGAGAACATCAAGGATCCGTACCACCCCGGCCTGCTGCACACCTGGTTCGTCACTTTCGGCCTCTGGCGCGCCGACAACAAGGCGGCGCTGAAGATGGATGCCCACCATCGGCACGCCGCCATGATCTCGACGCGCGGCAATGCGGGCAGGCAGTCCGATGTGTCGCAGGTGTCCAGCTTCAAGTCGAGCATGGAGCTGGAGGACAAGCGCTTCCTCGACATCGTGCACGAGGACTGGTGGGGCGAGCCGACGGCGGTGATGACGACGATCTTCCCCAGCGTGATCTTCCAGCAGCAGGTCAACAGCGTGTCCACGCGCCACATCCAGCCCGACGGGCACGGCAACTTCGACTTCGTGTGGACGCACTTCGGCTTTGCCGACGACACCCCGGAGATGACGGCGCGCCGCCTGCGCCAAGCCAACCTGTTCGGACCGGCCGGCTTCGTCAGCGCCGACGACGGCGAGGCGATTGAGCTGTCGCAGTGCGGTTTCACGCAAAAGCCTCAGCACCGCGCGCTGGCCGAACTGGGCGGGCGCGGCGTGGAGGAAACCGACCACATGGTCACCGAAACGCTGATCCGCGGCATGTACGCCTACTGGCGCAAGGTCATGGAAGCCGAACCGCAGTCCGCGAAGGAGGGCGCATGAAACTCGACTTCGACACCTGGCAGGCGTTGGTGCAACTGCAGGCCGATTACGCCGCCGCCGTGGACTCGGGCGACTGGGAGCTGTGGCCGACCTTCTTTACCGCCGATTGCCTCTACAAGCTGCAGCCGCGCGAGAACCACGAGCGCGGTTTTCCGCTGGCCACGCTGTCGTTCGACAGCCAGGCCAGTCTGCGCGACCGCGTTTACGGCATCAAGGAAACGCTGTTCCACGACCCGTACTACCAGCGCCACGTGGTCGGCGCGCCGGTGATTCGCGGCGTGGGCGAGGACGGCATCCGCTGCGAGAGCAACTACGCGGTGTTCCGCACCAAGCTCAACGGCCTGTCGACGGTGTTCAACGTGGGCCGCTACATCGACCGCGTGGTGCCCACGCCCGCCGGCCTGAGGTTTGCCGAGCGGCTGGCGATCTACGACAGTGAGATGATTCCCAACTCGATCATCTACCCCATCTGAGGAAGGAGCGGGCCATGAGCCAGTGGGTCGACGTCGCCGCCGAGGGCGACATCTTTGAAGGCGCGGCCATCGGCGTGGCCGTCGGCGGCCACGATATCGCCGTCTACAAGACCGAGGCGGGCGAAGTATTCGCCACCCACAACATCTGCTCGCACGCCGATGCGCGGCTGTGCGATGGGTTTCTGGAAGGGCACGAGATCGAGTGCCCGTACCACCAGGGCCGCTTCGACATCCGCAACGGCGCGGCCACGCTGGAGCCCTGCGTGGACGCGATCCGCAGCTATCCCGTCAAGGTCGACGGCGGGCGGGTGTGGGTCGAGATCGACTGATTTTTTGATAGCTGCTCGCGCTTGTTATATATTGATTTCAGGTCATTTTGTATCTGAAATCATTGCATGACAGGCGCAAGCAGCTATAAAAATAGATCATTCCCTGGCCAGCCACATCGCGTCGCCATAGCTGAAGAAGCGGTAGCGCTGCGCGATGGCGTGGCAGTACAGGGCCATGATGCGGTCGTAGCCCGCGAAGGCGCTCACCAGCATCATCAGCGTGCTGCGCGGCAGGTGGAAGTTGGTGATGAGGGCATGGACCACCTTGAACTCGAACCCCGGCGTGATGAAGATGCCGGTGTCGCCGCTGGCCTCGCCGCTGGCGGCCCACGATTCGAGCGTGCGCACGCTGGTCGTGCCCACGGCCACCACACGGCCGCTGCGCGCGCGACAGTCGGCAATGGCCTGCACGGTTTCGGGCGGCACGTGGTAGCGCTCGCGGTGCATCACGTGCTCGGCCAAGGTTTCGGTCTTCACGGGCTGGAAGGTGCCGGCGCCCACGTGCAGCGTCACGGCCGCGCGCTGCACGCCGCGTGTGTCGATTTCAGCCAGCAGGGCTTCGTCGAAGTGCAGCGCCGCCGTGGGCGCAGCCACGGCGCCCGGGTTCCGGGCAAACACGGTCTGGTAGCGCGCGGCATCTTCGGCGGTGTCACCGTGCGTGATGTACGGCGGCAGCGGCACGTGGCCGTGCGCGGCCATCAGCTCGTAGGCATCGCCCGACAGCCGCAGGTGGAACAGCGGCCCCTGCGCGTCGGGCCAGCGCCCCAGCAGCTCGGCCGTGAAGCCGCCCGCCATGCGCAGCACCGTGCCCGGCGGAGGCTTCTTGCTCACCTTCATGTGCGCGGCCACGCTGCCATCGGGCAGCACGCGTTCGATCAGCAGCTCCAGCTTGCCGCCACTGGGTTTTTCACCGAACAGGCGCGCTTTCACGACTTGTGTGTCATTGAAAACGAGCAGATCGCCGGCGCGCAGCAGCGTGGGCAGATTGCGAAACGCTCGGTCGACGAGCGCCTCGCCGCTGCCATCCAGCAGGCGCGAGCCGCTGCGCTCGGGCGCGGGGTGCTGGGCGATGAGTTCGGGCGGCAGAGCGAAGTCGAAATCGCTCGTGGTGAAAGTGCGTGCAGACATGCTTGAGGGCCGGACGGGCCCGTTCCAAGAAGGGGTGAGAAAGGAGAAGGGCAGAATTGTCCCATGCCATCCCCGGCCGCCACTGCCGACAAGCCGCTGTCCGCACCGCAAAAGGCGCTGCGCAAGCTGGGCCTGGTGCGCCCCATCGACCTGGCGCTGCACCTGCCGCTGCGCTACGAGGACGAGACGCGCATCGTCCGTTTAAGCGATGCGCGCGACGGCGACACGGTGCAGATCGAAGGCGAGGTGACGCATCAGGAGGTGACGTTTCGCCCGCGCCGCCAATTGCTGGTGAGCCTCAACGACGGCACCGACACGGTGGTGCTGCGCTTCTTCAACTTCTACCCTTCGCAGCAAAAGCAGATGGCGGTGGGCACGCGCATTCGCGCGCGGGGCGAGCTGCGCGGCGGCTTTGCCGGGCTGACGATGATGCACCCCACGGTGCGCGCGGCCGGCGGTGCGCTGCCGCAGGCGCTGACGCCCGTCTACCCCACGGTGGCGCAACTGCCGCAGCCGTACCTGCGCAAGGCCGTGCTGGCGGGCCTGGCGCAGGCGGATCTGTCGGAGACCGTGCCACCAGAGGTTTTGAGCGAAATCGGCCATTTGCGCTTGTGGGACCTGCGCAAGTCGCTCTCATTTTTGCACCAACCGACGCCCGATGTGTCGCTGGCCCAGCTGGAAGATCACAGCCACCCCATCTGGCAGCGCCTGAAGGCCGAGGAGCTGCTGGCGCAGCAGTTGTCGCAACTGGAAGCGCGCCGGGCGCGCGAGCATTTGCGCGCGCCCGTGCTGCGCGCCGAGCGCGGCGGCGTGCACGAGCAACTGCTGGCCGTGCTGCCGTTCCAGCTCACCGGCGCGCAGCGCCGCGTGGGCGAAGAGATTGCGCGCGACCTGGGCCGCGTGCAGCCCATGCACCGCCTGCTGCAGGGCGACGTGGGCAGCGGCAAGACGGTGGTGGCCGCGCTGGCGGCCTGCATCGCCATCGACGCCGGCTGGCAATGCGCACTGATGGCGCCCACCGAAATCCTGGCCGAGCAGCACTTCGCCAAGCTGGTCGACTGGCTCGCGCCGCTGCTGCAGGCGCGCGGCCAGCGCGTGGCCTGGCTCACCGGCAGCCAGAAGAAGAAGGCGCGCGGCGAGATGCTGGCCGCCATCGCAAGCGGCGAGGCGGCGCTGGTGGTGGGCACGCACGCCGTCATCCAGGAGCAGGTGAAGTTTCAGAAGCTGGGCCTGGCGATCATCGACGAGCAGCATCGTTTTGGGGTGGCGCAGCGGCTGGCGTTGCGGCAGAAGTTGACCGATGCGGGTGGCGCACTTCTTCTCCCGCCGGCGGGAGAGGGCCGGGGTGAGGGGAAGGCCTCGCTCGCTTCAGGCCAGCCCCTCACCCCAGCCCTCTCCCCAGAGGGGCGAGGGCGCCAGATGGCCACCGAGCCCCACCTGCTCATGATGAGCGCCACCCCCATCCCGCGCACCCTGGCGATGAGCTACTACGCCGACTTGGACGTCTCCACGCTCGACGAGCTACCGCCCGGCCGCACGCCGGTGGTCACCAAGCTGTTGGCCGAGCACCGCCGCGGCGAGGTCATCGAACGCATCCGCGGGCAGATCGCCGAAGGGCGGCAGGTCTACTGGGTCTGCCCGCTGATCGAGGAGAGCGAGGCGCTGGATTTGCGCAACGCCACCGAGACCCACGCCGAACTGAGCGAAGCCCTGCCCGGCCAGATGATCGGCCTGCTGCACTCGCGCATGCCGGTGGCCGAGAAGAAGGCGGTGATGGCGCTGTTCACCAGCGGTGCCATGCCGGTGCTGGTCAGCACCACCGTGATCGAAGTCGGCGTCGACGTGCCCAACGCCAGCCTGATGGTGATCGAGCACGCCGAGCGCTTCGGTCTGAGCCAGCTGCACCAGTTGCGCGGCCGCGTGGGGCGCGGCGCCGCGGCTTCGGCCTGCGTGCTGCTGTATTCGGCGCCCGACGGCGGCCGCCTGGGCGAGACGGCCCGCGCGCGGTTGAAGGCCATGGCCGAAACCAGCGACGGCTTCGAGATCGCGCGGCGCGACCTGGAGATTCGCGGTCCGGGCGAATTCCTCGGTGCGCGCCAGTCGGGCGCGGCGCTGTTGCGCTTTGCCGACCTGGCCGAAGACAGCACCCTGCTGCAATGGGCGCGCGGTGCGGCGCCGCGCATGCTGGACCAGCACGCCGAGATGGCGCGCAGGCATGTCGACCGCTGGCTGGGTACCAAATCGGACTACCTCAAGGCATGATGGCGCCATGACGCTGACTGAACTCAAGTACATCGTGGCCGTGACCGTGCGGAGGGCAGGGCGAGGGGCCCCGCTTGCGGGGATCGACCCCGCAGCGCGATCGTTGCGACGGCGTTGTCGCGCATCGAAGCTGGGGGCAGCCGCATGACCCTGACCGAACTCAAGTACATCGTCGCCGTGATCGTGCGGAGGGCAGGGCGAGGGGCCCCGCTTGCGGGGATCGACCCCGCAGCGCGATCGTTGCGACGGCGTTGTCGCGCATCGAAGCTGGGGACAGCCGCATGACCCTGACTGAACTCAAATACATCGTCGCCGTCGCCCGCGAGAAGCACTTCGGCAAGGCCGCCGAGGCCTGCTTCGTCTCGCAGCCCACGCTATCGGTGGCGGTGAAGAAGCTCGAAGACGAACTGGAGCTGAAGCTGTTCGAGCGCAGCAGCGGCGAGGTGACGGTGACGCCGCTGGGCGAGGAGATCGTGCGCCAAGCGCAGAGCGTGCTGGAGCAGGCGGCCGAGATCAAGGAGATCGCCAAGCGCGGCAAGGACCCGCTGGGCGGGCCGCTGAAGCTGGGCGTGATCTACACCATCGGCCCCTACCTGCTGCCCGACCTGGTGCGCCAGAACATCGAGCGCACGCCGCAGATGCCGCTGATGCTGCAGGAGAACTTCACCGTGCGCCTGCTGGAGATGCTGCGCACCGGCGAGATCGAGGCCGCCATCCTGGCCGAGCCCTTCCCCGACACCGGCCTGGCCATCGCCCCGCTGTACGACGAGCCGTTCCTCGCCGCGCTGCCCAGCAGCCACCCGCTGGCGGCCGGCACTGAAGTGACCACCGAGCAGCTCAAGAACGAGCACATGCTGCTGCTGGGCAGCGGCCACTGCTTTCGCGACCACGTGCTGCAGGTGTGCCCCGAGTTCGCGCGCTTTTCCAGCAGCACCGACGGCATCCGCAAGAGCTTCGAGGGCTCGTCGCTGGAGACCATCAAACACATGGTGGCGGCCGGCATGGGCGTGACGCTGGTGCCGCGCCTGGCGGTGCCGGCGGCCGCGCTGGCCAACCCGCCCGCCAAGGCCGCCCGGCAGGCCGAGGGTGGCCTGATCCGCTACCTGCCGATCCGCGACGACGCCGGCGGCGAGCCGCCCACGCGCCGCGTTGTGCTGGCCTGGCGCCGCAGCTTCACGCGCTATGAGGCCATCGCGGCCCTGCGCAACGCCATCTATGCCTGCGAGCTGCCGGGCGTGGCGCGGCTTTCGTGAGGCTGCCTGAGGCCGCCACGCGGCTTCTTGCCGTTGTGCTGATGGCGCTTGCGCCACTGCCCGTGGCCGCGGCGCTGGTGTCCGATGCGCTGGCCGCGCGCGTGGCGGGCTGGCAGCGGATGATCGATCCGTTGATGCCGGCGTTGCTGCTGCTCGTGCTGATGGTGGTGGCGTGGGCGCTGGTGCAGGCCCGCCGTCGCGCACACCAGCTTGCGGCGGCGGGCGAGGCGCTGGCGGCGCCTTTCGGCTGGCGCCGTGGCCTGGGGCTGGGCGCGCTGGCGCTGGGCTTCGCGCTGCTGGCCGCGGCCATCGGCGGGCACGACACGCACCAGCGCCTGCTGCAGTGGGATGCCGCCGTCGTGGCGGCGGCGCAGCGCGGGGTCTCACCGGCGACCCAGCAGGCGTTGCGCTGGGTCAGCGACCTGGGCGACGTGCTGGTGCTGACGCCACTGGTGCTGGCTGTCTTCGGCGGGCTGCTGCTGCGGCGCCAGCGGGTACTGGCGCTGGGCTGGCTGCTGGCGGTGCTGGTCAACAGCCTGGCGGTGCGGGTGCTCAAGGGGGCGATCGGGCGCGAGCGGCCGGCCGGCGCGGCGGAGCTGGTCACCTCGGGCGCCAGTTTCCCCAGCGGGCATGCGGCGGGCGCGTTGCTGGTCTACGGCCTGCTGCTGTGGATCGTGCTGCCGCTGGTGGCGCGGCGGCGCTGGCGCGCGGTGCTGGCGGTGGCGGGCGGCGTGCTGATCGGCGCCATCGTCGTCAGCCGCGTGCTGCTGCGCGTGCATTTCGTCAGCGACGTGGTGGGCGGGCTGCTGCTGGCGGGCTTCACGCTGCTGCTGGCCACGGGGCTGCTGCGCCCGTGGCGCCCGGGTGATGGGGTTGAGTGGGAGCGGCCTTGGCCGCGATAGAGCGTCGCCCGCGGTCTTTATTCCAATTCCCGATCAAGACAGCAAGAAATTCGTCATTCCGGCGAAAGCCGGAATCCAAGCGGCGTGTGCAAGAACACATGGATCCCGGCTTTCGCTGGGATGATGGTTGTTCACGCTTTGAAGTAGAGGCGGAATTGCGCCGCATCGCGGGCAAACCCGCGCCCACGACGCGATCCATGGCGCGGCGTTGAGGGAACGCCGCGCCGCTTGCTCGCGGCGGCGTCCAGCAGCGGGCTTATGCTCGGCGCCATGGCTGCTGTTTCGCTGCGCGAGCGCCTGGCGCTCTATCTGGACCTGATCCGCTGGGACCGGCCCGCCGGCTGGCTGGTGCTGTACTGGCCCACGATGGGCGCGCTGTGGCTGGCGGCCGGCGGCTGGCCGGGCTGGCATTTGTTCATCGTCTTCACGCTGGGCACGGTGCTGATGCGCTCGGCCGGCTGCTGCATCAACGACGTGGCCGACCGCAACTTCGACCGCCACGTCAAGCGCACGGCGCAACGGCCGATCACCAGCGGCAAGATCAGCGTGAAGGAGGCGCTGGCGGTGGGCGCGGTGCTGGCGCTGGTGGCCTTCGGCCTGGCGCTGACGACCAACGCCGCCGTCATCGCCTGGTCGGTGCCGGCGCTGCTGGTCACCATCCTCTACCCGTTCACCAAGCGCTGG
The DNA here is from genome assembly GCF_042680925.1 of Ottowia beijingensis. Classification (NCBI taxonomy): domain Bacteria; kingdom Pseudomonadati; phylum Pseudomonadota; class Betaproteobacteria; order Burkholderiales; family Comamonadaceae; genus Ottowia; species Ottowia beijingensis. Next base: position 147,173 of record NZ_JBHUEP010000005.1, read on the forward strand.
TTTGCCATGCCGCAGGCGGTGCTGGGCATCGCGTTCGGCTTCGGCATCCCGATGGCCTATGCGGCGGTGCAGGGCCGCGTGCCGCTGGAGGCACTGTGGCTGTTTACGGCCAAGATTGCCCTGGTGCTGGCCTACGACACCGAATACGCCATGGTCGACCGCGACGACGACCTGAAGATCGGCATGAAGACCTCGGCCATCACGCTGGGCCGCTTCGATGTGGCGGCGATCATGGTGTTCTACGCCATCTACCTGTCGATCTGGCTGTGGATCGCCGCCCGGCATGCGCCATCAGCTATTCTTTATATAGCGTTCGCGCTGGCGGCGGCGCAGGCGCTGTGGCATTACACGCTGATCCGCGGGCGCACGCGCGAAGGCTGCTTCGTGGCCTTCAAGCAGAACCACTGGCTCAGTGCCACGGTGTTCGCAGGCATCGCACTGTCGTTCGCGCTGCGGGGCTGAAGGCGCTCAGCGCCCGAACTCGTCGCCCAGTTCCCTGGCCCGCGTGCAGGCCGCGTGCATGGCCTGCACGAAGGCGTCCTTGATCCCGGCCTGGTCCATGGCCGTCAGCGCGGCATAGGTGGTGCCGCCCTTGCTGGTCACGCGCTCGCGCAGCAGGGCAAGCGGCTCGGTCGAATCGGCGGCCAGTTGCGCGCCGCCGGCGAAGGTGCCCACGGCCAGGCGGCGCGCCTGTTCGGCGGAAAGGCCCAGTTCGGTGCCGGCCTGCTGCATCGCCTCCAGAAAGTAGAAGACGTAGGCCGGGCCGGAGCCCGACAGTGCGGTCACGGCGTCGAGCTGCGCCTCGCGCTCCACCCACAGCGCATCGCCGGTGGTGCGGATCACGGCTTCGGCCAGCTGCCGGTCGGCGGCGCTGACGGCGGCGCTGGCGAACAGGCCCGTCATGCCCCGGCCCACCAGCGCGGGCGTGTTGGGCATGCAGCGCACGATGCGCGCGCTGCCCGTGGCGGCGGCAATGTCGGCGGCGCGGATGCCGGCCATCACCGACAACTGCAGGGCATTGCCGACGTGCGGGGCGACAGGCGCGGAGGCTTCACGAAAGCTCTGCGGCTTGACGGCCCAGACGATCAGCCCGGCATCGGCCAGCGCGGGGGCGGCGGCGGGCGCGGCGTCGATGTCGTGCTGCGCCTTGAGCGCGGCGCGCGCGGCCTCGAAAGGCTCGACCACCTGGATGTTCGCCGCCGGCAAGCCCTGCCGGATCAGCCCGCCGATGATGGCGCTGGCCATGTTGCCGCCGCCGATGAAGGCGATGCGGGTGGAAGGGGGCAGGGCAGGTGGGGTCATGGCAGATCGGTGGTCGCGTGAACGCGCCAGTGTAGAGGGCGGTGGTGGGCGAGGCGGCGGGTGGTCAGCGGCGGAATGCACTGCGGGGCGACCGGCGCAGGTCTGCCTGTCTCAAGAAAATGGGAGTATGTGTTTTTTACGCTTAATGGATAAGCGCTGTCGGCTTGTTTATTGGGGAGTATGCCGGCGCATGCGTCCGCGAAGTCGGCGGCGCTGCCATCGCGGGCAAGCCCGCTCCCACAACACCAGGCAGCGCACGGCCCCATCGGGCGGCCTCAACGTGCGCCGGCCTCTCATCGGATGGTCGCGAAGCGGGCCATGCCAGCGACAGCCGTGCGCGGACCTGTGCCGCGCACTGGCTGTGTCCCCCTTCGCGCAGCAAGAAGGGGGAAGCGGCGTCAGCCGCTCAGGGGGTTGTCCCGAATCCTGGGGATGTGACCTCCATCACCACAAACTGCGTCACCTGCAGCGGGTTGAAGTTGTCGTCGGTACACAGCACCAGTGTGCGGTTCCCATTGGGCAAGGGCGGGCCCCAGGCCATGGCCTCGAAGTTGTCGACGTGCGGCAGGCCGCTGGCACGGAAGTCGAGCAGCAGGCGCTTGGGCGCCGGGCGGTAACGGCCGGGGCGCAGGGTGCCGACGCCCAGCGTGTCGCTGGCGCCGTCCAGATCGGCCTCGTACAGCCGCACCGACACGCCGGTGGCCAGCGACCAGGCGCGCTCCAGCACCCACACGTGGCGCTCGTCCCGCAGCAGGATTTCCGACACGCCGCTGTCGGCCACGCCGTGCGGCATGGCGGGGCCGAAGGGTTCCGGCTCGGGCAGGTAGGCCACCTGCCGGTCGGCGCGGCCGCTGGCCAGGTCGAACCGGGTGATGCGGCACGGCCCGGGCGGCGCGGCGGGCGAGGCGGTGCCGCGGTCCTGCGCCAGCGCGCCTTCCATGGCGGCCCAGGCGTGGCGGCCGTCGGGCGCCAGCGCCAGGCCTTCCAGGGTTTCGTTGTTGCGCGGGCCGCGGCGCAGGCGGCCGATTTCGCGCAGGTGGGCGGGCAGCGGCAGCTGGCGCAGCAGGCGGCCATCGAGCGCGGATTCGTACAGCGCCGGCGCGATGCGGGCGCGGATGTTGCCCTCGCTGGCCCACAGCAGGGTGGCGGGCTGGCCGCCGCTGCCGGGGCGCAGGGCCAGCGCCTCGGGGTCGACCTGCTGGCGCGCGAACGGGCGGCCGTCGGCACCGCGCAGGGTGATCACGTCCACCCACTCGGGCCGCAGCGGCTGGCCGGCGGCAAACGGCGGCAGGCGCAGCACGTAGCAGCGCGCGGGGGCGTGGCGGCTGCGGTCGTCCGACAGGGCGTACCACAGGTTGTTGGGCGCGTCGTAGGCCAGGCCGGAGAGGCCGCCGACCAGCGTGCCCTTGAACTCGGTGCCGCTGGGCAGGCTGCCGTGCGCCAGCCGCTTCAGCGGCGGGGGCGGGGCGGCGCCGCGCTCGCGCGCGCGCAGCACGGGCACGGCCAGCGCGGCCGCGGCGGCCGATGCGCCGATCAGCAGGCGGCGACGGGCAAGAGGTGTCGCAAGGCGGGGCATGGCGGCGCAGTGTAGTGCGCTGGACCGCGTTGGGCGACGATTGGCGCGCCTCAGAGGCTGTCCTCAAATTCATCGCGGTAAGCGATTGCCCCGGATCGGGTGTCCTGCAAGGCGCATCTCGCAGCCAATAGCTTGTGCTATTGGCAAGGGATGCAACGCCGCAGGGCGCCCGAGACCGGGGACAAGCGCGGCGCGAGGAGTTTGAGGACAGCCTCTCAGGTCTTCGGCTACGCTTGCCGGCATGCGTTACCTCCTCGCGCTCGACCAGGGCACCACCAGCAGCCGCGCCATCGCCTTCGACGCCCAGGGCCGCGTGGCGGCGCTGGCGCAGCGCGAATTCGCGCAGCACTTTCCGCAACCCGGCTGGGTGGAACACGACGCCGCCGAGATCTGGGCCACGCAACGGGTGGTGGCGCGCGAATGCATGCAAAAACTGGCTGCAGTGCAGGCTGGGCGAGCGCAGTCAGCTATTGAAATTACAGCGATCGGCATCACCAACCAGCGCGAGACGACGGTGCTGTGGGACCGCGCCACGGGCCAGCCGGTGGCACCCGCCATCGTCTGGCAGGACCGGCGCACCACCGCGCGCTGCGAGCAGTTGCGCCGTGCCGGCAAGGCGGCGCTGATCCAGCGCAAGACCGGGCTGGTGCTGGACGCGTACTTCTCTGCCACCAAGCTCGAATGGCTGCTCGACCAGGTGCCCGGCGCCCGCGCGCGCGCCGAAGCGGGCGAGCTGGCCTTCGGCACCATCGACAGTTGGCTGATCTGGAACCTGACCGGCGGCGCCGAGGGCGGGGTTCACGCCACCGACGCCAGCAACGCCGCCCGCACGATGCTGATGGACATCCACCGGCTGGCGTGGGACGACGAACTGCTGCGCCTGTTCAACATCCCGCGCGCCGTGCTGCCGCGCATCGTGCCCTCCAGCGGCGTGCTGGGCGAGACGGCGCCGGATGTGCTTGGTGCGCCGATCCCGATCGCCGGCGTCGCGGGCGACCAGCAGGCCGCCACCTTCGGCCAGGCCTGCTTCGCGCCCGGCATGGCCAAGAACACCTACGGCACCGGCTGCTTCATGCTGATGAACACCGGCGACCGCGCCGTGCGCAGCCGCAACCAGTTGCTGGCCACCGTGGGCTGGCAGGGGCCGGACGCAGCGGGCGCGCGGCGCACGGCGTATTGCCTGGAGGGTTCCGTCTTCATGGCCGGCGCCACCGTGCAATGGCTGCGCGACGGCCTGCAGATGATCCAGAGTGCTTCAGAAATCGAAGCGCTGGCCGCCAGCGTGCCCGACACCGGCGACGTGTTCCTGGTGCCTGCCTTCGCCGGCCTGGGCGCGCCCGACTGGGACGGCCGCGCGCGCGGCACGCTGGTGGGGCTGACGCGTGGCACCACGCGCGCCCACATCGCCCGCGCGGCGCTGGAGGCGATTGCGCTGCAGTCGGCCGACATCTTCGGCGCCATGGTGCGCGACAGCGGCATCCAACTCACCGAGCTGCGCGTGGACGGTGGCGCCAGCCGCAACGACCTGCTGATGCAGCTGCAGGCCGACCTGGCTGGCGTGCCCGTGGTGCGCCCGCAAGTCACCGAAACCACGGCGCTGGGCGCCGCCTACCTGGCCGGGCTGGCCACGGGCGTGTGGCAAGGGGGCGACGAGATTGCCGCGCAATGGGCGGTGGACCGGCGCTTCGAGCCGAGCCTGCCCGAGCCCCAGCGCTTGGCGCGCATCGCCCGCTGGCGCGAGGCGGTCGAACGCTCGCGCGGCTGGGCGCGCGACGGGGCGTGATGGCGCTGGGTGCGGTGGCGCGCAAGGCTTGCAGGCGCCCATCAGGCGATAGCGATTTGGCGCCGCATTGCGGTCATTATTCAAGAGCTGCTTGCGCCCGATGATTGGGCGCTGAAGCCGTTTTTCATTACCAAAAAAATTTCAGAAGTCCCCCCCCCTCCATTCCCCTGCCGCAACAAGCGCTGCGCCAGCCCAGGCGCGCCCGCGCCGCAGGCCGCAGCCGCCGCGGGGCGACAAAAACCGCGCGCATTCCGTCATATGCTTGCCGTCTTTCCGCGCCGCCCCCGGCGCCTGATCTGCAAGCCGCTCCCGTCATGACCACCCCCCTGCCCACCGACCGCGCCGCCCTGCTGGCGCGCCTGGCCGAGCCGCGCAAATACGACATCGCCATCGTCGGCGGCGGCGCCACCGGCCTGGGCGTGGCGCTGGACGCGGCCCAGCGCGGCCACAGCGTGGTGCTGATCGAGGCCCACGACTTCGCCAAGGGCACCAGCTCGCGCGCCACCAAACTGGTGCATGGCGGCGTGCGCTACCTGGCGCAGGGCAACATCCACCTGGTGCGCGAGGCGCTGCACGAGCGCGTGCACATCCTGGGCAGCGCGCCGCACCTGGCGCAGCCGCTGGCCTTCGTGATGCCCTCGTACAAGCTGTGGGAGACACCTTTCTACGGCACCGGCCTGAAGATGTACGACGCGCTGGCCGGCAAGGCCGGGCTGGGCCGCACCGAATGGCTGGGCGCGGCCGAGACGCTGCACCTGCTGCCCGGCGCCCGGCCGCAGGGGCTGAAAGGCGGCGTCAAATACTGGGACGGCCAGTTCGACGACGCCCGCTTGGCGCTGGCCATTGCCCGCACGGCGGCGGCGCACGGCGCGCTGCTGGTCAACTACTGCGAGGCGGTTGACGTGCTGCACGACGCCGGCCGCGCCGTGGGGCTGGTGGCGCGCGACGTGGAAACGGGGCGCGAATTCCGCATCCAGGCTGGCTGCATCGTCAACGCCACGGGCGTCTGGGTCGATGCGTTGCGCCAATACGACGCCCGCGCCGCCGGCAAGCCCGTCACCCCCATGGTGGCGCCCAGCCAGGGCGCCCACGTGGTGGTCGACCAGTCCTTCTCGCCCGGCGACCATGCCCTGCTGGTGCCCAGCACCGCCGACGGCCGCGTGCTGTTCGCCGTGCCCTGGCTGGGCAAGCTGATCCTGGGCACCACCGACGCGCCCCGGCCCGACCTGCCGCTGGAGCCGCAGGCCTCCGGCACCGAGGTCGATTTCATCCTGCGCGAAGCCGCCAAGTACCTCCGGCGAGCGCCTACGCACGCCGACATCCTCAGCACCTGGGCCGGTCTGCGCCCGCTGGTCAAGCCCGTGGGCGAGGCCGGCAGCACCCAGTCCATCAGCCGCGAGCACACCGTGCTGGCCGCGCCCTCGGGCCTGATCACCGTGACCGGCGGCAAATGGACCACCTACCGCGCCATGGCCGCCGACGTGCTGGCGCGCTGCACGCAGGCAGGCGTGCTGCTGCCGCGCGGCGCCTCGCACACGGCGGGGTTGCATCTGGTCGGCGCGCCGGCCCCGGGCAGCCAGCCGGTGGGCCTGAACCAGCCGCCGGGCCTGCACCTGTACGGCGGCGAGGCCGACGTCGTCAGCGCGCTGCCCGGCGCCGACCGCTGGCTGGCCCCGGGCCTGAGCGAAGCCATGGTGCGCTTTGCCGCTCGCCACGAATACGCCCGCAGCGTGGAAGACGCGCTGGCGCGGCGCGCGCGCCTGCTGTTCCTGGACGCACGCGAGGCCCTGCGCGCCGCCCCCGCCGTGGCCAAGGTGCTGCAGGACGAGCGGACGGGCGACCCGGGCCTGGCCGCGTTTGAGGCGCTGGCGCGCAGCTACGCCGGGCCAGCGGCAAGCGCGGCTTGACACGTTTGGAAAAGCTCGGCTAAAATCAGCGGCTTCGCCCATTTTGGGTGTAAGACACTGCCCAATCGCAGGCGCCTTTCAGGCGCCAGGCGGCGGGCCCAAGACTGATCCGGCACAAGCGCTTTTTTTGAAGTGCCCGCCGGGTACAAGTTGGGAAACATTTGAAATGATCCAATCTGAATCTCGACTCGAGGTGGCCGACAACACCGGCGCCAAGTCCGTCCTCTGCATCAAGGTGCTGGGCGGCTCGAAGCGCCGTTACGCAGGTGTCGGCGACATCATCAAGGTGAGCATCAAGGAAGCCGCTCCGCGTGGCCGCGTCAAGAAGGGCGAGGTCTACAGCGCCGTGGTGGTGCGCACCGCCAAGGGCGTGCGCCGCGCCGACGGCTCGCTCATCAAGTTCGACGGCAACGCCGCCGTGCTGCTCAACAACAAGCTGGAGCCCATCGGCACCCGCATCTTCGGCCCGGTCACGCGCGAACTGCGCACCGAGCGCTTCATGAAGATCGTGTCGCTGGCCCCCGAAGTTCTGTAAGGACAAGCGCCATGAACAAGATTCGCAAGGGCGACGAAGTCATCGTGCTGGCCGGCCGTGACAAGGGCAAGCGCGGCACCGTGTCGCTGCGCGTGTGCCCCGAGCGCGTGGTGATCGACGGCATCAACATGGTCAAGAAGCACGCCAAGCCCAACCCCATGAAGGGTGTGGCCGGCGGCATCGTCGAGAAGGCCATGCCCATTCACCAGTCGAACGTGGCCATCTACAACAAGGCCACCGGCAAGGCCGACCGCGTCGGCATCAAGACCCTGCAGGACGGCACCCGCGTGCGCGTGTTCAAGTCCAGCGGCGAAGAGATCAAGGCCTGAGGACCATCATGGCACGACTGCAACAACACTACCGCGAAAACGTGGCGCCCGAGCTGATGAAGAAGTTCGGCTACAAGTCGCCGATGGAGGTGCCGCGCATCACCAAGATCACGCTCAATATGGGCGTGAGCGAGGCCGTGGCCGACAAGAAGGTGATGGACAACGCCGTCGCCGACCTGACCAAGATCGCCGGCCAGAAGCCCGTGGTCACCAAGGCCAAGAAGGCCATCGCCGGCTTCAAGATCCGCGAAGGCCAGGCCATTGGCACCATGGTCACGCTGCGCGGCACGCGCATGTACGAATTCCTGGACCGCTTCGTCACCGTCGCGCTGCCGCGCGTGCGTGACTTCCGCGGCATCTCGGGGCGCTCTTTCGACGGCCGCGGCAACTACAACGTCGGCGTGAAAGAGCAGATCATTTTCCCCGAGGTCGAATACGACAAGGTCGACGCCCTGCGCGGCCTGAACATCAGCATCACGACGACGGCCAAGAACGACGAGGAAGCCAAGGCGCTGCTCGCCGCCTTCCGTTTCCCGTTCAAGAACTGAGGTAGCGACGTGGCCAAGAAAGCACTGATCGAACGCGAACTCAAGCGCGAGCAACTCGTCGCCAAGTACGCCAAGAAGCACGCCGAGCTGAAAAGCATTGCCAACGATGCCAAGCGCAGCGACGAAGAGCGCGCGCAGGCCCGCCTGGCGCTGCAAAAGCTCCCGCGCAACGCCAACCCGACGCGCCAGCGCGCCCGCTGCGAGATGACCGGTCGTCCGCGCGGCACCTTCCGCCAGTTCGGCCTCGGCCGCGCCAAGATCCGCGAGCTGGCCTTCGAAGGCCAGATTCCCGGCGTCACCAAGGCCAGCTGGTAATCGGCAGGAGAGAACAACATGAGCATGAGTGATCCCATCGCCGATCTGTTGACCCGCATCCGCAACGCGCAGATGGTGGCCAAGCAGGTCGTGTCGGTGCCGTCGTCCAAGGTCAAGGTGGCCATTGCCCAGGTGCTGAAGGACGAGGGCTACATCGACGGCTTTGAAGTCAAGAGCGAAGGCGGCAAGTCCGAGCTGCAGATCGCCCTGAAGTACTACGCCGGTCGCCCGGTTATCGAGCGCATCGAGCGCGTCAGCCGTCCCGGCCTGCGCGTGTACAAGGGCCGCGACGCCATTCCCCAGGTCATGAACGGCCTCGGCGTGGCCATTGTCACCACCCCGAAGGGCGTGATGACCGACCGCAAGGCGCGCGCTACCGGTGTGGGCGGCGAAGTGCTGTGCTACGTGGCCTAAGGAGAAACGAGCATGTCACGTATTGCAAAAATGGGCGTCGCCGTTCCTCAGGGCGTCGACGTGCAGATCAAGGAAGATCAGATCACCGTCAAGGGCAGCGGTGGTGAGCTCAAGCTCGCCCCTAACGACCTGGTGAAAGTGACGGCCAAGGACGGCGCCCTGTCGTTCGAGCCCGCGAACGAGACCCGCGAGGCCAACGCCATGAGCGGCACCATGCGCCAACTGGTGAACAACATGGTGGTCGGTGTCAGCAAGGGCTTCGAGAAGAAGCTGAACCTGGTCGGCGTGGGTTTCCGCGCCCAGGCCAGCGGCAACAAGCTGAACCTGCAGATCGGCTATTCGCACCCCGTCAACTTCGAGATGCCCGAGGGCGTCACGGTGACGACCCCGACCCCGACCGAGATCATCGTCAAGGGCGCCAACCGCCAGGTGATCGGTCAGCTGGCTGCCGAGATTCGCGACGCGCGTCCGCCCGAGCCCTACAAGGGCAAGGGCATCCGCTATGCCGACGAGCGCGTCGTCATCAAGGAAACCAAGAAGAAATAAGGACCTGCATCATGATGACCAAGAAAGAGCAGCGTCTTCGTCGTGCACGTCAGACGCGCATCCGCATTGCCGACAAGGGCGTGGCACGCCTGTCCGTGAACCGCACCAACCTGCACATCTACGCCACCGTGGTGTCGGAAGACGGCAGCAGGGTGCTGGCCAGCGCTTCCACCGCCGAGGCCGACATGCGCAAGGCGCTGGGTGCCGCCGGCAAGGGTGGCAACGTCGCCGCCGCGCAGCAGATCGGCAAGCGCATCGCCGAGCGTGCTAAGGCCGCGGGCGTGGAAAAGGTGGCTTTCGACCGTGCGGGCTTCGCCTATCACGGCCGCGTCAAGGCTCTGGCCGACGCAGCCCGTGAGGCCGGTCTGCAGTTCTAAGACGGCAGGACAGACAAATGGCAAAGTTTCAGGCAAGAACGCAAGGCGACGGTCCCGAGGACGGCCTGCGCGAGAAGATGATCGCGGTCAACCGCGTGACCAAGGTGGTCAAGGGTGGCCGTATCCTGGGTTTCGCCGCGCTGACCGTCGTGGGCGATGGTGATGGCCGCGTCGGCATGGGCAAGGGCAAGTCCAAGGAAGTGCCGGTGGCCGTGCAGAAGGCCATGGAGGAGGCACGTCGCAACATGCTGAAGGTGTCGCTTAAGGATGGCACCATCCACCACAACGTGACCGGCCACCACGGTGCCGCGGTCGTGATGATGGCCCCGGCCCCGCGCGGTACCGGCATCATCGCCGGCGGCCCGATGCGCGCCGTGTTCGAGGTGCTGGGCATCACCGACATCGTGGCCAAGAGCCACGGCACGTCGAACCCCTACAACATGGTGCGCGCCACGCTGGATGCGCTGCGCAACTGCACCACGCCCGCCGAAGTGGCGGCCAAGCGCGGCAAGTCGGTCGAAGACATCTTCGCCGCCTGAACTGGAGTAGAGATATGGCAACCGAGCAGAAAACCGTCAAGGTTCAGCTGGTTCGCAGCCCCATCGGCTGCAAGGAATCGCACCGTGCGACGGTGCGCGGCCTGGGCCTGCGCAAGCTGAACAGCGTGCGCGAACTGCAGGACACGCCTGCGGTGCGCGGCATGATCAACAAGATCGACTACCTGGTCAAGATCGTCTGAGGAATCGGATCATGGAACTCAACACCATCAAACCTGCCGACGGCGCCAAGCGCGTGCGCCGCCGCGTGGGGCGTGGCATCGGCTCCGGCCTGGGCAAGACCGCTGGTCGCGGCCACAAGGGCCAGAAGTCGCGTGCCGGCGGCTATCACAAGGTTGGCTTCGAAGGCGGCCAGATGCCGCTGCAGCGTCGCCTGCCCAAGCGCGGCTTCAAGTCGGCCTCGCTCAAGTACAACGCCGAAGTGACCCTGTCGGATCTCGAGCGCCTGGGTGCTGCGGAGGTTGACCTGCTGGTACTCAAGCAGGCTGGTCTCGTGCGCGCGATCGCCAAGGTCGTCAAGGTCATCAAGTCGGGCGAACTCACCAAGGCCGTCAAGCTGACGGGCGTGGGCGCGACTGCGGGTGCCAAGGCTGCCATCGAGGCGGCTGGCGGCTCGCTGGCCTGAGTGTTTCAAGTCAGAGGTATTGAGTAGTGGCCACCAGCGGACCGCAAATCGCGAAGACCGGCAAGTACGGCGACCTGCGTCGCCGCCTGGTCTTCCTGCTGCTCGCGCTGGTCGTGTACCGCATCGGCGCGCACATTCCCGTGCCCGGCATCAACCCGGACCAGCTGCGTCAGCTGTTCCAGGGCCAGCAGGGCGGCATCCTGAACCTGTTCAACATGTTCTCGGGTGGTGCACTGTCGCGCTTCACGGTGTTCGCCCTGGGCATCATGCCCTACATCTCCGCATCGATCATCATGCAGTTGATGACCTATGTGGTGCCGACCTTCGAGCAGATGAAGAAGGAAGGCGAGGCAGGGCGTCGCAAGATCACCCAGCTGACGCGCTACGGCACGCTGGCGCTGGCGCTGTTCCAGTCGTTCGGCATCGCCGTTGCGCTGGAAACGTCGCAGGGCCTGGTGGTCAGCCCGGGCTGGGGTTTCCGCATGACCGCGGTGGTCAGCCTGACGGCCGGCACCATGTTTCTGATGTGGCTGGGCGAGCAGATCACCGAGCGGGGCTTGGGCAACGGTATCTCGATCCTGATCTTCGCCGGCATCGCCGCAGGCCTGCCGAACGCGGTCGGTGGCTTGATGGAATTGGTGCGCACCGGTGCGATGAGCGTCATCATCGCGCTGTTCATCGTGGCCTTGGTGTGCCTGGTGACCTACTTCGTGGTGTTCATCGAGCGCGGCCAGCGCAAGATTCTGGTCAACTATGCGCGGCGCCAGGTGGGCAACAAGGTGTATGGTGGCCAGTCGTCGCACCTGCCGCTGAAGCTGAACATGGCCGGTGTGATCCCGCCGATCTTTGCGTCGTCGATCATCCTGCTCCCGGCCACCGTCGTGGGTTGGTTCAGCGCCGGTGATTCGATGCGCTGGTTGAAGGACCTTGCCGGTACCTTGACACCGGGCCAGCCGATCTATGTCATGCTGTACGCGGCGGCCATCATCTTCTTCTGCTTCTTCTACACGGGCCTGGTGTTCAACAGCCGTGAGACGGCAGACAACCTGAAGAAGAGCGGTGCGTTCATTCCCGGCATTCGTCCAGGTGATCAGACGGCGCGCTACATCGACAAGATCCTGATGCGCCTGACCTTGGCTGGTGCGATCTACATCACGGCGGTGTGCCTTCTGCCGGAGTTCCTGATCCTGCGCTACAACGTGCCGTTCTACTTCGGCGGCACCTCGTTGCTGATTCTGGTGGTGGTGACCATGGATTTCATGGCCCAGGTGCAGAACTACATGATGAGCCAGCAATACGAATCGTTGCTCAAGAAGGCCAACTTCAAGACAACGCTCAACGGCTGACGGAAATTGGTGTTCAGTGGTGCCTGCGTGGCGCCGGCTGAACAAAGAAAGTTTTAGGAGAGTGAAATGAGAGTTTCAGCTTCGGTCAAGAAGATTTGCCGCAACTGCAAGATCATCCGCCGCAAGGGCGTCGTGCGCGTGATCTGCACCGACCCGCGCCACAAGCAGCGCCAGGGTTGATGGGTTAGCGCCCGCTAGAGTTCAAGAGGATAGACCATGGCACGTATTGCTGGTATCAACATTCCGCCGCACAAGCACGCCGAGATCGGCCTGACCGCGATCTACGGCATCGGCCGTTCGCGCGCCCGCCAGATCTGCGAGGCCTGCGGCATTCCGTACGCCAAGAAGATCAAGGACCTGACGGACGCTGATCAGGAAAAAATCCGTGACGCGATCGCCCAGTTCATCATCGAAGGCGACCTGCGCCGCGAAACCACGATGAACATCAAGCGCCTGATGGACATCGGCTGCTACCGCGGTTTCCGTCATCGCCGCGGCCTGCCCATGCGCGGCCAACGCACGCGCACCAACGCACGCACCCGCAAGGGCCCGCGCAAGGCCGCGCAGGCGCTGAAGAAATAATCAAGGAACGCTAAGACATGGCCAGAGCACCCGCCAGCAACGCCGCGCAGCGCGTACGCAAGAAAGTCCGCAAGAACATTTCGGACGGCATTGCCCACGTGCACGCATCGTTCAACAACACCATCATCACCATCACCGACCGCCAGGGCAACGCCTTGTCGTGGGCATCGTCGGGCGGCCAGGGCTTCAAGGGTTCGCGCAAGTCGACGCCTTTCGCGGCCCAGGTGGCCTCCGAAGTGGCCGGCCGTGCGGCGATGGAACAAGGCATCAAGAACCTGGATGTCGAGATCAAGGGCCCCGGCCCCGGTCGCGAGTCTTCGGTGCGTGCACTGGCCGCACTGGGCATCCGCATCACGTCCATCTCCGACGTGACGCCGGTGCCGCACAACGGTTGCCGTCCGCAGAAGCGCCGCAGGATCTAAATAACGAAGGGTCAACACGGCATTGCTGCGCATGCCGTGTCCTTTTTTGTTTTTCGTTAAGCCCACCGCCGTCCGCTTGCATGCAGACGGCTCCCCCGGCAAGCGGCCGGGGCAGACAACTTCAAGGAAACCCACGTGGCACGTTACCTCGGCCCCAAAGCCAAACTTTCCCGCCGTGAAGGCACCGACCTGTTCCTGAAGAGCGCACGCCGCTCGATCAGCGACAAGGCCAAGTTCGACACCAAGCCCGGCCAGCACGGCCGCACTTCGGGCCAGCGCACGTCCGACTACGGCCTGCAGCTGCGCGAGAAGCAGAAGGTCAAGCGCATGTACGGCGTGCTGGAGAAGCAGTTCCGCCGCTACTTCGCGGAAGCCGAGCGCCGCCGTGGCAACACCGGTGCCAACCTGCTGTTCCTGCTCGAGTCGCGCCTGGACAACGTGGTGTACCGCATGGGCTTCGGCTCCACCCGCGCCGAAGCGCGCCAGCTGGTGTCGCACAAGGCCGTCACGGTGAATGGCCAGCCGGTGAACATCCCGTCGTATCTGGTCAAGACCGGCGACGTGATCGCCGTGCGCGAGAAGTCGAAGAAGCAGACCCGCGTGCTGGAGGCCATGCAACTGGCCGGCCAGGTGGGCTTTCCGTCCTGGGTCGAGGTCAGCACCGACAAGGTCGAGGGCACCTTCAAGAAGGTGCCGGATCGCGATGAATTCGGTGCCGACATCAACGAATCGCTGATCGTCGAACTCTATTCGCGCTGATCCTTGAGTTTCAGCGCGCCATCTCATCCGACCCGCCGCCCTGGCGGGTTTGGCGCTTCACCAGCCTTACCGGTGTAACGAGCCGGGGGTATTGAGAGGAAGTCTAGGAAAAATGCAAACCCAACTGCTGAAACCCAAAGCGATCAACGTCGAGCCCCTGGGCCACAACAAGGCGAAGGTCACGCTCGAGCCGTTCGAACGCGGCTACGGCCACACCCTGGGCAACGCGCTGCGCCGTGTGCTGCTGTCGTCGATGGTCGGCTACGCGCCCACCGAAGTGACGATCGCCGGCGTGCTGCACGAGTACTCGTCCATCGACGGCGTGCAGGAAGACGTGGTCAACATCCTGCTCAACCTGAAGGGCGTGGTGTTCAAGCTGCACAACCGCGACGAAGTCACGCTGAGCCTGCGCAAGGATGGCGACGGCGTGGTCACGGCCGCCGACATCCAGACGCCGCACGACGTCGAGATCATCAACCCCGAGCACGTCATCGCCAACCTGTCGCAGGGCGGCAAGCTCGACATGCAGATCAAGGTCGAGAAGGGCCGTGGCTACGTGCCCGGCACGCTGCGCCGCTACGCCGACGAGCCGACCAAGTCGATCGGCCGCATCGTTCTGGATGCCTCGTTCTCGCCGGTCCGGCGCGTGAGCTACGCGGTCGAGAACGCCCGCGTGGAGCAGCGCACCGATCTCGACAAGCTGGTGATGGAGATCGAGACCAACGGTGCCATCAACGCCGAGGAAGCGGTGCGCGCATCCGCCAAGATTCTGGTCGAGCAGCTGGCGGTGTTCGCGCAGCTGGAAGGCAGCGCGATCGGTGAAATTTTCGAGACGACGCAGCAGCGCAGCGGCGCCGCCAGCTTCGACCCGATCCTGCTGCGTCCGGTGGACGAGTTGGAACTGACGGTGCGTTCGGCCAACTGCCTGAAGGCCGAGAACATCTACTACATCGGCGACCTGATCCAGCGTACCGAGAACGAGTTGCTCAAGACCCCGAACCTGGGTCGCAAGTCGCTCAACGAGATCAAGGAAGTGCTGGCTTCGCGTGGCCTCACCCTCGGCATGAAGCTGGAGAACTGGCCGCCGTCCGGTCTGGACAAGAGGTAAACAAGCTCCCCCTGAGGCGCTGGCGCGCCTTCCCCCTGAGGGGGACGGCGCCAGTGGCCGGGCCAAGCCCGTTCCACGGCGCCCTCGCATGGCCTGCTCCGCGGCCATCTGTTTTTTTTAAGTAGTCCGCCCTTTCAAAAGGGCACACCAGTGCAAGGGCCGTACCTGATCCGGCGGTCCTGTTAATAAAGAAACCTGAAAGGAAAAGCACCATGCGTCACGGCAACGGCCTTCGCAAACTCAACCGCACCAGCGCGCACCGCCAGGCGATGCTGCGCAACATGATGAACTCGCTGATCGAGCACGAGGCGATCAAGACCACCGTGCCCAAGGCCAAGGAACTGCGCCGCGTGGTCGAGCCCATGATCACGCTGGCCAAGAACGACAGCGTGGCCAACCGCCGCCTGGCCTTCGCCCGCCTGCGCGACGACGCCAGTGTGGCCAAGCTGTTCACCGAACTGGGCCCACGATACAACGCCCGCCCGGGCGGCTACACGCGCATCCTGAAGATGGGCTTCCGCGTCGGCGACAACGCCCCCATGGCTTTCGTCGAGCTGGTGGATCGCCCCGAAGCGGATGGCGAACAAGCGGCTGAATAATCTGTTATAATCTCAGGCTTACCGCGCGATGGAGCAGTCTGGTAGCTCGTTGGGCTCATAACCCAAAGGTCGGAGGTTCAAATCCTTCTCGCGCA
The DNA here is from genome assembly GCF_042680925.1 of Ottowia beijingensis. Classification (NCBI taxonomy): domain Bacteria; kingdom Pseudomonadati; phylum Pseudomonadota; class Betaproteobacteria; order Burkholderiales; family Comamonadaceae; genus Ottowia; species Ottowia beijingensis. Next base: position 162,898 of record NZ_JBHUEP010000005.1, read on the forward strand.
ACCAAATACCTGACAAGAAGCCCGCTGATCACAGCGGGCTTTTTTGTGGCCGGTCGCAGCAGCTCAGGCTACTTCGCCGGCCGTCGATGCTTCTATATTGATAGTTGCTTGCGCACGTCGGGACTTGTTTTCAAGAAGAAATGGCCTGAAATCGCTGTGGAACGTGCGCGAGGCGCTATAGATGGAGAAGCGTTACCAGCCCGTGCCACCGCGTGCGCGGCGCAGGATGAAGTCGCTTTCAGCCAGCACAGGCTGCCCTTCGCGCGCCAGCGGTTGCCACTTGCCGCGGATCTCGGCGCCGCAGGCAGCGGGGACCAACTGGCCGCTCCAGAAGGCGAACAGCGTCTTGCCGTCGCGCGATTCGTCCAGGTTGAATTCGCCGCCTTCGACGTCGCCCGAGGCAATCGACCGCTGCCCGCCGTAACGGAACTCGCCGCGCAGGCTGGCGCTGAATTCGGGGTGCTGGCGCAGCGTGAGCTGGCCGCGCTGGCCCGCCTGCACCAGCTCCACCTCCCAGCTGCCGTGCAACTGTGCGGCATGCAGGCGCGTGACGTCGGGGCAATCCGCCCCTGTGGTGGCGGTCGATGTTGCGGCAGGCGCACGGGTTTCAATGGCGTTTTGGCCTGCGGCACAGGCAGATAAAGCGCTGGCAGCTATCAATAATGAAGTCAATCGCGGCTTGATCATGGGGTGGTTCCCTGCGGGCTGCGCGCCGCCTGCTCCGACGCGCGCTGCGCGAACTCGGCGCGCAGCGCCTTGAGTTTCTCGCGCGGGTCTTCGCGCACGGTGGTCTTGTCGAGCGCCATTTCGGGGATGAAGCGGCTCGGCTGCGCGGCGACGATCTCGCGGCCCTTCTTGCGGCGCCGCGTCCAGCTCACGGCCAGGGTGCGCTGCGCGCGCGTGATGCCGACGTACATCAGCCGGCGCTCTTCCTCGATGCGCGCGGCCTGCGCGGCGGCGCCGGCGTCCTCGTCGGGGCGGAAGGGCAGCAGCCCCTCGATCACGCCCGCCAGCACCACGTGCGGCCATTCCAGGCCCTTGGCCGCGTGCAGGGTGGACAGCGTGACCACGTTCGGGTCCTGCTCGCGTTCGTTCAGCGTCGAGATGAGCGAGATAGTCTGCGCCACCTCCAGCAGCGTCTTGCGCTCGGCAGTCACGGTGACGCCGGCCGCGTCGTCGATCTGGCCGCCGCAGCGCCCGGCCATCCAGTCGCAGAACTCCAGCACGTTGGTCCAGCGCGCGGCGGCCTGGGGTTCGGTGTCGGAGGTGTCGTAGAGGTGCTGCTCGTAGCCGATGGCCTTGAGCCAGTCGGCCAGGAAGGCGCGCGCCGCCTCGTGGCCCACGGTGTGCTGGGCGCGGTGGCGCAGGTCGTTGATCTCGCGCCCGAACTCGTGCAGGCTGCCCACGGCGCGCGCCGGCAGCGCGGCACTTAAGGAGTGCGAGAACAGCGCGCCAAACAGCGACAGGCGCGACTTGGCGGCGAACTCGCCCAGCGCCGCCAGCGTCTGGTGGCCGATGCCGCGCTTGGGCGTGGTGACGGCGCGCAGGAAGGCCGGGTCGTCGTCCTCGTTGATCCACAGGCGCAGCCAGGCGCACAGGTCCTTGATCTCGGCGCGGTCGAAAAAGCTCTGCCCGCCCGACACCTTGTACGGTATCTGCGCCCGCCGCAGCGCCTGCTCGAAGACGCGCGCCTGGTGGTTGGCGCGGTACAGGATGGCGAAGTCGCGCCATTCCTTGTGCGGCGAGGTCTGGCGCAGGCTCTGGATGCGCGCCACGGCGCGGTCGGCCTCGTGCGCCTCGTGGTCGCAGTCGACCACGCGCACCGGCTCGCCTTCGCCCAGTTCGGAATACAGCGTCTTCGGAAACAGCTTGGGGTTCGGCCCGATGACGTTGTTGGCCGCGCGCAGGATCGCGCCCGTGGAGCGGTAGTTCTGCTCCAGCTTGATGACCTTGAGCGCCGGGTAGTCGTGCGGCAGGCGCTTCAGGTTGTCGAGCGTGGCGCCGCGCCAGCCGTAGATGCTCTGGTCGTCGTCGCCCACGGCGGTGAAGCTGCCGCGCGCGCCCACCAGCAGCTTCATCAGCTCGTACTGCGTGGCGTTGGTGTCCTGGTATTCGTCCACCAGCACATGGGCCAGCCGCGCCTGCCACTTCTGCGCGATCTGCTCATGTTTTTGAAGCATGCGCAGCGGCAGGCCGATCAGGTCGTCGAAATCCACGCTCTGGTAGGCGGCCAGGCGTTCCTCGTAGCGCGCCATCAGCTGCGCGGTCTGGCGTTCGCCCTCGCTGGCGGCGCGGGCCAGCGCGGCGGCGGCGTCCAGGCCGGCGTTCTTCCAGCCGCTGATGGTCCACTGCCACTGGCGCGCGGTGGCGGCGTCGGTGGTGGCGCCGCAGTCCTTCAGCAGGCTCAGCACGTCGTCGCTGTCGAGGATGCTGAACTGCGGTTTCAGCCCCAGCGCCGCGCCGTCCTCGCGCAGCAGCCGCACGCCCAGCGCGTGGAAGGTGCAGATCAGCACCTCGCCCGCGGCCTTGCCCACCAGGCCGCGCGCGCGCTCGCGCATCTCGGCGGCGGCCTTGTTGGTGAAGGTGATGGCGGCGATGCGCTTGCCCTCCACGCCGGTCTGGATCAGGCGCGCGATCTTGTGCGTGATGACCCGCGTCTTGCCCGAGCCCGCGCCCGCCAGCACCAGGCAGGGGCCGCGCAGGTGGTTGACGGCGTCTTGCTGGGACAGGTTGAGGGAAGCGGTCATGCAAAGGCCGGCCAGTTGGCGGCGCAAAAGTCACTCATCGGGGGGAGGGCGCATGATACCCGCCGGGCACGAATGTGGCGTGGGCACAGCGTTTGTGACACCGATGTGGCACAGGGCAGAACGCAGTGTGCAGTTGTTCACCAAGCGCGCCAGCAGGTGTGTTGCAAACCCTTCGGCGTGGCTTTTAATCATGAACTGCCGTTCATAGGCGACGGCGCTTCTTTCCTTACAAGTCACGCTCAGGGAACCAGACATGATCAGTCATTGGATGAAGTGCGCGGTGCTGGGCACCGCGCTGGCGCTCGGCACCCCGGTGGTGATGGCCCAGGGCTCCGCCGCCTTCGCGCCGACCACCCAGCTGGCCGGCCAGACCTTGCAGCTCAACGGCCAGGGCGTGCGCTACCGCACCGTGATCCCGGTGTACGAGATGGGCCTGTACACCGCGAAGAAGGTCATCACGCCCGAGCAACTGCTCAGCCTGCCCGGCCCCAAGCGCGCCAGCTTCGTGGCGCTGCGCGACTTCCCGGTCGAGCAGATAGGCCTGTCGCTCGTGCGCGGCATGCGCGAGAACGCCGATCCGGCGCACGCCATTGCCGTGGCCGGCTACATGGACAAGCTGGGCCGCATCTTCAGCACCGAGAAGAAAATTGCCGCCGGCCAGACCTTCACGCTGGAATACGTGCCGGGCAAGGGCACGGTGTTCCTGATCAACGGCGTGCAGAAGGGCGAAACCGTCACCGAACCCGGCTTCATGGAGGCCGTGCTGCGTATCTGGGTCGGCCCCAAGCCGCTCGACAGCCAGCTGAAGGAGCTGCTGCTGGGCGCGCCGCCGAAGAAGACGGAGCAACTGCACCAGGGCTGAGGCGCACGCGCCCGTCCCGGCCACCCCCCAAAGCGCGGCTCGTCCGCGCTTTTTTCTGTGCCGCTGCGCCGGATGGTGCCCCGGGTTTGCTACGCTCACCGCCTTTCATGCAAGCGCTCAGCGGCATCTTCGCCGTCACCTTCCCGTTCTTTGCCCTGGTGCTGTGCGGCTACCTGGCGGCGCGCTCGCGCCTGCTGCCGCTCGACGCGGTGCCGGGCCTGAACATGTTCGTGCTGTACTTCGCGCTGCCCTGCATGCTGTACCGCTTCGGCAGCACGACGCCGCTGATGCAGCTGTTCAACCCGGTGGTGGCGGTGCTGTGGCTGCTCAGCGGCGCGCTGATCGTGGGCGCCACCGCCTGGCGGGCGCGGCGGCTGGGCGCCGGCTGGCCCGACGCCGCCATGGGCGCGCTGGTGGCGGCCTTCCCCAATTCCGGCTTCATGGGCGTGCCGCTGATCCTGGCGCTGCTGGGCGAGGGCGGCGTGGGGCCGGTCATGGCCACGCTGCTGCTGGATCTGGTGGTCACCACATCGCTGTGCATCGGCCTGGCGCACCTGGGGCCCAGCGGCAGTGGCGACCATGGCGCCGCACAGGCCGTGGGCCGCGCGCTCAAGGGCATGTTGCGCAACCCCATGCCGTGGTCGATCCTGCTGGGCGCGGCGGCCGGTGCCGTGGGGCTGCAGTTGTGGGCGCCCGTGGGCAAGACGGTGCAACTGCTGGCCGATGCCGCTTCGCCGGTGGCGCTGTTCACCATCGGCGCGGTGCTGGCGCGCTCGCAATACCAGGTGGCGGCGCTGGGCGAGCGGCCGTCGCCGCTGCGCGACGTGGGCAGCATCGCCTTCACCAAGTTGCTGGTGCACCCGGCGCTGGTGTGGGGCCTGGGCATGCTGGCGGTGCGGGCGGGCTGGCTGGCGCCCGCCATGCTGGTGCCGCTGGTGCTGGCGGCGGCGCTGCCGGCGGCCAGCAACGTGTCGCTGCTGGCCGAGCGCTTCGGCGCCGACAACGGCCGCGTGGCGCGGGTGATCCTGTGGTCGACGGCGGTGGCCTTCTTCAGCTTCTCGGCCGTGGTAGCCTTGCTTGGCTGAGGGCGGCGCTGGTGCTGCGCTACGGAGGGGGGTAAATCAGGCGATAGCCATTTGGTGTCGATTGAAGGTATCAAAAAAATAGCTGGCTGCGCCAGATGAATGGGCGCTGAAGCCTTGTTTGTTATCTAAAAAAATTTGGAAAGTCCCCCCCCCTCGCATGGCGCGTGCCGCGCGTCCCGCTCCACACGCGCGCCCAGCAAAACGGCGACCGGCCGCGAGTGCGGGTCGCCGTGGGGTGACGAGGGGCGGCCCGAAGCCGCGCCCGGTCAGCGGGCCGGCAGCGTCATCGGCTGGTGGCTCTTCATCATGGCGTCCAGCTCGGACTGGGGCAGGGTGGTCACGGTTTCCTTCACCAGGCCGCCACCGATCACGCTGCCGGACACCTGGCCCTGGCCCTTCACGCGGGCTTCGCAATCGGTCTTGTACATGGCAGGCAGGTTGGCGCAGCGCTGCAGGGCGTTGGCCTGGGCCTGCTCGGCGCTGACGGCGGTCAGCTGGCCGCCGCGGGCATTGCGGCTTTCCATGCGCGCGGCGTTCTTGTCCAGGTTGGTTTCGGCGGGCGTCATCTGCGCCACGGCGGGCAGGGCCACGGCACCGGAGAGGGCGAGCAGGGCGAACAGCTTTTTCATTGTGAAATCCTTTCTGGGCTTGGGCCGGCCGGAATGGCCATGGCCCTCAGGGTGGGCCGGGCGCCTGTGCAGCGCCCGTGCCGGCACCCAAAGACTCTAGCCCTGCGCGTGGCCGGCCCCTGTCAGACAAGGCCGCATGCGTGTGACGCGCGGTCAAACCGCCAGCGGGTCGACGTCCACCGCCCAGCGCACGATGGCGCGGTGCTCGGACCGCAGGGCGTGCAGCAGCGGCTGGCAGGCCGCCAGCACGCGCTGCAGGGCGGCGCGCGAGGGGCTTTCCAGCAGCATCTGGGCGCGCTCGATGTTGGCCACGCGCTGCACCGCCAGGGGTACGGCGGGGTACCAGGTGACTTGGGCCAGCGCGGCGGCCAGCGCTGGGTCGGCGGCCAGCGCGTCCTGTGCCTGCCGGGCCAAGGCGGCCAGAAAGCCCTGCGCGGCCTCCTGGCCGCGCGCTTCGGCCCGCAGCAGGGCCAGGTGCGCGAAGGGCGGCAGCCCGGCCTGGGCACGCTCGGTCAGCTGCTGCGCGGCAAAGCCGGGGTAGTCGTGCGCCTTCAGGGCCACGAACAGCGGGTGCTGCGGGTGGTGGGTCTGCACCCACATCTCGCTGGCGGCGCCCTGGGCGGCGTCGCGCCCGGCGCGGCCGGCGGCCTGCATGAGCAGGGCGAACAGGCGCTCGGGCGCGCGGAAGTCGCTGGAGAACAGTGCCGCATCGGGGTTGACGGCCGCCACCAGCGTGACGCGGCGAAAGTCGTGCCCCTTGGCGATCATCTGCGTGCCCACCAGCACGTCCACGGCGCCGGCGTGCACGTCGGCCAGGCTGGCCTCCAGCCGGCCCTTGCCGCGCGTCGAATCGGCGTCGATGCGGGCGATGCGTGCCGGCTGGCCGTCGGGCCGCGCGACGCCGGCCAGCAGCTCGGCCAGGCGCTCCTCCAGCTGCTCGGTGCCGCGCCCCAGGGTGCCGATGTCGAGGTTGCCGCAATCCGGGCAGGCGCGTGGCACGCGCTGGGTGAAGCCGCAATGGTGGCAGCGCAGGGTGCGGTCGATCTTGTGGAACACGCGGTAGGCACTGCAGTGCGGGCACTCGCTCTTCCAGCCGCAGTCGGCGCAGTGCAGCACCGGCGCCCAGCCGCGGCGGTTGAGCAGCAGCAGCGCCTGCTCACCACGCGACACGCGCTCGCCGATGGCCGCCAGCAGCGGCGGCGCGATCAGCGTGCCCTTGGGCTGGCGCGACATGTCGACCCGCCGCACGCGCGGCAGGCCGGCCAGCGGGTCGGCATCGGCCGCCACGCCCACGCGGCGCGGCATGGCCAGGCGTAGGTAGCGGCCGGGGCCATCCGGTGCCGGCTCGCTGGCATGCCAGCTTTCCAGCGCCGGCGTGGCCGAGCCCAGGATGACCTTGGCCCCGCACAGCTTGCCGCGGTACAGGGCCAGGTCGCGCGCCGAATAGCGGGCGCCTTCCTGCTGCTTGTAGCTGGGGTCGTGCTCCTCGTCGACCACGATCAGTGCCAGCCCCGGCAGCGAGGCCAGCACCGCCACCCGCGTGCCCAGCACGATGCGCGCGCGCCCGCTGTGCGCCGCCAGCCAGGCGGCCAGGCGCTGCGCCGGCGTCAGCCCGCTGTGCAGGGCCACCACGGCGGCATCGCCAAAGCGCGCGGCAAAACGCGCCAGCAGCTGCGGCGTCAGGTTGATCTCGGGCACCAGCACCAGCACCTGCGCATCGGCGCGCGCGGCCAGGGCCCGGGCGGCGGCGCGCATGTAGACCTCGGTCTTGCCGCTGCCGGTGGTGCCGAACAGCAGGAAGGGGCCGGATTGTTGGTCAATTTGCGCCAGAGCGCCCGTCTGGTCTGCGGTAAGTGCTTCGTTATCGATAGCGATCTCGACGCCCGGCGCGGCCGCGGGCGGCGGGCGCTTCAGGCGCCGCGCCATCTGCACGCCGCTCAGGCCGCGCAGCTGCGGCGGCAGGGCGGCCAGTGCCACCTCGCCCAGCGCGCGCTGGTAGTAGCGTGCGGTGAAGGCCACCAGCTGCCGCCATTCGGCCGCCAGCGGCGCCAGGCCGTCGAACACGCCGGCCACGGGGCGCACCTGCGCGACCAGCTCGGGCGGCGGCGCGGGCGCCTCGCCCCACACCACGCCCAGCACCTCGCGCGCGCCCAGCGGCACGCGCACGATGCTGCCGGGGGGCAGCGGTGCTGGGCTGGCGTACGTCAGCGGCTCGCCCAGCCCGCTGTGCGCCGGGGTGGGCACGGCGATGCTCAGCCAGTGGGTCATGCGCTCGGGCGGCCCTGGAGGGCTTGACCCAGATCACTTCCACTTTCGGCTTTAAGTCGTTGTTTTGCAAGTCGATCTTGAGTCATGCCCAGTTTCTGTGGATAACTTTGTTGAAAATTCACCGTGGGTGGTCGCGAGGCCTTGAAAATCAAGGGTTTCGTTGCGCTGCCCGCCAAAAGAGCAAAACTTGAAGTTCAATGAAATCAACAACTTGCGTGCGCTGCGCGTTTTGTAGCAAGGCGTTGATGACTTTCTCGTGACGCCCGGCCGCGCGCCCGTTTTTGTGCATAAGTCAAGCCCCGGCGGGCTTCGTCGGGACAAAAAAACATGCCCGTGGGCCTTGACGCACGGGCATGGCGCGGGTAGGCGGCGTCCTACGGCGTGCCGGCGGCTCAGGCGGCCCGCAGCCGGCGCGAATGGGCATGCACCTCGTCCACCAGGTGCGACACGTGCTCGGGCGGCGTGAACTGGCTGATGCCGTGGCCCAGGTTGAAGATGTGCGTGCTGCCCGGCGCGGCGCGGTAGGTGTGCGGGCGGCCAAAGCTGTCGAGCACGCTGCGCACCTCGGTGCGGATGGCCTCGGGCGGGGCGAACAGCACGTTGGGGTCGATGTTGCCCTGCAGCGCCTTGGGGGCGGTGTATTTCAAGCCATTTTGGCCTTCAGCGCCCGCCGGTTGGGCGCGAGCAGCTATGAAATCAGGAGTTTTCTGCTGTGCGGCATCGACCACGATGCGGCGCGCGGCGCCCAGGTTCATGGTCCAGTCCAGGCCCAGCACGTCGCAGTCCAGCGCCGTCATCTCTGGCAGCCACAGGCCGCCGCCCTTGGTGAACACGATGCGCGGCACCACCGCGCCATCGGCGCCGGTGCGCTTGAGCTGCGCCAGCACGCGCCGGGTGTAGGCCAGGCTGAAGTCCTGGAAGGTGCCATCGGCCAGCACACCGCCCCAGCTGTCAAACACCATCACGGCCTGCGCACCGGCGTCGATCTGCAGGTTCAGGTACTGCGCCACGGCGTCGGCGTTGACGGCCAGCACGCGGTGCATCAGGTCGGGCCGCGCGTACATCAGCGTCTTCACGTGGCGGTAGTCGCTGCTGCCGCCGCCTTCCACCATGTAGCAGGCCAGCGTCCACGGGCTGCCGCTGAAGCCGATCAGCGGCACGCGGCCGTTCAGCGCCTTGCGGATGCTGGTGACGGCATCGAACACGTAGCGCAGCTTGTCCATATCGGGCACCGCCAACTCGGCCACGGCGGCCTCGTCGCGCACCACCTTCTCGAACTTCGGCCCCTCGCCCTGCGCGAACGACAGGCCCAGGCCCATGGCATCCGGCACGGTGAGGATGTCGGAAAACAGGATGGAGGCGTCGAGCGGGTAGCGCTCCAGCGGCTGCAGCGTCACTTCGGTCGCGTAATCGACGTTGGTGGCCAGCCCCATGAAGCTGCCGGCCTGGGCGCGCGTGGCGCAGTACTCGGGCAGGTAGCGGCCGGCCTGGCGCATCAGCCAGACGGGGGTGTGGTCGGTGGCCTGACCCAGGCAGGCGCGCAGAAAGGTGTCGTTTTGCAGAGGGGCGAAAGTCATGCCCCCATTGTCTCAGTCTTGTGCAAGGGGAGCTTGCGCGAACTTGCCTTCCTTATCTGCTGGCCAGCGCCTAGCCGCTTCCAGCTGATCCATGCCGCGCTGTCAGGACGGTCAGGACATCGACGTTGGGCGTCAAGCAGCCATCACCAACACAAGCATGCCAACCCCAGCGACCAAAACACCGCTGGTCACCAAGGCCCACATCTGGCTTCGTGATCGGGCGGCATGGAGATGAAGCATCGATATGTTGGGTCTGTCAATACGGTGCCACACAATGATTTTTGTGCCGGGTGCATAGTACTGCGCCAACCTGCCACGCACGGCCACCTGACCATCCAAGCCCTCGGCCCGCGAATAGGCGTAGCGATCACCGAAAAAGTGCTGGCCTTGCACCTCATAGGTGTAGCGGACCACTGGCCGCCACAGCGGCGATCCTGTCGTGCCTGTCGACACGCTCACTGCATCGTGCGATACGACCTGCCCCTCGCACGCGCGCCAACGCGAATGGTGATGACGCCAAAGCGCCAGAAGGCCAGTACCCACTAAGATGAGTTCAACAACGAAGAGCAGCAGCGCGCCTGCCACAGAGAATCGCGTCTCGAGCAGCTCAGTAGCGGCCGGCGGTGGCCATCTCGCGCGCCAGTTCGGCGCGCATCTCACGCAGCACCGGGCCCAGCAGGCCGGCGGCATCGCGTGCCAGCGCCGGGGCGGTTTGCGCCATCTGCTGCTCGATCTGCTTGCGCGTGTTGTCCATCTGTGCCGCATCGGGCGCGCGGCCCTCGGCGGCGGCCTGGGCCGATTGCTCGAAGCCGCCGATCAGGGCGTCGAAGTCGACGCCCGACAGCGCGCGCAGCACCAGCGACTCCATCGCGCCGCCGTCCAGCAGGCGGTCCAGCGCCTCGCCCGGTTCGGCATGGGCGGGCAGGCTCAGGCCGGCGGTCAGGGCCAGGGCGGTGGCGAAGGCGGTGCAGCGGCGCATGGCAGGGGCTTTCAGGCGATGGGGATGTGTGACAGCACAGCCGCTTCAACGCACCAGCCGGCCGCCCGGCCGACACGTCACCGTGCTGGGGCGTGACCGAATGCGCGCTCGATCACTGCCTGGTGCGGATAGGCCGCCCCAGGGTCGACCTTGCGGCGCCGCTCGGGTGCGCACGGCATGCGGCCGCGGTCCAGGTCGGAATGGCGTTGGATGCTGCGACGCGTCACCTGCGGGTGGCGCTGCGCGATGCCCTGCAGCAGCGCCACCAGGGCGTCGATCTGTGCCGGCGGAAAGGGGTCGCGCCCGTCGCCGTCGTTGATCAGCTCGACGGCGATCGACCGGCGGCTGTGCGTGAGCACGTGGTGCGCCACCTGCGATTCAGGCACGCTGGCGCGCGTGCTGCCATCGCGGTCGATCATCCAGTGGATGCCCAGGCGCGGGTGGGCTCCGATCTGGCGCAGGTTCTCCGCCAGCTCGCCCGCCGGCACCCAGATCGGTTGGCCTTGCGCATTGCAGGTGGGGCCGCCGGTGGAGTGGATGACCACCATGTCGACCGGCTGCGTGCGCGGCGCGCCGCTGCGGCGCGCGTGGGCGGGCGAGGCCAGGCAGGCCAGCAGCACCAGTACGGCGACTGCGCACCGCCATCCCTGGGTCATCGTCATCATCCTGTGAAGTGCTGCAGGCGAGGCCGCAGCCACAGCCCGCACACGCCCAGCGCCGTGGCCATGCCCAGCAGGCTGACGCCGCCGATCACCCATTCGATGCCTTCGAGGTTCACGCCCTGCCCGCTGCCATCCGGCACCAGCCAGGTGAACGTGGCCAGCAGCAGCGCCCAGAAGCCCACCAGCAGGGCGGTGATGGGCGATGCCGCCAGCCGGGGCGGCGCCAGCAGCACCAGCAGCGCGTGCAGCACACCGCCCACCAGCCCCAGCATCAGGAACGGCTGGACGAAATACGGGCTCACGTTGCCGCGCCCCGACAGCACCAGCGCCGGCAGCAGCGTGCACGCCAGCAGCCAGGCGCCCAGCGCACCGGCCGCGGTGCGCAGGCGCAGGCGGCGCGGCAGCGCGGCCGGTGGCGCGGCGCCGGTGGGGTTCATGCGGTGGCGCGGCCCAGCGCCTGGTCGATGTCCCACAGGATGTCGTCGATGTCCTCGATGCCGACGGACAGGCGGATCATGTCGGCGCTGACACCCGCGCGCTGCAGTTCTTCGTCGTTCAACTGTCGATGCGTGGTGGAGGCGGGGTGGATCACCAGCGTCTTGGCATCGCCGATGTTGGCCAGGTGGCTGAGGAATTCGCAGGCGTCGATGAAGCGCTCGCCCGCCGCGGCGCCGCCCTGGATGCCGAAGGTGAGGATGCCCGAGGCGCCGGGTTGGCCATCGACCGGCCTGAATTGCTTGCTCGCCAATTCGTAGTAAGGCGAATCGGGCAGGCCGGGGTAGTTCACCCAGGCCACGCGCGGGTGCTTCTGCAGAAACTCCGCCACGCGGCGCGCGTTGCGGCAGTGCTCGCGCATGCGCAGGTGCAGGGTCTCGGCGCCCTGCAGCAGCAGCCAGGCCGACAGCGGCGAGAGCACGGCGCCAAACGTGCGGTTGACTTCCATGCGCGCCTTCATGGTGTAGCCGAAGTCGCCGAAGGTCTCGTAGAACTTCACGCCGTGGTAGGCGCGGCTGGGCTCGACCATCTCGGGGAAGTGGCCGTTGTCCCAGGCGAAGCGGCCGCTTTCGACGATGACGCCGCCCATGGTGGTGCCGTGGCCGCCGATGTACTTGGTGGCGCTGTGCACCACGATGTCGGCACCCAGGTCGCACGGGTTGCACAGGTAGGGACTGGCGACGGTGTTGTCGATGACCAGCGGCAGGCCGTGGGCGTGCGCCACGTCCGCAATGGCGGTGATGTCGAGCACGTTGACCAGCGGGTTGCCGATGGTCTCGCCATACAGCGCGCGGGTGTTGGGGCGGATGGCGGCGGCGAAGTGCTCGGGCTTCGATGGGTCGACGAAGGTGGTCTCGATGCCCAGCCGCGCAAAGCCCACGCCCAGTTGCCCCACCGTGCCGCCATACAGCGTGCTGGCGGCCACGATGTGGTCGCCGCTTTTCAGGATGGCCAGCAGCGCCGTCATCTGCGCTGCCATGCCGCTGGCGCAGGCCAGCGCCGCGCGGCCGTTTTCCAGCGCGGCCATGCGCTCCTCGAACACGGCCACGGTGGGGTTGCTGATGCGCGAATAGACGTTGCCGAAGGTCTGCAGGTTGAACAGGCTGGAGGCGTGCTCGGCGCTGTCGAACACGAAGCTGGTGCTCTGGTGGATGGGCGTGGCGCGCGCGCCCGTCACCGGATCGGGCACGGCGGCGGCGTGGATGGCGCGGGTGGCGAAGCCGAAGTCGCGGTCGGCGCCGCTGGGTGGGTGATGGGGTTTATCAGTCAAATCGGCCTCCAGCGCTTGTGTAGAAAGCGCGAGTAGCTATCAAAACAGGAATTTCAACAGTCTCCATCGAAGGGCCGTGGAGCAGGCCATATCAGCGACAGCCGTGGCCGGACCTGCGCCGACCACTGGCTGTGTCCCCCCTCGCGCAGCAGAGGGGGAAGGCGCCCCAGCGACTCAGGGGGTGCCTCACGTTTTATATTTGATGACGCAGCCGTAAGGCTTGGTCACGGCCTGCGCAATCTGTCGCTTCGCCGCAATGTCGCCCAGCGCCGCCTTCACGTAGTTGGTGGCCTTTTCGATATCGGACACACGCGCTGAAGGAATGCTGTCGATGCCGCCCGCATACACCAGCGTGCCCTGCGGGTCGACGATGTACAGGTGCGGCGTGACCTTGGCGTCGTAGGCGCGGCCGGTGCTGCCCTCGGGGTCCATCAGCACGGCGGTGGGCGTGCCCTGGCGCTGCTTCACCCAGTCGGCCAGCTTGGGTGGCTCCAGGTAGTCACCGCTCATGGTCTCGGTGGAGTTGATGGCCAGCCACACCAGGCCCTGCTCGCGCGCCAGCTTTTGCGTGGCGCCCATGTTGCCGCTCTCGTAGTGCTTGCGCACGAAGGGGCAGCCGGGGTTGGTCCATTCCAGCACCACGAATTGGCCGCGGAAATCGGCCAGCCGCACCGTCTTGCCACTGGTATCGGGCAGGCTGAAGTCGGGCGCGGGCTGGCCCACGCGGGCGGCGCGGGCGGGCAGGTGCGCACCCAGCGCAAGCAGGGCGGCGGTGGAAAGCAGGGTGCGGCGGTGCAGGGCGGTCATGAGGGGCTCCTTGTCAATGCGGCGGGATCAGTACGGCAGAACTTGCGGGCGCTTGGCCGAAATCACGCGGGTGTTCACGCCCGCCCAGCCCAGCCCGCCGAACAGGCGCGCGTGCTCGATCTTCACGCAGCGGTTCTGGATGACGAGCAGGCCGGCGTCCTCGGCCACGCGTGCGGCGTCCTCGTTGACCACGCCAAGCTGCAGCCACAGGCATTTCGCGCCGATGGCGACGGCGTCCTCGGCCAGCGGCGGAATGTCCTCGGCCTTGCGGAAGCAGTCCACCATGTCGATGCGCCCACCTTCGGCGCGGATGGCGGCATCGGCCTCGCGCACGCTGGCCCAGGCGCGCTCGCCCAGGATGCTGCCGCCGTCCCGGGCGACCAGCGGGTTCACCGGCACGATGCGGTAGCCGTGTGCCTGCATGTACTTGGCGGCAAAGAAGCTGGGCCGGTGCCATTGCGGCGACAGGCCGACCACGGCCAGCGTGCGGCACTCGTTCAGCACGCGGCGCAGGGTGGAGATGGTGTCGGGGGTGCGGGCCATGGTCGCAGTGTACGCAGGCGGGGCTGGGGGCCTGGATCAGACAGATTCTGATGGGGGGTATCTGTTTCTTGCGCCCTATTGACAAGCGATGGAGATAGTCATGGGTGGGAGTATGTGGTTGCGCTGCGCTGTCCCGCAACGCTTTCGCCCTCCCTGTCGGCGCAGACGCCAGCGTGGCTGGTTCGTTGCTGCGCGCCGGCCGGCGCCGCCCCGCATCCTGCACCGGTCGCGGCGAATTTGACGCATTCTGGCCGTGGCGACGCGGCATCTGCCGCTGCCGACACGCGCGTGGCGAAGAAAACCGTTAGGCTGGATCAAGACCCCGTTCAAAATAAGGGTTTACGCTTGCCGGGTCGCGCACGCCGCGCACCCCTTTCAGGCCCCACCGCCGCAACCGCCCGCTTTATTGCCCATGGACCAGCACTACCTCACCCCCCTGTTCGAGCCCAAGTCCATCGTCCTGTTCACCGGCTCGCAAGATGCGCCCGAACAGCAGACGCCACAGGCGCGCGCGCTGCTGGCGCACATGGCGGCGCAGCCGTTCAAGGGGCAGGTCACGCCGCTCGACATCCACACCACCGGCACGCTGGCCGACCTGGCGCAGGCGCGAGCCGACCTGGCCATCATCGCCCTGCCCGAGGACGAGATCCTGCCCGCGCTGGAGCTGGCCGGGCGCATCAAGGTGAAGGCGGCGGTGGTGCTGTCGGCCGGCATTCCGCAGGCCAAGGCGCTGGAGATGCACCGCGTGGCCAAGCAGCACGGCATGTGGCTGCTGGGGCCCAACAGCCAGGGCTTTCAGCGGCCGATGCTGCAGCTCAACGCCAGCTCGGCCGGTGAGCTGGCCACGCAGGGGCAGCTGGCGCTGGTGTCGCAGTCGGGCGCGCTCACGGCGTCGATCCTGGATTGGGCGCGGCAGAACCGCGTCGGCTTCTCCAACGTCATCGCCCTGGGCGCGCACACGCAGGTGGGGCTGGCCGGCGTGCTGGACTACCTGGCCAACGACCGCCACACGCAGGGCATCGTGGTCTACATGGAAGGCATTGCCAACGCGCGCCGCTTTACCAGCGCACTGCGCGCGGCGGCCAACAGCAAGCCGGTGGTGGTGCTGAAGGCCGGCCGCAAGCAGGACGGCAACGTGGCGGCGCAGACGCACTCGGGCGCCATCGTCGGCAGCGACGAGGTGTTCGACGCCGTGCTGCGCCGCGCCGGCGCGGTGCGCGTGCGCTCCTTCGTCGAACTGTTCTCGGCCGCCAAGTGCCTGGCTTCGCGCTACCGCCCGGTGGGCAAGCGCCTGGGCATCATCACCAACGGCGGCGGCCCCGGCGTGCTGGCGGCCGACTACGTGAACGAGCTGGAGCTGCAGCTGGGCGCGCTGTCCGACGAGTCGCAGCGCACCCTGGCCGCGCAGCTGCCCAAGGCGGCGTCGCTGGTCGATCTGATCGATCTGTCTGAAGACGCCACCGCCGAACACTACAAGGCCGCGCTGGAAGTGGCTGCCAAGGACCGCCAGCTCGACGGCGTGCTGGCCATCTATTCGCCCAAGTTCGGCGGCGACGCCGAGGCCGTGGCCAACGAGCTGGTGCAGATCCGCCCCAAGATGTCGAAACCGCTGGTGGCCTGCTGGATGGGCGACTCGTCGGCGGCCGTGCAGCCGGCGCGCCAGAAGCTGGCCGACGCGCAGATCCCCAGCTTCCGCACGCCCGAGGCGGCGGTGGGCGCCTTCGGCAACATCGCCAGCTTCTACCAGAACCAGCAGCTGCTGCAGCAGACGCCGCCGCCATTGAGCAACCTGGCCACGCCCGACGTGGAAGGCGCGCGCCTGCTGATCGAAAGCGTGCTGACCGAGCGCCGCAAGGTGCTGACCGAGATGGAATCGAAGGCGCTGCTGTCGGCCTTCCACATCCCCGTCACGCAGACGCTGCTGGCGCGCAATGCCAACGAGGCCATGATGATTGCCACGCAGATCGGCTTCCCGGTCGCGCTGAAGATCGACTCGCCCGACATCACCCACAAGAGCGACGTCGGCGGCGTGGCGCTGAACGTGATGAACGCCACCGCCGTGCGCGACATCTGGCAGGACATGATGGACGCCGTGCGCGCCAAGCAGCCCGAGGCGCGCATCAACGGCGTCACCGTGCAGGCCATGGCGCGCAAGAAGCGCGGGCGCGAGCTGTACATCGGCGTGGTGACGGACGACCCGTTCGGCCCTGTCATCGCCTTCGGTGCCGGCGGCACCATGATCGAGCTGATGAACGACCATGCCATGGAGCTGCCGCCGCTCAACCAGTTTCTGGCGCGGCGGCTCATCGAACGCTCGCGCGTGCACGACACGCTGAAGGCCTGGCGCGGCGCGCCGGCCGTGGACATGGCGGCGCTGGAGCAGGTGCTGCTGCGCGTGTCCGAGATGGTGTGCGAGTTGCCCCAGCTGCGCGAGATGGACATCAACCCCATCATCGTGGACGAGCAGGGCGCCATCGCCGTCGATGCGCGCATCGTCATCGGCCCGGCGGTGCAGACTTCGCCCGGCCGCGCCGGCAAGTACGGCCACCTGTCGATCCTGCCCTACCCGCAGCGCTACGAGCAGGTGTGGCCGCTGCGCGGCGGCGGCGAATACCGCGTGCGCCCCATCCACCCGGACGACGCGCAGATGCTGCAGGACATGATGAAGCGCCTGTCGCCCGAGTCGCGCTACTTCCGCTTCGTCTCCAACATGGCAGAGCTGCCGCCCAACATGCTGTCGCGCTTCACGCTGATCGACTACGACCGCGAGATGGCGCTGTGCGCGGTGGTCGAGGAGGAGGTGGAAGGCGCCAACGGCGGCGAGAAGACCACGCGCGAGCGCATCATCGCCGTGTCGCGCTACATCACCAACCCCGACCAGAACAGCTGCGAGTTCTCGCTGGTGGTGGACGACGCCTACGCCGGCCAGGGCCTGGGCACGCGCATGATGCTGAGCATTATGGACGTGGCGCGCGAAAAAGGCCTGCAGGAAATCATCGGCCTGGTGCTGACGCAGAACAACGGCATGCTGAAGCTGATGCGCAGCCTGGGCTTCGAGGTGAAGGCGTATCCGGAGGATCCGGATTTCAGGCTGGTGACGCACCCGTTGTGAAGCCCCGCCCGAGGTGCTGACGCGCCTTCCCCCGGAGGGGGACAGCGCTGGCGGCCGGGGAGACCCCGGCCACGGCGTTCGCGCATGGCCTGCGCCGAGGCCGTCTGTTCGTCTGGTGGGCCCGCTGCGCCGCCCTGCGGGGCTCCCTCCCCCGCTGGGGGAGGGCTGGGGTGGGGGCCACCCGCATCGCCGTGCCCTGCGGCCCAAAAACACGTGGATGGCCCCGAAATCAGGCGATAGCCATTTGGCGCGGATTGCTGATACAAAAAAAGAAGCTGATTGCGCCCGATGGACGGGGGCTGGCGGCTATTTTTATAATCGAAAAAATCTACAAGGCCCCCGCCTTTGTAGGGGCCGCCTGCCACCCTACGCCGGCAACACCAGCGCCAGCGTCGACGTGGCCGTCGCCACCACCGCCCGGTCCTCTTCACGCAACAGCCGCGCATGCGTGAAGGCCAGTTGCCTGCCACGCCGCTCCACCTCACCGACAGCGATGTAGCGCCCCTGCGGCGCCGGTCGCAGGAAGGCGGTGTTGAGGTTGACCGTGGCGCACGAGCCACCCACCGGCAGGTGCGCCAGCGTGGCGAAGGCCATGGCGAAGTCCAGCATCGCCGTCACCGCGCCGCCCTGCAGCACACCGGTGCCCTGGATGAACAGCGGATCGGGCGCGAAGGCCAGCTCCACCGTGCCGGCGGGCAGGTCGGCCGCGCGCAGCTCGGCGCCCAAGGCGCGCGCCATCGGGTTGGCGTCGAACGGGATGGGCTTTGATCCGCCGTCAATGAAGCGGTGAATCAGCGCCTGGTCGGGGTTGGCAAAGCGCGGCGTGCTCATGATTTCGGAGCGTCGAGCAGGTCGCGGGCGACGATTTCCTTCATGATTTCGGACGTGCCGGCATAGATGCGCTCGATGCGCGCGTCGGCGTAGGCGCGGGCGATGGGGTATTCGGCCATGTAGCCGTAGCCGCCGAACAGCTGAAGGCATTCGTCGGTCACGCGGCCCAGCAGCTCGCTGTGCCACAGCTTGCCGGCGGCGGCGCCCACGGCATCCAGCTCGCCCGCCAGGTGCTGGGCGATGAGCTGGTCGCAATAGGCGCGGCCGGCCTGCAGGTCGGTGGCCAGCGCGGCCAGCTTGAAGCGCGTGTTCTGGAAGTCGGCCAGGCGCTGGCGGAAGGCCTTGCGCTCCTGCACGTAATCCACCGTCCACTGCAGCGCCGCCTCGGCGCGGGCCTGGCATTGCACGCTGACCAGCAGGCGCTCCTGGGCCAGCTTCTGCATCAAATATTTGAAACCCTGGCCCTCGTCGGCCAGCAGGTGGCTGGCGGGCACGCGCACGTTGTCGAAGAACAGCTCGGCCGTGTCCTGCGCGTGCTGGCCGATCTTGCGCAGGTTGCGCCCGCGGGTGAAGCCGGGCATGTCGCCCTCGACCACCAGCAGCGACACGCCGCGCGCGCCCTGCTCCGGGTCGGTCTTGCAGGCGACCACGATCACGTCGGCGTTGTGGCCGTTGGTGATGAAGGTCTTCTGGCCGTTCACCACGTAGTGGTCGCCGTCGCGCCGTGCCGTGGTGCGGATGGCGGCCACGTCGCTGCCGGTGCCGGGTTCGGTCATGGCGATGGCGGCGATGCGATCGCCGCTCACCATGCCGGGCAGGATGGCCTGCTGCAGTTCGGGCGTGCCGTGCGCGGCCAGGTAGGGCGCGACGATGACCGAGTGCAGCGGAAAGCCCGGCCCCGTGGCGCCGATGCGGCCCAGCTCTTCACTGACGATGAAGTCGAACAGCAGGTCGGCGCCGGGGCCGCCCAGGCTTTCGGGCAGCCAGCAGCACAGCAGGCCGTTGTCACCCGCCTGCTTCCACACGCTGCGCGGCACGCCGTGGGCCTCTTCCCAGGCGGCGTGGTGGGGTGCGATCTCGCGCTCGCAAAAGCGGCGCACCTGGTCGCGGAAGGCGTCGTGGTCGGGGGTGAAGAGGGGGCGTGGGGCGGGTTTCATGGCTGCCACTGTAGCAAGGTGCAGGCTGGAGGGCGCTTCAATAAAATGAGCTGCTTGCGCATGTCATCAAACGATTTGATGATTGTTTAGTATTGAAATCGCCGAATAACGGGCGCAAGCAGCTATCAATATTGCGTGATGCGTCACCAGTGTCAGACAGCGTTGTGGGAGCGGGCTTGCCCGCGATGAGGCGTCTCGTCGCAGCCCACGTTGGATCGCGGGCAAGCACGCTCCCACACTGCGGATGCGGTCTGCGCGTCATCTGAGTGATCAAGCAACATTGAATCAATGCCTGCACCGTTCGAAGGATCACGGGTGCTGGCCATCGCCCCGCGCCTGCCGGTACTGCTCCGGCGTCAGACCCGTCCACTGCCGGAAGGCGCGGATGAAGCTCTTGTCGTTCTGAAAGCCTGCCGCCCGCGCCACGCGCGCCACCGGCTGGCTGGTGCGCAGCAGCAGGTCGATGGCGCGGGCCTGGCGCACCTCGTCCTTCAGCGCCTGCAAGCTGCTGCCTTCGCTGCGCAGTTGGCGGTGCAGGGTGCGCGGCGACAGCGCCAGCTGCGCGGCCAGCGTCTCGGCGGTGTGGGCGGCCTGCGGCTGCTGCAGCAACTGGCGCACGCGCCGCGCCAGCCCCACGTCGCGCCGGTACGGCCACACCATGATGGGCAGGGCGCGGCGCAGCATCTGCTCCAGCGCGGCGGCGTCGCGGCGCAGGGGCAGGGCCAGATCGGCGGCGTCGAACTGCAGTGCCGCAGGCGCGGCGCCAAAGCGCACCGGGCCGGGGAACAGGCGCGGGTACACGTCGGCATGCGGCGGCGCGTCGAACGGGAACTGCGCAAGCTGCGGGCTGATGGGCGCATCCACCCACCAGCAGGCCAGCCCATGCAGGTTGCGCAGCAGCGAGAGCAGGGCGAACTCGCGCAGCGTGCCCAGGTCGCGTCGCTCGTCAATTTCCACCCGCGCATGGCCTTGGCTGGTCTTTACGGTGAGCGCCACGTCGTCCGTCAGCAGGCCGTGGTGGCGGCACCAGCGCCTGAGCGCCAGGCCCAGCGTGGGCGCCGTGATGCTGGCGCGCGCCAGCAGCCCGTAGCTGCCCCAGGGCAGGCGGCGGCTGAACCAGCCGGGCGCCTCGTCGTCCAGCTCGTGCATGGCGGCGGCGCACAGGCGCTCGAACTGCGCGGCGGTCACGCGGTGCAGCGGGTCATCCAGCGACGATGTCTCAATTTGTGCCTTGGCGAGCGCGCCGTCGGCGCTCCGCCCACGCAGTGTGTAGGCGTGCGTGATGGCCCGAACGAAGGCGATGGGTGTGTGGGCATGGGTGAGTGGTGCGCGGTGCGACCGCATAAGCGCCAGATTAGGCGGCTGTGGCGTGATTTGCAACCCCGCTGTCACCTCATGGGAACCCGGCTGACCTATGCTCAGCGCCCATGGGCGCGCTACGATGTGCCGGCAGCGCCCTGCGAAACACGCATTTCAAGGAGACAAGCGCGATGAGCACCGCACTCACCGAGAGCCATGTGCGCGGCCGCACCGACCAGCCGCTGATCGAGCAGACCCTGGGCGCCTTCTTCAACGACATGGTAGAGCGCTTTCCCGAGCGCGAAGCGCTGGTGGTGGTGCACCAGGGCCGGCGCTACACCTACCGCCAGCTGCAGACCGAATCGCGCCGCCTCGCCAGCGCGCTGCTGGGGCTGGGGCTGAAGCCCGGCGACCGCATCGGCATTTGGTCGCACAACAACGCCGAATGGGTGCTGATGCAGCTGGCCACGGCCATGGCCGGGCTGGTGCTGGTCAACATCAACCCCGCCTACCGCACGGCCGAGGTGGAGTACGCGCTGAACAAGGTGGACTGCAAGGCGCTGGTGGTGATGCCGCGCTTCAAGACCAGCGACTACCTTGGCATGCTGCGCGAGCTGGCGCCCGAGTGGGCGCACGCCAAGCCCGGCGAGCCGCTCGAATCGCAGACGCTGCCGCACCTCAAGCACGCGATCTGGATCGACGTGGAAGGAGAGGGCGCCGACGAGCCAGGCTTCAGGCGCTTTTCCGACCTGATGAAGACGGGCGACCCGCATGACCCGCGCCTGCCGCAGGTCGCGAAGCTGCTGCACAACACGGACGCCATCAACATCCAGTTCACCAGCGGCACCACGGGCTTTCCCAAGGGCGCCACGCTGACGCACCGCAACATCCTGAACAACGGCTTCTTCATCGGCGAGGCGATGCAGCTCACTGAAGCAGACCGCCTGTGCATCCCCGTGCCGCTGTACCACTGCTTCGGCATGGTGCTGGGCAATCTGGCGGTGCTGACTCACGGCGGCTGCATCGTCTACCCCAACGACGCGTTCGACCCGCTCACGGTGCTGCAGACGGTGCAGGCCGAGCAATGCACCGGCCTGCACGGCGTGCCCACCATGTTCATCGCCGAGCTGGATCACCCCGATTTCGCCAAGTACGACCTCAGCACGCTGCGCACCGGCATCATGGCCGGCAGCCCCTGCCCCATCGAAGTGATGAAGCGCGTGCAGCGCGACATGAACATGGCCGAGGTCACCATCGCCTACGGCATGACCGAGACCAGCCCCGTGAGCTGCCAGAGCCAGACCGACACGCCGCTGGACAAGCGCGTGTCCACCGTCGGCCTGGTGCAGCCGCACCTGGAGGTGAAGATCATCAACCCCGAAACCGGCGAAACCGTGCCGCGCGGAACCACCGGCGAGCTTTGCACCAAGGGCTATTCGGTGATGCAGGGCTACTGGGGCGACGACGCGCGCACGCGCGAGGCCATCGACGCCGAGGGCTTCATGCACACCGGCGACCTGGCGACCATGGACGAGGAGGGCTACGTCAACATCGTGGGCCGCAGCAAGGACATGGTGATCCGCGGCGGCGAGAACGTGTACCCGCGCGAGATCGAGGAATTCCTCTACCGCCATCCCAAGATCCAGGACGTGCAGGTGGTGGGCGTGCCCGACCAGCGCTTCGGCGAGGAGCTGTGCGCCTGGATCATCGCCAAGCCCGGCCAGACGCTCGACGAAGACGAGGTGCGCGCCTTCTGCAAGGGCAAGATCGCGCACTACAAGGTGCCGCGCTACATGAAGTTCGTCGACGCCTTCCCGATGACCATCACCGGCAAGATCCAGAAATTCAAGATCCGCGAGCTGATGCAGCAGGAACTGGGTTTGACGGAAGCCAAAACAGCCTGAATACCTGAACTTGACCGGACGCAGAGGACGCAAAGATTGCGCAGAGAACGCAGAAGGAAACAAGGAAAGAAGAAAACTTTGGCTGTTTTCTTTGCGTCCTCTGCGTAACTTCTGCGTCCTCTGCGTCCGGTATTCGAATTCATTAGAGAGCTCCCATCCATGCCCACCATCGAATCCAAACTCAATCCCCGTTCTGCTGACTTCCAGGCCAACGCCGACGCCATGCGCGCGCTGGTGGACGACCTGAAGGCGCAGGTGCAGAAGGTGGGCGCCGGCGGCGGCGAGGCCGCGCGCAAGAAGCACATGGACCGCGGCAAGCTGCTGCCCCGCGTGCGCGTGCAGATGCTGCTCGACCCCGGCACGCCCTTCCTCGAAGTGGCGCCGCTGGCCGCGCTGAACATGTACCCCGACCGCGACGGCAGCGACAGCGCACCGGGCGCCGGCATCGTGGCCGGCATCGGTCGCGTGGCCGGTGTCGACTGCATGATCGTCTGCAACGACGCCACCGTGAAGGGCGGCACCTACTACCCGATGACGGTGAAGAAGCACCTGCGCGCGCAGGAGATCGCCGAGCAGAACCGCCTGCCCTGCATCTACCTGGTCGACTCGGGCGGCGCCAACCTGCCGAACCAGGACGAGGTGTTCCCCGACCGCGACCACTTCGGCCGCATCTTCTACAACCAGGCGCAGATGAGTGCCCAGGGCATCGCGCAGATCGCCGTGGTGATGGGCAGCTGCACGGCCGGCGGCGCCTACGTGCCGGCCATGAGTGACGAGAGCATCATCGTCAAGAACCAGGGCACCATCTTCCTGGGCGGCCCGCCGTTGGTGAAGGCCGCCACCGGCGAGGTGGTGAGCGCCGAGGACCTGGGCGGCGGCGACGTGCACACGCGCCTGTCGGGCGTGGCC
Organism: Ottowia beijingensis; assembly: GCF_042680925.1. Classification (NCBI taxonomy): domain Bacteria; kingdom Pseudomonadati; phylum Pseudomonadota; class Betaproteobacteria; order Burkholderiales; family Comamonadaceae; genus Ottowia; species Ottowia beijingensis. The sequence continues at coordinate 186,034 of NZ_JBHUEP010000005.1, forward strand.
GACCACCTGGCCAACAACGACACCCACGCGCTGGCGCTGGCGCGCGAGGCGGTGTCGCGGCTCAATCACAAGAAGAGCTACAGCGGCGCGCTGCAGGCGCCGGCAGCTCCCAAATATGCAGCGGAAGAGCTGTACGGCGTGATCCCCACCGACACGCGCAAGCCCTTCGACGTGCGCGAAATCATCGCCCGCATCGTCGATGGCAGCGACTTCCACGAGTTCAAGCAGCGCTTCGGCACCACGCTGGTGTGCGGCTTCGCGCATATCGAGGGCATGCCGGTGGGCATCGTCGCCAACAACGGCATCCTGTTCAGCGAGAGCGCGCAGAAAGGCGCGCACTTCATCGAGCTGTGCGGCCAGCGCAAGATTCCGCTGGTCTTTCTGCAGAACATCACCGGCTTCATGGTCGGCCGCAAGTACGAGAACGAGGGCATCGCCCGCCACGGCGCCAAGATGGTGACGGCCGTGGCCACGGTCAACGTGCCCAAGTTCACCATCATCATCGGCGGCAGCTTCGGCGCCGGCAACTACGGCATGTGCGGCCGCGCGTACAGCCCGCGCTTCTTGTGGATGTGGCCCAACGCGCGCATCAGCGTGATGGGCGGCGAGCAGGCCGCCGGCGTGCTGGCCACCGTCAAGCGCGACGGCATTGAGGCCAAGGGCGGCCAATGGTCGGCTGAGGAAGAAGAAGCCTTCAAGGCCCCCATCCGCCAGCAGTACGAGGACCAGGGCCACCCCTACTACGCCACCGCCCGCCTGTGGGACGACGGCATCATCGACCCCGCCGACACGCGCCGCATGCTGGGGCTGGGCCTGTCGGCGGCGCAGAACGCGCCCGTGCCGGACGTGAAGTTCGGCGTGTTCCGCATGTGAGCACGGTCATTACCCAAAATTATTGAAAAAAGGTAAATTACCTGAAATCAGTAATTCAAGGTAAACGATGTCTGTCCTGCTCTTTCCTCGCCCCGACTACGCCGACGCGCTGGCCGACCAGTTGCTGGCCCCCTCGGGGCTGCACACCAGCGTGCGCTCGGGCGTCTTCCTGTCCAACATCCGGCGCGTGGGCAAAAGCACCTTCCTGCGCAACGAACTGGTGCCCGAACTGCGCCAGCGCGGCGCCATCGTCATCTACGTCGATCTGTGGGCCGACGTGAACCGCGCGCCGCTGGACCTGGTGCTGGAGGCGGTGCGCGCGCAATTGCGCACGCTGCAGGGGGCAGGGCACGGTTTGCTCAAGCGCGTCAAGGGCGCGTCGCTCGGCGCGGCGGGCCTGTCCTTCAGCTTTCAGCTCGACACCCTGGGCCTGCCCGGCGGCGTCACCCTGGCGCAGGCGATACACGAGCTGGTGCAGAAAGCCGAAACCGATGTGGTGCTGATCGTGGACGAAGTGCAGCAAGCCGCCGGCACGGCAGGCACTGCGCTGATGGCCGCCCTCAAGGCCGCGCGCGACGCGGTCAATGGCGACCCTGGGGCGCGCGGCCACTTCCTGTTCATCGGCACCGGCTCGCACCGCTCGCTGATGAACGACATGGCCACCAAGCCCTCGCACCCCTTCAAGGGCGCGGTGACGGCGCCCTTCGAGCCGCTGCAGCAAGACTATGTGGCGTGGAAGCTCGATCAACTGGCCGCCGATGGCGTGCGCCTGCCTTCGCCCGAAGCCGCATGGCGCGGCTTTCAAGCGCTGGGGCACCGGCCGGAAGAGCTGGAGCGGGCGCTGGGCCAGTTTCAGGCCGCCCCGCAGGGCAGCGATGCCGAGTTCGAGCTGATCTGCGCCACCCTGGCCTATGCCGCCGCCGACATCGAGTTTGCCCGCGCCGGCGAAATCGGCGGCGAGCTGGGCGAGCTGGTGTTCACCCGCATCGCCGACGGCCCGGAAGAAGGCACGCGCGAGCTCTACGGCCAGGCCGCGCTGGCCGACTACGGCGCGGCCCTGGGGCTGCCGGTGGAGGTCAAGCAGGTTCAAACCACGGTGGACGGGCTGGTGGCCGCCAACCTGATCGCCCGCATCGGCCACGGCCGCTTCATCATCTCCGACCCCTATGTGCGCAGTATCTGGCGGCAGCGCAAGGCGACCACGGCAGCGCTGCGCGCCGGCCGGCCGGTGCCCGCCCATGGGGACGGATTGTGAAGATGCAACGCCCGATGACCTGCCGGTCCGCCATTCAACGAGCCCTGCCATGAACCCCCGCACCCACTTCGCCACCCTGGCGCGCTACAACGCTTGGGCCACACGACGTCTGCTGGATGGCGTGGCGGCGCTCGGCGAGGACGACTATCGGCGCGACGTCGGTCTGTTCTTCAAGAGCGTTCACGGCACGTTGAATCATTTGCTGTTGGGCGAGCATGGGGTGTGGTTCGAGCGTTTCGCTGGACGGGCGTCGCCCCGGGTGGACCTGGGCGCTGAAGTCGAGCCCAATCGCACGCGCCTTGCCGAGCGGTTGCTGGAAGGCGCCGCGCGCTGGCAACCGCTGATCGAAAGCTGGCCGGCCGAGCGCTTCGGCGGCACGCTCGACTACGCCACCACCAAAGGCGTGCCGTTGTCACTGCCCTTCGCCGCCACGCTGGCACACGTCTTCAACCACGGCACGCACCACCGCGGCCAGGTGACGGCAGCGCTCACCCTGCTGGGCCAGGCGTGCCCCGTCATCGATCTGGTCTACATGCTCCAAGAGGAACAAGCCAAGCCATGACCCAAGCCATTCGCATCTCCGCCCAGGGCGGCATCGCCACCGTCGTGCTGTCGCGCCCCGACGTGCGCAACGCCTTCAACGACGAGGTGATCGCCGAACTGTCGCAGGCCTTCATTCAACTGGGCGACGACCCGCAGGTGCGCGCCATCGTGCTGATGGCCGAAGGCCCGGCCTTCTGCGCCGGGGCCGACCTGAACTGGATGCGCCGCATGGCCGACTACTCGCGCGAGGAGAACGAGCAGGACGCCGAGAAACTCGCCTTCATGCTGCGCACCATCTACGAATGCCCCAAGCCGACGATTGCCCGCGTGCAGGGCGACGTGTACGCCGGCGGCATGGGCCTGGTGGCGTGCTGCGACATGGCGGTGAGCGTCGATACGGCGAACTACTGCCTCAGCGAAGTCAAGCTGGGCCTGATCCCCGCCACCATCGGCCCCTACGTCATCCGCGCCATGGGGCCGCGCGCGTCGCACCGCTACTTCCTCACCGCCGAACGCTTCAGCGCGGCCGAGGCGCGGCGCATCGGCTTCGTGCACGAGGTGGTGCCGGCCGATCAGCTCGACGCCACCGTCAGCACCTGGGTGCAGGCGCTGCTGGCCGCCAGCCCCAACGCCATCAAGGAGTGCAAGAAGCTGGTGCAGTACGTGGCCGACCGCGACATCACGCGGCTCTTGATCGACCACACGGTGAAGGCCATTGCCGACATCCGCGCCAGCGACGAAGGCAAGGAAGGCGTGCAGAGCTTCCTGAACAAGCGCAAGCCGGCGTGGGTGGTGAACTCATGATTCCGGTTGATTCCATCGTCCGATCGGTCCCCGTAGGCTGGGTTGAGCGCAGCGAAACCCAGCAAGTAACCAAGCTGGGTTTCCTGCGTCAACCCAGCCTACGGATGTTTTTCGCCTTTTGCGCAGATGGGGAAAGCGCAGGCAGCTATGAATAACGTAGCTATCGTCGTCCGTTTGCCGGTGCCGTCATGCGCCGTGGCGGCAGCGCCCACGTCAGCCTTCGCGCCGGCGCCCGCGTTGTGCGTGCGCGGGCAGGCGCGTGTGGCCTGCCGCTCACTCTGACAGGCGGTACGGCAATGGAAGACCTTATCCAGCAACTGGTGCAATGGCTGCACACCATGGGCATCCACCCCAGCCACGAGACGGCCGCGGCCGTTGGCGATGCGGTGGGTCAGGCCGGCGCGGCCGTGGGCGGCGCCGTGGCGCCGGTGGTGGCCAAGATGGACATGCCGGCACTCATCGCGCTGGCGGCGGCGCTGGGCTGGGCCAGCGGCTTCCGGCTGTATGCGGTGGTGTTCCTGACGGGCGCCATGGGCTACGCGGGCTGGATTCCGCTGCCCGAGGGGCTGAAGCTCTTGATGCATCCTGCGGTGCTGACGGCCAGCGGCTTCATGCTGCTGGTGGAGTTCTTCGCCGACAAGATTCCGTGGATCGACAGCCTGTGGGACACGGTGCACAGCGTCATCCGCATTCCGGCCGGCGCACTGCTGGCGGCGGGCGTGTTCGGCGCCGACTCGGCCACCACGGGCCTGGTGGCAGGCATCCTGGGCGGCTCGCTGGCGGCCACTGCGTTCGCCACCAAGGCCACCACGCGCGCGGCCATCAACACCAGCCCCGAGCCGGTCAGCAACTGGCTGGCCTCGTTTTTCGAGGACGGCCTGGCCGTGGTCGTGATGTGGCTGGCCACCCAATACCCGGTCACCTTCGGCATCGTGCTGGCGGTGATGCTGGTGCTGTCCGTGCTGCTGCTGATCGTGCTGTGGAAGTTTCTGAAGCTGGTGGTGCGCAAGCTGCGCGATTTCTTCGGCAGCGGCGCACCGGCGCCCAGCAGTGCCTAGATCGATTCGAGTTAACGAGGGGACGACGATGTTCAAAAAAATCCTGATCGCCAATCGCGGCGAAATCGCCTGCCGCGTGGCAGCCACCGCGCGCCGCCTGGGCGTGAAGACCGTGGCCGTGTATTCCGACGCCGACGCGCACGCCAAGCACGTGATGGCCTGCGACGAGGCCGTGCATGTGGGCGGCAGCACCCCCAAGGAGAGCTACCTGCAGTGGCAACGCATCATCGATGCGGCCAAGGCGACGGGTGCCGAAGCCATTCACCCCGGCTATGGCTTCCTGAGCGAGAACGAGGACTTCGCCCAGGCCTGCGTCGATGCGGGCCTGGTCTTCATCGGCCCGCCCGCCAGCGCCATCAACGCCATGGGGCTGAAGGCCGAATCCAAGCGCCTGATGGAGGCCGCCGGCGTGCCGCTGGTGCCGGGCTACCACGGTGCCGACCAGGACCCGGCGCTGCTGCAAAGGGAAGCCGATCGGATCGGCTATCCGGTGCTCATCAAGGCCAGCGCGGGCGGCGGCGGCAAGGGCATGCGCGCAGTCGAGAAGGCCGAGGATTTCGCCGCCGCGCTGGAAAGCTGCAAGCGCGAAGCCATCAACAGCTTCGGCGACGACGCCGTGCTGGTCGAGAAATACGTGCAGCGCCCGCGCCACATCGAGATCCAGGTGTTCGGCGACGCGCAGGGCAACTATGTCTACCTGTTCGAGCGCGACTGCTCGGTGCAGCGTCGCCATCAGAAGGTGCTGGAAGAGGCGCCCGCGCCCGGCATGACGGAAGAGCTGCGCGAGCGCATGGGCCAGGCGGCGGTGGCGGCGGCGCGCGCGGTGAACTACGTGGGCGCCGGCACGGTGGAGTTCATCGTCGAGCAGCCGGGCGGCTATGACAAGCCCGAGGACATGAAGTTCTACTTCATGGAGATGAACACGCGCCTGCAGGTGGAGCACCCGGTCACCGAGGCCATCACCGGCCAGGATCTGGTGGAGTGGCAACTGCTGGTGGCCAGCGGCGAGCCGCTTCCGCTCGCGCAGGACGAGCTGCTGATCGACGGCCACGCCATCGAGGCCCGCATCTGCGCAGAGAACCCCGACAACAATTTCCTGCCGGCCACCGGCACCCTGCAGGTGTACCGCAAGCCAGCGGCAGCCAACTTCGAGTTCGACGCCGTGCGCATCGACGACGGCGTGCGCGAGGGCGATGCCATCAGCCCCTTCTACGACCCGATGATCGCCAAGCTCATCGTCTGGGGCGCCACGCGCGAGGAGGCGCTGGGCAAGCTCGACGCGGCGCTGGCCGAGGTGGCCATCGTCGGCGTGCACTCCAACGTGCAGTTCCTGCGCCGCGTGCTGGCCGCCGATTCGTTCGCCCAGGCCCGGCTGGACACGGCGCTGATCGATCGCGAGCGCGCGCACCTGTTCAATCAGGACCCGATCGGCGTCGAGCTGGCCGTGGCCGCCGCCGTGGCGCAGACGGTGCTGGCCGAGCGCGACGCCGAAAGCCACGACCCGTTCAGCCGCGTGGACGGCTTTCGCTCGCACGGCGTGGCCTCGCGCCGCATCGACCTGGAATACCGCGGCAAGCCGGTGGTGGCCAAGCTGCGCTACCTCGACGACGGCCTGCAGCTCAAGGTGGACGACGGCGAGCGCGCGCCGATCGACTTCACGCGCCAGAGCGACGGCCGCATCGACCTGCGCTACGGCCGCCGCCGCCAGGTGGTGCGCGTGTTCCGCCTCGGCGAGGTGAGCCACATTTTCGGCACCGACGGCGCCACCAGCATCACCGAGCTGGACGTGCTGGCCCACGCCATCGAAGGCAGCGAGGGCGGGCGCCTGACGGCGCCGATGCCGGGCAAGGTGGTGTCGATCGCCGTCAACGCCGGCGACAGGGTGGCCAAGGGCCAGCCGCTGGCGGTGATGGAGGCGATGAAGATGGAGCACACCATCGCGGCGCCTCAGGACGGCGTGGTCGAGGAGGTGCTGTACGCCCCAGGCGACCAGGTCGCCGAAGGCGCCGAGCTGCTGCGCCTGCAGGTGGCGAACTGAGCAGCCAGCCTGGAGGGCGTCGCGTGCGCCAGGGAAGGTGAGAGGATGTGTGTCCTCTCCTTGGCTTGCCCGCTGCCGCGCAGGCCGTGCCGGCGTGGCCCTACAGCACCGCGAAGAGCTTTTCCTTGAACTCGGGCAGGCGTTTCACGCCAGTGCGGTTGGTGGCCATGGTGTCTTCCCACCGCTGGAACACCTGCCGTAACTCGGCACTGGTTTTGCAATCCCGGATGGCTTCCATCAGCGTGAGCTGCGAATAGAGCGGGAAGATGGTGGTCAGAGTGTTGATCATGAAGTTGCGCGCCATCTCCAGCTCCTGGGGGCTGCGCTCGCTGGCCGGCGGCAGGCCGAGGTCGCTCCGGGCCGGTCCGCTTGCCGGCGCCGTGGGGGCGTCGGCCGCGGCTGGCTGGGCGGGCTTGATCGCCGAGGCGACCGGTGCCCGGCACACCTCGATGAAACCCTCGTCGATCAGCGATTGCAGCATCGAGGTCACGTCCTTGCCCGTGCAGTAGTGTGAGAGATCTTCTCCGGTCCTCGATCCGTCGATGAGCAGCAGCAGCCGTCGTTCCAGCAGGGACAGTCGTGTGTTCCGAGTCTCGATCACTGACTTGCCGGCGGGCGTTTTGGCAAAGGTGAGCGAAAGCAGCTGGGGGGCGATACTGTTCATGGTAGTGAATAGGTAGGATTCACTGCGCGTCAACGTCGGAGAATAGGTAAACGCACATGCTGGCGCAAGACGGCTGCTTTTTCAACAGGGAAAGCGCGCATCCATGCAGGGTGGCTCCAGGCATCAGGCCGGGTGCCCGAAGCCGCCTCCTTAACACTCGGACATTCGCAGCCTGCCGGCTTGTGCCATGGGGCTAAACTGATTCCTCGGCTTTTCCTTGAAGGTTCATGTCATGGCTATTCCCGCCCGCGTTCGAATCATCGATGTCGGCCCCCGCGACGGTCTGCAGAACGAGAAGCAGCCCGTGCCCGCGGCCGTCAAGATCGAACTGGTGCACCGCCTGCAGGATGCGGGGCTGAAGGAGATCGAGGTCACCAGCTTCGTCAGCCCCAAGTGGGTGCCGCAGATGGCCGACGCGGCCGAGGTGCTGGCGGGCATCCAGCGCCGGCCGGACGTGCGCTACAGCGTGCTGACGCCGAACATGAAGGGCTTCGAGGGCGCGGTGGCTGCGGGCGTCGACGAGATCGTGGTCTTCGGCGCCGCCAGCGAAGCCTTCAGCCAGAAGAACATCAACTGCAGCATCGCCGAGAGCATCGAGCGCTTCGCGCCCGTCGTCGAAGCGGCGCTGGCCAAGGGCATTGCCGTGCGCGGCGCCATGAGTTGCACCGTCGGCTGCCCGTACGAAGGCGACATCGCGCCCGAGAAGGTGGCCTACCTGGCCGGCCTGATGAAGGGCATCGGCGTGCAGCGCGTGGACGTGGCCGACACCATCGGCGTCGGCACGCCGCGCCAGGTGCAGGCGGCCATCACGGCGACGCTGCAACACTTCGGCGTCGACGCCGTGTGCGGCCACTTCCACGACACCTACGGTCAGGCGCTGGCCAACACGCTGGCGGCGCTGGAGCTGGGCGTGTGGAACTTCCAGTCCTCCGTCGCCGGCCTGGGCGGCTGCCCTTACGCCAAGGGCGCCACCGGCAACGTGGCGACGGAAGACGTGGTCTACATGCTGCACGGCATGGGCATCGACATCGGCATCGACCTCGACAAGCTGATCGACGCCGGCCAGTACATCAGCGACTTCCTTGGCCGCAAGTCGGGCTCGCGCGTGGCCACGGCCATCGTGAACAAGCGCGCGGGCTGATCGCACCATGGACTGGCACGTCTGGCTGGCCTACTTCGTCGCCTCGTGGGTGATCGCGGTGTCGCCCGGCTCGGGCGCGGTGCTGGCCATGAGCCATGGCCTGGCCTACGGCGTGCGCGGCGCGTCGGCCACGGTGCTGGGCTTGCAGATCGGGCTGGCCTTCATCCTGCTGGTCGCGGGGGCGGGCGTGGGAGCGGTGCTGGTGGCCTCGGCCGGCGCGTTCATGGTGGTCAAGCTGCTGGGCGCGGCGTACCTGCTGTGGCTCGGCTTCAAGCAGTGGCGCGCGCCGGTCACGCTGGACGATGGCGGGGCGCAGGCCGGGCCGCCGGTGATGCGCCTGCGCCAGCGCGTCCTCACCGGGGCGCTGACCAATGCCACCAACCCCAAGGGCATCGTCTTCATGGTGGCGGTGCTGCCGCAGTTCATCGACCCGAAGCGGCCGCTGCTGCTGCAACTGCTGATCCTGCTGGTGACCACGCTGGCGGTGGACACGGTGGTGATGCACGGCTACGCGCTGCTGGCGTCGCGCCTGCGCGCGCTGCTGCGCTCGGCGCGGGCGCGGCGCACGCAGAACCGCGTGTTCGGCGGCGTGCTGATGGGCATGGGCGCCAGCCTGCTGATGGTGGATCGCGCAGTGAAGGCGGGATAGAACATGACGGATGAAGACTTGAAGCGCCAGCCCGAGGGCGTGCAGCGCGTGGCCGCAGCGCTGAAGGCAGCCGGCCACGCGCACATGCCCCGCATGCTGGACGACGCGGCGCGTACCGCGCAACAGGCCGCCGACGCGCTGGGCATCGACGTGGGGCAGATCGCCAAGAGCATCATCTTCCGCCGCAAGGCCGATGACGCGGCGGTGCTGGTCATCACCAGCGGCGACCGGCGCGTGGACGAGAAGAAGGTCGAGGCGCTGGTGTGCGCCGACTGCGGCGGCAAGCTGGGCCGCGCCGATGCCGAGTTCGTGAAGGCGAAGACCGGGTTCTCCATCGGCGGCGTGTCGCCGGTGGCGCATGCCGACTTGCCGGTGACGCTGATCGACCGCGAGCTGTTCCGCTTCAGCGAGATCTGGGCCGCCGCCGGGCACCCGCACGGTGTGTTCAAGCTGACGCCGGCCGATCTGGAGCACCTGACCGGCGCGCCGGTGGCGGATGTGGTGGCCTTGTGAGTGCTCATGATTTGATAGCTGGCAGCGCTCTCCCCTACAGCGCTGGAGCCCTTTTTGTTCATGATTCCGAAGCCATCGTGGCATCGGTTGGGCAGTCATGGAACTGCACATCGGCACCGCAGGCTGGCAGGTGACGGCGGCGCAGCGCGATGCCTTCCCCACCGAAGGCACGCACCTGCATCGCTACGCCGCGCGCCTGGGCGCGGCCGAGATCAACAGCTCGTTCTACCGGCCGCACGCCACCGCCACCTACGCCAGGTGGCGCGCGCAGACGCCGCCGGGCTTTCGCTTTGCCGTCAAGCTGCCCAGGGCCATCACGCACCAGGCACGGTTGCGCGAGGCAGGCGAGGCGCTGCACACCTTTCTGGACCAGGTCGCCGGCCTGTCCGACCGGCTCGGCTGCCTGCTGGTGCAGCTGCCGCCCAGCCTGCGGTTCGACGCGGTCGTCGCCGACGGCTTCCTGCGCGCCTTGCGCCGCCGCCATGCGGGCGACGTGGTGCTGGAGCCGCGCCACGCCAGCTGGTTCGATGAGCAAGCCGACGCCCTGCTGGTGCAGCACCACGTGGCGCGCGTGCTGGCCGATCCGCAGCTGCACCCGCGTGGCGCCGCGCCGGGTGGCTGGCCGGGGCTGGTGTACCTGCGGCTGCACGGCACGCCACGCGTGTACACCAGCGCCTACGAACCCGGCTGGCTGCACCGGCTGGCCGAACGCATCGTGCAGGCGCGGCGCGAGACGGCCGCGCTGTGGTGCATCTTCGACAACACCGCCGAAGGCCATGCGCTGCGCGACGCGATGGCCTTGCAGCAGGCCGTCGACGCACGGCAGGAGATGACTTCGTGAGCCGGCTCGACACCCTGGTGGCCGACGCGGCGCAGGCCCGCGCCGCGGGCGAGCCGCTGCCTTCGCCCTGCGTGCAGATTTGCCGCATCGACGCGCGCACCGGCTGGTGCGAAGGGTGCTGGCGCCGGCTGGAAGAAATCGGCGGCTGGATGACGATGGACGAGGATGCCCGCTGGGCCGTGTGGCAGCGCATTGCGCAGCGCCGCGCCACCGCCCCGCCAACGCGACCATGAAACACATCGACTGTTATCTCGACTTCATATCGCCCTACGCTTATCTGGCGTTCGAGCGGTTGCCGCGCGCGCTGGAAGGGCTGAGCTACCAGGTCAGCTACCGGCCGATCCTGTTCGCCGGGCTGCTGCAGCACCACGGCCAGCTCGGGCCGGCCGAGATTGCGCCCAAGCGCGACTGGACCTACCGCCAGGTGCTGTGGCTGGCGCGCGAGCACGGCATTGCGATGGATCTGCCGGCCGCACACCCCTTCAACCCGCTGGCGCTGCTGCGCCTGGCCTGGGCCTGCGCGCGGCAGGGTGCGCCCAACCGCTACGTGTGCGAGACGATCTTCCGCCACGCGTGGCAGGGCGGCGCGGCGGCCGACGATGCGGCGCGCCTGCAGGCGCTGACCGCGCAGCTGGTTCCCACGCGCGACCCGGCCGGTGCCGAGGTGAAGCAGGCTCTGCGCGCCGCCACCGACGCGGCGCTGGCCGCGGGCGTGTTCGGCGTGCCCACCTTCGCGGTGGATGGCCGCCTGTTCTGGGGCCTGGACGCGCTGCCCATGCTGCGCGCGCAGATCGAGGGCGATGTGCGCGTCGATGCCGTGTGGGCCGCCGCTGCAAGCGTGGCGCAAGGCGTGCGGCGCTGAATGGAGGACTGTGGCCATCGCTGGTTTGCTTTTGTTTTGATAGCTGCTGGCGCTTGATGGACAAGCGCTGCAGGCCGATTTCATTCAAAAAATGCCCAACGCCTTCAACTTCGCCGCATCGCCCTTCGACAGCCTGACGCAGCAGGAGCAGCGCCTGGTGCGCAACCACGTGGACGTGGTGTACTTCCGCGCCGGCGAGGTGATCCTCGACGTCGGCACCGCGCCCACGCACCTGTTCGTCGTCATCAAGGGCTACGTCGCCCAGTTCGATGGCGAGGAGCAGGCCGCCACCTACGGGCCCGACGACTGCTTTGACGGCCGCGGCCTGGTGGCCGGCAAGTCCAGCAGCCGCTTCGTCGCCGCCGAGGAGGTGGTGGCCTACGCGCTGGCGCACGCCACGGTGCAGGAGCTGATCGCCGCCAACGCCACGTTCGGGGCGCTGCTGTTCTCCGACATCGGCGCCAAGCTCAGCGCGGCCGGCCAGCGGCAGAGCGGCAACGAGCTGCAGGCGCTGAACATGGCGCGCGTCGACCAGGCCTTCGTGCGGCCGGCGCACATGGTGGATGCGGCCACCGACATCGTCTCGGTGGTCAAGGTGTTCCAGCACGAGCGCACCACCAACGTGCTGGTGCAGGACGCCGCCACGCAGCCGCCGCGCCTGGGCATCTTCACCACCAATGCGCTGCAGCGCGCCATCCTGTCGGGCCGGCCGCTGGAGCAGATTCCGGTGGGCGAACTCAGCAACTGGTCGCTCATCAGCGTGCGCCCGTCCGACCAGGTGGGTGATGCGCTGGCCATCATGCTGCGCCACCACATCCACCGCGTGGTGGTGGCCGAAGGCGAACAGGTGCATGGCGTGCTGGAGGCGCTGGACGTGTTCAGCTTCCTCTCCAACCATTCGATGTTGATCACGCTGCGCATCAACGACGCGGACAGCATCGACGAACTGGCCGAGGCGGCGGGGCAGGTCACCGGCATGATCGGCCGCCAGTTCCGCGGCGGCACGCGCGCGGGGCTGATCGCCAAGATGGTGCAGGACTTGAACGCACGCCTGTTCGACCGCGCCTGGCAGATCATCGCGCCGCCCGAGCTGGTGGCCAACGCGTGCCTGTTCGTCATGGGCAGCGAAGGGCGGGGCGAACAGCTGCTGAAGACCGACCAGGACAACGGCCTGATTCTGCGCGACGGCTACACGCCACCGGACGACCTGGCGGCCATCTGCCAGCGCTTTTCCGACACGCTGGCGCGCTTCGGCTACCCGCCGTGCCCGGGCGGCATCATGCTCAGCAACCCGGCCTGGCGCATGAGCGAGGCCGATTTCGCGCAGACCGCGCGCCGCTGGCTGGCCCTGCCCGAGCCCGACAGCCTGATGAACCTGGCCATCTTCATGGACGCGCACGCCGTCAGCGGCGACGCGCATCTGCTGGAAGGCGTGCGCGGCAGCCTGATGCAGATGGCCACCGACAACGACGCGCTGCTGGCGCGCTTTGCCAGCGCCATCGATCTGTTCAGCAGCAGCCAAGGCTGGTGGAACCGGCTGCTGGGCGACGCGGCGCAGCAGATGAACCTGAAGAAGGAAGGCATCTTCCCGCTGGTGCACGGCGTGCGCAGCCTGGCGCTGGCAGCGCGCGTCACCGCCACCAGCACGGCCGAACGCATCGAGGCGCTGGTGCAGCGCGGCGACCTGAGCGCCCAGATGGGCCGCGAGCTGACCGAGAGCCTGCACTTCTTCATGACGCTGCGGCTGCAGGCCGGCCTGGCCGAGCTCGACCGCCAGCAGCCGGTGAGCGGCGCGATGGACGTGAAGACGCTCAACACCTTCGAGCGCGACCTGCTGAAGGACACGCTGGACGTGGTGAAGCGCTTCAAGGTGCAGCTGCGGCACCGCTTCAAACTGGGTGCCTTGTGAGCGGGTTGATCGACAGGCTGCGCCGCGGTTGGCAGCAGCGGCAACTGCGCGATTCCGAGTGGCGCTTTCTGGTCGACGCGCCGCCGCCCGGCGAATGGGTGGCGCTGGACTGCGAGACCACCGGCCTGAACCCGCGCAGCGACGAGATCATCGCCATCGGCGCCGTGCGCATCGTGGGCAACCGCGTGCTGACCAGCGAGCGGCTGGAGCTGCTGGTGCGGCCCGAGCACGGCGTGTCGGCCGAGAGCATCCGCGTGCACCGCCTGCGCGAGCAGGACGTGCAGGACGGCGTGCCGGCCGAGGAGGCCATGCGCCGCCTGCTGCACTTCATCGGCGCGCGGCCGCTGGTGGGCTACTACCTCGAGTTCGACGTGGCGATGATCAACCGCACGCTCAAGCGCACGCTGGGGCTGACGCTGCCGCAGGAGAAGATCGAGGTGTCGCGCCTGTACTACGACCACGTGTTCCAGCAGCTGCCGCCGCACAAGCAGCAGGAGAACACCGAGATCGACCTGCGCTTTGCCACCATCATGGATGCCCTGGGCCTGCCCACGCGCGAGGCCCACGATGCGCTGAACGACGCGGTGATGGCGGCGCTGGCCTTCATCAAGCTGCGGGTGTTGCGGGGTGAGGCGGGTTGATTCGGTTGCTATGTTGTTAATAGCTGCTTGCGCTTGCTGGGCGGGCGCTAGAGCTTGAAATGACCATGAAAAAGCCGGACCCGAAGGTCCGGCTTTTGCTTGCAGCGGCGGCCGAAGCCGCACGGCATCAGTGGGCCGATGCCTTGGCGGCACCCAGGCCGGTTTCCGAGCGCACCTGCTGCGCCGGGAAGGCAGCGCGCTCCTGCTGCGCGTTCCTGCTCTTGTCGAGCACCGAGAACAGCCACACGCCGAAGAAGCCGATGGCCATGGAGAACAGCGCCGGCGAGGTGTAGGGGAACAGCGCCGAGCCCTTGGGGTTGCCCAGCGTGGCTTCCCACACCGAAGGCGACACGATGGTCAGCGCCACCGACGAAATCAGCCCCATGAAGCCGCCGATCACCGCGCCCTTGGTGGTGCAGTCCTTCCACAGCACCGACAGCAGCAGCACCGGGAAGTTGGCCGACGCCGCCACGGCGAACGCCAGCGACACCATGAAGGCGATGTTCTGGCGCTCGAACACGATGCCCAGCAGCACCGCGATGATGCCCAGCGCCAGCGTGGTGATGCGCGACACCTTCAGCTCGGCGGCCGAATCGGCCTTGCCCTTCTTGAACACCGTGGCGTACAGGTCGTGCGACACGGCCGAGGCGCCCGACAGCGTCAGCCCCGCCACCACCGCCAGGATGGTGGCGAAGGCCACGGCCGAGATGAAGCCGTAGAACACGTCGCCGCCCACGCTCTTGGCCACCAGCACCGCCGCCATGTTGGCCGTGCCGGCGCCGCCGTGGATGATGCCCTTGGAGGTGTCGGCGAATTCGGGGTTCGTCAGCACCAGGGTGATGGCGCCAAAGCCGATGATGAAGATCAGGATGTAGAAGTAGCCGATCCAGGTGGTGGCCCAGAACACCGACTTGCGCGCCTCCTTGGCGTTGGGCACGGTGAAGAAGCGCATCAGGATGTGCGGCAGGCCCAGCGTGCCGAACATCAGCGCCATGCCGAAGCTGATGGCCGAGATCGGGTCCTTGATGAAGCCGCCCGGGCCCATGATGGCCAGGCCCGCCCGGGCCGCCGCCGTGGGGTCGGCGCCGCCGTTGGCCGCGATCTCGGTGCGCACGCGCACGCCGTCGGCGAACAGTGCCTCGGGGCTGAAGCCGTACTTGGCCATTACCATGAAGCCCATGAAGGTCACGCCCGACAGCAGCAGCACCGCCTTGATGATCTGCACCCAGGTGGTGGCCGTCATGCCGCCGAACAGCACGTACACCATCATCAGCACGCCGACCAGCACCACGGCAATCCAGTAGTCCAGGCCGAACAGCAGCTTGATGAGCTGGCCCGCGCCGACCATCTGCGCAATCAGGTAGAACGCCACCACCACCAGCGTGCCGCTGGCCGCGAAGGCGCGCAGCGGCGCCTGCTGGAAGCGGTAGCCGGCCACGTCGGCAAAGGTGAACTTGCCCAGGTTGCGCAGGCGCTCGGCCAGCAGGAAGGTGAGGATGGGCCAGCCCACCAGGAAGCCGATGGAGTAGATCAGGCCGTCGTAGCCGTTGGCCATCACGGCCGCCGAGATGCCCAGGAACGACGCCGCCGACATGTAGTCGCCCGCGATCGCCAGGCCGTTCTGGAAGCCGGTGATGCCGCCGCCCGCGGTATAGAAGTCGGCCGCCGACTTGGTGCGGCCCGCGGCCCACTTGGTGATGCCCAGCGTGGCCACCACGAAGGCCGTGAACATGATGATGGCGATCCAGTTGGTCGCCTGTTTGGCCGTGCTGCCGACGTCGCCGCCGGCGGCCTGCGCGATGCCCGCGGTGGTCAGGCCCAGCAGTGCCGCGATGAGGGTGTTGCGGGCGCGGCTCATTTGGTGGCTTCCTCGATGATTTCGCGCGTGAGGCGGTCGAACTCGCCGTTGGCACGGCGCACGTACAGGCCGGTGATGACGATGGAGAACACGATCACCGCCATGCCGATGGGGATGCCGATGGTGGTCACGCCGGCGCCCATGGGCTTGGCGAGGAATTCCTTGTCGAAGGCAATCAGGCCGATGTAGCCGTAATAGACGACCAGCATCAGGATCGCCAGCGTCCAGCCGTAGCGGCTGCGCGTGCGCTTGAGTTGCTGGTACTTGGGGTTGCGCTGGATGCGCTCGACCATGGGGTCGCTCATATTTGTCTCCTCGTGTCACACCGGCTGGTGCCGATGCGGCCGCGATTCTGGGGAGAGGCTCTGACCAGCTCCTTACGTCAGGCGCGGTGCCTGCGGGCGTGTCGGCTATCGGGAACCTGTAAGTTCCATGTGCATGGAGCGTGCATTTCATGCAGCGGTCGAGGCACAGATTTCTAGGTGATTGCCCTTGGTTCCGATAGTCAGCGCCATCGCTGTAAGTTTTCAGAAAGTCAGTGAAAACTAGAGTTCACATCTGTTACCAAAATCTGAAGGAGACAACCCACATGGCAGAACGCAATGACAGTCAGGCCAGTGAGTACTGGAGTGCCACGCTCAGGTTGCTGATCGGCATCCTGGTGATCTGGTTCGTGGTGCCGTTTCTGGGCGGCATCGTGTTCGCGGACTTGCTCAACAACATCAAGCTGGGCGGCTACCCGCTCGGCTTCTGGATCGCTCACCAGGGCGCCATCTACCTGTTCATCGTGCTGATCTTCTTCTACATCTGGAAGATGGGCGAGATCGACCGTCGCTTCAACGTCGACGAGAAGTAAGAACCACCGAAGAGGACGGACGATCATGGATCTGACCACCACCACCTACATCGTTGTCGGCTTGAGCTTCGCGCTCTACATCGGCATCGCCATCTGGGCGCGCGCCGGCTCGACCAGCGAGTTCTACGTCGCCGGCGGCGGCGTGCACCCCGTCACCAACGGCATGGCCACGGCGGCCGACTGGATGTCGGCTGCTTCCTTCATCTCCATGGCCGGCCTGATCGCCGGCATGGGCTACGGCGGCGGCCTGTTCCTGATGGGCTGGACCGGTGGCTACGTGCTGCTGGCCATGCTGCTGGCCCCGTATCTGCGCAAGTTCGGCAAGTTCACGGTGCCGCAGTTCATCGGCGACCGCTTCTACAGCAAGACCGCCGCCACCATCGCCGTGGTCTGCCTGCTGACGGCCTCCATCACCTACATCATCGGCCAGATGACGGGCGTGGGCGTGGCCTTCTCGCGCTTCCTGGAGGTGTCCAACGCCACCGGCATCTACGTCGGCATGGCGCTGGTGTTCGTCTACGCCGTGTTCGGCGGCATGAAGGGCATCACCTACACGCAGGTGGCGCAGTACATCGTGCTGATCCTGGCCTACACGGTGCCGGCGGTGTTCATCTCGCTGCAACTCACCGGCAACCCGATTCCGCAGCTGGGCCTGGGCTCCAACCTGGTGGGAACCGACGTGTCGCTGCTGAGCAAGCTCGACCAGATCGTGTCCGACCTCGGCTTCGCCGAATACACCACATCCGTGCCGGGCAGCAAGCTCAACATGTTCGTCTACACGCTGTCGCTGATGATCGGCACCGCCGGCCTGCCGCACGTGATCATGCGCTTCTTCACCGTGCCGTCGGTCAAGGACGCGCGCGTGTCCGCCGGCTGGGCGCTGATCTTCATCGCCGCGCTGTACACCGTGGCCCCCGCCGTGGGCGCCATGGCGCAGACCAACCTGATGCGCACCATCACGCCGGGCGTGGTGATGCAGAACGCCGACCCCTACGCACCGGAGGCGTCCATCCGCTACGACGAGCGTCCCGACTGGATGAAGCGCTGGGAAACCACCGGCCTGCTGAAGTTCGAGGATAAGAACGGCGACGGCCGCATCCAGTACTACAACGACAAGACCACCAACCCCGAGATGAAGGCCAAGTTCGACGCTGCCGGCTGGAAAGGCAACGAGCTGAACGTCAACGCCGACATCATGGTGATGGCCAACCCCGAGATCGCGCTGCTGCCCAACTGGGTGATCGCGCTGGTGGCGGCGGGCGGCCTGGCGGCGGCGCTGTCGACCGCGGCGGGGCTGCTGATGGCGATTTCGGCGGCGGTGTCGCACGACCTGATCAAGGGGGTGTTCGTGCCCGACATCAGCGAGAAGAACGAACTGCTGGCCGGCAAGATATCCATGGCCGTGGCCATCGTCATCGCGGGCTGGCTGGGCTTGAACCCGCCAGGCTTCGCGGCGGGAACGGTGGCACTGGCCTTCGGCATCGCAGCCAGCTCGCTGTTCCCGGCCATCATGATGGGCATCTTCAGCAAGGGCATGAACAAGGAAGGCGCCATCGCCGGCATGCTGGCGGGCCTGTTCGTGACGCTGGTGTACGTGTTCGCGCACAAGGGCCTGTTCTTTGTTCGCGGCACCGAGTTCACCGGCCTGATCGGTGGCCCCAACAGCTTCTTCGGCATCACGCCGGAGGCTTTCGGTGCCGTGGGCGCGGCGGTCAACTTCATCGTGGCGTTCATCGTCTCGAAGATGACCGCGCCGACGCCGCAGCACATCCGTGACCTGGTCGAGGCGGTGCGCGTGCCGCGCGGCTCCAAGGCCATCACCGGCGCCGCACACTGATGAGTCGCATGCCGCCGGCACGCGGGCCCGAATGGCCAGCGTGCCGGCGGCTGTTTTTCTGAGCGAAGGTATCGTGTCGTCATGGCTGTCAGTCTTGCGCTGAACTGGATTCTTTTTCTGGGGCTGTTCCCCATCGCCTTCTACTGGCTGCGGCGCGCGTGGCGCATCCTCATCAAGCGCGACTTCTCCGAGGTCGCCCTCAAGTACGGCGAGGCGCCGCCCAACGCGGCCCGCTTCGCACCCTACGACGGCGTGCTGCACCTGCTGGCGGGCGCCACCTGCGTGTACGTGATCCTGGCCGTGGTGCTGACGGCGATGCCCTACAGCACCTGGACGGCCATCGCCGGCTCGACGATCTGGATCAAGCTCATGCTCGGCTTCGCGTTGTCGCGCCATGCCCATGCCAAGGCCAAGGCAGTTTCCCAGGGGCGCTGACGGCGCCGTTGATCCTCACCGCGCTCGGCGCCGCGCGACCGGGTTAGCGCCCCTGATGCCCGCGGCCGCGCGCAGGCGGGCGGGAGCAGGGTGACATGCGCGAGTCCAGGCGCTCGGGACGCTTGCTGGGCCTGTTCGCCGCGGGCTGGCTGCTGCTGAACTTCCCGCTCTTCAGCATCTGGGACCGTGACGAACTGGTGCATGGCTGGCCGCTGCTGCCGACCGCCGCCTTCGTGATCTGGCTGCTGCTGATCGTGGCGCTGGCCGTGCTGATGGAAACCGGCGGCACGGCAGCCACCCCCCCGCCGGGCGACGACGCCGAGCAGCGCGGGCTGCCGCCGGACTGAGACACCCGGGCTGAGCCATGACCATGCCGCCGGTCCAAGCCATGAGCGCACCGCTGGTGCTGACGGTGTCGCTGGCCTACCTGGCGCTGCTGTTCGTGGTGGCCTACGTGGGCGACCGCTGGGCGGCCCGGGGCAGGTCGCTGGTCAGCAGCCCGTGGACCTACGCCTTGTCGCTGGGCGTGTATTGCACGGCCTGGACGTATTTCGGCAGCGTGGGCCGCGCCGCCAGCGGCGGGCTGTGGTTCCTGCCCATCTACCTGGGCCCGACCATGGCCATGGTGCTGGGCTGGGTGGTGCTGCGCAAGATCATCCGCATCGCCAAGGCGCAGCGCATCACCTCCATCGCCGACTTCATCGCCAGCCGCTACGGCAAGAGCCGCCTGCTGGCGGTGAGCGTGACGCTGATCGCCGTCGTGGGCGTGGTTCCCTACATCGCCCTGCAGCTCAAGGCGGTGTCGGCGGCGTACGGCCTGCTCATCTCGCCCGGCGTGGTCGAAAGCACCACCCAGGTGCCCTGGAGCCGCGACGGCACCTTCTACCTGGCGCTGGTGCTGGCCGGCTTCACCATGATCTTCGGCGCCCGGCACCTGGACACCACCGAACGCCACGAGGGCATGGTGGCGGCCATCGCCTTCGAGTCGCTGGTCAAGCTGGTGGCATTCCTGGCCGTGGGCGTGTTCGTCACCTACGGGCTGTACAACGGCTTCGCCGACATCTTCGCGCGGGCCCATGCGCAGCCCGATCTGCGTGACCTGATGCGGCTGGAGCAGGGCACGGCCTTCGCGTGGCCGCACTGGTTCACCATGACCGTGCTGGCCATGCTGGCGCTGCTGATGCTGCCGCGCCAGTTCCAGATCATGGTGGTCGAGAACGTGCACGAGGACCACCTGCGCCGCGCCAGCTGGGTGTTTCCGGCCTATCTGCTGGCCATCAACATCTTCGTGCTGCCCATCGCATTGGGGGGGCTGATGTACTTCGCCGGGCACGAGACGAACCCCGACAACTTCGTGCTGTCCCTGCCGCTGGCGGCGGGGCACCAGTGGCTGGCCCTGTTCGTGTTCGTCGGCGGCCTGTCGGCCGCCACCGGCATGGTGATCGTCGAGAGCATCGCGGTGTCTATCATGGTCAGCAACGAGCTGGTGCTGCCGCTGCTGCTGCGCTGGCGCGCGCTGCTGGGCCAGGGCATGGCCGATTTGTCGCGCATCCTGCTCAACATCCGGCGCATCACCATCCTGCTGCTGCTGCTGCTGGGCTACGCCTATTTCCACATTGCCAGCGAGGCGTACGCGCTGGTCAGCATCGGGTTGATCAGCTTTGCGGCGGTGGCGCAGTTCGCGCCGGCGGCGCTGATCGGCATGTACTGGCGTGCCGGTACGCGTTTGGGCGCGCTGGGCGGGCTGCTGTCGGGCTTCGGCATCTGGGCCTACACGCTCATGCTGCCCTCGATCGCAAAGTCGGGCTGGATGGACGACACCTTTGTGCGCGAAGGCCCGGGTGGTCTGGCCTGGCTCAAGCCCGAGGCCCTGTTCGGGCTGCACGGGCTGGATGCGCTGACGCACTCGCTGTTCTGGAGCCTGTTGCTCAACGTGTCGATGTACGTGGCACTGTCGCTGGCGCGCGAGCCCTCGGCGCGCGAGACCAGCCAGGCGTTGATGTTCGTCGACGCGGGGCAGCGCACGGGCGGCGCCACGCCGGTGTTCTGGCGCGGCGAGGCGCGGGTGGAAGACCTGCGCCAGCTGTGTGTGCGCTTCTTCGGGGCCGAGCGCGCGCAGGCGATGTTCGACGAATACGCCATGCGCTGGGGCCAGGACGCCGCAGCCCGCGCCGATGCGCGCTTCGTGAGCTTCGTCGAGACCAAGCTGGCCGGCGCGGTGGGTGGCGCGTCGGCGCGGGTGCTGGTGTCGTCGGTGTCCAAGGAGGAGTCGCTCACCACCGACGATGTGCTGAGCATGCTGGAGGAGGCCTCTCAGCTGCGCGCCTACTCGCGCGCGCTGGAGGACAAGTCGCGCTCGCTGGAAGAGGCCACGGCACGCCTGCGCGAGGCCAACGAGCAGCTCAAGAGCCTGGACGTGCTGAAGGACGAGTTCATGTCGTCCGTCACGCACGAGCTGCGCACGCCGCTCACCTCGATTCGCGCCCTGGCCGAGTTGATGCTGGACGACCCGGCCATGCCCACCGAGCAGCGCCAGCAGTTCATCGGCATCGTGGTGGGCGAGACGGAGCGCCTGTCGCGCCTGGTCAACCAGGTGCTTGACCTGGCCAAGATCGAGGCCGGCCGGGCCGAGTGGCACGACACGGAAGTGGACATGCGCGCACTGGTGCTGCAGGCGGTGGACACCACGCGCGAGCTGTTCCGGGAGAACGGCTGCGCCGTGGGCGTGGCGCTGCCGCCCGACGACGCGCAGCCTGCGCCGCTGGTATGGGCCGACCCGGACAAGCTGAAGCAGGTCATGCTCAACCTGCTGTCCAACGCGGTCAAGGTGGTGCCCCAGGGAAGCGGGCAGGTGCGCATTGGCCTGACGGCCGACGCGCGCCAGCTTGCCGTGACCGTGGCCGACAACGGGCCAGGCATCTCGGCGCCCGAGCAGGAAGCGGCCTTCGACAAGTTCCGCCAGGTCGGCGATCCGCGCGGGCGGCGGCAGGGGACGGGGCTGGGCCTGCCCATCAGCCGGCAAATCGTGGAACACTATGGCGGCAGCATCGGCGTGCAGTCCCGCCCGGGGCAGGGCGCCACCTTTCATTTCACACTGCCGCTGCTGACACCGCGAAGCGGGCAGCGCGGGAAAGATGCGGAGGAAAGCGAGTCGAAATGACACCCAAGAAACTGCTGGTGGCCGATGACGAACCCAACATCGTCATCTCGCTGGAATACCTGATGAAGCGCGAGGGCTACGACGTGCTGGTGGCCACCGACGGCAACCAGGCGCTGGAGGCGATCCAGCGCGAGCAGCCCGCGCTGGTCCTGCTCGACGTGATGATGCCCGGCAAGACCGGCTTCGAGGTCTGCCAGGCGGTGCGTGCCGATCCGGCGCTGGACGGGGTGCGCATCCTCATGCTCACGGCCAAGGGGCGCGAAACCGATGTCAGCAAGGGCCTGGCGCTGGGCGCCAACGCCTACATGACCAAGCCCTTCTCCACCCGCGAGCTGGTGCAGAAGGTGGCCGAGCTGCTGGAGGCCGCGCCTTGAGAAACCAGCGCCTGCTGATTCGGCCGCTGGTGCTGGTGGCGCTGGCGCTGGCGGTGCTGCTGGCCGTGGCAGTTGGCCTGGTCTACTTCACGCTGGACGCGCCGGGCCGCGCGCAGTTCGCCCGGTTGCTGGCGCCGCGCGCCGCGCTGCTGGTACTGGCCTGGGCGCTGGGCGTGGTGGCGGCCATGGCGGCGCTGCAGCGCTGGTGGGTGCCGCGCGTCAGCGCGCTGCCCGAGCTGGCCGAGCAGACGCGCGCCCTCGTCAACGCCAGTGCGCCCCTGCAGCTGAAAGCGCGTGCGCAGGCCGACCAGCAGCCGCTGGCCGACGCGGTGAATGCACTGGCTGCGCAGCGCGATGCGTTGCGCGCCGACGTGGCGGCCGAGGTGGCGCGCGCCAGCGCCAGCGTGCGGCTGGAACGCAACCGCCTGGCGGCGCTGATGTCGGAGCTGACGCAGAGCGTGGTGGTGTGCAACCGCGATGGCCGCATCCTGCTCTACAACCAGCGTGCGCGCCGGCAGTTCCGCGTCCTGTCCGACGCGCCGCAGCTGGCCGACGGCGCCGAGCTGATCGGCATCGGCCGCTCGATCTACGCCGTGTTCGACAAGAAGCTGGTGGCGCACGCGCTCGACAGCATCGGCCAGCGGCTGGCGCGCGGCGCCGCGCAGCCCTCGGCGCAGTTCGTGACGGCGACGCGCGGCGGGCAATTGCTGCGCGTGCAGGTGGCGCCGGTGACCGACACCGACGGCGGCGACGGCGCGCCAGGCACGGCCGCCCTGGGCGGCTTCGTGCTGATGCTGGACAACATCACGCGCAGCTTCGAGGAAGAGACCGCGCGCGGCCAGCTGCTGCACGGCCTGACCGAGGGCAGCCGTGCCTCGCTCGCCAGCCTGCAGGCGGCGGTGGAGATGCTGGGTTACGACGACCTGGAGCCCGCCATGCGCGAGCGTTTCTTGGGCGTGCTGCGCGACGAGGTGCGCACCCTGGCGGGCCGGGTGGACGAGGTGGCGCGCCAGTCGGCCGACAGCCTGCGCACGCGCTGGCCGCTGGAGGAGATGCAGGGGGCCGAATTTCTGGCGGTGGCGGCGCGCCAGGTGGGCGCGCAGTGCGGCGTGCCGGTGACGGCGGCGCCGGCCGATGCGCGGCTGTGGCTCAAGCTGGACAGCTTCTCGATGCTGCAGGCGCTGACCTACCTGGGCCAGCGCCTGGTGGACGAGTTCGCCGTGCGCGCGCTGACGCTGCGGCTGGCCGCGGCGGGCGCGCGGGCGCAGCTCGACCTGGTGTGGACCGGCCACGCCATGAGCACCGAGACCGTGATGAGCTGGGAGATGGACGCCATGCGCATCGGCGCCGAGACGCACCCGCTCTCGGTGCGGGACGTGGTGGAGCGGCACGACGCCGAGATGTGGTTCGAGCGCGACCGCGCGGCGCACCAGGCATTCTTCCGCTTCCTGCTGCCTCTGGCCAGCAGCGGCGACGAGGCCGCCGAGGGCCTGGCCGAGGTCGAAAGCCGGCCCGAGTTCTTCGACTTCGACCTGTTCGCGCAGGCCGACACCGACACGGCGCTGGATGAGCGCCCGCTGGGCGAGCTGGTCTACACCGTCTTCGACACCGAGACCACGGGCCTCAACCCCTCGGGCGGCGACGAGATCATCCAGATCGGCGCGGCGCGCGTGGTCAATGGCCGGCTGCTGCGGCAGGAGTCGTTCGAGCAGCTGGTTGATCCGGGGCGCGACATCCCGGCCGCGGGCATTCCCATCCATGGCATCACGCCCGACATGGTGGTGGGCCAGCCGCGCATCGACGAGGTGCTGCCGGCCTTCCACCAGTTCGCGCAGGACACCGTGCTGGTGGCGCACAACGCGGCGTTCGACATGAAGTTCCTCCAGCTGCTGGAGCCGCGCACCGGCCTGCGCTTTCAACAGCCGGTGCTGGACACGCTGCTGCTGTCGGCCGTGGTGCACCCCAACCAGGAGTCGCACCGGCTGGAGGCCATCGCCGAGCGCTTCGGCATCACCGTGCTCGGCCGGCACACGGCGCTGGGCGACGCGGTGGTGACGGCCGAGGTGCTGCTCAAGCTGATTCCGCTGCTGAAAGACATGGGCATCGTCACCCTGGCGCAGGCGCGCGCGGCGGCGCAGCAGTCGTATTACGCGCGGTTGAAGTATTGATAACGTTTTGCGTTCAAGACGATGCCCAATGACCGATGACCGCGGCTGGCACCGCATGACCAAGGACGAACGACGTCTTGGTCATTGGAGCGCAGCGAAGTCATTTGTCATTCGCCATGGTTGCTTGATGAGCAACCGGTCTCATTCCGTTTCCACCTCAAGACGTTAGCCATCGTCATCCCGGCGAAAGCCGGGATCCATGCGCTCGGCGCGCGCGTCGTCTGGATTCCGGCTTTCGCCGGAATGACGAGCTTCATGTCGTTTCGATCGGGAAATGGAATCAGACAGCGTTGTGGGAGCGGGCTTGCCCGCGATGAGGCGTCTCGTCGCAATCAAGGCTTGATCGCGGGCAAGCCCGCTCCCACACAGCCGGTGCGATCCGCGCCTCGTCTGAGGCTTCTTGATGGTCAAGCATGATTGAAAGCAAATCCGCATGAGGCTGGGTGGGCGGATGTTTCCTGCTCTATGCTTGTAGGGAGTATGTGTGTGCAATGACCGTCAATAGGGCGCCGGCAGGTAGGTGCCTGGGGAGTATATGGGTGAAGCGGGCTCAGCCGCGTCCGCCGTAGTAGCGCTGCCCCAGCACCGCCTGCATCTGCTGCACCACGCCGAACGCGTCCTTCAGCGTGCCGCGCTCGAAGCTGGACAGCTCGTCCAGCCGCAGAAAGTTGTCGGGCGCCTGGCCGGCGGCGATCTGGCGCGTCTGGTGCGCGATGCGCAGCGCGCTGATGAACTCCAGCGCATCACCCAGGTCGCGCGCGGCCTGCGCGCTGACTTCGCCGCTCTGGGCCGAGGCGGCCAGCCGGTCCTGCGTGTTCACCGCATCCAGCCCGCCGGCCAGCGCGTAGTTGCGCGCCAGGTCGACGATGGGCACGATGCCGTTGTGCTTCAGGTCGATGGTGCCGCGGTGCTCGCCGCCGCGCGTGACGGCGATCTGCCCGAACAGGCCCAGCGGCGGCCGGTGCTTGAGCGCGTTAACCACCATGTGCGCCAGGAACAGGCTGTTGCCCTTGGTGCGCTGCAGCATGTCGCGCCGCAGGCCGTGCAGCAGCTCGGCGTGGCCGTGCACGGCGCGCAGGTCGAAGAACACGCAGGTCAGCATCAGCGCCATGGGCTCGGGCTGATCGGTCCATTCGGCGAAATAGGCGTTCCAGCGGCTGCGCGGCTGGCGCCACTGGTCGGTCATGGCCATCATCTCGCCCGGGCAGTGCACGTAGCCGCAGGCGTCCAGTCCGTCGCAGACGAACTTGGAGAAGGCGCGGAAATACTCGCCATGCTGCGCCGGCCGGTAGTCGTCGGACAGCACCAGGCAGTTGTCCTGGTCGGAGCGCGCCGTCTGCTCCATGCGCGCCTGCGAGCCGGCGGCCACCCAGCAGTAGTCCACCGGCGCCGGGCCCAGCTGTTGCTCGGCCAGCTGGATCAGGCGCACTGTGAAGGCGTCGGTGACCGAGGTCATGATGATGCCGGTGCTGTAGGCGCTGGTCTCGGCCTTGGCCAGGCTGCTCTGCAGGTCCTTCACGCGCAGGCTGCAGGCCACCAGGCCGGCCAGGTCGGGCTGGCGGTAGATGTCGCCGGTGAGGTACACCGCCGAGGTGCTTTGCTGCTGATTCAGGTCGGTGGCGGTCACCATGCCGGCCACGCGGGTGCCGTCGAGCACCGGCACGTGGTGGATGTTCTGCCGCGCCATCAGCACCATGGCCTCGAAGATGGACTGGTGCTTCTGCAGCGTCAGCGGCGCCAGCGTGGCGATGTCGGCCACCGGCCGCGCCGGGTCGACGCCGGCGGCCAGCACGCGCGTGCGCAGGTCGCGGTCGGTCACCAGGCCGAACAGCTGGTCGCCCTGCGTCAGCAGGATGGACGACACGCGCTCGTCGGCCATGCGGCGCGCGGCGTCGAGGATGCTGTCGGCACGGTCGATCTGCACCGGCGCGCGCCTGATCAGGCTGCTGATCGGCGCCGTCATCACGTTGCCCGACGGCGCGGGGGCGTTGGGCGCCGCTGCATTGGCGCTGCGCGGCAGCGTCGGCAACAGCATCGCCAGTACTGGCTGCGCCTGCGCCGCCTGCACCAGCGCCGCACTGTCGATGAACAGCACCTGGCTGGGCGCGACGGCCACCGCGTGCAGGGGGTGGCCGGCATCGGTGGGATGCGCGCCGGCGCCGAACAGCTCGCCCGGCTGCAGCGGCCAGCGCCAGCCGGCCTCAGGGTCGGTCAGCGCCACGCTGCCGGCCAGCAGCCAGCCCAGGCGCTCGGGCAGCTCGCTTTCGGCCAGCACGATGTCGTCGGCTTGAAAGGCCTGCACCTGCGCCTGGCTGGCCAGCGCCTGGCGCGTGCCGTCGGGCAGGGCGCCGAACACGCGGTGCGTCGTCATCAGGGCTTGTATTTCGGAAGCTTGCATCACAGATACTCTGGTTGAAGACCGAGCCGCACAGGGGGCTGACAATGCCTGGCCCATTGTGGCAGAGCCCCCGCCATCCGAGCCCCGAATGAACCCCAAGCCCACCGACACCGGCCTGATCCGCATCCGCGGCGCGCGCCAGCACAACCTGAAGAACCTGGACCTCGACCTCCGCACCGGCGAGATGACGGTGGTCACAGGCGCCAGCGGCTCAGGCAAGTCCAGCCTGGTGTTCGACACGCTGTACGCCGAGGGGCAGCGCCGCTACGTCGAGACCTTCAGCGCCTACGCGCGCCAGTTCCTCGACCGCATGGACAAGCCGGCGGTGGACAAGGTGGAGGGCGTGCCGCCGGCGATTGCCATCGACCAGACCAACCCGGTGCGCTCGTCGCGCTCGACGGTCGGCACGATGACGGAGCTGAACGACCACCTGAAGCTGCTGTTTGCGCGTGCGGGCCAGTTGTTCGACCGCGAGACAGCGCTGCCGGTGCGGCACGACAACGCGGATTCGATCTATGCGGAGATGCTGGCGCGCGCCGCCGCGGCCGGCGATCCCCGGCTTGTCGTCACCTTCGCCGTCGAACTGCCGGCCGGCACCAGCGCCGACGAAGTGCAGCAATGGCTGTCCGCCAGCGGCTTCACGCGCGTGCAGGCGGAGCGCGAGCGCGAAGGAAAGAAAGTTCTGGACGTGGTGGCCGATCGCTTTCGCATCGCCGGCGCCGAGCGCGCGCGGGTAATCGAGGCGATCGAGGTCGCGCTCAAGCGTGGCGGCGGTCGCATGGGGGTATATTCGCTACCAAATCAGGAGCTATTGGCGCCCGATGGACGGGCGCCGGAGGCCGATTTGGCTCATAACCCGGCGTCGGTGCTGTGGAAGTTCTCCACCGGCCTGCACTGCCCCGAGAGCAATATCCGCTACGCCGACCCGATCCCGTCGATGTTCTCGTTCAACTCGGCCGTGGGCGCGTGCGACAGCTGCCGCGGGTTCGGGCGGGTGATCGGGGTTGACTGGGGCCTGGTGATTCCCGACGAGCGCCTGACGCTGCGCGCGGGCGCCGTCAAACCCATCCAGACACCGGCCTGGCGCGAGGCGCAGGACGACCTGATGCGCCACGCCGAGGCCGCCGGCATCCCGCGCGACACGCCGTGGAACAAGCTCACGCCCGAGCAGAAGCACTGGGTGATCGAAGGCACGCCCAACTTCAAGGAAGGCAACTGGAACAAGCAGTGGTACGGCATCCGCCGCTTCTTCCAGTACCTGGAGAGCAAGGCGTACAAGATGCACATCCGCGTGCTGCTGTCGAAGTACCGCAGCTACACCACCTGCCCGGCGTGCGGCGGTGCGCGGCTGGAGCTGGAAAGCCTGCTGTGGCGCGTGGGCAGCAAGGCGGATGCCGATGCGGTGCTGCCGCCTTCGCAACGCTTCATGCCGGTGGGCGTGGGCTGGTCGCGCGCGCAGCTGGAAAGCCTGCCGGGCCTGAGCCTGCACGACCTGATGCTGCTGCCGTTGGAGCGGCTTCGGCGTTTCTTCGACGCGCTGGACGCCTCAACGCCCTCCCCCGCTGGGGGAGGGTTGGGGTGGGGGCAAACCTCGCTTACCGTGGACGCACGCAGCCCCTCACCCCAGCCCTCTCCCCAGAGGGGCGAGGGAGCCACAACCGAATCCGACGAGGCTGACGTCGCGTTCTTTCCCCCTCTCCCGCTGGCGGGAGAGGGCAGGGGTGAGGGCGCGCGCAGCGCCGACGCCCAGGCCCTCAAGCTGATCCTCGACGAGATCGGCACGCGCCTGAAATACCTGTGCGAAGTCGGCATCGGCTACCTCACGCTCGACCGCCAGAGCCGCACCCTCAGCGGCGGCGAGGTGCAGCGCATCAACCTGACCACGGCACTCGGCACCTCGCTGGTCAACACGCTGTTCGTGCTGGACGAGCCCAGCATCGGCCTGCACCCGCGCGACATGGACCGCATCACCCAGGCCATGCAGCGGCTCAAGAATGCCGGCAACACGCTGGTGGTGGTGGAGCACGACCCCGCCGTGATGCTGGCTGCCGACCGCGTGCTCGACTTCGGCCCCGGTCCCGGCGCGCAGGGCGGGCGCATCGTGTTCGACGGCACGCCCGATGAACTGCGCAGTGCCGACACGCTGACCGGCGCCTACCTGGGCGGGCGCAAGTCCATCGGCCTCGGCTTCTCGCGGCTGGTGGCGGCCAACACGCCGCGCCTGATCCTCGAAGGCGCGACCGAGCACAACCTGAAGCACGTCAGCGTCGAATTTCCGCTGCAGCGTCTGGTCACCGTGACGGGCGTCAGCGGCTCGGGCAAGTCCACGCTGATCCAGGACGTGCTGGCGCCCGCGCTGCTGCGGCATTTCGGCAAGGCCACCGAATCACCCGGCGCGCACGACCGCCTGCTGGGCGCCGAACAACTGGCCGACGTGGTGTTCGTCGACCAGTCGCCCATCGGCAAGACGGCGCGCTCCAACCCTGTCAGCTACGTCGGTGCGTGGGATGCGATCCGCTCCCTGTTCGCCGCCGCGCCGCTCGCCCGGCAGCGCAGCTACACGGCGGCCAAGTTCAGCTTCAACAGCGGTGACGGGCGCTGCCCGACGTGCGGCGGCTCGGGCTTCGAGCATGTCGAGATGCAGTTCCTGAGCGACGTGTACCTGCGCTGCCCCGACTGCGACGGCAAGCGCTACCGGCCCGAAATTCTGGAGGTCACCATCGAGCGCCCTTTAAGAAAACTGGGGTCGGATTCCGATTTTCAGGGCGCAGCGGATCGCTTGTCCGCCGCCGCTGATGGGAAATCGGAATCCGACCCCAATTTTCTGGCCCGCCGCACGCGGGCGCTCAACGTCGCCGACGTGCTCGACCTGACGGTCGCCGAGGCCGCGCAGTTGTTCGCGCAAGACCGCGACGTGATCCGCGCCTTGCAGCCCATCGTCGATGTCGGCCTCGACTACGTGAAGCTCGGCCAGCCCGTGCCCACGCTCAGCGGCGGCGAGGCGCAGCGCCTGAAGCTCGCCGGCTTCCTGGCCGAGGCGGCCAAGAGTACAACCGCCAGCCGCCAACCCACCGCGAAGAAGGGCACGCTGTTCCTGTTCGACGAGCCGACCACCGGCCTGCACTTCGACGACATCGCCAAGCTGATGCGCGCGCTGCGCAAGCTGCTCGACGCTGGGCACTCGCTGGTGGTGATCGAGCACAACCTGGACGTGATGCGCGCCAGCGACTGGCTGATCGACCTCGGCCCCGAAGGCGGCGACGCCGGTGGCCAGGTGGTGGCGCAGGGCACACCCGACGACCTCGCGCAGCACCCCACGTCGCACACCGGCGCGGCGCTGCGCGCCTATGCGCAGGCGCTGGGCGAGGGCGGGCACGCGGTGCAGGAAGCGAAGGCGCTCTATAAAGCGGAGCTGCCCGCGCCGACTGCACCAGCGCCCAAGGCCGAAAACATTGAAATCGTCCATGCCCGCGAACACAACCTGAAGAACCTCAGCGTCGACATCCCGCGCGGCAAGTTCAACGTCATCACCGGCGTCAGCGGCTCGGGCAAGAGCACGCTGGCCTTCGACATCCTGTTCAACGAAGGGCAGCGGCGCTATCTCGAATCGCTCAACGCCTACGCGCGCTCCATCGTGCAGCCGGCGGGCCGGCCGGAGGTGGACGCGGTCTACGGCATTCCGCCCACGGTGGCCATCGAGCAGCGCCTGTCGCGCGGCGGGCGCAAGTCCACGGTGGGCACGACGACGGAGGTGTGGCACTTCCTGCGCCTGCTCTACGTCAAGCTGGGCGTGCAGCACTGCGTGCACGACGGCGCTGCCGTGCAGCCGCAGACGCCCGAGCGCATTGCGGCGCAGATCCTCACGCGCTTCCGTGGCCAGACCATCGGCCTGCTGGCGCCTCTGGTGGTGGGCCGCAAGGGCGTCTACACCGAACTGGCCGACTGGGCGCGCCCGCGCGGCTTCACGCACCTGCGCGTCGATGGCGAATTCCTGCCGACGACGAACTTCCCGCGCATCGACCGCTTCAAGGAACACACCATCGAGTTGCCGGTGATGAGCCTGCAGGTGACACCCGGCAACGAGGTGCAGCTGCGCGAATCGCTGGCGCGTGCGCTGGAGCACGGCAAGGGCGTGGTGCACGTGCTGCACGACATCGCCGGGCTGCGCAACGCGATGGAGACTGGCCAGCCCACGGCACGCATCGGCCAGGTGGCAGTGTTCTCGACCAAGCGCGCCTGCCCGGTGTGCGCCACCAGCTATGCCGAGCTGGACCCGCGCCTGTTCTCGTACAACAGCAAGCACGGCTGGTGCCCCGACTGCGTGGGCACGGGCGTGAAGCTGACGCGCGAGCAGCGCAAGGCGCTGGACGACTCGGTGCTGGCCGACGATCAGAAGGGCCGTGAGCAGACTTTCGCCGAACCCGAGGTGGAGGACGTGGGCGATGCGGTATGCCCCACCTGCCAGGGCACGCGGCTGAATCCGGTGGCGCGCGCGGTGCTGCTCTTCGCTTCTCCCCCCGCTGGGGGGAGGCAGGGAGGGGGGCCACCCGGTTTACAAGACGCGCCGCCGGCCCCTCACACCCACCCTCTCCCCAGAGGGGCGAGGGAGCAAGACAGTGACGCACCTCACCGCAGTGGAGTGCTCACGAATTTGCCACCTCTCCCGCCTGCGGGAGAGAGCCTGCCCCGGACCCGATCCGGGGGCAGGGGTGAGGGTGGCGTTTCCATCACCCAACTCGCCCATCTGAGCGTGCGCGACCTGCGCGCCTGGTTCGACGGCTTGGCGCTGGAAGGCCGTGACGCCGACATCGCGCGCGACCTGATCCCCGAGATCAAGGGCCGCCTCGACTTCCTCGAACAGGTCGGCCTGGGCTACCTCACGCTGGATCGCGGCGCGCCCACGCTCAGCGGCGGCGAGGCGCAGCGCATCCGCCTGGCGGCGCAACTGGGCAGCAACCTGCAGGGCGTGTGCTACGTGCTCGACGAGCCGACCATCGGACTGCATGCACGCGACAACCGCATCCTGCTCGATGCGCTGCACACGCTGAGCGACAAGGGCAACACCTTGGTGGTGGTCGAGCACGACGAGGACACCATCCGCCGCGCCGAGCACCTGATCGACATCGGCCCCGGCGCCGGCGTGCGCGGCGGCCGGCTGGTGGCCGAGGGCACGGCGGCTGACCTGGAGGCCGCGGCGGATTCGGCCACCGGGCGCTATCTGCGCGACGCCATGCGGCATCCGATGCAACCTCGCCGCGTGGTCTTACCCCCTCTCCCGCAGGCGGGAGAGGGTGGGGGTGAGGGCCAGCGCGCCAAGTCAAGGAAGGCGGTCAGCCAAGCGGCCCAGCCCCTCACCCCAGCCCTCTCCCCAGAGGGGCGAGGGAGCCACTCCGCCGATGCGCCGGCGAGCTGGCTGCACCTGTTGGGCGCCCACCTGCACAACCTGCGCGACGTCGACGTGGCGGTGCCGCTCAAGCGCCTGGTCGCGGTGACGGGCGTCAGCGGCTCGGGCAAGTCCACGCTGGCGCGCGACGTGCTGCTGACCAACGTGGCAGCCTGGGTGGGCCAGCGCGCCACCAAGGCGGGGCGCGAGGCCATGGACGCCGGCAAGGCGCCCGCATTGGTCGGCTGCACCGGCCTGCGCGGCTTCGAGAGTATCGACCGCGTGCTCGAAGTCGACCAGACGCCCATCGGCAAGACGCCGCGCAGCTGCCCCGCCACCTACATCGGCTTCTGGGACACGGTGCGCAAGCTGTTCGCCGACACGCTGGAGGCCAAGGCGCGCGGCTACGGCCCCGGGCGCTTCAGCTTCAACACCAGCGACGGCCGCTGCCCATCGTGCGAAGGGCAGGGCGTGCGCACCATTGCCATGAGCTTTCTGCCCGACGTGAAGGTGCCGTGCGAGGTCTGCCATGGCGCGCGCTTCAACCCGGAGACGCTGGCCGTCACCTGGCGCGGCAAGAACATCGGCGACGTGCTGCAGATGGAAGTCGATGAAGCAGTTGAATTCTTCGCCAGCATGCCCGCCATCGCGCACCCGCTGCAACTGCTCAAGGACGTGGGCCTGGGCTACCTCACGCTCGGCCAGCCGTCGCCCACGCTGAGCGGCGGCGAGGCGCAGCGCATCAAGCTCGTCACGGAGCTCAGCAAGGTGCGCGACGACGTCGGCCGCCGCGGCCAGAAGGCGCCGCACACCCTGTACGTGCTCGACGAACCTACGGTGGGCCTGCACATGCAGGACGTGGAAAAGCTCATCCGCGTGCTGCACCGCCTGCTCGATGGCGGCCAGAGCGTGGTCGTCATCGAGCACGACCTCGACCTGATCGCCGAGGCCGACTGGATCATCGACCTGGGCCCTGAAGGCGGCGATGGCGGCGGCCAGCTGGTGGCCGCCGGCACGCCCGAGGACGTGGTGCGCGCGGGTACGCACACCGGGCAGGCGCTGGCGCCGGTGCTGTCGAGGGGGTGACTTCTGCGCGACTGACGGTGTCTGGCGCATGGGGCGCCGATCGGGTTCAATAGTGGCCTCGACAGGAGACAAACACCATGCATCGTCGTCAACTCATTGCCCTCATGTCCGCCACGCTGTGCAGCGCGTGAGCCTTGCCCGCATCGGCGCAGGCCTTTCCCAACAAGCCGATCAAGCTGGTCATCGCCTTCCCGGCGGGCGGGCCCACCGACATCACCATGCGCGCGCTGGCCGAGGGCGCAAGCAAGGTGCTGGGCCAGCCGGTGATCGTCGACAACAAGCCGGGCGCCGGTGGCTCGCTGCCAGCGCAGGCCCTGCAGTCGGCCCCCGCCGATGGCTACACGCTGGCACAGATTCCACAGAGCATCTTCCGCCTGCCGTACACCACGAAGATGACCTGGGATCCGGTCAAGGACATCAGCTACGTCATCAACGTCACCGGCTACGCGTTTGGCGTGGTCGTGCCCACGGCTTCGCCACTCAAGAGCTGGGGTGACTTCGTTGCGTACGCCAAGGCCAACCCCGGCAAGCTGAGCTATGGCTCCGCCGGCAACCTGACCAGCCCGCATCTGACGATGGAGCACGTGGCGCAGAAGGCTGATATCAAGCTACTGCACGTGCCCTACAAGGGCAGCGCCGACCTGATGCAGGCCCTGCTGGGCGGGCACCTGATGGCCGCGAGCGACTCCACCGGCTTCGCGCCGCAAGTCGAGGCGGGCAAGTTGCGCGTGCTCAACACCTGGGGCGACAAACGCCTGGCCAAGTTCTCGGACGCACCGACCCTGAAGGAACTGGGCTACGACATCGTGCAGAACTCGCCGTTCGGCATTGGCGCGCCCAAGAACACGCCCGAAGCCGTGGTCAAGCGCCTTCACGACGCCTTCAAGACGGCGATGGAGCAACCCGCCTACGTCGATGCGCTGCACCGCTACGACATGGTGCCGATCTACATGTCGTCAGCGCAATACCGCCAGTTCGCGCAGGACACCTTCGCACGCGAGAAGACGCTGATCGAACAACTCGGTTTGGCCAAACCTCAGTGAGGGCTGTTGGCGGAGTGATCAGCCAGCAGGCGCTGCGCCACTTCGGCAAATCCCGCGCCGCGCTCGCCTGCTGTCACGTAGCGCGGCTTGAAGCGCAACTGTTCCTCGAAGCGCCGGATGTTGGCCACGCCGACGCTGTGCGGGAAGTGCTCGAACATGCGCTGATCGTTGGTGGAGTCGCCCACGTACACCCAGCGGTCGATGTCGGCCGGCAGATCGATGCCCAGCAACTCGCGCGCGATCCAGCACGCGCCCTGCCACTTGTCGTGCTCACCGATCCAGCCGTTGATGTGGATGCTGCTGACGGTGGCGTTCAGCCCTTCGTCCTGCATCACCGCCACGACCTGCTCGATCTGCGCTTCGGACAGGTGGGTGAACTCGCTGTGGTCGATGGCGATGTCGGTTTCCCGTCCGGCAGAGTCTCGCGCCAGCATCGTGCCGGGCACCTCCTGCAGCACGCGAGCCGCCGCGCGCTGCAGGCGGGCAAAGTTGGTTGCCCGTCGATGTTCGTCCTGTTGATATATTTTCGATAGCTTGCCGCGCTGATTCAGCAAGGCTACAGCGCCGTTTTCAGCCACAATGGCCCGCAGCGGCCAGCTCAGCGCGAAGGGTTCGCTCCAGCCGACAGGTCGCCCCGTCACGGCGATTACCGTCAGTCCCGCCGCGCTCAGTCCATGCAGTGCGGCCAAGGCATCGGGCGTGATGGCGCCGTCGCTGGTGAGCGTGTCGTCGATGTCGGTGAACACGCCAAGGACCTGCGACCAGGCTCCCGGTGCGAGTTGATGGAGCGGGATCAACGAGTGCGTCCGTGGCAGGGCAGCATGGGCCGAAGGCTGAAGGCGCGCTCAGGCCTTGGGCGGCGAAAAGCGATCGTCGTCCAGCTCTGCAAGATCGTTGCTGAGCGGCTCGGTCGGCACATGCTCCACGTCGTGGTGCAGGAACGCGATGATGAACTGGATGCCGATGATCAGCGGCAGCGCGGCCAGCATCACCGTACCGCTGGTGGCCGGCGCGCCGGTCGACAGGCTGCGCAGCCAGTGCCAGCCGCCGAACAGCACGCCCAGCACGCACAGCGCCACGCCCAGCAGGCTGTACAGGCTGCCCAGGTTGAAGTCACGCAGCAGATAAAGGTAGACATAGCGCTTGAAGAAGCGGTTGATGTGCTTGAGCATGAACTCGGGCAACACCTTGGATACCTTCAGGCTCGACTCCTCGTCCGCATACACCGCGTCCATGGGCACGTCGTGCACCACGGCGCGAATGGTGTTGAGGTGGTAGAGCATGTCGGTCTCGAAGAAGTACCGTTGCTCGAGCTTGTGCAAGGGCAGTTCGCGCAACACGGCGGTGTGGATGGCCGTGTAGCCGTTGGTCGGGTCCATGATCGACCAGTAACCCGTGCTGAGCTTGTTGATGAACGACAGCGCCGCGTTGCCGAACAGCCGGATCGGCGGCATGCCCTTGAGCGATTCCGGTCGATAGAAGCGATTGCCCTTGGTGTAGTCCGCCTTGCCGCGCTCGATCGGTCGTGTGAAGTGTGGAATCAGCGCCGGGTCCATCTGCCCGTCGCCATCCACCTTGACGACGATGTCCATGCCCTCTTCCAGCGCCGCGCGGTAGCCCATGCGCACAGCACCGCCGACGCCCTGGTTTTCTTCGTGGAAGATCACGCGCACGCGCGGGTCAGTGCAGTGCTGCTGAACGAAGAGGCCGCTCTGCTGCGGGCACTTGTCGTCCACGACATAGATGCGCTGCACCTGCAGTGGTATACGCGCGATCACGTCGAGCACCTGGGCGCGGACCTTGTAGCTGGGGATGGTGACGGCGATGCGTGTCATTTTCAAGCCTAGCTGCCGAGAGAAGCCAGGACCACGCCGGCCATGATCAGGGCGCCTCCAGCTACGGTATGCCAGTGCAGGGGCTCACCCAGGAATAGCCAAGCCAGCAAGGGAACGATCAGGAAGGCCAGACTCATGAAAGGATAGGCAAGGGCCAGCGGCGCTTGACGCAGGATCCACACCCACCCCAGCGTTGTAATGCCATAAAGGCCGACAGCCAACAAAAACCAGCCATTCAACAGCAAACCTGCAGGCGAAAAGGAACTGATAGAGAGGGCTGCCTTTCTGAACAGAAGCTGACCAATCGACATTCCCGCCACACAGACGACCATGTAAAGGTAGAGGGCGTAATTCATGTGAACGCCAATGATTCTTTGCTCAGCGACCTGGTTCCTGCTTTCTCAGCAGCCAGACGCGGATATCTGGTCGTGACATCCTGATCAATGGGAGCAGCATTCTTATACAGAAGGCCATTATGATCGATTGGATCTTTGAGGTGCTTCCCGCGTAATGGATGCGTTCCGTGAGGCCCGTTTTTTCTATGCTGGGTAGTGCAGTGAGCGCCTCGACTTCAAAGCCTGTGGAGGTCGCAAGCCTAGTTATGGATTGTGTATCGAAGTAATATAAGTGAGGTGACGGAAGACCCACTTGCCACATTCTCTCAAACGGTGCAGATTGACCCAGGCGCGCCATCAATTTGGAAAGCCGATAGATTATTCCTTGGCTGTCCGGGGCATTGACGACCACGTGCCCATGCTGAGATAGGTGGTCGTGGCAACTTCTCAACGTTGACTGAACGTCTGGAATATGCTCCAGAACATCATTGAAAATGATGATATCAAAAACATCCGCATCGTTGAGTACATCGGGGAAAAAACCTTGTCTCACGCGCAAGCCCTTGGCGCTGGTCGCGCTGGCAATCGCCTTGTCTGGCTCGATGCCTTCAACATCATATCTTTTCTGTGCTTGCTCCATGAACCAGCCATGAGCACATCCGACCTCCAGCAGTAAGGGGCGTGTCTGAAGCTCCGATGGATATTGATGGTCAAGCCAATTCAGCAGTGTCGCAAAATTGGCCTGACGAAGTTTTTTGAGTGCCGTGAGCCGCGCCGATTCATCCATTGCATCGATTTCATTTATTTTCGGCGTCAGAGAGGATTTTTCGAATTTGCAATGGTTGCATACGAAATGCCATTCGAAAAGACCAGGTCTCATCGCTGCGCCACAAGCAGCGCATTGGGTTATGGTCGATGTTGTCATTTTGGGGCTTATTGAGCAGGAGTTGCTTTGTTGTCGCCGTGATGCGAAGGGCGCTATTGTTCGTGACTGATGGGGGTACGGCTGCTTATCTTGGGGAGGGTGAAGGTGTATATGAAGGCTGGCGGCCTGTGTCGGGGAGTACCAGTGCGCGCCAGCGATCAGTGACTTCCGGTTTCACCATTTCGCCGCCGCCCCATGTGACGACGGTCCCCACCGGACAGACGTACGCGATTCTGAGGTCTCCCGGCCCTGCGGGGCGGAGATCCTGTGTGGCGTGGATCACGTATTCATGCATCTTGCCATCTCCGACCACATTCAGTTGGGGCGATGCCAGCATCCGATTTTCCTGGGGTGCGGTAAAGCCGACCTCCGCGTAACGGCACTTCTTTCCATCCGGTGGCCGGACCGCGAAGCGCAAGCGCCACAGGGCGTTGTCGCTCACCGCACGCCGGGAGGTGACTTCAGCAGAAGGTGTCATGGGAAATACCAGCGCGCCCGGCCGCTCGAGCAGTCGCCATGAGGTTGCATCGACGCGGGAGATGTTCGTGGTGGCGATGCCGGCGGTGGCATCAACCCTGGCCAGGAGTGTGGTCGGCATGTCTTGCGGAAGCGGGTCCATCGACACGCGTTCGATACGGCGAGGGTGCGCCAGCAGAAGAGCGGCCGACAGGATCAGGACCAGGGCCAACACCTTGCTCGAAATGGCGGGGCCATGCATGCCGCGTGCGACCAGGCGCCACTGCACGCCAGCGTCATCGCGCACCTTTTCCGCCCCGAGAAAGCGGCTCATCAGCGCCCAGCTGACGCCGGTCAACACGCACAGCCAAGGCTCAAGCAAGCCTGTGCTGTAACGACTGTTGTAAAGCACCGGCAGGAACTGTGCGAGCAGGCCCAGCATCCCCAGTAACAGCAGACCCGCTGCGATGGCGCGACGTCTTCCCATGGCGACCGGGTCTTCGCCGTTGGACATGGCTGCTGGCGCAAACTGCTGAAAAAAACGCTTCCTGCCTTGACGTAACCACAGTCCTCCCGTGACCAGAATGGCGCTAGCGATGCTGAACAGCTCGAACACGCGTATGCCACGCAACTCATTGCCCGAGACCGCGAGTGCGACGGGATGATGGAACAGCCACCACCATGCTTTGCGCGCAAAAAACACCAGACGATCCGACCATGTGTAGCTGCTCAATGTTTCCATCGCAATATTGCGCAGGAAGCGGTCAGTTGCTAAGTGGAGGTGGTCGCCATGGGTGCCAGGGGCTAACCCGGCCAGCGCATTGACGTCGTAGTCAAGGCCGTAATAGGCGGGTTCGGTGCCCTGGCTGATGGGATTCAATCCCAGATACAGGCTAGTGCCAGACCCCGTCGCGATACCCCACAGTCCGAAGAGCACTCCGTTCTTCACAACCACGATGAGCGCCGGAACGAGGCCGAGCGCAATCATCAACGCCAGCTGCTGCGCTACGCCGTGCGCCGCGGTCGAACGCATTGAGGGCCACCAGGCGATGACCAGGCACATCACCAGCATCGCAGGTGCCATCAGCTGAAGCGCGGGTCGCCCGAGCAGCGTCATGGAAAGCCCGAAGGCACCCAGCGCGATCCAGCGGTGAGGCTGGGGCGTTCCCAGGATCAATCGGGCGCTGGCGAGAAACAGTGCGGACACGCCGGCGACATAGAACGGTTCCGTCCACTCGGCCACAAAGTATTCCCGCAACTCGGGATGGAGCGCGAACAAGGCTGCCGTCAGCAATGCCGCGCGCGTACCGCCCAGCAGATCGGCGGTGCGCCACAACATGGCTGCGGAAGCCAGAAACAGCGCCACGTTGGCCAGCCGTATCGCATCCTGATCGAACTGCCACAAGGCCGGCCAGATGTAGGCCAGCGGCGCCATGCGGTAGCTTTCGGGGTCCAGAAAGAAGGCAAGCCCTTCGGTGGTGAGGCGCTGGGCTGCGGGCAAGTAGGTATATACCGCGTCATGGGGCGTCGGTCGGCCCCAGATTTCCGCCAAGCGAATGGCCGCCAGCACCAGCACCGGAACAAGCCATGCCATGTGCCAGCGGCGATCACGTGCGTACGTCGTATTCATGGTCAGCCCGCCTGCAACGCCAACCCCGCATGCTCCCGCAGCGGATGAAAGTGGATCTTGGGAAAGCGTTCCTGCGCCAGCCGCACGTCGTAGGGGGAGGTGCACAGGTAGGCCAGCGCATCCGCCGCATCGTGTGCCATGCGCAGGGGGTAGGCGTTTTCGAACTCGCGCAGCTCGGCCGGGGTGTCGGCCGTGATCCAGCGGGCGCCGGTGTACTGGCTGCCTTCCAGGCGCACGTCGCAGTCGTACTCGGTCTTCAGGCGGTGCTGCACCACCTCGAACTGCAGCTGTCCCACGGCGCCCAGCATCATGTTGCCGCCGGCATCGGGCTTGAAGACCTGGATCGCGCCTTCCTCGCCCAGCTGTGCCAGGCCCTGCTGCAGCTGCTTGGTGCGCAGCGGGTTCTTCAGCACCACGGTCATGAACATCTCGGGCGCGAAGAAGGGCAGGCCGGTGAATTGCAGGTTGGCGCCGTCGGTGATGGTGTCGCCCAATTGCACGCCGCCGTGCGTGGTGAAGCCGATGATGTCGCCCGCGTAGGCTTCATCCACGGCCTCGCGCCGCTGGCTCAGGAAGGTGACGACGCTGGTCGGTCGCAGTTCCTTGCCCGTGCGCTGCACCTTCAGCTTCATGCCCGGCGTGTATTTGCCGCTGGCCACGCGCACGAAGGCGATGCGGTCGCGGTGGTTGGCGTCCATGTTGGCCTGCACCTTGAAGACGACGCCGGCAAAGGTCTTGTCCTCGGGCTGGATCACCTGCTCCTGCACCTGGCGATTGACCAGCGCGTGGCTGGTGCGCGGACGCGGCGGCGGCGCCATGTCGACCAGTGCGTCCAGCACTTCCATCACGCCGAAGTTGTTGACGCCCGAGCCGAAGAACACCGGTGTCTGTTTGGCGGCCAGAAAGGCCTCATGGTCCCACGCGGGCGAGGCGCCCACGGCCAGTTCCATGCTTTCCTCGGCGGCGAGAAAGGCATCGCCGAAGCGGGCGACGAGCCGGTCGCGCTCGGCCAGCGGAATCACCTCGAAGTCCTCCGGGCGCTTCTCGCTGCCCGCCTGGAACACCGTCATGGCCTGCGTGCGCAGGTTGATGATGCCGCCGAAGCGCTTGCCCTGGCCCACCGGCCAGGTCATGGGCACGCAGGGCATGCCCAGTTCGCGCTCCACTTCATCCAGGATGTCGAGCGGGTCGCGCACCTCGCGGTCCATCTTGTTGACGAAGGTGATGATGGGCGTGTCGCGCTGGCGGCAGACCTCGATCAGGCGGCGCGTCTGCGTCTCCACGCCGTTGGCGGCGTCAATCACCATCAGCGCGCTGTCCACCGCCGTCAGCACGCGGTAGGTGTCCTCGCTGAAGTCCTTGTGGCCGGGCGTGTCCAGCAGGTTGATGACGTGGTCGCGGTACACCATCTGCATCACGCTCGACGCGACCGAGATGCCGCGCTGCTTCTCGATCTCCATCCAGTCGCTGGTGGCGTGGCGGCTGGCCTTGCGGCCCTTCACGGCGCCGGCGATCTGGATGGCGCCGGAGAACAGCAGCAGCTTTTCCGTCAGCGTCGTCTTGCCGGCGTCGGGGTGGGAAATGATGGCGAAGGTGCGGCGGCGGCGCGTTTCGGCGGCGTGGGTCAAGGCAGAAAACTCCGGGCGCGCAGTGCAGCCCGGGCGGGCGGCGCGCAAACGGTGAATTATCGCCCGCTCAACGCCCGAAAATGCACGCCGCCGCTATAATCGCGGCCTTTCCGAGGAGCGTTGCAGCGCCTGCACAGTGCAGCCAGGCGTGAGGCTCGGAAGCCGATTTCTTCGCAACGACGCTCACCCACTGATCGCGTGTGGTGAGTTTTTTCATCCCGTCAGTGGTTTTTTCAAATGCATCGCCTTTGGAGCAAACCATGAACGCCCCCCTGAAAAACCCCGTGGCCGCCGATTCGGCCATTGCCGACATCAACCTGGCCGCCTGGGGCCGCAAGGAAATCGCCATCGCCGAGACCGAGATGCCCGGCCTGATGGCGATCCGCGAGGAATTCGCCAAGAAAAAGCCGCTGAAGGGCGCACGCATCACGGGCAGCCTGCACATGACGATCCAGACCGCCGTGCTGATCGAGACGCTGCAGGCGCTGGGCGCCGACGTGCGCTGGGCCTCGTGCAACATCTTCAGCACGCAAGACCACGCCGCCGCCGCCATTGCCGCCGCCGGCACGCCGGTGTTCGCCATCAAGGGCGAGTCGCTGAAGGACTACTGGGACTACACGCACCGCATCTTCGAATTCGGCAAGAAGGGCGCGAAGGGCGAAGGCCCCAACATGATTCTGGACGACGGCGGCGACGCCACGCTGCTGCTGCACCTGGGCCAGCAGGCCGAGACCAACCCCAAGGTGCTGGCCAACCCGAAGAGCGAAGAAGAAAAGGTGCTGTTCGCCGCCATCAAGGCCAAGCTGAAGGAAGACGCCACCTGGTACAGCCGCAAGAGCGCTGAAGTGCTCGGCGTGACCGAGGAGACCACCACCGGTGTTCACCGCCTGAAGGAGATGAGCGCTGCCGGCACGCTGCTGTTCCGCGCCATCAACGTCAACGACAGCGTCACCAAGTCGAAGTTCGACAACCTGTACGGCTGCCGTGAATCGCTGGTCGACGGCATCAAGCGCGCCACCGACGTGATGGTGGCCGGCAAGATCGCCGTGGTGTGCGGCTATGGCGACGTGGGCAAGGGCAGCGCGCAGGCGCTGCGCGCCTTGAGCGCCCAGGTGTGGGTGACCGAGATCGACCCCATCTGC
Organism: Ottowia beijingensis; assembly: GCF_042680925.1. Taxonomy (NCBI): domain Bacteria; kingdom Pseudomonadati; phylum Pseudomonadota; class Betaproteobacteria; order Burkholderiales; family Comamonadaceae; genus Ottowia; species Ottowia beijingensis. Next base: position 228,374 of record NZ_JBHUEP010000005.1, read on the forward strand.
GCGCTGCAGGCCGCCATGGAAGGCTACCGCGTGGTGACCATGGAAGAGGCCGCGCCGCTGGCCGACATCTTCGTCACCGCCACCGGCAACAAGGACGTCATCACCTACAAGCACATGAAGGCCATGAAGGACCAGGCCATCGTCTGCAACATCGGCCACTTCGACAACGAGATCGACGTGGCTGGCCTCGAAGAAAAGTGCAAGTGGGAAGAGATCAAGCCGCAGGTTGACCACGTGATCTTCAAGGACGGCAAGCGCATCATCCTGCTGGCCAAGGGCCGCCTGGTGAACCTGGGCTGCGCCACTGGACACCCGAGCTACGTGATGAGCAGCAGCTTCGCCAACCAGACCATCGCGCAGATCGAGCTGTTCACGCGGCCTGATTCGTACGCCGTGGGCCAGGTCTACGTTTTACCGAAGCACCTGGACGAGAAGGTGGCGCGCCTGCAGCTGGCCAAGCTGAACGCGAACCTCACCGAGCTGACGCCCGAGCAGGCACGCTACATCGGCGTGCCCAAGCAGGGGCCGTACAAGCCGGACACCTACCGCTATTGAGTTGATAGCTGCCTGCGCTTGGTGCGCGGGCGCTGGATGCCGATTTGCCTTGTAATCCGTGCGTGCCGACCAGTGGCTCGTCGAACGCGGCCTGGCCGCCAGCCGCAGCCAGGCGCAGCGCCTGATCGCGGCCGGTGCGCGCTGGCTGTCGCCCAGTGGCTGGAAGACGCTGGCCAAGAGCGACGAGCTGCCGCCGCACGCCGAGGTCGAGTTGCTCGACGCCGCCGAAGCGCGCTACGTCTCGCGCGGCGGGCTCAAGCTGGAGGGCGCGCTGCGTGCCACCGGGCTTCAAGTCACCGGCTGGCATGGCCTTGACGTGGGCCAGTCCACCGGCGGCTTCACCGACTGCCTGCTGCAGCACGGCGCGGCCAGCGTGGTGGGCGTGGACGTGGGCCACGGCCAGCTGCACCCGCGCCTGCGTGGCGATGCGCGGGTGCGGGTGCTGGAAGGCGTCAACGCACGGCATCTGGTCGCTTCTCAATTGATAGCTGCTGGCGCAGGTGGGACGGGCGCTGAAGGCCGATTTGGCTCGGATTTCGACCTGATCGTCGGCGACCTGTCCTTCATCTCGCTCACGCTGGTGCTGCCGGCGCTGGCGCCCTTGCTCAAGCCCGGCGGGCATCTGCTGCTGCTGGTCAAGCCGCAGTTCGAGTTGCAGCCGGCCGACATCGGCAAGGGCGGCATCGTGCGCGATGCGGCGCGGTACGCCCAGGTCGAGCAACGCCTGCGCGCGGCGTGTGCCGAGGCGGGCCTCGCCGTGCGGCACTGGCTGCCCAGCCCCATTGCCGGTGGCGACGGCAACCGCGAGTTCTTCATTCATGCCGCTGCGGCGGCCATTTCAGTGACCCAGACATGAGTTTCCCGATCAGCCTTGAATTCTTTCCGCCCAAGACGCCCGAAGGCGCCGAAAAGCTGCGCGTGGTGCGCAGCAAGCTGTATGCGCTGGCGCCCGACTTCTGCTCCGTCACCTTCGGCGCCGGCGGCTCGACGCAGGAGGGCACGCTGGACACCGTGCGCGAGATCGTCGGCGAAGGCCAGCACGGCGTGCCGCACCTGTCGTGCATCGGCCAGACGCAGGCGTCGATCCGCCAGCGCCTGGCGACCTACCAGGCCGCGGGCGTCAAGCGCATCGTGGCGCTGCGCGGCGACCTGCCCAGCGGCTATGGCAGCGGCGGCGAGTTCCGCTACGCCAGCGACCTGGTGGCCTTCATCCGCGCCGAAACGGGCGAGCACTTCAAGCTGGCCGTCGCCGCCTACCCCGAGTACCACCCGCAGGCCCGCTCGCCCGAGGCCGACATCGACGCCTTCGCCGCCAAGGTGCGCGCCGGGGCCGATGTGGGCATCACGCAGTACTTCTTCAACGCCGACGCCTACTTCCGCTATGTGGACGAGCTGCGCCGCCGCGGCGTCGACACGCCCATCGTGCCGGGCATCATGCCCATCACCAATTCCACGCAGCTGCTGCGCTTTTCCGACGCCTGCGGCGCCGAGGTGCCGCGCTGGATTCGCCTGCGCCTGCAGGCCTTCGGCGACGACGCGGCGGCCATCAAGGATTTCGGCGCCGACGTGGTGGCCGCGCTGTGCGAGCGCCTGCGCGCCGGCGGCGCGCCCAGCCTGCACTTCTACACGCTGAACCAGTCGGTGGCCACGCTGGAGGTGTGCCGGCGGCTCGGGCGCTGCGATTGAGCTTTATACGAAGATGGTTTGAATAAAGCGGCGTTTTCTGGACTTTCGTGTCTAAAAGACGCCGCTGCGACAGCTTGAAACATGCGCTGGGCCGGCTGCGCCGGTAAAATCCGCCCCCATGTTACGGGACACCTCTCCCGGCGCCCGCTTGCGCGGCGTGCCGGTTTCGGGAAGTGCACACCGTCTGCCGGCAGCCCGCTTGTTGTGTGTGGGCATGCTGTGGCTGGCAGCAGGGCCCCTGGCGGCCCAGACGGTGAGCCTGAACGCTTCCACATCATCCGCTCTCTCCGAGCCTTGCTCTTCGGCCAAGGCCGTGCACGACATGCGTTGCCCCAACTACACCGGCTTCAGGGCGCGGTTGGGCGGCGATGCGGGCGCGCGCGAAGCCGCGTCGGGCGATGGCGCGCAAGGCCTGGTCGAACCGCAGCGCCCGGCCCTGGGCCTGCGTGGCGGGCGCGACCTGGGGCGTGGCATGGCCTCGTGGTACGGGCCGGGCTTCCACGGCCGCCTGACGGCCAACGGCGAGAAGTTCGACATGCACGAGCTGACCGCCGCGCACAAGACCCTGCCCTTCGGCACCCGCGTGCTGGTGCACAACCCGCGCACCGGCAAGGAAGTGGTGGTGCGCATTAACGACCGCGGCCCGTTCATCAAGGGCCGCGTGATCGACCTGAGCAAGGCCGCCGCCAAGGCCCTGGGCATGAAGGGCCGCGGCCACGACGCCGTGGTGCTGCGCGAAGTGCGCCCGGCGCGCGCAGGCGGCGAGCTGGTGGCGGCAGGCGGCGATACCTGACGGCTCCGGTGCCCTGCCGCGCAGCCCTGGCACGCCGCACAGTGCCAGAACAAGCGATAGCCATTTGGCGCGGCTTCGCGGTATCAAAAAAGAAGCTGCTGGCGCCCGTTGACAGGGCGCCAGCGCCTTTTTTCAGCATCAGAAAAATTTGAGAGGTTCCCCCCTCTTGCAGAAGGGGTGTGCTCCTCTTTTCGGCCGCCGCCGTGGGCTGCGCCGCGGCGCGATCAGATCAGCGCTCGTCGTAGCTCACCGTCAGCCTGTCGGTGGTCGGCCGCGCCTGGCAGCTCAGCACGAAGCCTTGCGCCATCTCGGCTTCTTCCAGCGTGAAGTTCTTGTCCATGCTCACGCTGCCATCCAGCACCTTGGCGCGGCAGGTGCAGCACACACCGGCCTTGCAGGAATAGGGCAGATCGAGCCCCGCCGACAGCGCCACGTCCAGCACGTGCTGGTCGCGCCGCATGCTCAGCTCGTGCTGCTTGCCGTCGATGACCACGGTCAGATCCACCTGGCCAGCCGGTGCTTCCGGGTCGGCCTGCTCGACGGCGGCGCGGCGCGCGGCGGTGCTCAGCGCCTCCAGCGTGGGTGAGGTGAAACGCTCGCTGTAGATGCGGTCTTCGGGCACGCCGGCAGCCTTCAGCGCCGTCTGAACCTGCTCGATCATGGCCTCGGGACCGCACACGAACACCTCGTCCATGCTCCTGGCGGGCAGCAGCGTGTCGATCAGCTGCTGCACCTTGGCGGCGTCGATGCGGCCTTCCAGCATGGGCACTTCCTGCGCCTGGCGCGACAGGATGTGGATCAGCGTCAGGCGGTTCTTGTACTTGTCCTTCAGGTCCTGCAGCGCCTCGTTGAACATCACGCTGCTCATGCGGCGGTTGCCGTACACCAGGGTGAACTTGGCGCTGTCCGACTCTTCCATGGTGCTGGCGATGATGCTCAGGATGGGCGTGATGCCCGAGCCGGCCGCAAAGCCCACGCGGTGCAGCGCGCGCGGCTTCTTGATGGTGAAGCGGCCATCGGGCGGCATCACGGCCAGCTTGTCGCCGGCTTTCAATTGCGTGGCGGCCCAGTTCGAGAACACGCCGCCTTCCATGGGGCGGATGCCCACTTCCAGCTCCTTCGCCTGGCTGTAGCGGCTGCGCGTGCTGCAGATCGAGTAGTTGCGCCGCACGTCCTGCCCGTCGATGGTGGTGCGCAGGGTGAGGAACTGGCCGGGCTGGAAACTGAACGACTCCTGCAAATCATCCGGCACCGCAAAGGTGATGGCGACCGAGCCGGCGGCCTCGGGGCTGACGCGGGCGACGGTGAGATCGTGGAAGCGAGGAACAGACATGGGGTGAGCGCTCCTGGGAATCTTCTGGGATGTGAACGAGGTGGATGCCAAGCGAGGTTCGCCCGGCCGCTGCGCGCGTCCCTTGGGGGGAAGGCGCGCCGCGACTCAGGGTGGGCGTCAGAGCCTCTTGAAGTAATCGAACGGCTCCATGCAGTCGAGGCAGCGGTACAGCGCCTTGCAGGCGGTGGAGCCGAAATGCGAGGTTTCGGTGGTGTTGACCGAGCCGCACTGCGGGCAGGCCACTTCGACCTTGGCGGCGGCGTGCGGCGCGAACCGCAGCGCGGCCTCGCCCGGCGCCTGGGTGCCGCACTGGGGCGGCGCGATGCCGTAGGCGCGCAGCTTCTCGCGCGCCTCGGGCGTCATCCAGTCGGTGGTCCAGGCGGGGGCGAGCTGGGTGACGACGCGGCCTTCGACGCCCGCGCCCTTCAGCACGGCGCCGATGTCGTCGGCGATCTGGTCCATGGCGGGGCAGCCGCTGTAGGTGGGAGTGATGACCACCTCGACGCGGCCGTCGGCGCCGCGGCGCAGGTCGCGCAGGATGCCCATCTCGCGCAGGGTGACGACGGGGATCTCGGGGTCGGTCAGCTGGTCGAGCGCGCGCCAGAGCGGCGCGAACTCCGGCTCCCTCTCCCGCGGGGCGGGAGAGGGTTGGGGTGAGGGTGATGTGTCGCGCATGGCAGGCCGCCCCTCACCCCCACCCTCTCCCCAGAGGGGCGAGGGAGTAACAGCCAAAATGCGACCGTACGATCACCACGTCGCTCCCGGATGCGCGCGTGCCAGGCTCTGCATCTCGCCCAGCAGGTAGCTCAGGTATTCCGAATGCACGCCGCGCTTGCCTTCGGGAACATAGCGCTTCACATCGGCCGGGCGCTTCAGCGTGGCTTCGGCGATGGCTTCGTCGACCATCTGGTGCCACGCGGCGCGCAGGCTGGGCACGTCAACGCCGGAGCCCGATGCATTCGCCTCGGACTCCAGCGCGCTGGCGGTCCAGAACTCTTCGGTGAAGGGCAGCAGGTAATCCAGCGCGGCCTGCGCGCGGCGCTGCGACTCCTCGGTGCCGTCGCCCAGGCGCAGCAACCAGTCGCGCGAATGGCGCAGGTGGTAGCGCACTTCCTTCAGGCTCTTGGCGGCGATGGCGGCCAGATGCTCGTCGGTGGACTGCTGCAGCCGTTCCCACACCTGCACCATCAGCGCGCTGTAGAGGAAGTTGCGCACGATGCTCACCGACCAGTCGCGCGCGCCGCCGGCGGCGGGCACCAGGCCGGTGTGGTGCGGCAGCTCCAGCAGCACGTAGTTGCGGAAGTCGCTGTCGCCACGGAAGTAGGCCAGCGTGTCTTCGGTGATCGCGCCAGCGGGCCAGGTGGCGCCGCGCGGCGCGCGCACGTCGCCGTTCAGCCGCTCGGCGGCATATTGGTACAGCAGGCGCGCCTGGCCGATCAAATCGAGGCTGTTGTTGGCCATGGCCAGGTCTTCTTCCAGCACCGGCGCGTGGCCGCACCATTCGGCGTTGCGCTGGCCCAGCACCACGGCGTTGTCGGCCAGGTGCAGCAGGTAGTCGATGGGCGCTTGCTTTTTTGTAGCTGCTGGCGCTGTTCTGGCGGGCGCCAGGGCCGTATCCGATTCTGCGTGCATCACATGTGCCCCACTTCTTCAGGAATTTCGTAGAACGTGGGGTGGCGGTAGATCTTGTCGCTGGCCGGCTCGAACAGCTGGTCCTTCTCGCTCGGGTCGCTGGCGGCGATCAGGTGCGAGGGCACGACCCAGATCGACACGCCTTCCTGCCGGCGCGTGTAGACGTCGCGCGCCATCTGCAGCGCGTGCTGCGCATCGCTGGCGTGCAGGCTGCCGCAGTGCTTGTGCTCCAGGCCTTGCTTGGATCGAACAAAGACTTCCCAAAGCGGCCAGTCTTTCAGGGCGGGTTGTGCGGTGCTCATCGTGTGTTCTCCGGGGTGTTTGTCTTACGCGGCTTTCAGCGCGCGTTGTCTCTGCTTCTCGGCATGGGCCAGCGCCGCGTCGCGCACCCAGGCGCCGTCGTCGTGCGCCTTCACGCGCGTGGCCAGGCGCTCGCGGTTCATGGGGCCGTGGCCGTTCACGGTCTGCCAGAACTCGTCCCAGTCGATTTCGCCGTGGTCGTAGTGGCCGCGTTCTTCGTTCCACTTCAGCTCGGGGTCGGGCAGCGTCACGCCCAGCACGGCGGCCTGCGGCACGGTGGCGTCGATGAACTTCTGGCGCAAATCGTCGTTGCTGATGCGCTTGATGCCCCAGCGCATGCCGTCGCTGGAGTGCATGCTGTCCTTGTCGGACGGGCCGAACATCGCCAGGCACTTCCACCAGGTGCGGTTCACGGCGTCCTGCACCATGTCGCGCTGGGCCTGGCTGCCTTTCATCATCACCAGCAGGGCCTCGTAGCCCTGGCGCTGGTGGAAGGATTCTTCCTTGCACACGCGCACCATGGCGCGCGCGTAGGGGCCGTAGCTGCAGCGGCACAGCGGGATCTGGTTCATGATCGCCGCGCCGTCGACCAGCCAGCCGATCACGCCCACGTCGGCCCAGTTCAGCGTGGGGTAGTTGAAGATGGAGCTGTACTTGGCGCGGCCGGAGTGCAGGGCATTCAGCATGTCGTCGCGGCTGGTGCCCAGCGTTTCGGCGGCGCTGTACAGGTACAGGCCGTGGCCGCCCTCGTCCTGCACCTTGGCGATCAGGATGGCCTTGCGCTTCAGGCTGGGCGCGCGGCTGATCCAGTTGCCCTCGGGCAGCATGCCGACGATTTCGGAATGCGCGTGCTGGCTGATCTGGCGCACCAGGGTCTTGCGGTAGGCCTCGGGCATCCAGTCGCGCGGCTCGATGCGGCCATCGGCGGCGATGCGCGCCTCGAACTGCGCCATCAGCGCGGCGTCGTTCTCGGAAGCGGGCTTGGGCACGGCCTTGAGGCCGGCCTTGGCGTCGGCGTCGTCGGGCACGGAAAAGGATTGGGTGTACACGCGGATGTCTCCTGTCGTGGGTGGTTGGCGCGCGGCCAACACCGCACGCCATGAAATGCGCGAAACCGGAGTATAGAGAATTAGCCGACCGAGCGGTCGGTTAATTGGTCGGCCGGGGTTGAGGGTTTTCCCGCGCCGTCAACCAGCGTCGCCGGCTTCCACCGACCAGGCATGCCCGCGCCCACGGCCGTCGCCCAGGGCTTGCAGCACGAGAGGCAGCGCCGCGTCCAGCGTGCCCTTCAGGCTGTGCGGCGGGTTGATGACGAACATGCCGCTGGCCGACAGCCCGGCGCCGCCGGGTGCAGCGCCCACGTTGAGCGTGGCGTGCAGCCAGGTGCGCCCGGCCTGTTGTGCCAGCGTCTTGAGCCGGCGCGGCAGGCCATGCGCCTCGGGGCGCCCGATGATGGGGTACCAGACGAGGTACACGCCGGTGGCAAAGCGCTTCAGCGCATCCTGCACGGCCGCGGCCACCTTGGCGTAGTCGCTCTTGATTTCGTAGCTGGGGTCGATCAGCACCAGCGCCCGGCGCGAGCCGCCAGCGGCCGGTGGTGGTGGCAGCAGTGCCTTCAGGCCATCGAAGCCGTCCTGCCGCGCCATCGTCACCTGGCGGCCAGCCTCCAGTTGCTCGATGTGCGCCTGCAGTGCCTGGGCGTCGGTGGGGTGCATCTCGAACAGCTTCAGGCGGTCGTGCACCGGCGCGCGCGCGGGCTCGGTCATCAGGGCGTGCATCAGCAAGGGCGAGCCGGGGTAGACGCGCCAGTCGTCGTTGCCATCGCGGTTGAAGCCGGCGATCAGGGCCAGATAGTCGGCGAGTGCATCTGCTTCATTATTGATAGCTGCTTGCGCTTTATTGGCGGGCGCTGAAGCCGATTTTTCATCGAAATCAGGATGGGCCCACAGCGCCTGCATGCGCGCGATGCCGGCCGCCGCCTCGCCCGAGGTCTGCGCCGCGCCGCCGTCCAGCCGGTAGATGCCCGCGCCCGCGTGGGTGTCGACCAGCAACAGTGGCGAATCCTTGCGCATCAGGTGTCGCAGCGTCGCCAGCAGCGTGATGTGTTTCAGCACGTCGGCATGGTTGCCGGCGTGGAAGGCGTGGCGGTAGCTGAACATGCGGGCATGGTACCCGCGCCGCGGTGCTGCGCCGCCCGTCCCGCAAATCGGGGGTGTGAGCGCGCGCCTGAAAACGTAGAATTTCGTGCTAATAAAAGGATGCGAAGAGGTGAGGAATGGAACTGGAAGTGCCGCCGTGCTCCGACAGTGAACTGGCGTTGCTGCTGGCCAAGTGGAGCGAGCGCGCCGAGTCGCGCGAACCCCTGGCGCTGGCCATGGCGCGGGCCTTTGCGCGCGAATCGGCCCGGCGCATCGCCCTGCGGCGCAAGCCCGATGCGCGGCTGACGCCGCCGCCATGGCATTGAGCGCCCGGGTTCTTGCCTGACGGCGCCGCGCCGGGGTAGAATCAAAGGCTTTGCAGCGCTTTGCAAGACCCCGCGGCAAGCGGTGAATCGCCTTTCTTTACAGGGGGCGGGGCGCCGAAACCCACCTAAGAGGCTCCCGTCACAAGAGGAGCACCGACCGTGGAAAAGGGTCTGACCAAACCATCCTTTGCACAGGAAAACTCATGAAAACGTTCAGCGCGAAACCCGCTGACGTGACGCACGAGTGGTTTGTGATTGACGCCACCGACAAGGTGCTCGGACGGGTAGCCAGCGAAGTTGCCCTCCGTCTGCGCGGCAAGCACAAGGCCATTTACACGCCTCACGTCGATACCGGCGACTACATCGTGGTCGTCAACGCCTCCAAGCTCCGCGTCACCGGCGCGAAAGAGCTCGACAAGAAGTACTACCGCCACACCGGCTATCCGGGTGGTCTGCGCGAGACCAACTTCCGCGACCTGCAGGCCAAGCACCCCGGCCGCGCGCTGGAGAAGGCCGTCAAGGGCATGCTGCCCAAGGGCCCGCTGGGCTACGCCATGATCAAGAAGCTGAAGGTGTACGGCGGCGCCGAGCACCCGCACAGCGCCCAGCAGCCCAAGGCGCTGGAAGTCTAAGGAGCCGATGCAATGATTGGTGATTGGAACAATGGCACCGGCCGTCGCAAGTCCAGCGTCGCCCGCGTGTTTCTGAAAAAAGGCTCCGGCAAGATCACGGTGAACGGCAAGGACATTGCTGACTTCTTCGGCCGCCAGACCTCGATCATGATCTGCAAGCAGCCGCTGGTGCTGACCGACAACGTCGAGACCTTCGACGTGCAGGTCAACGTGCACGGCGGCGGCGAATCCGGCCAGGCCGGTGCGGTGCGCCACGGCATCACCCGCGCGCTGATCGACTACGACGCGAACCTGAAGCCGCAGCTGTCGGCCGCCGGTTTCGTCACGCGCGACGCGCGCGAGGTCGAGCGCAAGAAGGTCGGTCTGCACTCCGCCCGCCGTCGCAAGCAGTTCAGCAAGCGCTGATTCCGCTGCAGGCAACCGAAGGAACCGCGCGGCCGTCAGGCTGGCGCGGTTTTTTCTTGGGCGTGCCGCCCCGCGCTGGCGGGCAGCGTGGTAAAAGCAGGGCAACCAATCAAGGAGTCCGTGAGATGCTGGGCATCAAGTCGAAGTTGTCGGTTCGCAGCACCATCGGCGCCGGCATGCGTGTGCAGGGGCCGTGCACATTCCAGGACGGCCTGCAGATTGACGGCACGGTGCTGGGTGATGTGATCGCCGAAGGCGGCCAGCCCAGCGTGCTGGTGATCGGCGAGGGCGGCAGCGTGGAAGGGGCGATCAGCGCCGACCACGTGGTGATCGGCGGCACGGTGGTCGGCCCGGTGCTGGCGCGCGAGCTGCTGGAGCTGCAGTCGAAGGCGCGCGTGCAGGGCGATGTGCGCTACAAGTCGCTGGAAATGGCGCAGGGTGCGGTGATTGCCGGCCAGTTGCAGCCGCAGCTGACGCCGCCGCCCGTGGCGCACGAGCCGATGGCCTCCAATTCACCGGCCGAGGAGCCGCGCGAGCCCACCGAGCCGACGCTGGACCTGGACCGGCCGTGAAGCGAAAACCCGACTAATTCGATATACTATTGGTCAATTCGTTTTTGACCGCAGGAACCGCCATGAGCGCCGTAGCCCAAGACATTCAAACCCCCACCGCGATGCCTGACCCGATCCTCTTCAGCGACAGCGCGGCCGCCAAGGTGGCCGACCTGATCGCGGAAGAAGGCAACCCCGACCTGAAGCTGCGCGTGTTCGTGCAGGGCGGCGGCTGCTCGGGCTTCCAGTACGGCTTCACCTTCGACGAGATCGCCAACGAGGACGACACGACGATGACCAAGAACGGCGTCTCGCTGCTGATCGACGCCATGAGCTACCAGTACCTGGTCGGCGCCGAGATCGACTACAAGGAAGACCTGCAGGGCGCGCAGTTCGTCATCAAGAACCCCAACGCCCAGACCACCTGCGGCTGCGGCTCGTCGTTCTCGGTGGCGGACGAGTAAGCCCACTGCACTTTAATTTGTATAGTGGCATGCGCAGGTCTGGTAAGCATTTCAAGAGAAATCGATCTGAAATCCTTTGTGGATGAGCGCAAGCAGCTATTATTTTTGATGTTTCTGCCAAGACTCCCCGCATCACAAGCGGCCGGGTTGAGCCAACGAAAAAAGGGCGCCCTGGGCGCCCTTTTTTGTGGTTGCGTGCGACCTACTCGAAGCTGCTGCGCGTGATCTCGCCGGCGGCGGTCAGCTGCATCTTCATGCCGGACGACCACTTGGCGAACGCCGCCTTGCCGCCGGGCGACACGGGCACGTACTCGCGCTGCTCGGCCAGCACTTCGGTCGGGTCCTGCGGCGTGTTGTCGATGCGGAACTCGAAATGCAGGTGCGGGCCGGTCGACACGCCGGTGGAGCCCACGGCACCGATCTTCTCGCCCTGCATCACGTTGTCGCCCACCTTCACGTCGATGCGCGACAGGTGCGCGTACAGCGTCGAATCCTTGGCGTTGCGGTGGCGAATCTGGATCACGTTGCCGTAGCCGTTCTGCACGCCGGCAAAGGTGACCACGCCGTCGCCGATGGTGCGCACCGGCGTGCCGGTGGGGGCGGCGTAGTCGACGCCGTTGTGCTCGCGGCTGTAGCCGTACACCGGGTGGTTGCGCATGCCGAAGCCGCTGGTGATGCGCGACACCTCCATCGGCGACAGCAGGTAGGCCTTGCGCAGGCTCTGGCCGTCGGGGGTGTAGTAGGCGCCCTTGGTCGCGCCCTGTTCCTTGAACCAGATGGCCTGGTGCGTCCGGCCGCGGTTGACCACCTCGGCGCTCAGGATCTTGCCGGCGCGCATGGTTTCGCCGTCGGCTTCCAGCGTTTCGTAGACCACCGAGAAGCGGTCGCCCCGGCGCAGGCCGCGGTGAAAGTCGACGTTGGACTCGAAGATCTCGGTCAGCTGCTTGGTCACGCTGTCGGGCAGGTTGGCCTCGTCGGTGGCGGCGAACAGCGTGCCGCGGATGGTGCCGCTGGCGATGCGCTGGTTGGCCACCAGGGGCGCGGTCTCGACGCGCACGCTGAAAGCGTCGCCCGCCTTCTCGACCACCAGGCGCTTGAAGTTCTCGTCGTCGTTCTTGTCGAGCCAGTGGGTCTGCAGCTTGAGCAGTTCCTGCCGGTCGCTGGCCTCGGCCGTCACCAGGCGGGTGAAGCGGCCGAACAGCGCCTGGCGCGTGGTCTCGTTCTTGCGCAGGAAGGCCGCGGCGGCCGGGTCGGCCAGGCCCAGCCGCTTGAGCAGCGCCTCGGGCGTGTCGTTGCTGCGGGTCGATTCGCTGCGGTAGAGGGTAAAGGAATGGGTGTCCAGGATGTCGGTCTGGGCGCCCAGTTGCGGCTCCACCGACTCGGCCACCAGGCGCAGCGGCGCGGTGGGGGCGGTGGGCGCCAGCGAGGCCACGGCAAACGCGCCGCCGCCGCCGCACAGCATGAAGCCGGCGATGACCGCGGTGATGCGTTTGGGGTGACGGTGGATGAAATCAGCGACGGCCAGGCCGGAGGAAATCAGTTGTTGCTTCACGCGACGTTGTTCCGGAATTCGTTGCAGTCAGGCGACAGACATGGGCAGCGGGTCACCTGTCGAAGCGCTCTGTCGAAGAGAGCCGGGCCTCTAGAATCGGGCCTTAACGCGCCAGTATAACGTCGTAGGCAAGCTCCTACAACCAAAAGCACATGAAAACTGACACCGATATTACGAACCCGCCGGTATCCGACCGCGTGCGCGAGGCCATGGCCATTTCGCTGCGCGGCTGCGAGGAGCTGCTGCCGCAGGAGGACTGGCTGAAGAAGCTGGCCCGGTCGGAGGCCAGCGGCCAGCCGCTGCGCATCAAGCTGGGGCTGGACCCGACGGCGCCCGACATCCACATCGGCCACACCGTGGTGCTGAACAAGATGCGCCAGCTGCAGGACCTGGGGCACCAGGTGATCTTCCTGATCGGCGACTTCACCACGCTGATCGGCGACCCCAGCGGCCGCAACACCACCCGCCCGCCGCTGACCGAGGAGCAGATTCGCGCCAACGCCGAGACCTACAAGACGCAGGCCTTCAAGGTGCTCGACCCCGCCCGCACCGAGCTGCGCTACAACAGCGAGTGGAGCGACGCGCTGGGCACGCGCGGGCTGATCAAGCTGGCGGCCAAATACACCGTGGCGCGCATGATGGAGCGCAACGACTTCCACGAGCGCTTCCACGCCGGCAACTCGATCAGCATCCACGAGTTCCTCTACCCGCTGATGCAGGGCTACGACTCGGTGGCGCTCAAGTCCGACATTGAACTCGGCGGCACCGACCAGAAGTTCAACCTGCTGATGGGCCGCCACCTGCAGCAGGAGTATGGCCAGGAGCCGCAGTGCATCCTGACCATGCCGCTGCTGGAAGGGCTGGACGGCGTCGAGAAGATGTCGAAGTCGAAGAACAACTACATCGGCATCACCGAAGACGCCAACACCATGTTCGCGAAGGTGCTGTCGATCAGCGACGAGCTGATGTGGCGCTGGTACACGCTGCTGTCGTTCAGGTCGATGGCCGACATCGAGGCACTGCAGGCCGAGGTGGGCGCCGGCCGCAACCCGAAGGACGCCAAGGTGATGCTGGCCAAGGAGATCACGGCGCGCTTCCATTCGGCCGCGGCGGCCGATGCCGCTGAAGCCGACTTCACCAACCGCAGCAAGGGCGGCGTGCCGGACGAGATTCCCGAAGTGTCGCTGGCCGCGGGCGAGGGCGGCGCGCTCGGCATCGGCCTGGTGCTCAAGCAGTCCGGGCTGGCGCCGTCGACCAGCGAGGCCAACCGCCTGATCGACGGCGGCGGCGTGCGCGTCGATTCCGGCGTGGTCAGCGACAAAGGGCTGAAGCTGAAAGCGGGCACTTACGTCGTGCAGGTGGGCAAGCGCAAGTTCGCCCGCGTGACGCTGGCCTGAAGCACACCTGCCGGCGGCTCAGGCCGCGGCCGTCTCGGGCGCCGGAAAGCCGTTGCGCCCCGGAAACTCCGGCGCCAGCGCGCGCGCGTTGGGCATCTTCAGCCACAGGCGCAGCATCTTGCGGCGCAGGGCCAGGTGTTCGTGGTCCTCGAACTCGGTGCGCGAGTGCAGCACGGCGTAGTTGTTGGCGAATTGCAGGTCGCCGGGCTCCAGCATCATGTCCAGGCGCAGCGCCGGGTCGGCCATCACGCGGTCGAACACGTCCAGCGCCTCGATTTCGACGCGCGACAGCGGCAGCTTGCAGATGTCGGCGCCCAGCTCGATGTACTGGCGCAGATAGCGGCAGCTCAGCTTGCCCTGGTGGTAGCTGAAGATGGGCGACAGGCTGGGCTGCGGCTCGCACAGGTGGGCGAAGTGGATGGGGCGGTAGTACAGGCCCAGCAGCTCGCGGTGCTTGTCCAGGATCTCGTTGTAGATCGCCGCCACGCTGACCAGGCTGGACAGGCCGCCCTGCCGCGCCTTGCGCACGCACATCAGGCCCACCACGTCGGACGGGTCGGAGTGGTAGGGCAGGTACAGGTTGGTTTCGTAGACGCGGGTGTTCTTGTCGTGGATGTCGCCCACGTTCATCACCTCGCCCAGCAGGTCGCCGCGCGGGTTCTGGCACACCGGCTGGCCCAGGTGCAGGCCGATGCCGTAGGTGATGGCGTTGATCTCGGCGTCGCTGTAGCGCTCGACGGGCAGGCCGCGCAGCAGCTTGAAGCCGCGGCCGTTTTCCAGCTCGTCGGCGAAGGCGGTCAGGCGCGGCACCAGCGGTGCGATCGGGAAGTCCTGCGCGCCGAAGTGCGGAAACGCGCGGCCGCGCGCCTTCAGCGTCGCCAGCGCGGCGTCCAGCACGGCGATGTCGTCGGGCGTGAAGTGGTACAGCCAGGCCGGGTCGGCCGCGATGTTGGGGCCTTTCCAGGCGGCGGGGCCGGTGATCTTTTCTTTCAGGATGACGCTCATGGCTGCTCCGGGGGCGGCAGGTGGGTGGGGTTGAAACGGCAAGATTAACGTCAGCGCCGGCAAAGCGCCATGATCTGCCGCAATTGCTTCAATAACGATAGCTGCCGGCGCCCGGCACATGGGCGCAAAACCCCGTTTTGGCCATAAGCGCCGTGCCGGCTGCGCGCGGCCGCCGATGCTTGTCGCCGCGCTTGGCGACAATGCCGGCATGAACGCCCTTGCTTCCGTCCGCGCCTGGATGACGCCGCGCCGCCTGATGGCGGTGTCGGTGGTCGTGGCGCTGATGACGATCACCCTCAAGACAGCGGCGTGGTGGATCACCGGCTCGGTCGGCCTGCTGTCGGATGCCATGGAATCCTTCGTCAACCTGGCGGCCGCCATGTTCGGCCTGCTGATGGTGACGGTGGCCGCGCGCCCGGCCGACGACGACCACCCCTACGGCCACGACAAGGCCGAATACTTCTCGTCCGGCTTCGAGGGCATTCTGATCATCGGCGCCGCGGCGGCCATCATCTGGACGGCGTTGCCGCGCTTCTGGAACCCGCAGCCGCTGGAGCAGGTGGGCTGGGGCCTGGCGCTGTCGGTAGCCAGCTCGGTGCTCAACGGCGTGCTGGCCTGGGTGATGCTGCGCGCCTCGCGCATGCACCGCTCGATCGCGCTGGAGGCCGATGCCAAGCACCTGCTGACCGACGTCTGGACGTCGGCCGGCGTGGTCGCCGGCCTGTTGCTGGTGGGCGTGACCGGCTGGCGGTGGCTGGACCCGCTGGTGGCCATCGGCGTGGCGCTGAACATCGTGTGGGAGGGCGCGCGGTTGATCTGGCGCTCGTGGAGCGGGCTGATGGACAGCGCCGTCGAGCCCGAAGTGCACGGCGACATCGAAGCCGTGCTGGAGCGCTTCAGCCAGCGGCTGGGCGACCAGCACGTGGTGCTGTTCGACCACCTGATGACGCGCCGCGCCGGCCAGCGCCGCTTCATCAACGTGCACATGCACGTGCCGCCGACCTGGACGCTGGGCCGCGCCGACGACCTGCGCCACCAGGTCGAGCACGCGCTGGCCGAGGCGGTGCCGGGCCTGCACGCCAGCATCCAGATGCTGCCCGACGGCGTGGAGCCGATCACCGTCGACCTGAACGAGCCGCTGGAGGGCGCGCCCGAAAGCCTGCATGCGCATTGAGGGTGCATACAATTTCGATAGCGTCCAGCGCCTGTACAGCAATGTTTTCAAGGGAAAATGATCTGAAATCGAGCGTGGGTGGGCGCAAGCAGCTATTGTTTTTCATTGATCATGAAGAACTCTCAGATCACGCGCAAACCGCACCTGCGGTGTGGGAGCGGGCTTGCCCGCGATCAAGCCGTGGTGGCGACCAGACGCTTCATCGCGGGCCAGCCCGCTCCCACAACGCTGTCTGGTTGCGCATCCAGTGTTTTTGAATCCCGGCCGATGAGGCCATCACCGCGTTCCGCCCCATGCAAGCCCTGATCCAGCGCGTCTCCGAAGCCCGTGTCACCGTCGATGGCCGCGTCACCGGCGCCATCGGCCCCGGCCTGCTGGTGCTGCTGTGCGCCGAGCGCGGCGACGACGAGGCCGTGGCCGACCGGCTGCTGGCCAAGCTGCTCAAGCTGCGCATCTTCAGCGACGCCGCCGGCAAGATGAACCTGAGCGTGCAGGACGTGGGCGGCGGGCTGCTCATCGTCAGCCAGTTCACGCTGGCGGCCGACACGGCGGGCGGCAACCGGCCGAGCTTCACCAATGCCGCGCCGCCCGAGCTGGGCCGCCACCTGTACGAGCATTTCGTCGCCCAGGCGCGCGCTGCCCACCCCGAGGTGGCCACCGGCGAATTCGCCGCCGACATGCAGGTGGCGCTGGTCAACGACGGGCCGGTGACGATTCCGCTGCGGATGAGTGCTGCGGCCTGATGCTTTGCTTTTGATAGCTTCCAGCGCTTGCTGTACAAGCGCTGCAGGCCAATTTCACTGATAGGGGTTGGGCTGCCCCAGCGCGGCCAGGATGGCGGCTTCCTGCGCCTCCATCGCCTCGGCGTCGGCCTCGCTGGTTTCGTGGTCCCAGCCCTGCGCGTGCAGCGTGCCGTGCACCAGCAGGTGGGCGTAGTGCTCGGCCAGGGGCTTGCCCAGCTCGGCCGCCTCGCGCGCCACCACCGGCGCGCACAGCACCAGATCGGCCGCCACCACCGGCGCGCCGCTGTAGTCGAAGGTCAGCACGTTGGTGGCGTAGTCCTTGCCGCGGAAATCGCGGTTGAGCTGCCGGCCCTCGTCGGCATCGACGATGCGCACCGTGATCTCGGCCGCCTGCACGTCGCCACCCAGCGCGGCGCGCACCCAGCGCAGCACCTTGTGGCGCGGCAGCGCGGCGCGGTGCGCGGCCACGCCGTCGAAACGGGCGAACTGCAGGCTGAGGCTCAGGGGCGGCTGGGGCATGGGCTGCTGGGAGGCGTTGGCTGGCGCGGCTGTGTGGTCTTGAATTGATAGCTGCCTGCGCCCATCATTGAACGATTTCAGATGGAAATATGCCTGAAATCCTTGTATATCAAGCGCAAGCAGCTATCGAAACAGCTTGATTGTCAACCAGTCTCAGACTGCTTTGTGGGAGCGGGCTGGCCCGCGATGAGGCGCCTCGTCGCAATGAACGCCGGATCGCGGGCCAGCCCGCTCCCACACAGCGGATGCGGTCCGCGTGTCATCCGGGTCTTCTCGATGATCAAGCCAATGAGGTTCATCACGCTGCCGACGCCTTGCCCGCATGGCGCGGCGCGGCGTCGTAGGCGTCCACGATGCGCGCCACCAGCGGGTGCCGCACCACGTCGGCGCTGGTGAAGCGGGTGAAGGCCAGGCCCTTGACGCGGCGCAGCACGCGCTCGGCGTCCACCAGGCCGCTGGTGGCGCCCTTGGGCAGGTCGACCTGGCTCACGTCGCCGGTCACCACGCAGCGGCTGCCGAAGCCGATGCGGGTGAGGAACATCTTCATCTGCTCGGGCGTGGTGTTCTGCGCCTCGTCGAGGATGACGAAGGCGTGGTTCAGCGTGCGCCCGCGCATGAAGGCCAGCGGCGCGATCTCGAGCTGGTTGCGCTCGAAGGCCTTTTGCACGCGATCGAAGCCCATCAGCTCGTACAGCGCGTCGTACAGCGGGCGCAGGTAGGGGTCGACCTTCTGCGTCAGGTCGCCGGGCAGAAAGCCCAGGCGCTCGCCGGCCTCGACCGCCGGGCGCGTGAGCACGATGCGCTGCACGCTTTGCCGCTCCAGCGCGTCGACGGCGCAGGCCACGGCCAGGAAGGTCTTGCCGGTGCCGGCGGGGCCGATGCCGAAGGTGATGTCGTGGTGGGCGATGTTGTCGAGGTACACGCTCTGGTTGGGCGTGCGCGCCTGCAGGTCGGCACGGCGCGTGGCCAGCACCAGGCGGCCGTCGGCGCCTTCGGCCAGCGGCTCGCCGTCGCCGGCCAGCATCAGCTGCACGGTGTCGGGCTTGATGGGGCGGTCGGCCAGTTCGTACAGCGCCTGCAGCACGGTGAGCGCGCGCTCGGCCTGCTTCTTGGGGCCGTCGATCTTGAACTGCTCGTGCCGGTGCGCGATGGCCACCTGCAGCCCGGCCTCGATGGTGCGCAGGTGCTCGTCCATGGGGCCGCACAGGTGGGCCAGCCGGGTGTTGTTGAGGGGGGTGAAGGTATGGCGCAGAATCACCGCCGCATTGTCACCCATCGTGCCGTGAGCTTCATCCACCCGCCGCCCGCGACCACGCCGGCCGCGCTCGACACCGAGCGCGGCCTGCTCGACAGCGCGCGCGCGCCGCTGGGCGGCGAGGCGGCAGGGCGGCCCGCGGCGTCGCGCACCGCCGGCTGGCTGCGGCGCCACGCGCTGCTGCTGGCGGTGCTGTGGATCACGCTGGCCGGCGTGGTGGCCACGGCGCTGTCGATGGCGCGGCCCTGGGTGGGCGTGCAGCTGGGGGTCGTCGGCGATCAGGTGGAGGTGCTGGCGGTGCATGACCGCAGCCCGGCGCAGGACGCCGGTCTGCGCCCCGGCATGCGCCTGCTGGCCGTCACCTCGCTGCTGGACGATGCCAGCATCACGCTGGAGCCCGCCGACCTGGTGGAGAACCCCGACCAGCTGCCGAGCTATGCCGCGTGGGCGCGCTTCTACGAGCGGCAGGACCTGCTGGCGCGCCTGTGGGGCGAGCCGCTGGTGGGGCTGCAGGTGCAGGCGCCCGAGGCGGCGCCGGTCGGCATCGAACTGGCGCCGGCCAAGGAGCGGCCGTTCCGCGCCCTGTCGAACGTATTCTGGTTCCTGTTTCTGGTGCAGGCCGTCAGCCTGCTGGCCGCGGCCTGGGTGCTGGTGGTGTACCCGACGCAGGCGGCCACGGTCTGCTCGTCGCTGGCGGCGCTGATGCTGAGCGTGCTGCTGAGCTGCGCCGCGGTGTTCAGCGGGCGCGAGCTGGCGCTGCCGGCCGGGCTGTTCCACACCCTGCTGTTCATCAACCACGCCGCCAGCATCGGTGCACTGCTGTTCCTGGCGGGCTTGCTGACGAATTTTCCGGTTCGCCTGCCGGGCGCGGGCTGGCACAAGGCCGCGGTGGCGGGCGTGTTCGGGCTGTGGGCGCTGGCCAATGCGCTGTGGTGGCTGCCGTCGCCCAACTGGGCCAGCCGCGGCATGCTGCTGGCGGGCGTGGGGCTGGCGTTTCTGCAGATGGCGCGGCAATGGCGCGCCAGCGCGGCGCACACGCCCGAGCGCACCCTCCTGCGCACGCTGGCGCTGCCTTGGGGGCTGGCGCTGGCGGCGCTGCTGGGCCTGCAGGAAGGCGTGCTGATGTTCGGCGGCACGCCGCCGGTGGCGCAGGCGTGGCTGTTCGGCCTGATCTTCGCGACCAGCGTGGGCACGGCGCTGGGCCTGCGCGGCTCGCGCGCGTTCGATCTGGACGACCGGGCCATGCAGGCGCTGCTCAGCCTGGGCGCGGGCATCGGCACCTTGGTGTGCTATCGGCTGATCCAGGCCACCGAATGGCTCAACGACGATCTGGCGATGCTGGTGGCGGTGCTCCTGTTCGGCCTGACCTATGTGCCGCTGTCCAGCGGCGTGTGGGGGCGCAGCATCCTGCGGCGCGGCCCGACGCCGCGCGAGCTGACCAGCGGCATTCTGGCGCTGGGCCTGGCGCCGCCGGGCGAGCGCCTGCAGCACTGGGCCAACCTGCTGACGCAGACGCTGCAGGTGCGCCAGCTGGGCCACGAGCCGCCGCCGGCCGAGCTGCGCAGCGCGCTGGAGCCGACGGTGAGCGCCAATGGCCAGGTGCTGTGGGTGCCGCCGGTGGCCGAGCTGCCCGGCTTCACGCTGTGGGCGCGCGACCGCGGCGGGCGCCTGTTCTCGCGCGGCGACCGGCGGCTGGCGCAGCGCCTGTCCGAGCTGGTGGTGCAGACCATCCAGGCGCACGATGCCTACGTGCGCGGCGCCAGCGACGAGCGCGAGCGCATCGCCGACGACCTGCACGACGACCTGGGCGCCAAGCTGCTGTCGCTGGTGCATGCCAGTGGGCAGACCGACCCGGCGGTGAGCAGCCAGGCGCGCCAGGCGCTGGAGGAGATGCGCCTGTCGGTGCGCAACCTGAAGGCGCAGCCGCTGCCGGTGGCCGACGTGCTGGCCGACTGGCGCGCCGAGACCGTGTCGCGCCTGACGGCGGCCGGCATCGAGGTGGACTGGGACGCCACCCTGCCCGACGGCATGGTGCTGATGCCGGTGCGCGCCGGCGCACAGCTGACGCGGGTGCTGCGCGAGGCGGTCTCCAACGTCATCCGCCACAGCGGCGCCGGGCATTGCCGCGTGCGGCTGCAGGTGACCGAGGGCGACCTGCAGCTGGAGGTGGAAGACAACGGCCGCGGGCTGGACACGGTGGCGCTGGCCCGCTCGGCCGGGCACGGCCTGCCCAACATCGAGCGGCGCGTGCGCCGGCTGGGCGGCACGCACCGCTTCACCACCGGCAGCCTGGGTGGCACGCTCCTGCTGGTGCGGGTGCCGCTGGAGCCGTTGCGGCCCTGATACCGTTTGGCGTTCAAAACGATGACAAGTGACCGCGGCTGGCGCCGCATGACAAATGACGAATGTCTTCTTTGTCATTGAAGCGCAGCGAAGTCATTTGTCATTCGTCATTTTTGAAAGCGCATTGGTATGAGCGTGCGCTGGCGCGCGGGCGGGCGGCCTGCGGCGGCGGATAGCGGACTTATTCCCGCATTCGGGGCGCGAAGGTGGCCCCCTATCGGCGCGGCCGGCTCGCGGCTGCTTAACATGCCGCGGTCATGAAAGCCCTGCTTGTCGTCGAAGATCTGCCGGCCATCTGCGAATGGCTGGTCGAAACCGCGCGCCTGGCGTTTCCCGACACCGAGGTGGTGGCCGTGGCG
Organism: Ottowia beijingensis; assembly: GCF_042680925.1. Classification (NCBI taxonomy): domain Bacteria; kingdom Pseudomonadati; phylum Pseudomonadota; class Betaproteobacteria; order Burkholderiales; family Comamonadaceae; genus Ottowia; species Ottowia beijingensis. The sequence continues at coordinate 249,536 of NZ_JBHUEP010000005.1, forward strand.
CGCTGCAGCGAAGGCATCGAGCAGGCGGCGCTGCGGCCGTTCGACGTGGCGCTGGTCGACCTGGGCCTGCCCGACGGCAGCGGCGTGCAGGTCATCCAGGCGCTGCGCAACCACCAGCCCTCGGCCGTGCCGGTGGTGGTGACCATCCACGACGACGATGAACACCTGTTTCCGGCCCTGCAGGCGGGCGCCTTCGGCTATCTGCTGAAGGACGGCCCGCGCCACATCATCATTGCGCAGCTGCGCCGCATCGCCGAGGGCGAGCCGCCGCTGTCGCCGCCGATCGCGCGGCGCGTGCTCACCTACTTCAGCGCCGGCGGCCCGCGCGGCGTGGACGTGACGCGCTTCGACCCCAACGAGGTGGCGCTGAACGCGCGCGAGACCGAAATCCTGCAGCGCGTGGCCAAGGGCTACACCCTGCCCGAGATCGCCGGCCAGCTGGGTCTGTCGCGCCACACCGTGGCCGACTACGTCAAGCAGATCTACCGCAAGCTCAACGTCTCCTCGCGCGCCGAGGCGGCGCTGGAGGCAGCGCGGCGTGGGCTGGTGCGGCCCTGAGCGGCGGTCCACGAAGCCCTCGCGCCACGCTGGCCCCTGCGGTTGCCGTCAGCCGTTTGCCGCGCCTGAAACAGGCGATAGCCATTTGACAACATGTTGAAATATGAAAACAGGAGCTGCTGGCGCCTGATAGACGGGCGCCAGATCCTGATTCGATACCTGGAAAAATCTGGCAAGTCCCCCCCCCCTGCCACGCGCCGCCTTTTCGGCCGCGCAGTCCCCGGTTCGTATCATCGAGCCTCCCCCGCGCGCCCGGCGCGGCCCAACCCGTGCCCCCTGACTGAAAGCCTGCCCGTGATCGGACGCCTCAGCGGCCTGCTGGCCGAAAAGAACCCGCCGCAAATCCTGATCGACTGTCAGGGCGTCGGCTACGAAGTGTGGGTGCCCATGAGCACCTTCTACAACCTGCCCGCGCTGGGCGAGCGCACCACGCTGCTGACGCACTTCGTGGTGCGCGAGGACGCGCAACTGCTGTACGGCTTCGGCAGCGACACCGAGCGCGCCGCCTTCCGCGAACTCATCAAGATCGGCGGCATCGGCCCGCGCATGGCGCTGGCTGTGCTGTCGGGCATGAGCGTGGCCGACCTGGCGCAGGCCGTCAGCACCCAGGACGGCGCACGCCTGACCAAGGTGCCCGGCATCGGCAAGAAGACCGCCGAGCGCCTGCTGCTGGAGCTGAAAGGCAAGCTCGGCGCCGACCTGGGCGCGCCGCAGGCACCCGCCAGCGATGCGCAAAGCGACATCCAGCAGGCCCTGCTGGCGCTGGGCTACAGCGACAAGGAAGCCGCCGCCGCACTCAAGACCCTGCCGCCGGACGTGGGCGTGAGCGAGGGCATCAAGCTCGCGCTGCGTGCGCTGGCCAAGTAAGCCCATACTTCTGTTTTGTTACGGCGGCGTCAACTTACTCCGTTAGCATGCGCGGCGCGGCATCGGCGGTTCGCCCGCGCAGCCCTTTCCTGAAGCCATCCTCCTGGAGCCCTTTCTCATGCGAGTCAACGCTTTCTCCGCGCTGCTGGCGCTTGGCACCCTGGTCACGCTGGCCGCCTGCAGCGGCGGGCCCGGCGCCAGCGCCGCCGACGCCCAGGCCAAGCCCGCCGCCGCCACGCGCGCGACCACCGGCCAGCCGCCGCGCAACCAGTGCAACGCCCAGGCCGTGCAGTCGCTGGTGGGCCAGCCCTTCACCGACGCCACCCTGGCCCAGGCCCTGGCCGCCGCCGGTGCCGACGAGGCCCGCATGCTGCGCCCCGACAGCATGATCACCAAGGAATACCAGGTCGGTCGCCTCAACGTGATCGTGGGCGCCGACAACCGCATCACCCGCGTGCACTGCGGCTGATCCGTTCCCCTTCAACCTGAACCGAACGCACACCATGCTGAAACGACACGTCTTGTGGACGGCCCTGGCCGCCTCCCTGGCCCTGGCCGCCTGCGGCGGCTCCGACGATGAGCCCGCACCGGCACCGGCACCGGCACCGGCACCGGCACCGGCACCGGCACCGGCACCGGCGCCCGCGCCTGGTGGCGACCGCATCGAGCCGCTGGACACCGCCACCCTGCCGCGCAGCACGCCGGCCAAGACCGCCGCCGCCGTGGCCAGCCGCCTGCCGGCGGGCGCCGCCGTGGGTCAGGTGGCCCTGGGGCCGCTGGCCGCCGCCAAGTCCGCCGCGCCCGCCGCCAAGGGCACGGCGCTGCAGATCGGCGAAGGCCGCGATGTTCGCGCCACCGCCACCACCGCCGAACTGGCCCGCCACCTGCGCTGGGCCACCCTGACCGACGGCTCGCGCGTGGCGGCCGTGGCCTTCACGGCCGAGGGCGCCAAGGCGGTGCGCCTGGGCGTGCTGGCGCAGGCAGTGCCCGAGGGCGCGGTGCTGCGCTTCTACGGCGCCAGCGGCGAAGTGGTGGAGATGACCGCCGCCGAGCTGAGTGCCTTGCGCCAGGCCAACGAAAGCGCCGGCCTGAAGGCCGATGCCGCGCGCATGGTCTGGGGCCCCGACACGCCGGGCGCCGTCAGCACGCTGGAAGTGCAGCTGCCCGCCGGTGTGGCCACCGACCAGCTGCAGCTGGCCGTGCCGCAGCTGTCGCACCTGACGCAGACGGTGGCGCAGGCCATGGAGCAGCCGAAGGACGTCGACGAGATCGGCAACGCGGGCAGCTGCAACGTCGACGTCATGTGCGGCAGCTACCAGACCGAAGGCCGAGCGGTGGCCAAGATGGTGTTCACCGAAGGTGGCAGAACCTTGCTCTGCACCGGCACGCTGCTGAACGACACGCGCAACAGCCTCACCCCGTACTTCCTGACGGCCGCGCACTGCATCTCGAGCCAGGAAGCGGCCAGCAACCTGATCACCTACTGGTTCTTCCGCGCCGAATCGTGCGGCAGCGCCCCCCGGTTCGACCCCAACGCCGTGCGCATGACCGGCGGCGCGCGCCTGCTCTATACGCGCGCCATTGTCGACACCACCCTGGTGCAGCTCAACAGCGCCCCACCGGCCAACGTGGTGTACGCCGGCTCGTACTTCGGCAGCGAAGCGGTGCCGGGCGTTGACGTGCTGGGTGTGCACCACCCCGCGGGCGACCTGCAGAAGATGAGCATCGGCAGCATCCGCGGTTACACCAACTGCAGTTTCGGCAGTAATGGCAGCGCGCAGTGCCTGGAGGCCGGCGTGAGCGATGGCGCCATGTTCCGCGTTTCCTGGCGCCAAGGCACCACCGAAGGCGGCAGCAGCGGCTCGGCGATCTTCGTGCAGGCCAACGACGTTCGCTACGTCGTGGGCGCGCTTAGCTCGGGCAGCGCCAGCTGCCAGAACCCGAGCGGCACAGACGCCTACGGCCGCTTCGAGCTTTCGTTCGCGGACGGCATCCGCAACTGGCTGACGCGCTGACGCGCTGACGCCAGCGCGGCGGGTGCGGCGCTGCGTGCCCCGCCGCGAAGCACGGGCCTCCCCCGGGGGCCCGTTCCCTGGCCGCCTGCGCCACGCCTGCAGGCGGCAGAATGTCGGCCCATGAGCATCACCGTTGACGAGTTTGCCCTGCCGCCGGGCGGGGCTGCGCCGCGCATGGTTTCCGCAGCCGTGGCCTCACCGCGCGAGGAGGCGCTGGAGCGTGCGCTGCGCCCCAAGCTGCTGGACGAGTACGTGGGCCAGCGCAAGGCGCGCGAGCAGCTGGAGATATTCATCGGCGCGGCGCGAAAGCGCGGCGAGGCGCTCGATCACGTGCTGCTGTTCGGCCCGCCGGGTCTGGGCAAGACCACGCTGTCGCACATCATTGCGCACGAACTCGGCGTTAGCCTGCGCCAGACCAGCGGGCCGGTGCTCGAAAAGCCGAAAGACCTGGCGGCGCTGCTGACCAACCTGGAAAAAAACGACGTCCTGTTCATCGACGAGATCCACCGCCTCTCGCCGGTGGTGGAAGAAATCCTCTACCCCGCGCTGGAGGACTACCAGATCGACATCATGATTGGCGAAGGCCCGGCCGCGCGCTCGATCAAGCTCGATCTGCAGCCGTTCACCCTGGTGGGCGCCACCACGCGCGCCGGCATGCTGACCAACCCGCTGCGCGACCGCTTCGGCATCGTCGCGCGGCTGGACTTCTACACGCCGCAAGAGCTGGCGCGAATCGTCACCCGCTCGGCCGGTCTGTTGAACGTGCAAGCCGATGCCGAAGGCGCGCTCGAGATCGCGCGCCGCAGCCGCGGCACGCCGCGCATCGCCAACCGCCTGCTGCGCCGCGTGCGCGACTACGCCGATGTCAAGGGCGATGGCCACATCTCCAAAAAAATAGCGCACGACGCGCTGGCCATGCTGGACGTCGACCCGGAAGGCTTTGACGTGATGGACCGCAAGCTGCTGGAAGCCGTGATCCACCGCTTTGACGGCGGCCCGGTGGGCCTGGACAACATCGCCGCCAGCATCGGCGAAGAGGCCGGCACCATCGAAGACGTGATCGAGCCCTACCTGATCCAGCAAGGCTTCTTGCAGCGCACGCCGCGCGGTCGCGTGGCCACGTTGGCGGCGTATCGGCACCTGGGCGTGGCCGCCCCGCAGGGTGCGGGGGGCTTGTTCGGCGCGGCGTGATGGTGGCGGCGAGCAGACGCGCAGGCGCTTGAGAGTTTCAAGCCGAATGGGCCGCTGGCGCAATTGGGACGTGCGCCAACAGCTATAAAAAATGTAGTCAACGTCCAGACGACGTTCTGCCCGCACCCCCAAACACATCAACCACCGCCTGTATCTGCGCCGCCGTCACCACATCGGCGCGCCGCGTGGCGGCATCGACGCAAGTAGCGCGCAGCACCTCGGGCGGCAGGCTGGCCAGGCCGCGAAAGCCCCATTCGCGCAGCACGGCCCAGCGCTCGGGCGCGGCGGCGGCGCGCTGGCGCAGGGCGCGCGCCTGTTCGGGCGAGTAGGCCCACACGTCTTCCACTTCGCCGGTATCGCGCGCGGCCACGCGCAGGCCGGCCAGTGGCGCCCTGACCATGAAAACATGGCCTTGCGCAAGCAGGGCGGGCGCAAAGCGCTGCAAATACAAGAGCAACAGCGCGCCAATGTGGATGCCGTCGGCATCGGGGTCAAACAGCAGCATCACGCGCTCGAAGCGCGGCGCCGCCGTGGCGCTGCTGTCCACGACCGATGACCAGCCCAGCGCGCTGGCCAGTTGCGGGTACAGCGGGTAGGCCGCCACGCGCGCCGGCGTGGCGCGCCAGGCGTTCAGCGGCTTGCCCTGGCACGCCAGCACGGCCTGCGTGCGGGCGTCGCGCACGGCCGCGACGGCGCCGGCGGCGGATTCGCCTTCTACCAGGAACAGCTCGCAACCCGCCCCGTGGCGCTGGCTTTCGATCAGCGTCATGCCCGCTTGCGAGCGGCGCGCCAGGCTCATGACGGGCGCCTCGCGGCCTCGGAGGTAGCGTTTGGCAACATTTATACGTGTGCTCTCAAAATCCTTGTGCACGCCACCGCAGCCGCGCCGCAAATGGGGGGTGAAGCGCGCGCCCGTGGCGAGTTGACATCAGTCATTAGTAGTCACTCCGTGTTCAACAGCGAGTGTGTGGAGGTTGCATCATGAACAAGTATCTGGCCGAACTGATCGGCACTTTCTGGCTGGTGCTGGGCGGCTGCGGCAGCGCGGTGCTGGCGGCGGCGTTTCCGCAGCTGGGCATCGGCTTTCACAGCGTGGCGCTGGCGTTTGGCCTGACGGTACTGACGATGGCCTACGCCATCGGCCACATCTCGGGCTGCCATTTGAACCCGGCGGTGAGCTTTGGCCTGAGGCCGGCGGCCGCTTCCGACCAAGGACCTGGTGCCTTACGTGGCGGCTCAGGTGATTGGATCTGTCGCCGGGCAAGTACTCGATGGTGTCGGTGCTGGTGTGCGAGGTGGTGATGACGGCGATGTTGCTGTTCGTCATCATGGGTTCGACACACGGCAAGGCGCCGGCCGGCTTTGCGCCGACCGCCATCGGCCTGTGCCTGACGCTGATTCACCTGGTCAGCATTCCGGTGTCGGACACTTCGGTGAACCCGGCGCGCTCGACCGGCGTGGCGCTGTTTGCGCAGACCGGCGCGCTAAGTTAGTTGTGGCTGTTCTGGGTGGCGCCGATTGTGGGCGGCATGACCGGCGCGGTGGTCTACAAGGCGGTGGTCGGCGATCGCGACTGAACACGCCGCATCGGCCCACTGCAAATCGCCATCACCGCCAGTCAGTGGCGGCGATTTGCTATTTTTAGCATAGCTTTTTGCGCTTGTCCTGCAAGCGCCAAGGCCCGAAAAGACTTACAAACCCGGCTGCGCCTCGGGCCTGACGCCCAGCGCCACCAGAAAGCGCGCCACCATGTTGTAGGTGGCGATGGCGGCGGTGAGCTCGACCAGTTGCGTGGTGTCGAAGTGCGCCTTGAGCGCATCGAACAGCGCGTCTTCGACCTGCACGTCGCGCGTCATCTGCGCGGCGTAGCGAATCACCAGTTGCTCGATCTCGCCCAGCGCTGCATCGGCGGCGCTGCGCCGCGCATCGCCGGCGACGACGCGATCCAGCGCATCCAGCTCAGCCTGCGTGCCGCCGGCGGCCAGGAAGTCCGGCGCGTGGTGGTGGTATTCGTACAGCGCGCCGGTCAGCAGCGCCACGGTGCAGATCGCCAGCTCGCGCAGCCGCGGGCTGGTGGGCAGCTCGGTGCGCACGGCCTTCAGGTAGGTGTTCCAGCCGCGCGCCAGGGGCTCGCTCCACAGCAGCGCCTTGTCCAGGTTGATGAGCTGGCCGCCGCGGCGCGCCAGGATGGCGTCGACCAGTTCGGCGGGCTGGGGCTTGGCTTCGGGGGTCCAGTCGGGGATGCGCATGGTTGGGTCTCGGCGGCTGATGAAGGGTGCGGCAAGCATATGCGGATAATCCTTCGCATGTCCGGTTCGCGGGGTTTGTCCTGTTCCCATTGCATCCCGCGCGCGCCGAGGTGCGTGGCATGAAGCGCTGGCGGCCCGCCCTGTGGGCTTTGGTGGTGCTGCACATCGTGGGGGCAGCGGCGGCCGCATGGCGGCTGCAGGCGCCACAGGTGGATGTGGTGACGCTCGGCACCGCCCCGCTGGTGCGCACCCTGCAGTTCTCGGCCCGCGTGGCCACCACCTCGCGCGTCAGCGTGGGTGCCACGCTCACCGGCCGCGTGGCCGACGTGGCCGTGCGCGAGGGCGATGCCGTGCGCCAGGGCGACGTGCTGCTGCGCCTGGAGACCGACGAAGCCCAGGCCGCGCTGGCCCAGGCCCAGGCCAACGCCCAGCAGGCGCAGGCACGCCTGGCGGGCCTGCGCGGCGCCGGGCGCACCCAGGCGCAGGCGCAGCTCGCCCAGGCCGACGCCACGCTGCGCGCCGCCGCGCGCGAGCTGGCGCGCACCCAGCAGCTGGTGGCCAGCGGCTTCATCAGCGAGGCGCGGCTGGACGACGCGCGCCGCGCCGTGGCGGTGGCGCGCGCCCAGCGCGACGGTGCCGGCGCCCAGGCGCAGGCCGTGGGCGAGCGCGGCGCCGAGCTGGCGCAGGCCGAGGCCCAGCTGCAGCAGGCCCGCGCCGCCGTGCAGGCCGCGCAGGCGCGCCTGGCGCAGACGGTGGTGCACGCGCCCACCGACGGCCGCGTGCTGCTGCGCAAGGTGGAGCCGGGGCAGATCGTGCAGCCCGGCAGCGCGCTGCTGAGCCTGGCGCTGGCCGGCCCGACCGAGCTGGTGGCCCAGGTGGACGAACGCTTTCTCGACCAGCTGCAGCCCGGCCAGGCCGCCAGCGTGGTGGCCGATGCCTTTCCGGCCCAGCCCTTTGCCGCGCAGCTGCGCAGCCTGGCGCCGGCGGTGGATGCGCAGCGCGGCTCGGTCGAGGTCAAGCTGGCGCCGCGGCAGGCGCCGCCGGATTTCCTGCGCGAGGACATGACGCTGTCGGTGGAGGTGCGCACCGGCGAGCGCCCTGCCGCGCTGGCGCTGCCGCTCACCGCGCTGCGCAGTCCCGCGCCGGGTGCGGCGCCGGGCGCGCCCGACAGCGTGTGGGTGCTGGGCGATGGCCGCGTGCAGGCGCGCCCGGTGCGCCTGGGCCTGCGCACGCTGGAGGCGGCCGAGGTGCTGGACGGCCTGGCCGAAGGCACTGCCGTGATCGTTGGCAGCGCGCCCGCGCCGGGGCAGCGTGCCCGGCCGCGCGCCATCGACTGGCACCCCGGCACGGCGCATGACTTCGGCACGCGCAGCGACGCCGGCGCCACCCTGACCAACGCCAAGGGGCGCTGACGGGCCATGGCGGGCTGGCTCGGCTTCGAATGGCGCGTGGCGCTGCGCTTTCTGCGCGAGGGGCGCATGCAGAGCGTGCTGATCATCGTCGGCGTGGCGGCGGGTGTGGCGGTGATCGCCTACGTCACTGCGCTCATCGACGGCCTGCAGGCCAACACCGTGGCCAAGACCCTGGGCACGCAGGCGCACGTGGCGCTGCGCGCGCCCGACGACGTGGTCACCCCCAGCTGGCCGCGCGACGCCGCCACCCACACGCTGAGCGAACGCCAGGCGCGCGCCCAGCGCCTGCGCCCGGTGGCCAACTGGCAGGCGCTGGTGCCGCTGCTGGAGCGGCGCGCCGAGGTGCGCACCGTCTCGCCCATGGTGTCGGGCAGCGGGCTGGCGCTGCGCGGCGAGGCCTCGCAGTCGATCGCGCTGATGGGCGTGGAACTGGCGCGCTACGACCGCATGGTCGATCTGCGCCGCAAGCTGGTGGATGGCGCGGCGCGGCTGGAGCCGGGCGACGCCATCGTCGGCACCGAGCTGGCGCGCGACCTGGGCCTGCGCGTGGGCGACCGCTTCAGCGTGAACACCGGGCGCGTCACCGACTCGATGCGCGTCACCGGGCTGATCGACCTGGGCATCAAGGACCTGAACCGCCGCACTGTCATCGTGCCGCTGCGCAGCGCGCAAAGCCTGCTGGAGCTGCCCGGTGGCGCCACCGTGCTGGAGCTGCAGGTGACCGACGTGTGGCAGGCCGAACGCCTGGCCGCCGAACTGCGCCAGGCGCTGCCCTACAAGGTCGAGAGCTGGCAGGAGACCAATGCTCAACTTGTGTCGGCCCTGCGCGCGCAAAGCATCAGCACGGCGGTGATCCGCGGCGTGGTGGCGGCCGTGGTGGTGCTGGGCATTGCCAGCGTGCTGGTGGTGTCGGTGGTGCAGAAGCAGCGCGAGATCGGCATCCTGCGCGCCATGGGCGCCACGCGCGGGCAGATTCTGCGCGTGTTCCTGCTGCAAGGGGCGGTGGTGGGCGCGCTGGGCTCGGTGCTGGGCGTGCTGCTGGCGATGCTGCTGGTGTGGCTGTTCACCACGCTGGCGGTGGGGCCCGACGGGCAGCCCATGTTCGTCATCCACCTGCCGCCCGGCACGGCGGCCTACACCGCGCTGCTGGCCACCGTGTGCGGCGTGCTGGCCGCGCTGGCGCCGGCGCGCCGCGCCGCGCGCATGGACCCGGCGCAGGCGATCCGGCTGTGAGCACGCCCGCGCCCGCCGACACCGCCGTGCCGCTGATCGCGCTGCGCCAGCTGGTCAAGCGCTACAACCTGGGCCAGCCGAACGAGGTGGAGGTGCTGCACGGGCTGGATCTGCGCGTGGCGCCGGGCGAATTCGTGGCGCTGATCGGCCCCTCGGGCTCGGGCAAGAGCACGTTGCTCAACATCCTGGGCCTGCTGGAACGCCTGACGGACGGCGACTACGCGCTGCAGGGCCAGTCGGTGCGCGATCTGCAGGATCAGGCCCTGACGCTGCTGCGCCGGCGCGCGCTGGGCTTCGTGTTCCAGTTCCACCACCTGCTGCCGGCCTTCAGCGCGCTGGAGAACGTGACGCTGCCGGCGCTGATGGCCGAGGGCCGCGTGAGCAGCGCGCAGCGCGAGCGGGCACGCGCGCTGCTGGGCGCCGTGGGCCTGGCGCAGGCCATGGACAAGCGCCCCGGCGAGCTCTCGGGCGGCATGCAGCAGCGCGTGGCCATTGCCCGCGCGCTGGTGAACAACCCGCCGCTGGTGCTGGCCGACGAGCCCACGGGCAACCTCGACACCGCCTCGACCGACGCCGTGTTCGGCCTGCTGCGCCAGATCCACGAGGAGCGCGGCACGGCCTTCATCGTCGTCACGCACGACCCGCGGCTGGCGCAGCGCTGCGACCGCATCGTCGAGCTGGTCGACGGCCGCATCGCCCGCGACGAACGGGTGCCGCCCGGCGCGGGCCAGCGGGGATAATCCGGCCCCATGCGCATTCGCTTTACCAAGATGCAGGGCGCGGGCAACGATTTCGTGGTGCTCGACGAGACGCAGGGCCGGCTGGGCCTGGGCGCGGCGCAGTACCGTTTTCTGGCCGACCGCCACTTCGGCGTCGGGGCCGACCAGATCCTCAGCGTGCGCCCGGCGCCGTCGCCCGAGGTGGACTTCGAGTACGTGATCCACAACGCCGACGGCGGCGAGGTGGAGCACTGCGGCAACGGCGCGCGCTGCTTCGTGCGCTACGTGCGCGAGCGTGGCCTGACCGAGAAGCGCACGGTGCGGGTGCAGGTGCAGCGCGGCGTGATCGAGCTGACCGAGGCCGACGACGGCCGTGTGCGCGTCGACATGGGCGCGCCGGTGTTCGCGCTGGACCAGGTGCCGTTCGACCCGACGGGCCTGACGCCGGTGCCGGCCGGTGCCACGCCCGATCACCGGTGGCAGCTGTGGTCGCTGGATTTGCAGCCAAATCAGGCTTCAGCGCCCGCCAGTCAAGCGCAGGAAGCTATGGTTAATGTAGCAATCCTGTCCATGGGCAACCCGCACGCGGTGCAGCTGGTGGGCGATGTGGACACGGCGCCGGTGCTCGACCACGGCCCGCTGATCGAGCGGCACCCCGCGTTCCCCAACCGCGTCAACGCGGGCTTCCTGCAGATCGTCGACCGCGGTCACGTGCGCCTGCGCGTGTACGAGCGCGGCGCTGGCGAGACGCTGGCCTGCGGTACCGGCGCCTGCGCGGCGGTGGTGGCGGGCATCCGGATCGGCCTGCTCGATCACCGCGTCGACGTGCAGGCGCGCGGCGGGCAGCTCACCATCGAATGGGCCGGCGGCATGCAGGATCATGTGTTCATGACCGGCCCCGCCACCACCGTGTTCGAGGGCAGCATCGAGCTGCCCGACTCTCTTTCCAACCCGGCCTGAACGCCGGCAGAACCACCATGCAGACCCACCCCATCACCGAAGAAGACATCGCCCAGTTCCTGATCCACACGCCGGATTTCTTCGAGCGCCATGCCGACCTGCTGGGCGCCGTGCAGCTCACCAGCCCGCACGGCGGCCGTGCCGTGAGCCTGCAGGAGCGCCAGGCCGAGATGCTGCGCGAGAAGATCAAGGTGCTGGAGCTGCGCCTGATGGAGATGATGCGCCACGGCAACGAGAACATGCTGATCGCCGACAAGCTGCTGCGCTGGTCGCGCCAGCTGTTCATGGTGGCGCGCCCGGTCGATTTGCCGGCCGTGCTGGTGAGCGAGATGAAGGCGCAGTTCAGCGTGCCGCAGGCGGCGCTGAAGCTGTGGGACGTGGCCGAGGTGTACGCCGGCGAGCCCTTTGCGCAGGGTGCCAGCGACGACGTGAAAAGCCTGGCCTCGTCGCTCACGGCGCCGTACTGCGGCGTCAACGCCGGCTTCGATTCGGTGCAGTGGCTGGACGACCCGGAGGCCGCCGCCTCGCTGGCGCTGATCCCGCTGCGTGCGGGCGCCACCCAGCCGGCCTTCGGCCTGCTGGTGCTGGCCTCGCCCGACAGCCAGCGCTACCAGGCCGGCATGGCCACCGACTTCCTCGAGCGCATCGCCGAACTGGCCAGCGCGGCGCTGTCGCGGGTGCGGGATACCTGACGGGTTTTCAAGCCAAATCGGCCTTTGGCGCCCATGCAGCAAGCGCAAGCAGCTATTGAATGCATAGCGACATGAGTGCCGATGCCGCCCCGATCTCCGCTGCCGATGCGGCGCTGGTCGAGCGCTACCTGGAGCACGTGCGCGTTGAAAAGCGCCTGGCCGAGCGCACGCTCGCGCTCTACAGCCTGGACCTCGAAAAACTCGCCCAGTTCGCCGCCCAGTCCGGTGTGGCGCTCACCACGGTCGGCAACCACCACGTGCGCCGCTGGGTGGCGCAGATGCACGCCGGCGGGCGCAGCGGGCGCGGCATCGCGCTCATCCTCTCGGGCTGGCGCGGCTTCTACGCCTGGCTGGGGCGCGAAGGCCTGATCAGCGCCAACCCGGTGCAGGACGTGCGCGCGCCCAAGCAGCCGCGCCCCCTGCCCAAGGCGCTGGGCGTGGACGAGGCGGTGCAGCTGGCCGACCACGCCGACGAGGCCGACGACCCCTGGCTCGACGCGCGCGACGCCGCCATGGTGGAACTGCTGTACGGCGGTGGCCTGCGCGTGGGGGAGTTGATCGGGCTGGACGTGGCGCCCAGCGACGCCGCCCTGCGCGCCGGCCGCGGCTGGCTCGACCTGCAGAGCGCCGAGGTGCAGGTCCATGGCAAGGGCGACAAGCGGCGCACGGTGCCGGTGGGGCGCGGCGCGCTGCAAGCCTTGCAGCAGTGGCTGGCGGTGCGCGATCAGGTGCCTGCGCAACCGCAGGCCGCGCAGGCGCTGTTCATCGGCCGCCGCGGCACGCGGCTGACGGCGCAGTCGGTATGGCAGCGCCTGAAGCGCCGCAGCCTGCGCGCCGGGCTGGCCACGCCGGTGCACCCGCACATGCTGCGCCACTCGTTCGCCAGCCACGTGCTGCAGTCCAGCGGCGACCTGCGCGCGGTGCAGGAGCTGCTGGGCCACGCCAACATCGGCACCACGCAGGTGTATACGCGGCTCGACTTCCAGCACCTGGCCAAGGCCTACGACGCGGCGCACCCGCGTGCGCGGCGCAAGGGCTGAGTCGCCTACTGGCAGCGGAACAGCAGCCGGTTGTCGCCGGGCGCCACGGTGTCCAGCATCAGGGCCAGCTTGTCGAGCATCAGGTCGGGCTGGCGGCCGTCGCGCGGCATCACGCCCAGGGCCATGCGCAGCCTGGGCCGCCAGCCCTCGGGGCGGCCGCTGATGGGCCGCAGGCAATGGGCCAGCACGCGCTGCGCCTGGTCCTCGATGGCTTCCTGCGTCACCGGCCCCTCGATCAGCATGATGAAGCGGCGGTTGCTCAGGCGCCCGACGGTGTCGATCTCGCGCATCACGTGCAGCAGCCGGTTGGCCAGCCGCAGCGGAATTTCCTGGTCGACCCGGCGGCCGTACAGCTGGCGCAGCTCGCCCAGGTTGACCAGGTCGATCAGCAGCACCGCGATCTGGTGCTCCTGCCGCTGCGCGCGCGCGGTCATGCGGCGCAGGCGCTCCATCACCACGGCCGGGGTCGACAGGCCGGTGGCGGGGTCGACCCGGTCGAGGCCGCGCAGGCGCTGCGCCGTCAGGCTGCGGTCACGCCCGCGCACCAGCAGCGTCGTCATCAGAATGCCCAGTTGCAGGGCCGCGCCGCCCAGCAGCACGAAGCGCATCAGCAGGCCCACCGGCGCCAGCTGGAACATGCGCAGGATGTAGGGCGAGGCGGGTGCCGCCAGGCACACCATGCCCGCCAGGACGGCTGGCGCGTAACGGTCGCCGTGCCCGATGGCCCAGGCGGGCACGCCGATACCGAGCAGCAGCGCGACGATGGCATACACGCCCACGGTTTCGTCGGTCCAGGTGGCTGGCAGCCACGGCATGGCCAGGGCCAGCAGCACGGCGGCGGCCACGGCGGCGGACGCCCACAGGAACAAGCGCCTGGAGCGCAGGTGCAGGTCGGTGGCTGCCACCACGAAAGCCAGCGCAGCCCCCAGCGTGAGCAGCGGCAGGACCGTGGCCGCGTGGTGGTTCCACGCGGCGTGCCTTGGCCACAGCACCAGGCCTGCAAAGCCGGAGAGCGATGCCGCCGACAGGGCTGTCAGCAGCGTGAACAGGGCGTAGAGGACGAAGGCCAGGTCGCGACCGCGCCAGGCGCTGCTCAGCGCCACCAGCACGGCCAGCGCGGCGATGCCGAAGTACACGCCCAGGCCGACCGACACGTTGCGCTCGCGGCGCAGCAGCTGACGCTCCTCGGTCACCAGCACCGGCACCGAGGTCGGGTTGGCGTGGCCGATCCGCAGCAGGTGGACGACCGGCGCATCGGCCTTGGGCCGCAGTTGCAGCAGCGGCTGGCGGTGTGGCAGCGGCCATTCGGCCACGGACAGGGCGTCGCCCGCATCCTGCTGCGTCCAGCGGCCGTCGTCGGCCTGGATGAACAGGGTGGCGCGGTCCAGGTTGGCGTAGGGGATTTCGAGGTACCAGTGCCAATGGGTCGACCCGATGGGCGCGGTGCGAAAGCGAATCCACACCATGTCGGCCAGGGTGTGCAGGGGAAAGATGTGGTCCGACCGCGTGGCTTGCCAGGCCGTGTCGGGCAAGCGCATTACCTCGTCGGGGGTGGCGCGTCCCGTGTGGTCGATCCAGTACTGTCCATCGGGGCCCAGGCGGCGCGCCTGCTCGGGGTGCGGGTCCAGCGTCAGCAGGGGCTGCGCCTGGGCCGCCGGCCAGCACAGCAGCAGCAGCAGCAGCGGGATGGCCCAGGCCAGCCCGGGCCAGGTTCGGAGGCTGTGGATGAGCGCGGGACGGGGCATTGGGCGGGACAGGCAGCGGGTTAACCCTCAAGTCAATCACAACTGCTTACGGTCGCGCGGCCATCGGGTGTGCACGATTTCACGGAAACCGGGCTGGTCTGCCGTGGCGGCGCGGTGCATGGGCCGGCGGGACAGGCGGCGGGCGCGGGACTACACTGCGCTGTTTCAGTCCTTTGTGCGCGTGCTGCCGGCTGGCGGCCGCGACGCCACGCTACGCCATGTCCCTGATTCCCGCCACCATCCTTACCGGCTTCCTCGGCTCGGGCAAGACCACGCTGCTCAAGCGCGTGCTGACCGAGGCGCACGGCCAGAAGATCGCCGTGATCGAGAACGAATTCGGCGAAGAAAACATCGACAACGAGATCCTGGTCGCCGACGAGCAGGAGCAGATCATCCAGATGAGCAACGGCTGCATCTGCTGCACCATCCGTGAAGACCTGCGCTCCACCCTGAGCGATCTGGCCGCGAGAAAGCGCAAGGGCGAGCTCGATTTCGAGCGGGTGGTGATCGAGACCACGGGCCTGGCCGACCCCGGCCCGGTGGCGCAGACCTTCTTCATGGACGACGAGATCGCCGAGGCCTATCTGCTGGACGCCATCGTCACGCTGGTGGATGCCAAGCATGCGGCGCAGCAGTTGAACGACCGGGTGGAAGCGCAGCGCCAGGTGGGTTTTGCCGACCAGATCTTCATCAGCAAGGCCGACCTGGTGGATGCCGGGGAACTGGATGCGCTGCAGCACCGCCTGAAGCACATGAACCCGCGCGCGCCGCAGAAGGTGGTGCATTTCGGCGAGGTGCCGCTCAAGGAGGTGTTCGACCTGCGCGGCTTCAACCTGAACGCCAAGCTCGACGTGGACCCGGAGTTCCTGGCGGCCGAGTCGCACGACCACCATCACCACGACCATCACCACGACCATGACCACGATGGCGAGCACTGCGACCATCCGTCGCACCAGCACGGTCATGGCCACGGCCACCATCACCACCATGACGACGACGTCAAGAGCTTCGTCTTCCGCAGCGACCGCGCCTTCGATCCGGCCAAGCTGGAGGACTTCCTCGGTGCCATCGTCAATATCTACGGCCCGCGCATGCTGCGCTACAAGGGCGTGCTGTGGATGAAGGGCACCGAGCGCAAGGTGGTGTTCCAGGGCGTGCACCAGCTGATGGGCAGCGATCTGGGGCCGGCGTGGAAAGAAGGCGAGCAGCGCACCAGCAAGATGGTGTTCATCGGCATCGACCTGCCTCGGGACATCCTGACGCAGGGGCTGGAGCAGTGCCTGGTCTGAAGCACGCCGGTGCGCCCAAATCTCCAGAACAGCCTGCAGATTAATCATTTTTCATGAAAACCGGCTGAACCAGTGCGTTTGTAAAGGCCAAATGGCCGCAGCCGCGTTCCGGTGGCTACAATCGCCGCCTTTGCACAGGCCGCACCCCATTCAGGAGCGGCCTGGTCCAGCCGCCCAAGAAGGTCCAACAATAAGGGCGCTCATCGGATGAAAAAGACCATGCTTCATCCGCTGGCCATGCGGTCGGCCCCGGGCCTTTGTGGCGCTGGGGTCTTCAGGAGACAGTAGAAGTGAAAACTGCGGCTGCCAAGAGCCCGGCCAAACCCAAGGCCACGCCCGCCAAGACGACGCCTGCCAAGCAGGCGGCCAAGGCGACGTCCGCTGCTGCCAAGACAGACAGCAAGCCCAAGGCGCCTGCCAAGACCAGCACCACGGCGACGCCGCGCACCGCTGCCAGGAAGTCCGCCACTGCACCCTCGGCATTGCCGCCGGTGCCGGCACCCAAGAATCTGCCCATGCCCACTGTTGCCGCTCCTCCCGTGCCGATTCCGGTCAAGAAAGACCCGAAGCTGGCCAACAACTGGAAATCCAAGAACGTTGCCGACCTGAGCGATGCCGAAGTCATCGCCATGCCCGACAGCGAATACATGAACGACAAGCAGCTGGCCTACTTCCGCCTGAAGCTGGTGGGCCTGAAAGAGGACATCCTGGCCAATGCCGGCCAGACCACCGAGAACCTGCGCGAGGACACGGTGGTGGTGCCCGACCCGGCCGACCGCGCCACCATCGAGGAAGAGCATGCGCTGGAGTTGCGCACGCGCGACCGCGAGCGCAAGCTGCTGAAGAAGATCGAGCAGTCGATTGCCCGCATCGACTCGGGCGACTACGGCTATTGCGACGAAACCGGCGAGCCCATCGGCGTGCCGCGCCTGCTGGCGCGCCCCACGGCCACGCTGTCGCTCGAGGCGCAGCAGCGCCGCGAGCTGAAGCAGAAGATGTTCGGCGACTGAGCAGGCAGGCTTCCATCGCGGAGAACCCCCAGCCATGAGCAAGGATTCCGGACAGGGCAGCGGCCTGCTGTCGAAGATGGTGAAGTTCGTCAAGAGCCCGACCACGCACTGGTCGGATCTTGACCGCCCCGAGGGCAATGGCGGGGACACCGAGTCGCGCCTGGCGCTCAAGGAGATGATCGAGCGCAAGCGCCGCAACGATTTCGTGCGCAACCGCGAATTCGACATGCTGCGCAAGGTGCGCCGGCGCGAAACCCTGAGGGACAGCGACCTGGCCGCGGGCCCGTCCTTCTACCCCAGCAGCCAGCCGGCCAACACCGGTGAGCGCGCCCGCACGCTGAAGAAGATCGACGAGATCGAGGCGCAGATGTCCACCGCCTGGTTCAATCGCAACGCGGCGGCCGGGCCACAGGCCGCGGGCGCCAGCCAGGAGGCGCCACAGCCGGCGGGCGATCCCTACGCGAAGACCGCACCCACGCCGATGTCCCTGCCCGCGGCCGAGCGCACCACGCTGCCCCCGGCAGCGGCCTTCGCCCCGACGCTGACCATGGATCAGACGGTAGGCCACGAACCCGTCGTCCCACCTCCCTTGCTGGCACCCGTGCCCGACATGGCGCCGGTGTCCGCCCCAGTCCCAGCACCAGCTTCATCCCCGGCCGGCCCGCGCCTGCTGGGCGACGTGCCGGAGTTCAACGTCGAGGTCGTGGCCGCCGCCAAGCAGGATCCGGAGATCGAGGAGGCCGCCATCCGCTTCGCCAACGGCGACGTGGCGGGCGCCGAGGCGGTGCTGCTGGACCTGGTGGGCATGGGCGGCTCGCGGCGCGATGACGTCGACACCTGGCTGACGCTGTTCGACCTGTACCGCTGCGCCAGCGAGCCGACCAAGTTCGACGACGCGGCGTTCGATTTCGCCGCCATCTTCGGCCGCTCGGCGCCGCAGTGGGCGCTGGTGACCGAGGCGGTGTCGTCGCCCGCACCCATGGCGGTGCAGCCGGCGGCGGTCAGCGCCGGGCTGTTCCACTGGACCTGCCCTTCCACCATGGGCACGCAGTCGGTGGCCGCGCTCAAGGCCACGCTGGATCGCCATGCGCCGCCCTGGCGCATCGACTGGCGGCATGTGAAGGCCATCGAGCCGGCGGCCGTGCCCGGCTTGATCGACGTGCTCAGCCGCTGGGCCGAAACGCCGGCGCGGCTGAAGTTCCACGGTGCCGAACGCCTCCTCGAAGTGCTGACCGGGCATTCGCCCACCGATGATCGCGAGGCCGATCCGCAGTGGTGGCTGGCGCGCCTGGCGCTGCTGCGGGTGATGGGCGAGATGGACGAGTTCGAACTGGTGGCGCTCAACTATTGCGTCACCTACGAGGTGTCGCCGCCCGCCTGGGAAGAACCCAGGAGCCGCTACAGCAACGCGACCGAGGAAGGGCAGACGCTGGTGCCCAGCGAACTGCCCGCTGAAGAAGGCCCGGCGCCCGCGCCGTCCTTCGCCGGCACCGAAACCCCGGCTGCCGGACCGGCCGTGGACAACGGCATCGTCAAGGCCACGTTCGAGGGCGAATACATCGGCACCGCCGGCGAGGCGCTGCAGCCGCTGAATGCGCAGACCACGGCCACGGCGTACGAGATCAACTGCCGCAAGCTGCTGCGGGTGGACTTCGGCGCCGCCGGCGATCTGCTGAACTGGTGCATGGAGCAGCAGGGCAAGGGCCGCAGCGTCACGCTCAAGCAGGTCAATCGCCTGGTGGCCGCGTTCTTCGGTGTCATCGGCATCACCGAGTCGGCGCGGGTGATGCTGCGCACGGACTGACATCCCCCCTGAGGCGCCTGCGGCGCCTTCCCCCCCAGGGGGACAACGCTGGTGGCCGGGGGCCCCGGCCACGGCGTTCCGGGGCGGCCTGCTCCGCGGCCCTTTTTGCGCTTGCTTCGCTGCGCATGCCGTTGGCGGTGGCGGTCTTGAAGAACGCGGGCGTCGTCCCCATCTCGGCGCGATGGAACCATTTCACGGCACCACCATCGTCAGCGTGCGGCGCCAGACGCCCGAAGGCTGGCAAGTCGCCATCGGGGGCGACGGGCAGGTCACGCTGGGCAACATCGTCGTCAAGGGCTCGGCGCGCAAGGTGCGCCGGCTGTACCACGGCAAGGTGCTGGCCGGCTTTGCCGGCGCCACGGCCGACGCCTTCACGCTGTTCGAGCGCTTCGAGGCCAAGCTGGAAAAGCACCAGGGCCACCTGACGCGCGCCGCCATCGAGCTGACCAAGGACTGGCGCACCGACCGCGTGCTGCGCCGGCTCGAGGCCATGCTGGCCGTGGCCGACAAGGAGGCCTCGCTCATCATCACCGGCAACGGCGACGTGCTGGAGCCCGAGCATGGCCTGGTGGCCATCGGCTCGGGCGGCGCCTATGCGCAGGCCGCCGCCCGCGCGCTGCTGGAGCACACCGAACTGCCCGCCGACCAGGTGGTGAAGAAGGCGCTGGAGATCGCCGGCGAGCTGTGCATCTACACCAACATGCACCACACCATCGAAACGCTCTGACGGGTGGCGCGCCCGGTGCGCACCCGTTCGCTCATGAATTGATAGTGGCCTGCGCTCGCCGTGCAATGATTTCAAGCCAAATGATTCTGAAATCGGCTATTGACCAGCGCAGGCAGCTATTGTTTTTGTAATAGATACCTTCCATGTCCAGCATGACCCCGCAGGAGATCGTCTCCGAACTCGACCGCCACATCATTGGCCAGAACGACGCCAAGCGCGCCGTCGCCATCGCGCTGCGCAACCGCTGGCGGCGCCAGCAGGTCGACGAGAAGCTGCGGCCCGAGATCACGCCCAAGAACATCCTGATGATCGGCCCCACCGGCGTCGGCAAGACCGAGATTGCGCGCCGGCTGGCGCGGCTGGCCAACGCGCCCTTCATCAAGGTCGAGGCGACCAAGTTCACCGAGGTGGGCTACGTCGGCAAGGATGTCGATTCGATCATCCGCGACCTGGCCGAAATGGCCGTCAAGCAGCAGCGCGAGCAGGCCATGAAGGCGCACCGCACGCGCGCCGAGGACCTGGCCGAGGACCGCATCCTCGACGTGCTGCTGCCGCCCGCGCGCAACGCCGACGGCAGCAACGCGCCCGCCACCGACGGCGCGGCGCGCCAGGGCTTTCGCAAGAAGCTGCGCGAGGGCCAGCTCGACGACAAGGAGATCGAACTCGAACTGGCCCAGCCAGCGCCCACCATGGAGATTATGGGCCCGCCTGGCATGGAAGACATGGCCGAGCAGCTCAAGGGCATGTTCGGGCAACTCGGGGCCGGCCGGCGCAAGCTGCGGCGCGTGAAGATCGGCGAGGCGATGAAGCTGCTGGTGGACGAGGAGGCCGGCAAGCTGGTGAACGAGGACGAACTGCGCAGCGAGGCGCTGCGCAACCTGGAGCAGAACGGCATCGTCTTCATCGACGAGATCGACAAGGTGGCCTCGCGCAGCATGGAAGGCGGCGGCAGCACAGCCGAGGTGTCGCGCCAGGGCGTGCAGCGCGACCTGCTGCCGCTGGTGGAAGGCACCACGGTGAGCACCAAGTACGGCATGGTGCGCACCGACCACATCCTGTTCATCGCCTCGGGCGCGTTCCACCTGTCCAAGCCGAGCGACCTGATTCCCGAACTGCAGGGGCGCTTGCCGATCCGCGTCGAGCTCGCGTCGCTGTCCGTGCAGGACTTCGAGGCCATCCTGACCCAGACCGACGCCAACCTGGTGCGCCAGTACCAGGCGCTGCTGGCCACCGAGGGCGTGACGCTGACGTTCACGCCCGAGGGCATCTCGCGCCTGGCCGAGATCGCCTGCGCCGTGAACGAGTCGACCGAGAACATCGGCGCGCGCCGGCTGTCGACCGTGATGGAGCGGCTGCTGGACGAGGTGAGCTTCGACGCCACCAAACTCGAGGGCCAGACGGTGACCATCGACGCCGCCTACGTCGACGCGCGCCTGGCGGCGCTGAGCCGCGACGAGGACCTGTCGCGCTACATCCTCTGAGCGGGGGCGGGCGAGCGCCCGCTTCTCTGGAAGCGTGGGCGCTTCAAAAATAGGAGCTTCTGGCGCCTGTCATATGGTCATTTCAGATAGTTTTCTATCTGAAAACATTGATTGATGTGCGCAAGCAGCTATTATTTTGATGGCGCCCGGCCGGGGTGCTGCCTGCCCGCTGCGTTGTCCACTGCGCGACCCGCCAGCCGGGTTATCCACAATGGCGTCGACCATCACTTTGACTATGCGCGCTAAGTTGCTCATTTCAAAGGGGTTTCGCTGTGGATATCTGAGGGAAAACCCAGCTAAGCTCTTGATTTCATTGAAATAATTTGTAGGTCGTCCTTGCCTGCCTGGCTTTTCCTGCTACAGTGCAAAAAAGTGCAATTAAGTGGGGGAAAGTGCCATTCCCCGGTGTTTGGGCACTCAAGGCAGGGAAATTCGCGTGTTTCAAGGGGCGTCGTCGCTGAGTCTGGATGCAAAGGGAAGGCTTTCCGTGCCTACCCGGCACCGTGACGTCCTGAGCGCCACCGCCGCCGGCCAGCTCACCATCACCAAGCACCCGCACGGCTGCCTGATGGTGTTTCCGCGCCCCGAGTGGGAGAAGTTCCGCGAGCGCATCGCCCGGCTGCCCATGTCCGCCCAGTGGTGGAAGCGCATCTTCCTGGGCAACGCCATGGACGTGGACATGGACGGCACCGGCCGCGTGCTGGTGTCGCCCGAGCTGCGCCAGGCCGCCGGCCTGACGCGCGACGTGATGCTGCTGGGCATGGGCCAGCACTTCGAGCTGTGGGACAAGACGACCTACGAAGCCAAGGAGGCCGAGGCCATGCAGGCCGGCATGCCCGAGGCCTTCGAGGACTTCGCTTTTTGAGGCAGGAGGCGGGTGAGCACATGGTCACACACCACGGTCCTGCTGAACGAGGCGACAGACGCCCTCATCACGGACCCGCAAGGTCAGTACGTGGATGCCACGTTCGGCCGGGGCGGGCATGCGCGCCTGATCCTGCAGCGGCTGGCGCCGCAGGGCAGCCTGGTGGCCTTCGACAAGGACCCCGAGGCGCTGGCCGAGGCAGCGCGCATTCAGGATGCGCGCTTCTCGATCCGACACCAGGGCTTTGCCGCGCTGGGCGAGCTGCCGGCGGGCAGTGCGGCCGGGGTGCTGATGGACTTAGGGATCAGCTCGCCGCAGATCGACAACCCCGCGCGGGGTTTTTCTTTTCGTGCCGACGGCCCGCTGGACATGCGCATGGACCCTACGCGCGGCCAGAGCGCGGCCGAATGGCTGGCGGTGGCCGATCAACGGCAGATCGCGGAGGTGATTCGTGACTACGGCGAAGAACGGTTTGCTGGCCCCATTGCAAAGGCGATTGTGTCGCGCCGACAGGAACGGGGCCCTGTTGCAACCACCCTTGAACTGGCCGAACTCGTGGCTGGCGCGGTCAAAACCCGCGAGCCGGGCCAGAACCCTGCAACGCGCACATTTCAGGCTGTTCGGATTTTCGTCAACGCCGAGCTTGAAGAGCTCGAGCAGGCGCTGAAGGCCAGCCTGCATGTGCTGCAACCCGGAGGTCGGCTCGTGGTGATCAGCTTCCATTCACTGGAAGACCGCATCGTCAAGCAGTTCATCGCCCGCCATTCGAAGGCGGTGGTGGACCGCCGCGCGCCGTTCGCCGAGCCGGCGCCCACGCTGCTGCGCGCGCTGGGCCGCGTGAAACCGTCCGAGGCCGAAGTGGCCGCCAACCCGCGCGCGCGCAGCGCCGTGATGCGCGTGGCCGAGCGCACGGAGGCGCCGGCATGACCCGGCTTTCCATCGTGCTGCTGGCCGCCGTCATGGTGTCGGCGCTGTACCTGGTGCGGGTGCAGTACGACTCGCGCCGCCTGTTCACCGAGCTGGACCGCGCCACCGCCGAGGCGCGCCGGCTGGAGACCGAGCGCAGCCGCCTGGAGGTGGAAAAGCGCGCCGAGGCGACCTCGCTGCGCGTCGAGAAGCTGGCCAAGGACAAGCTGGCCATGCGCACGGTCACGCCCGCCATCACGGAGTACGTCACGTCGTCGGCAGCCGTGCCGGCGGCATCCGCTGCGGCGTCAGGGAGCCGGCCATGAGGGATATCCGCTACACCTCCAGCCCGCTGCTGGCCTCCAAGACGCCGGTCTGGCGCAGCAAGTTCATCGTCGCCATGCTGGCGCTGGCCTTCATCGGCCTGACCGCGCGCGCGGCCTACGTGCAGGTGTTCGGCAACGCCTTCTTCCAGCGCCAGGGTGAAGTGCGCTTCGCCCGCACGCTGGAGATGCCGGCCAGCCGCGGCCGCATCTTCGACCGCAACGGCCTGCTTCTGGCTTCCAGCGTGGTGGCGCCCAGCATCTGGGCCATCCCCGAGGACGTGGACCGCAACCCGGCCAAGCTGCAGCAGCTCGCCAAGCTGCTGGGCATGCCGCTGGCCGACCTGAACAAGCGCCTGTCCAACGAGGACAAGACTTTCGTCTGGCTCAAGCGCCAGGTCGACGAGCCGGTGGCCAAGCAGATCGCCGAGCTGAAGATCGCCGGCATCTACCAGCGCAAGGAATACAAGCGCAGATACCCCGAGGGCGAGGCGGCCACGCACGTGGTGGGCTTCGCCAACGTCGAGAACAAGGGCCTGGAAGGCGCCGAGCTGTCGTTCGAGAAGCAGCTGGCCGGCAAGCCCGGATCGCGCCGCGTCATCAAGGACCGCCTGGGCCGCGTGGTGGAGGCCGTGGGCGACGAGGTGCCGCCGGTGGACGGGCAGGACATCCAGCTGTCCATCGATTCCAAGGTGCAGTTCTTCGCCTACCAGAAGCTGCGCGATGCCGTGACGGCCAACAAGGCCAAGTCCGGCAGCGTGGTGGTGCTGGACGCCCAGACCGGCGAGGTGCTGGCGCTGGCCAACTACCCCAGCTATTCGCCCGACAACCGCCGCAACCTGAGCGGCGCACAGCTGCGCAACATCGCGGTCACCGACACCTTCGAGCCGGGCTCCATCATGAAGCCCATCACCGTGGCGATGGCGCTCGAGGCGGGCAAGGTCACGCCGCAGACCTCGATCCCCACGGCGCCCGGTTTCTACAAGCTCGACAAGTTCACCATCCGCGACACGCGCAACCACGGCACGCTCACCGTCGAGGGCGTGGTGCAGAAGTCCAGCAACGTCGGCTCGCTGAAGATCGCGCAGCGGCTGTCCGCACAGGACATGTGGGAGACCTATGCAGCGCTGGGCTACGGTCGCAAGCCGGATCTGGCCTTCCCCGGCGCCGCCACCGGCCGCGTGCGGCACTGGAAGAGCTGGAAGCCGGTGGAGCAGGCCACCATGTCGTACGGCTACGGCCTGTCGGCTTCGCTGTTCCAGATGGCGCACTCGTACACCGTGTTCTCGCACGACGGCGCCATCATTCCCGCCACGCTGCTGAAGGCGCCCGAAGGCGCCGAGGTGCAGGGCGTGCGCGTGTTTTCCGAGAAGAACGCGCGCGCCGTGCGCAAGATGCTCGAGATGGCCGCCGGCCCCGGCGGCACCGGTCAGCGCGCGCAGACCGTGGGCTATTCGGTGGGCGGCAAGTCGGGCACCGCGCGCAAGCAGCAGGGCAAGGGCTATGCCGCCAACAAGTACCGCGCCTGGTTCGCCGGCATGGCGCCCATCGACAAGCCGCGCGTCATCGTGGCGGTGATGGTGGACGAGCCCAGCAACGGCGTGTACTACGGCGGTGCCGTGGCGGCGCCGGTGTTCAGCGAAGTGGTGCAGCAGACGCTGCGCATCATGGGCGTGCAGCCCGACATGGCCGTGAAGCCCGCCATCGTGGCCGAGCAGGTGGAGGAGTCGTTCTGATGATGAGGCTCCCCCCTGAGTCGCTGACGCACCTTCCCCCCTCTGCTGCGCGAGGGAGGACATCGCCAGCGGGCGGGCCAAGCCCTTCCGCGGCGATCGCTGGCATGGCCTGCTCCGCGGCCATCGGTTGGCTGCAGGCGCTCGCACCCCATGGGGAGACGCAAGCGTGATGACGTTGCTGGCTTCGCCCCAGGAGGCTGCACGCTGGTTGCGCGCGCGGGTGACCGGGCGCCTGCACACCGACAGCCGGCAGGTGCGCGAAGGCGATGGCTTCATCGCCTGGCCCGGCGCCGCCACCGACGGCCGGCGCTTCGTGGCGGGCGCGCTGGCGCAGGGTGCCAGCGCCTGCCTGGTCGAGCAGCAGGGTGTCGAGGCCTTCGGTTTCGATGCGCCATCGGTGGCGGTCTATCCGCAGTTGAAGGCCGCCACCGCGCCGATCGCGGCGGCGTACTACGAGGCGCCGTCACAGGCCCTGAACGTGATCGCGGTGACCGGCACCAACGGCAAGACGTCGACGGCGTTCTGGCTGTCCTGCTTGCTCTCGAAAGTGAAGCTGCCGGCGCTGTCTCCGTGCGGCCTGGTGGGTACTTTGGGTGTGGGTCTGCCGGGCCAAATGGTGCCGACGGGCATGACCACGCCCGATCCGGTGCTGCTGCAGCAGCGCTTTCGCGAATTCGTCGACGGCGGCGTGCGCTCCTGCGCCATCGAGGCGTCGTCCATCGGTATCGTCGAGCGCCGGCTGGATGCCACGGCCATCCGAGTGGCCGTGTTCACCAACTTCACGCAGGACCACCTCGACTACCACGGCAACATGGACGCCTACTGGCAGGCCAAGGCCGCGCTGTTCGACTGGCCGCAGCTGCAGTCGGCCGTGATCCAACTGGACGACCCGCGCGCGCACCTGCTGCTGGCGCAGGCCGAGGCGCGTGGGCTCGATGTGTGGACGGTGTCGCGCCAGCGGCCCGCCCGGCTGGCGGCGGTCGATGTCACCTATGGTGCGGCCGGCATGGCGTGGGTGGTGCGCGAGGGCGATGCCTCGGTGCCCATCCGCACCAATCTGGTAGGCGAATACAACATCGACAACCTGATGTGCGTGCTGGGCGCGCTGCGCGCCCTGGGCGTGCCGCTGAACGACGCCGTGGCGGCCTGCACCGACCTGCCGGCGGTGCCGGGCCGCATGCAACGCA
The DNA here is from genome assembly GCF_042680925.1 of Ottowia beijingensis. Classification (NCBI taxonomy): domain Bacteria; kingdom Pseudomonadati; phylum Pseudomonadota; class Betaproteobacteria; order Burkholderiales; family Comamonadaceae; genus Ottowia; species Ottowia beijingensis. Next base: position 275,545 of record NZ_JBHUEP010000005.1, read on the forward strand.
TCGACGTGCCGGGTGCGCCGCTGGCGGTGGTCGACTATGCACACACTTCCGATGCCCTCGAGAAGGCGCTGGGCGCCTTGCGGCCGCTGGTCAGCGAGCGCGGTGGCCGGCTGTGGTGCGTGTTCGGCTGTGGTGGCAACCGCGATGCGCGCAAGCGCCCGTTGATGGGCGCGGCCGCTGAAGGCGGTGCAGACCGCGTGGTGATCACCAGCGACAACCCGCGCGATGAAGCGCCGCAAGCCATCATCGACGCGGTGCTGGCGGGCCTTCGGCAACCCGCCCAGGCCCGCGTGGTGGTCGACCGCGCCGAAGCCATCGCGCGCGCGCTGCGCGACGCCGATCCGCGCGACGTGGTGCTGATCGCCGGCAAGGGGCACGAGGACTATCAGGAAGTGCGCGGCCAGCGCCTGCCGTTCTCCGACCAGACCCTGGCGCTGCAGGCGCTGCGCCAGCGCATGGAGGCCGCGGCATGACGGCCATGAACCTGAGCCTGCGCGAAGTGGCCGAATCGCTGACCGGCGCGCGCCTGGTGGGCGACGGCGCCACCCTGTGTGCGCGCGTGCATTCGGACACGCGCAGCCTGCAGCCGGGCGCCCTGTTCGTGGCCCTCAAGGGCGAGCGCTTCGATGCCGCCAGCTTTCTGCCCGACGCGGCGGCCAAGGGCGCGGTGGCGGCCCTGTGCGACGCGAGCGCGGCAGCGCAGCTGACGGCCTCCGGCCTGCCTGGCGTGCTGGTGCCGGACGCGAAGATCGGGCTGGGTGAGTTGGCGCGCCAGTGGCGCCGCCGCTTCGCCGGGCCGCTGATCGCCGTCACCGGCAGCAACGGCAAGACCACGGTGACGCAGATGATCGCCTCCATCCTGCGGGTCTGGCGGGGCGATGCGGCCCTGGCCACCGAGGGCAACTTCAACAACGACATCGGCCTGCCGCTGACGCTGCTGCGTCTGCGGCCCAGCACCCAGGCGGCGGTGGTGGAGCTGGGCATGAACCACCCCGGCGAGATCGCCTACCTGGCCGGTATCGCCGAGCCCACGGTGGCGCTGGTCAACAACGCGCAGCGCGAGCACCAGGAGTTCATGACCAGCGTGGAAGCCGTGGCGCGCGAGAACGGCTCGGTGCTGGCGGCCTTGCCCGAAGGCGGCGTGGCGGTGTTTCCGGCCGGCGACGACTACAGCGCGCTGTGGCGGCAACTGGCCGCGGGGCGGCGCGTGGTGCAGTTCGGCGACCCGGCAGCGGGCGCCGAGGTCGCGGACCGGCGCGCGGACTGGCGGCAGGACCATTGGTCCGTGGCGGCCGATACGGCGGCGGGCCCGCTCGAGTTCGAACTGCATGTGGCCGGCCGGCACAACGTGCGCAACGCGCTCGCGGCCACCGCGTGCGCGCTGGCCGCAGGCGCGCCGCTGGCGGCGGTGGCGCAGGGCCTGACGGCCTTCCGGCCGGTCAAGGGGCGCTCGCGCACCTTCATGCTGCGCCACCGTGGCCGCGCCATCACGCTGGTGGACGACACCTACAACGCCAACCCCGACTCGGTGCGCGCCATCATCGACGTGCTGGCCGAGCTTGCCGGCCCGCGCCTGCTGGTGCTGGGCGACATGGGCGAGGTGGGCGAGCGCGGCCCGGCCTTCCACGCCGAAGTGGGCAGCTACGCGCGTGAGCGTGGCATCGAGCGCGTGCTGGCCCACGGGCCGCTGGCCATCCACAGCGCCATGGCCTTTGGCGGCGGTCGGCATTTCGACGACATCCAGGCCTTGACGGACGCCGTGCGCGCGCACCTGCCGCAGTGCGCGTCGATTGCCGTGAAGGGTTCGCGCTTCATGCGCATGGAGCGCGTGGTGCAGGCGTTGACGGCGTCGCCCGCCAGCGACGGGGAGGGCGCCGATGCTGCTTAGTCTGGCCGCCTGGCTGCAGACGCTGTCGCCGGAGCTCGGCTTCTTCCGCGTCTTCCAATACCTCACGTTTCGCGCCGTGATGGCCGCCATGACCGCCCTGGTCATCGGCCTGTTTGCCGGGCCGTGGGTGATCCGCAAGCTGACCGAGCTGAAGATCGGCCAGCCGGTGCGCGGCTACGCCATGGAGACACATCTGTCCAAGAGCGGCACGCCGACCATGGGCGGCGTGCTGGTGCTGTTTGCCATTGCGCTGTCCACGCTGCTGTGGTTCGACTGGTCGAACCGCTTCGTCTGGATCGTGATGGTGGTCACCTTCGGCTTCGGCGCCATCGGCTGGGTCGACGACTGGCGCAAGGTGGTCAACAAGGACCCCGAGGGCATGCGCTCGCGCGAGAAGTATTTCTGGCAATCGGTGATCGGCCTGGTGGCCGCGCTGTACCTGGTGTTTGCCATCTCCGGCGCGTCCAATGCGCAGGTGTGGGCGCTGTTCGTCAACTGGGTGTCCTCGGGCTTCACCATCGACCTGCCCTCGGCCGCCGGCCTGCTGGTGCCCTTCTTCAAGGAGATCACCTACCCGCTGGGCGTGGTCGGGTTCGTGATCCTGAGCTACCTGGTCATCGTCGGCGCCAGCAACGCCGTGAACCTGACCGACGGGCTGGACGGCCTGGCCATCATGCCCGTCATCATGGTCGGTTCGGCGCTGGGTATCTTTGCCTACGTCACCGGCAGTTCGGTGTATTCGAAGTACCTGCTGTTCCCGCACATCCCGGGCACGGGCGAGCTGCTCATCTTCTGCGCCGCCATGGCCGGTGCCGGGCTGGCCTTCCTGTGGTTCAACGCGCACCCGGCGCAGGTGTTCATGGGCGACGTGGGCGCCCTGGCGCTGGGCGGCGCGCTGGGCACCATCGCGGTCATCGTGCGGCAGGAGATCGTGCTGGCCATCATGGGCGGCATCTTCGTCGTCGAGGCACTGTCGGTGATGCTGCAGGTCACCTGGTTCAAGTACACCAAGCGCCGCTACGGCGAAGGCCGGCGCCTGCTCAAGATGGCGCCGCTGCACCACCACTTCGAGCGCAGCGGTTGGGCCGAGACGCAGGTCGTTGTGCGCTTCTGGATCATCACCATGCTGCTGTGCCTGATCGGCCTGGCATCCTTGAAACTGAGGTGAGGCCATGACGATGCTGCAAGACCGTCATGTGCTGATCCTGGGGCTGGGCCTGTCGGGCCTGGCCATGGCCCGCTGGTGCGCCGCGCAAGGCGCCAGCGTGACCGTGGCCGACACGCGCGACGCGCCGCCGCAGCTGGAGGCGCTGCGTGCGCAGGTGCCCGCGGCCCGCTTCGTGGCCGGGCCGATGGACGCCGCGCTGGTCGACGATGCCAGCCTGCGCGCGGTGTACCGCAGCCCGGGCCTGGCGCCCGCCGCGATTTCCAGTGTCGTCAACGCCGCCCGCGAGCGCGGCCTGCCGGTCAGTGGTGAACTGGGCCTGTTCGCCCAGGCCCTGGCCGACCTGAAGGCGCAGCGCGGCTATGCACCCGCCGTGCTGGCCATCACCGGCACCAACGGCAAGACCACGGTGACGGCGCTGACCGGGCAACTGGTCGAGCGCGCCGGCCTGTCGGTGGTCGTGGCCGGCAACATCGGCCCGACGCTGCTGGAAACCCTGCAGGCCCACCTGGCGGACGACAGCCTGCCGCAGGCCTGGGTGCTGGAGCTGTCCAGCTTCCAGCTCGACGGCAGCGACGACTTCGAGCCCACGGCCGCCACCGTGCTCAACGTCACGCAGGACCATCTGGACTGGCATGGCGACATGGCGGCCTACGCGGCGGCCAAGGCGCGCATCTTTGGCGAGCGCGCGGTGATGGTGCTGAACCGCAACGACGACGCCGTGATGGCCATGCGCCCCGCCGCACCGGCCAAGCTGCCGAAGGGCGCGCCCAGGCCCGTGCCGCGCAGCGTGGTGAGCTTCGGCGCCGACATGCCCGCCGAGCCGGGCGACTTCGGCATCGAGGTGGTGGGCGGCATGGCCTGGCTGGTGCGTGCGCAGGAGGCCGACGAAACCCTGCGCCGCCGCAAGGATGTGGAGGTCGAACTGCACATCCAGCGCCTGATGCCCGCCGACGCGCTGCGCATCCGCGGTCGCCACAACGCCGTCAACGCGCTGGCCGCGCTGGCGCTGGCCACCAGCGCGGGCTGCCAGCTCGGCCCGATGCTGTACGGCCTGCGCGAATACCGCGGCGAGCCGCACCGCGTCGAATCCATCGGCCTGCTGGGCGGCATCGAGTACTTCGACGACAGCAAGGGCACCAACGTGGGCGCCACCGTGGCCGCGCTGGAGGGCCTGGGCGCCGAGCGCAAGCTGGTGGTGATCCTGGGCGGCGACGGCAAGGGGCAGGACTTCACGCCGCTGGCGGCGCCCGTGTCGCGCTTCGTGCGGGCGGTGGTGCTGATCGGCCGCGATGCGCCGCAGGTGCGCGCCGCGCTGGCCGATGCCGGCGTGCCGCTGCTGGACGCCACCGGCATGGCCGATGCGGTGGCCCAGGCGCGCGCGCGGGCACACCCCGGCGATGCCGTGCTGCTGTCGCCCGCCTGCGCCAGCCTGGACATGTTCAAGGACTACGCCGAGCGCGCGGAGGTGTTCCGCGCCGCCGTGCGCGACCTGGCGCTGGCCGAGGGAACCGAGATGGAGGTGCTGTCATGACAGCCGCCGCAGAAACACTGACGCCGCCCGCAGGCAAGAAGCCGCGCAAGCCGCGCAGCCGCCAGCGCGTGGACGACCTGCCGGTGCGCATCGGTGGCATGGAATACGCGCGCACGGCCAGCACGCCGTCGCGCCTGCTGGGGTTCGACCAGGCGCTGATCTGGGTCTGCGTAGCCCTGCTGGCCTGGGGCCTGGTGATGGTGTATTCGGCCAGCATCGCGCTGCCCGACAACCCGCGCTTCGAGCGCTATTCGCCCAACCACTTCGCCATGCGCCACGCGTTCTGGATCCTGCTGTCCTTCGTGGCGGCGCTGATCACCTTCCAGGTGCGCATGGACTGGTGGGAGAAGATGGCGCCGTGGCTGTTCGTGGTGTCGCTGGCTTTGCTGATCGCGGTGCTGATCCCGCACATCGGCAACATGGTCAACGGCGCGCGCCGCTGGATCTCGCTCGGTCCCATCAGCTTCCAGCCGTCCGAGCTGGCGAAGATCGCCGTGCTGCTGTACGCCGCCGACTACATGGTGCGCAAGATGGACGTGAAGGAGCGCTTCTTCCGCGCCGTTCTGCCCATGGGCGTGGCGGTGGGCGTGGTGGGCCTGCTGCTGCTGGCGCAGCCCGACATGGGCGCCTTCATGGTGATCGCGGTCATCGCCATGGGCATCCTGTTCCTGGGTGGCGTGAACGCGCGCATGTTCTTCCTCATCGCCTTCGTGCTGGTGGGCATCTTCGCCGCCATGATCTGGGCCTCGCCCTGGCGGCGCGAGCGCATCTTTGCCTACCTCGACCCGTGGAGCGAGGAGCACGCGCTGGGCAAGGGCTACCAGCTGTCGCACGCGCTGATCGCCATCGGCCGGGGCGAGGTGTTCGGCGTTGGCCTGGGCGGCAGCGTGGAGAAGCTGCACTGGCTGCCCGAGGCGCACACCGACTTTCTCACCGCCATCATCGGCGAGGAGTTCGGCCTGGTCGGGCTGGTGTGCGTGATCTTCCTGTTCATGTGGCTCACGCGCCGCATCATGGTCATCGGCCGCCAGGCCATCGCGCTGGACCGCGTGTTCAGCGGCCTGGTGGCGCAGGGCATCGGCCTGTGGCTGGGCTTCCAGGCCTTCATCAACATCGGCGTGAACCTGGGCGCGCTGCCCACCAAGGGGCTGACGCTGCCCTTCATGAGCTACGGCGGCTCGGCCATTTTGGCCAACATGGTGGCCATTGCCATCGTGCTGCGGGTCGATGTTGAAAACCGTCGCCTCATGCACGGAGGCCGGGCATGAGGCGACGGTTTCGCCAAAACCGGCCGTGCGCGCAGCGCAGCATGCCGCCGTGCGGCATGGCTCATGCACGGAGGCCGGGCATGAGGCGCTTCAGTGCAGCAAATCAGGCGATAGCCATTTGGCGCCATTCTTCGATTCAAAAAAAGAAGCTGCTGGCGCCCGTAAATCGAGAGCTAGAGGCGTTTTTGTTGAATCAAAAAATTCAGCAAGTCCCCCCTGTTGAGGCGCTGCCCCTGACGACCGGAGGCCGCGCATGAGCGCCAAGTGCGCGCTCGTGATGGCCGGCGGCACCGGCGGCCACATCTTTCCGGGCCTGGCCGTGGCCGAGGCGCTGCGCGCGCGCGGCTGGCGCGTGCACTGGCTGGGCGCCCCCGCCAGCATGGAGGCACAACTGGTGCCGCCGCGCGGCTTCGACTTCGAGGCGGTGGAATTCGGCGGCGTGCGCGGCAAGGGCGTGTCGACCCTGGTGCTGCTGCCGCTGCGCCTGCTGAAAGCCTTCGGGCAAAGCATCGGCGTGATCCGCCGCGTGAAGCCCGACGTGCTGGTGGGCCTGGGCGGCTACATCACCTTTCCCGGTGGCCTGATGGGCGTGGCCCTGAACAAGCCGCTGGTGCTGCACGAGCAGAACTCGGTCGCCGGCATGGCCAACAAGGTGCTGGCCGGCGTGGCCGATCGCGTGTTCACCGCCTTCCCCGGCGTCTTACCGAAGGCGCGCAAGGTGCAGTGGGTGGGCAACCCGCTGCGCGCCGCGTTCAAGCAAGTCCCCGCGCCGGCCGAGCGTTTTGCCGGCCGCAGTGGCCCACTGAAGGTGCTGGTGGTGGGCGGCAGCCTGGGCGCGCAGGCGCTGAACGAGGTGGTGCCCAAGGCACTGGCGCTGATGCCGCCCGCGCAGCGCCCCATCGTGCTGCACCAGAGCGGCGCCAAGCAGATCGACGCGCTGCGCGCCAACTACCAGGCCGCCGGCGTGCAGGCCGAGTGCGTGCCCTTCATCGACGACATGGCGCGCGCCTATGCCGACGCCGATCTGGTGATCTGCCGCGCCGGCGCCACCACCGTGACCGAGATCGCCGCCATCGGCGCCGCCGCGCTGTTCGTGCCGTTTCCGCACGCGGTGGACGACCACCAGACCACCAACGCGAAGTTCCTGGTCGACCAGGGTGCGGGCTGGCTGATCCAGCAGCGCGATCTGACGCCGCAAGGCCTGGCTGATCTGCTTCAGAAAAAAGAGCGTTCCGCGCTGGTGCAGGCGGCGCAGAAGGCCAAAACGATGCAGAAAACAAACGCCGTGGAGGACGTGGTCGCCGCCTGTGAGGAGCTAACGGCATGAAGCACGCCATCCGCCACATCCACTTCGTCGGCATCGGCGGCGCCGGCATGAGCGGCATCGCCGAGGTGCTGCACAACCTGGGCTACACGGTGTCCGGCTCCGACCTTGCTGATGGCGCCACGCTGCGGCGCCTGGCCGGCATGGGCATCCGCACCTTCATCGGCCACGCCGCCGCCAATGTGGAGGGCGCGGACGCGGTGGTCACCTCCACCGCCGTCAAGCCTGACAACCCCGAGGTGCTGATCGCGCGCGAGCGGCGCATTCCCGTGGTGCCGCGCGCCATGATGCTGGCCGAGCTGATGCGCCTGAAGCAGGGCATCGCCATTGCAGGCACGCACGGCAAGACGACGACCACCAGCCTGGTGGCCAGCGTGCTGGCCGAGGGCGGGCTGGACCCGACCTTCGTCATCGGCGGGCGCCTGAACAGTGCCGGCGCCAACGCGCGGCTGGGCTCGGGCGACTACATCGTGGTCGAGGCCGATGAATCCGACGCCTCCTTCCTCAACCTGCTGCCCGTGATGGCCGTCGTCACCAACATCGACGCCGACCACATGGAGACCTACGGCCACGACTTCGGCAAGCTGAAGCAGGCCTTCGTCGACTTCCTGCACAAGATGCCGTTCTACGGCACCGCCATCCTGTGCCTCGAAAGCCCGGCGGTGCGCGAGATCGCCGGCAACCTGGCCTGCCCGGTCATCACCTACGGCTTTGCCGAGGATGCGCAGGTGCGCGCCGTCGACGTGCGCGCGGCGCACGGCCAGATGCACTTCACCGTGCAGCGCCGCAATGGCGTGCAGCTGCCCGATCTGCCGGTGGTGCTGAACCTGGCGGGCGAGCACAACGTGCTGAACGCGCTGTCGGCCATCGCCGTGGCGACCGAGCTGAGCATCGACGACGCGGCGCTGCAGAAGGCGCTGGCCGAGTTCAAGGGCGTGGGCCGGCGCTTCCAGCGCTATGGCGATCTGCCGGCCAGGGGCGGCGGCAGCTTCACCGTGATCGACGACTACGGCCACCACCCGGTCGAGATGGCGGCCACGCTGGCGGCGGCGCGCGGCGCGTTTCCGGGGCGGCGGCTGGTGCTGGCCTTCCAGCCGCACCGCTACACCCGCACGCGCGACTGCTTCGAGGATTTCGTCAAGGTCATCGGCAGTGCCGACCACGTGGTGCTGACCGAGGTCTATGCCGCCGGCGAGGAGCCCATCGTCGCCGCCGACGGCCGTTCGCTGGCGCGCGCGCTGCGCGTGGCGGGCCGCGTGGAGCCGGTGTTCGTGGGCGACGTGGCCGATCTGCCGGCGCTGATCGCCGCACAGGCGCAGGCCGGCGACGTGGTGATGTGCATGGGTGCGGGCTCGATTGGTGGTATTCCCGCAAAAGTCGTTGAAATGCTACAAAAAACTGAGCATAATCCGGGCTGAACAAGACGACCATGGTGCAACAAGACGTTCAATTCGGAAAAGTGGCGGTGCTGATGGGGGGCCAGTCGGCCGAGCGCGAGGTGTCGCTGATGTCCGGCCAGGGTGTGCTGGCCGCACTGCGCGCCCGCGGCGTCGACGCGCATGCCTTCGACCCGGCCGCCCAGCCGATGGACGAATTGAAGAAGCAGGGCTTCACCCGCTGCTTCATCGCGCTGCACGGCCGCTACGGCGAAGACGGCACGGTGCAGGGCGCGCTGGAGCTGCTGGGCATTCCGTACACCGGCGCCGGCGTCATGGCCTCCAGCATGGCCATCGACAAGGTGATGACCAAGCGCGTGTGGCTGGCCGAAGGCCTGCCGACGCCGCGCTACGTGCTGCTGCACCGCAGCGAATACACACCCGAGCGCGTGCGCGCCATTCCCGCCGCGCTGGGCCTGCCGCTGATCGTCAAGCCGGTGCGCGAAGGCTCGTCGCTGGGCGTGACCAAGGTCACCAGCGCCGACCAGATGGAACAGGCCCTGGCCGACGCCGCGGCGCTGGACGCCGACATCCTGTGCGAGGAGTTCATCGCCGGCGACGAGGTGACCTGCCCGGTCCTGGGCACCGGCGGCGACGCCCGCGCGCTGCCGGTGATCCACATCGTCGCGCCCGAAGGCCAGTACGACTACCAGAACAAGTACTTCACCGACGTCACCGAATACCGCGTGCCGTGCGACCTGCCGGCCGGTGAGGAAGCGGCGATCCAGCAACTGGTGCTCAAGGCCTACCGCGTGCTCGGCTGCCGCGGCTGGGGCCGCATCGACGTCATGATCGACGCCGCCACGCGCCAGCCCTACCTGCTGGAGATCAACACCTCGCCCGGCATGACCAGCCACTCGCTGGTGCCCATGGCGGCCCAGGCGGCGGGCACCGATTACGAAACGCTGTGCCTGCAGCTGCTGGCCAGCGCCTCGCTGGATTACCCGCCCACCACGGAGGCGCGCGCATGACGAACAGCCTGCCGGTGCCGGTCGATGTGCGCCTGATGAACGTGACGACTTCGCTGCTCGTCACGGGCCTGGTGCTGGCCTGCCTGGCGGCCGGGCTGTGGTGGGCGCTGCGCAACCCGGCCTTCGCCATCCGCCAGATCGTGGTGGCGGGCGACACCACGCACAACAGCGCCACCAGCCTGCGCGCGGCCGTGGCGCCGCGCCTGTCGGGCAACTTCTTCACGCTGGATCTGGCCAGTGCGCAGGCCGCCTTCCAGGCCGCGCCCTGGGTGCGCAGGGCGGTGGTGCAGCGCGAGTTTCCGGGGCGGCTGAACGTGATCCTGCAGGAGCACCGGGCCGTGGCGCACTGGGGTGAGGGCGACGATACGCCGCTGGTCAACAGCTTCGGCGAGGTGTTCGAGGCCGCTGGCGGCAACGACCTGAGCGACGACGAACTGCCCGTGCTGGCCGGGCCCGAGGGGCAGGCCGCACAGGTGCTGGCCATGCACCGCCTGCTGAACCCGCTGGTGGCGCCGCTGGATGCCCAGATCGCGCAGTTGGCGCTGCAGTCGCGCGGCAACTGGCAGGCCGAACTGGACAACGGGGCCGTGATCGAGCTGGGCCATGGCGAGCCGCCCGCGCTGGCGGCGCGCCTGAAGCAGTTCGTGGGCACGGTCAAGGAAGTGGCGGCGCGCCATCAGCGCCCGGTGGAGGCCGTCGAGGCGGCGGATTTGCGGCATCCGGGCGGTTATGCGCTGCGGCTGCGCGGTGTCACCACCGTGCGCCCCGACACGCCGCCCGGCAAGCCCGCGGCCACGCGCTGAGACACAAGAAGAAAGCAAGAACGACTGGTAACTTCATGGCAAAAGAGTACAAGGATTTGATCGTCGGCCTCGACATCGGCACCGCCAAGATCATGGTGGTGGTGGGCGAGGTGCTGGCCGGCGGCGACCTCAAGCTCGCCGGCCTGGGGGTGGCCCCCAGCAACGGCCTGAAGCGCGGCGTGGTGGTCAACATCGACGCCACCGTTGCCAGCATCCAGCAGGCGCTGAAAGAGGCCGAGCTGATGGCCGACTGCAAGATCGGTCGCGTCTACACCGGCATCACCGGCAGCCACATCCGCGGCATCAACTCCACCGGCATGGTGGCGGTGAAGGACAAGGAAGTCACCCACGCCGACGTGCAGCGCGTGGTCGAGACCGCCAAGGCCATCAACATCTCCAGCGACCAGCGCCTGCTGCTGGTCGAGCCGCAGGAATTCGTCATCGACGGCCAGGACGTGCGTGAGCCCGTGGGCATGAGCGGCATGCGGCTGGAAGCCAAGGTGCACATCGTCACCGGCGCGCAGAGCGCGGCCGAGAACATCATCAAGTGCGTGCGCCGCTGCGGCCTCGACGTGGACCAGCTGATGCTGAACCCGCTGGCCTCGGCGCAGGCGGTGCTGACCGACGACGAGCGCGAACTGGGCGTGGCCTGCGTCGACGTCGGTGCCGGCACCACCGACGTGGCCATCTTCGCCGGCGGCTCCATCCGCCACACGGCGGTGATCCCGATCGCCGGCGACCTGATCACCAGCGACATCGCCATGGCCCTGCGCACGCCCACCATGGACGCCGAGGACATCAAGGTGGCCAGCGGCTGCGCCAAGCAACTGCTGGCCGACGCCGACACGCAGGTCGAGGTGCCGGGCCTGGGCGACCGCACGCCGCGCATGCTGAGCAAGCAGGCGCTGGCCGGCGTGATCGAGCCGCGCGTGGAGGAAATCTTCTCGCTGGTGCAGCAGGTGATTCGCGATTCCGGCTTCGAGGAGGTGCTGTCCTCCGGCGTGGTGCTGACGGGCGGCAGCGCCGTCATGCCGGGCATCGTCGAGCTGGGCGAGGACATCTTCCTCAAGCCCGTGCGGCGTGGCGTGCCCAAGTACTCACGCGCCCTGTCCGACATGGTGGCGCAGCCGCGCGCGGCCACCGTGATGGGGCTGATGGAAGAGGCGCGCGCCGCACGGCTGCGCGGCTACAAGGTGGCGCAGAAGTCGAGCGGTGTGAAGACGGCGTTCGGCCGCTTCAAGGATTTCATCGTGGGGAACTTTTGATGACCCCTCATTGGCAGAGCACGGGGCCGCCGACCTGGGCCCTTCAGCAAGCGCATCAGGTCCATGACAACAACAGCTATTTCAATTTCTTTCCAACCACGGCAACTGCAGGCAGACAAGGAGTGACACCATGAGCATCGAGATGATTGAGACGGACGGATTTCACGCGGGCACCCAGATCAAGGTGATCGGCGTTGGCGGCGGCGGCAGCAATGCCGTCGACCACATGATTTCGCGCCAGGTCCAGGGTGTCGAGTTCGTGTGCGCCAACACCGATGCGCAGGCGCTCAGCCGCACGCTGGCGGGTGCGGCCATCCAGCTGGGCAACAGCGGCCTGGGCGCGGGCAGCAAGCCCGACAAGGGCCGCGAGGCCGCCGAGGCCGCGTCGGACGACATCCGCCAGGCCATCCGTGGTGCGCACATGCTGTTCATCACCGCCGGCATGGGCGGCGGCACCGGCACCGGCGCCGCACCGGTGATCGCCCGCATCGCCAAGGACATGGGCATCCTCACCGTGGCCGTGGTCACCAAGCCCTTCGACTGGGAAGGCGGCCGCCGCATGACCAACGCCGAAGCCGGCCTGGCCGAACTGGAAGCCAACGTCGACTCGCTGGTGGTGGTGCTGAACGAGAAGCTGCTCGAGGTGCTGGGTGACGACATCACCCAGGAAGAAGCCTTCGCCCAGGCCAACGACGTGCTGAAGAACGCCGTCGGCGGCATCGCCGAGATCATCAACAACTACGGCAACGTGAACGTCGACTTCGAGGACGTGCGCACCGTGATGGGCGAGCCCGGCAAGGCCATGATGGGCACGGCCACCGCCAGCGGCCCCGACCGCGCCCGCATCGCCGCCGAGCAGGCTGTGGCCTGCCCGCTGCTGGAGGGCATCGACCTGTCGGGCGCCAAGGGCGTGCTGGTGCTGGTCACCGCGTCCAAGGGTTCGCTCAAGCTGAACGAGTCGCGCGAGGCCATGAACACCATCCGCGCCTACGCCTCGCCGGAAGCGCACGTGATCTACGGCGCCGCCTACGACGATTCGCTGGGCGACGACATCCGCGTCACCGTGCTGGCCACCGGCCTGTCGCGCCAGGGCGTGCGCCGCCAGCCCATCACCGTGGTGCAGGGCGGCCTGCGCACCGGCACCGACAACGTGCCGTTCCACGTGCCGACGCTGAACCAGTCCGTGGGCGGTGCACCGGCCGGCCACGCCGCGCAGCAGCCCGACTACGGCAACATGGCCGTGCCCAGCGTGTGGCGCACCAACCGCACCCAGGCGGCGGCCAAGGTCGACGCGCTGTCCTCGGGCGGCATGGACGACTTCGAGATCCCGGCGTTCCTGCGCAAGCAGGCAGACTGAGCATCCCCCCTGAGGCGCTGACGCGCCTTCCCCCGGAGGGGGACAACGCTGGCGGCCGGCGCAGGTCCGGCCGCGGCGTTCGCGCATGGTCTGCTCCGCGGCCCTTTCCGGGCTTGCTGCGCAGCCCGGCATTCGCTCCCTCCCCCGCTGGGGGAGGGTTGGGGTGGGGGCCGGCGGCGCGGGAAACGTGACAGGTCTGCTTCCTCCTTCTTTCAGCATGGGCAACGCCCCAGGGCGGGCCAAGCTCTTCGGCGGCGTTCCTGGCATCGGCCCGGGCGGCGGATGAATCAAGCACTTGAAGGCTATTGTATTGATAGCTGTCTGCGCTTGTTGGACGGGCGCTGAAGCCTGATTTGGCTTGTAAGCGCCGTTGACGCGGAGCACTTAAAATATGCGGATGCTTGCGCAACGCACCCTCAAGTCCCTCACGCGCGCCGTGGGCGTCGGCCTGCACAGCGGCGAGCGGGTGGAGCTGACGCTGCGCCCGGCACCGCCCGACACCGGCATCGTGTTCCGCCGCATCGACCTGCCCGAGCCGGTGGACATTCCGGTGAACGCCCGGTCGGTGACCGACACGCGCCTGGCCTCCACGCTGTCGCACGGTGACGCGAAGGTGCGCACGGTGGAGCACCTGATGTCGGCGTGCGCCGGCCTGGGCCTGGACAACCTCTACATCGACATCACGGCCGAGGAAGTGCCCATCCTCGATGGCTCGGCCTCGTCCTTCGTCTACCTGCTGCAAAGCGCCGGCATCGAACTGCAGAACGCGCCCAAGCGGTTCCTGCGCGTGCTCAAGCCCGTGGAAGTGCGCGAAGGCGAGGGCGACCAGCTCAAGTGGGCGCGGCTGGAGCCGCACCACGGCTTCACGCTCAGCTTCGAGATCGACTTCCAGCACCCGGCGGTCGATTCCACCGGCCAGCAGGTCACGTTCGACATGGGCTCGGGCCGCTACAGCCGCGACATCGCCCGTGCCCGCACCTTCGCCTTCAGCAAGGACGTGGAGATGATGCGCGCCAACGGCCTGGCACTGGGCGGCGGGCTCGACAACGCCATCGTCATGGACGACACCAAGGTGCTGAACGTGGACGGCCTGCGCTACGCCGAGGAGTTCGCCAAGCACAAGATCCTCGACGCCATCGGCGACCTGTACTGCGTCGGCCAGCCCATGCTGGCGGCGTACAGCGCCTTCCGCTCGGGCCACGCGCTCAACAACCAGTTGCTGCGCGCACTGCTGGCGCGCGAAGACGCCTACGAGATCGTCAGCTTCGAGGACGAGAAGAAGGCGCCGGCTGGCTTCGCGCAGCTGGTGCGGGCCTGGTGAGCGGCGCCCTCGCGCCTGCGCCCGCTCCCAAGAAAACCAGTGTTGCCGGCGTCTGATACCGCTGCGCGTTCCAACTTTTGACTGCTGACGCCATGACTCCGCCGCTGCGCGGCGTGATGACGAAATGACGTCAGTGATGCGCGGAAGGCCTCGCCCTTGGCTGGCGTCATGGCGGCGCAGCTGCCGTCATCGAAGCGCAGCGAGGTCATTTCGTCATCGCATCGCGCACGCGCTAGCCGTCTTTGGGAACGCGAAACAGCCTGACGGGGCAGCACCGATCGCCCCAACCTAAAGAATCAGCGTCGCTTGTACATGCTGCTGGTGCTGCGCCCGGCGCCCGCCGCGTGCAGCAGCGCCACGGCGCGGCCGGCGTGGGCGTGCGTGATGGCCAGGCCCAGCGCGTCGGCGGCATCGGGGCGCGGGGCGGCGGGCAGTTGCAGCAGGCGCTGCACCATGGCCTGCACCTGCGCCTTGGCGGCCTTGCCGTGGCCGGCCACGGCCTGCTTCATCTGCAGCGCGGTGTATTCGGCCACCGGCAGCTCGCCGGCCACCAGCGCCGTCACGCAGGCGCCGCGCGCCTGGCCCAGCAGCAGCGTGGCCTGCGGGTTGACGTTGACGAACACGATCTCGACCGCCGCCACGTCGGGCTGGTAGCGCGCCTGCAGCTCGCGGATGCCGTCGAACAGCACCTTCAGCCGCGCCGGCAGGTTGCCCTGTTCGGCCTGCGCGGTCTGGATCACGCCGCTGGCCACGTAGCGCAGCGCGGGGCCCTCCACGTCGAGCACGCCAAAGCCCGTGGTGCGCAGGCCGGGGTCGATGCCGAGGATTCTCATGACTATGCTAATGATAGCTGCTGGCGCATGCTGTGCAACGTTTTGAAATGGAAATTCATCTGAAATCGTTTTTGAACGGGCGCAAGCAGCTCTTGAAATTGAAGCGCGGTGTGGACGCCATGGCGGGCTTCATGGCAGCTCGGCGCTGCGCATGCGCGCCACGATGGTGTTGGTGCGGCTGGCCAGGTAGCGCGACTTCGGCTGCTTCTCGAAGTGGCGCGGGCGCGGCAGCATCACGGCCAGGCGGGCGGCCTCCCAGGCGCTGAGCTGTGCGGCGCTCTTCTTGAAATAGTGCTGCGCGGCCGCTTCGGCGCCGAACACGCCTTCGCCCCATTCCACGCTGTTCAGGTAGATCTCGAGAATGCGCCGTTTGGTCAGCATGTGCTCCAGCGCGTAGGTCAGCACCAGCTCCTGCCCCTTGCGCAGCAGCGTGCGCTCGCCCGACAGCAGCAGGTTCTTGGCCAGTTGCTGCGTGATGGTGGAGCCACCGCGGATGCGCAGCGGCCGCGCGGGCTTGTTCTGCGCGGCGCGCTGGGCGGCGGCCTCCTCGGCCTGGGCGTTGCGCTCCCAGGCCTTCTCGATGGCGTCCCAGTCCACGCCCTCGTGGCTGGCAAAGCTGTCGTCCTCGGCCGCGATGACGGCGCGCTTGAGGTGGTCGGAAATCTGGTCGTAGTCGCGCCAGTCCTGGCGCCAGCGCAGCGCGCCGGTGTTGGCGATGCGCCAGGCCTCGGAGCGCTGGAAGGCGGTGGACTGCGGATCGACCACGCTCATCAGCGCGATGCGGCCGATGAAGAACAGCTGCAGCGCCAGGCCGGCCACCAGCACCAGCAACAACCAGCGGCCCAGTCTTCGCATATCCGGGTTTATTGCCAGCCGGCGGGCATGGGCAACCACGCAGGGTTGCGCAGCAAGCTCGACGCAAGGCCGCGGAGCAGGCCGCCCCGGAACGCCGTGGCCAGCCCTGCGCCGGCCGCCAGCGTTGTCCCCCTGGGGGGCTGAGGCCCGCAGCTCCAGACCTGCCTGCGCAGGTCTGGACGGGCCGAAGAGCCGGCGCCTCTGGCGACGAGCACGTGGCGCTGCAGGCGACTCAGGCGGGTCATTTCAATTCCTGCACCGTCGTCGTCAACTGGTCGGACTGCAGCGTCGTCTCCAGCGTCTGCTCGTGCGTGAACCTGAAGCGCGCGGTGACGTCGAACTGGTCCGTGTCCTTGCGCATGGCGGCGGTGAAGTTGCCGAAGGGTGCGGCGCGCGAGGCGATGATCTCGGCCAGGCGGTCGAGGTTTCGATTGCCCGAACTGCGCGTGACGCGCGCATCCAGGATGCGGCCGTCGTGGTTGATCAGCAGCGACATCAGCAGCTCGCCATACAGCTTGCGCCCGGCCACCTGCGGAAAGTTGGCCGTGCCCTCGGCCTCGATCTTGCGGCGCATCTCATCGTAGTACACGGCGTAGGTGATGCCCAGCGTGGCCGGGCTCAGGTAGCGCTTGCGTGGGCGCGAGTTTTCTTCCTCCACCCGGCGTTCGATGGCGGCCAGCAGCTTCTGCAGCTGCTGGCGGCGTTCTTCCTGCGCTTGGGCCTCGGGGTCCTGGTTCAGCTTCTGCGGGTCCACCTTGGGCATGGTGGCCAGTTGCTGGCGCACCTGGGCCAGCAGCTGCTCCTGCTGCTCCAGCATGCTGTCGATGCGGCGCTGGTTCTCGTTGACGGCCGAATCGCCGGGCGACTCGACCGGCGCCGGCGGCAGTGGCGTGCTGACCATGCGCTTGTCGGCCGCCTCGCCGCCGCCGGCCAGCGTGGCCTGGGCCAGTGCCTGGGGCTTCTCGGGCTTTTCGTCGGACTCGGCGTTGACCAGCACCACGTCGAGCGTGGTGTCCTGGAACACGCGCTTGAAGCCTTCCGGATCGACGAAGCGGATGGTGAGCAGCGCCGCGTGCAGCAGCACCGACAGCCCCAGCGCCCATTGCAGCGTGGTCAGGGTCTTGAGCGAGGGAAGGCGTTGCGCGCGCAGCATCACGGGGCCGGATTATCGGCGCTGGCGCCCTCGGCTTCGCTCACGTCCACGGCGATGGCGATCGGCCCTGCGGCAGAAGTCTCATCTTCGTCCTCGACGCCGTTGTCGGTGGGCGGCGTGTCGGCGTCCAGCACCTCGATCACGGTGCCGCCCACGTCCAGCGCGATGTCGTCGATCTGCCCCAGCCGCACGCGCACCTGCGTGCCGCGCGGCAGGCCCTGCGCGCCCAGCACGGTGAACACCAGCGGCAGCGTGTCGGCGCGCGCCAGCCAGGCGCCGCCAGCCTGCTCCTTGATCAGGCTGGCCGTCAGCTCGGTGATGCCGTGCTGGCGCAGGTACTTCAGCGTCCAGAAGCGCTCCATGCTGGCCTGGTGCGCGTTGTAGGCGCTGTAGGCGGCGTCGAAGGCGCTGATGACGGCGAACAGCTGCGCGTCCTTGGGTTTGAAGGGCGCGGCCAGCGCGGCCGTCTGGCCGTGGCGCGCGGCGGCGATCAGCTGCCACTGGTTCACCAGGTCGACGTAGCGGCGCAGCGGCGAGGTGCTCCACGCATAGCTGGGCACGCCGATGCCGGCATGCGGCAGCGCCTTGGCGCCCATGCGCACCTTCACGCCCGGCAGCAGGCTGGCCTGGCTGCGGTAGATGGCGGGCACGCCCAGGTGCGCCAGCCACTGGCCCCAGGTGCTGTTGGCCAGGATCATCAGCTCGGAGACGATCACGTCCAGCGGCGCGCCGCGCTGGCGCGTGGTGATCAGCACCTGTTCGTCGCCCGTGGGCACGTCGCCGTCGTGCCCGGCCAGCTTGAAGCTGTAGTCGGGCCGGTTGAAGGTCTCGGGCTTGCCGCGCACCAGCTCGCGCTGGTGCTTCAGGTGCTGCGCCAGTTTATACAAAAATGATAGCTGCTCGCGCTTGATGGGCAAGGCCTCAGCCTCGATTTTGTTCGAAACATGGCCGCCGGCCAGCCAGTCGTCAGCGATCAGGTGGTCGATCTGGTCGTGCCGCAGGTTGGCCACGATGGGCACGCGCTCCAGCCTGGTCTCGGTGGCCTGCACCTCCAGCGTGGCCTCGTCGAGCGTGACGTACAGCGACACCGCCGGCACCGGGCGCCCTTCGCTCAGCGTGTAGGCTTCCACCACGTCGTCGGGCAGCATGGTGATCTTGTAGCCCGGCATGTACACGGTGGACAGGCGCGCGCGCGCCAGCGCGTCCAGCGCGTCGCCCGGCTGCACGGCCAGCCCCGGCGCGGCGATGTGGATGCCCAGCACCACCGTGCCCGTGCCCAGGCCCTGCAGCGACAGCGCATCGTCGATCTCGGTGGTCGACGAGTCGTCGATCGAATACGCCTGCACGTCGGCCAGCGGCAGCTCGTCGGTGATGGCCGGCGCCTGCAGCGCCGGAAAGCCCGTGCCCTTGGGAAAGTTCTCGAACAGAAAGCGCTGCCAGTGGAACTGGTAGGCCGATTCGATGGCGCCCGCCTTCTGCAGCAGCGCCAGCGGCGCCAGCTGCGTGGCGCGCGCGGCCTCCACCACGGCCTTGTATTCGGGCGCGTTCTTGTCGGGCCGGAACAGGATCTTGTACAGCTGCTCGCGGATCGGCCCCGGCGTGCTGCCCGCAGCCAGCTCGTCGGCCCAGGCGCTGATCTGCGCGGCGATCTGCTTCTTCTTCTCGATGGCGGCCAGCGCCTGCGCCACGATGTCGGCCGGCGCCTTCTTGAAGCGGCCCTTGCCGGCGCGGCGGAAGTAGTGCGGCGCCTCGTACAGCGCCAGCAGCATGGCGGCCTGCTGCGCCACGCCCGGCGTGCCGCCGAAGTAGTCGGCCGCCAGTTCGCCGAAGCCGAACTCGGCCTCGGGCGCGAACTCCCAGGCCAGCGGCAACTCGATCTCAGCCGCCAGGGGCGCGGCCTGGGCCATCAGCTCGGCCGGCGCGGGTTTGTCGAAGCGCAGCAGCTGGTTGGCCGACTTGACCTTGACGCGCTTGCCGGAGTCCAGCTCCACCTGCGCCGAGGCCTCGGCCTCGGAAAGAATGCGGCCCGCCAGGAATTTGCCGGCCTCGTCGAAAAGTACATGCATAGAGGGGGGCGATTGTCCCATCCCCGGCCATGGCAGGCCGGCGCCGGCGGTCAGCCCAGCATGCGCGGCAGCACGTCCGGCCCGCGGCGGCGGTGCCAGAAGGCCATGAAGACGTGGCCCACCGTCAGCGCCAGCAGCGCCCAGCCCAGTTCGCCGTGCAGCGCGCCGCCCAGGTCGGTCATCCACTTCACCGCCGTGTCCGCATCGCGGCCCGGAAACACCGGCAGGCCCAGCGGCGAAAAGGCGCGGGCCGAGCCGTACTGGCGCAGCAGGCCGATGAAGGGGATCGCCACCATCAGCCCGTACAACCCCAGATGCCCCAGGTGCGCCAGCGTGCCGACCGAAGGCGGGCGCCGCCCCGCATTCATCAGCGCCCAGGCGCCGCGCAGCAGCACCAGCAGCATCAGCAGACTGCCCACATGCTTGTGCGTGGGCCACAGAAAGGCGTCGAGCGCCGACTTCTCGGCCAGGCTGTGCGTGATGGCCGAGGCAAACATCCACCCCAGGCCCAGGGCCATGCCCCAGTGCAGCGTGCGGCTGACGGTGCCGTAGCGGGTGGCGGAATCGGGGGTCATGGGCAGGCTCTAGAAGGCGGGGGGCGCACACGCGAACGGTGGTGTGTGCTGCCGAAGGTTTAAGCAAGAAATCTGCCTTCAGCGCTTGCTGGACAAGCGCTGACAGCTATCAAAATAATACTTTTGAGTGGCGCCCGGCGCCGCCGGCACCGGGGTGAGAGCGGGGCCTCAGCCGGCAAGTTCCAGAAAATCCAGCACCGCGTCGATGTGCTGGTCGAAGTCCGACAGCGCGTGGTCGCTGCCTTCCAGCAGGCGGATCGTGGCGCCCGTGTAGCGGCCGCACATCTCGCGCCAGTCCAGCAGCTCGTCGCCCTTGGCGATGACGGCCAAGAAGCGCTCGGGGTGGTGCAGCGGGCCGGATTCGAGCGCGCGCAACTCGTCGATGTATTCAGGGCGGAAGAAAAAGCGCGCCTGCGGGTCGTGCCACGCGGTCTGCTCGCCGATGTGCGCCGTCAGATCGCGCGCCGGATCGACGGCCGGGTTCAGCACCACCGCCCGGCAACCGCGCCGCTGGGCCAGCCAGGTGGCATAAAAGCCGCCCAATGAGGAGCCGACCACGGCCATGCGATCCGCCGGCCAATCGGCCGTGCCACGTTCGATCAGCGCTGCTGCCGCGGCGGGCGAGGGCGGCAACTGCGGGCACCACCAGGTGACGGACGGATGCTCCGCCGCCACGCGCGCGGCCATCATCCGCGACTTGGCCGACTGCGGCGACGAGCGAAAGCCGTGCAGGTAGAGGAGGTGGGTGGTGGGCATCCGGGGGATGGTAGCGGCGGGAAGTGCAGAGGCGCGGCTGGCTGGGATGACGGCGTTGCAGCGATTGCTGCCGTTCGTGGTTGCACCCCGTGTGTGAAGGCCGACTTCTAAGCGGCCGCTCAGCCTTCAACGGTTTGCCGAAATCAAAGACCGATTTGACGTGCTCATCGGACATCCGATGCGGTCACCGCCTGGCGGAGTCGCGAACGGCTGCTCTTCGGACCAGCGAACAGGCACTTTCGACCCGTTGCAGCCATTGCGCGACTCGGTAAGCCGTCTATTGTGACGTGGACGACCCGTGCATCCGCGCCGGTTTCAGGCGCCACATTAGCGGCTTCCTTCTGACAAAGGTCAAACCAAGGTCGTGCAGTGTCAGCAATGCACATTTAGTTCACGAATGAAAAGCCTGCGAAAAGACCAAGAACTCACATGGCTGAGTTATGGTCATAGGCTCGCATACTAGGTTGGCTAGGCGTAGTGATCGGTCTCTGGAGCGTTAATCATGAACAAACTCAAGCTGGTATTGACAACGCTGCTCGCTGCCATGGGTGTTGGGCTGAGTAGTCCCGTCTCGGCACAGGACGGCACCACAACGACCAGTACCATTGCCAACGCATTTATGTTCCTGGGGGGGCTAGGCACCTCATGCCAGTTGCTTAGCATCTTGCCGCACTCGGTCCGACAGGAGGCACTCGGTCCGGATGGGCCTGCGACTGGGTACGACCAGACGCCAGCACAAAGCTCGGGACGTTCCATCCGGGCGACAAACTGACGGTTACCTTGAGTGGAGAGCGCCTGCAAAGTTGGCGGGAAGGGGACCCAACTTGGGATCCAGCACTGAGCAAGGCTACCTGGTCGATCCTCGGCTCCAGCATTGATGCCGGTGAAACACCAGTCTGGCAACCGCTGGCATCAAGTGCAGAACAAGCGAATCTGCCGAGCACCCTGAGCCGAGGTAACGCATGGGAACTGGACGAATGGGCATATCGATCGCGTGGGGTGGTGGCAGAAGACCGGTGCTGAGCGTTGTTCTTGCGAAGGCCAGCTATCCGTTTAGGCCGTTGTCTCAAGCCGCGCAGCATCAAACTTAAGCGCATTCAGCTTTTCCTTCACCCCTTGGAGTTTCTCTTGGCTTGTGCTGATGAATTTCGATCGTTCCTCAACGGTTTTTACAATTTTCTCAAATTCTTTGAGTTGAGGAGCAAAGAAATCCATCAGCTTTTCGTCATCACCGATGATGTCATAAATATCCTTGAAGGAGCTTTTGATTATCTCTGCAATGGAATCTTTGGTGCTTTTTAGTTCCTGCTCCAATTCATGTGCCTTATATGCACTGAACAAGTCAGAAGCAAGGTTAAAAGCTGCTCCCGCAGGACCCGCCCATTTGGAAATAGAGGCGGCAAGTTTGGTCGCTTCCCAAGGCTTGAATTTTATTGCAATACCTGCCACAGATTTCAGTGTATCACGGGCAACGAATATTGCACCCTTGATGACATCTGGACTCAGGCTGGCAATCCCCTTCGCTGCGCCACCCATGGACTTCAACGCACTTTCACCCATGGCATTAAGAAAGCTTTCGCTAGAATTTAGCTGGCGACCGATATCTTGCGATATACGACTGGTAACTTTAGAAGACTGTTCGAAGGAACGGTCAATTGCACTCTTGATTTTCAAGTGCAACTTAAATCCAACGCCATCCACGGTATAACCGAGTTCATCCTCAAGGAAGTCACGGATGTTTTCTAGGGATAGAGGACGCAACTTGCCCAGCAGGCTATTTTCAATGTTTTGCAACTCCTCAAATAATTCACCAGCCAATTGTTTTACTTCCCGACGGCCTTTAGAAATATCTTGACGGATACGTGCCGCCTCTTCTGCATTTTGCTCGGCAAAAATATTGAGTTGCATCAATTGATTTTCAGCGCGAACCACATGCTGCCCAACAATATCGTGAACGACATCCAGGCCGGTCTTAGCCATCAATACGGCTGGGACGTTGCGGTGCAGCACCTGGGTTGTCATAGCTTTGAGGTCATTAATTCGCGATCGACTTTCATAATGCGCTGGCTTACTGAACCAAAATTCCAAGCCACGCCCATTAGGGTTAGATGCCAGACAAACAATTTTCAACTGGGCCACTTCGTCAGGGCTAAGATTTGCTGCACGCTGCAGCTTAGATTTAAGATTATCTTTCTTGATCGTGGCCTGTGCATCAAAAAGCACTTGTTCCGTCAGATCAGTAACCTCATCCATCTTGTTGATCACAAAAACGGTTGACGATAGCTTATTCAAATCTCGCAGCACCCACTTGACAATGTCGTTGTGGCTTTCCTTGAGTGGGTTGGTAGCATCCACCACATAGAGAATCAAGTGCGCTTCGGAGATATAGCGTTTTGTCAAATCTTCATACATCACCTGCTCGCCATCAACCAACTTTTCCTTGTCACCAAAAAGGCCAGGGGTGTCAACAATCTCACATTTTTCTGGCAATCCTTCGGGTGAATAAATGGCTAAACGGTCAGAGGATTCGTCCATATTGATTTTCATATCAGCCATTACCTTGCCCATCCAAGCGGCAATCACACTAGTCTTGCCGTCAGAAAAGGCACCGAGAAGTGCGATGCGAAGAACATCAGACTCAATAGTTCGTATTGCTGAATCAATTTTTTGCAATTCGTTGCTGACATCAGCACCCATATCACCTAGTTCGTTGAGTACTACACGCAATTGCTCCAGTTCCTTGAGTGCAGCTTGCTTCTCTACATTAAATTGCTTGAATTGTTCCATAAGGCATTTTCTCCAATTGGTCTTTAGTGTTTTTCATCAGCATCATCTGCTGCTCGATTATTTTTAGGGGTCGTTTGAGTGATTCATCAAGTTGTTGCACACGTGCCAAAACAACTTCCTGAACCTGCTTGCGCACAGGCGAGAAAAGTGTTTTGCTTTCTTCTTGCAAGGCTTTACGGGCCTCGGACCAGGCTTCATCTATTTTTTCTTGCACTTGGCCTTGTGCCTTACGAATGCGTTCTCCCTTGCTGGTGAAAATGTGCTTTATGAAGCTGACCAGCGCGCCCACTACAGCACCAGCAATAGCACCTATCAAGTTGCCAATCACTGGGAACGCGGAACCGATACCAA
This sequence comes from Ottowia beijingensis, assembly GCF_042680925.1. Lineage (NCBI taxonomy): Bacteria > Pseudomonadati > Pseudomonadota > Betaproteobacteria > Burkholderiales > Comamonadaceae > Ottowia > Ottowia beijingensis. The sequence continues at coordinate 299,253 of NZ_JBHUEP010000005.1, forward strand.
ATCCAGCAACAGCATAAGAACCAATATTTAAAGCCATCCAGCCATAATCGCCAAATTCAAGACCGATGCCAAGCTCAGGAGTCTTATAGTTAATGTTCATATTTTCGGAGTCACTGAGTAACTTTTCAAACTCGACCCGCGAAACATCTTCCAGTAACCGTCGCATGGCCTGTTGTAGATCCTTCTGTAAATCAGCGAGGTACTTTTCATACTGTTCCTGTAATGCATTTTTGAGTGACTCTTGTCGATTCTTGAATGCACGTTCAATTTTATTGGAGATGATTTTATTTTCTCCAAAATTTTGCTCGACAATTTCGTCAGCATCCTCTTTGAGGCTGTTGAAAAGCTTCTCCCAAAGATTTTTTCGTCCGGTCACGACCAGTTGCTCAAATCTTTCTTGTGCTTGTTTTATTGCTTCGCGGCACTTATCGAACTCCGGCTTGGTTTTTGCAACAAATGCTTCGTGCGATATGTAAAGATTTTTCAATGTTTCTAAATTTTCAACAAGTAATTCATAAACTTTGGTCTTGTTGCTCTCTATCATGTCTTCCCGAAAGGTCGATAGCTTGTCGTGGAGCACTTTAGCAACGGACTGTATCTGGCTAAATTCATACATCGACTTGCGTGATGTGAAGTGCTTTTGATAATTACGTTGCTGGATGACTAAATCTCGGCTACGAGAAGAGTGAATAGTAGTTCGTCCGGTTTGCGCATCGATCGCCAATGCTGAGAACGCAAGCAGGCCCTGTACGCAATGGCCGGTTTGCATAACCTTGCTACCCAATACTGAGCGAAGTACTTCCTCGGTCTGCTGCAATGCAGTGGTGGAGTCACCATGATTTTTTAGAGATTCACGATCTTCTTCAAACTCGTATGCATCTGCATTGCCACGAACATTTACTAGGGGACAGACTTGCGTACCCAGTCTGAGATAATTTCGTATTTTCTGTGCAGTGGCCTTCTCAGGTTTTTTGTTGGTGCCATTGACATAAAAAACCAAATGAGCCTTGGCTATGGCTTCACGAACCATATGCGCATACTTGCTCTCATCACCTTCGATACCAGGCACATCTATTAATTGAAAGCGCTTGCCCTTGTAATTCAGGGGATACAGCGTATTACCCTTGGTAAAATCAGCCTCGCCAGTACCAATGATTAAGCCATCCACCCGATGGACTTGGGCCTTCTGACGCTCATAGACTACTAGCATGTCTAGGAGTGCGGTGAGTTGGCGATTGAGCAACGCATCAAGTGTTGGGGAGCTTACCTCGATGTGCTGGGAGACAGACGTCGTAGGCACAACTGATGAAGGCATTGATGTCGCCTCCTCGAATAGTTCATCGAGTTCATGAGCAGCCATCTCAGACTCCTGCCAGCTTCAACAATGCCACAGCAGCCATGGCACCGATCAAGATCCCACCACCACCGAAGAGGGCCAAACGCAGCTTGTGACGTGATACTGCGTAGGCCTGCTCGATTTGCAAGCGTTGTGATACCTCTTGCTGCTCCGCAGCCAGGCGAGCGCTGGATTCCTGTTCGGCGAGTTTCTGTCTAGCCTGGGCCTCAGTTTCAGCGAGTTGCTGACGATGCACCACTTCCTGGCGCTGTATTTCAAGACGTGCCTGGGTTTCTTGCTGGACTATCAGATTTCTTGCATCAGCCTCGGCTTTGGCAATTGCATTTCTTTCTTGGACTTCGCTCTGGGCGATTCGCACTAATCGATCGGTGCCTTGACAGATGGCCGTCAATTCATCCGTGTATTCACTGTACAAGGCGTGTAGACCTTCACGGACATGCTCAAGGTGAGCGGTAAGAGCCTGCGCGAACTGCTCCAAATCATTGGCATGCTGTTGTAGCAGTGCTTGACGGGTTTCTTCCTTGAACAAGATACGCAGTGATTCAATGATCGTACTTTTACCTGCGTTGGTTTCGCCAAAGAACGCCAAAGTGAATGTGTCCCACTCGGCATGGGTTTTTAGCTGCTGGAGTTCGCTGTCGAAACGATTTTGAATGTCGCGAAGCTTTTTCGTAATGTTTCCGATTTCACGCTTGCCATCCTTATGCTCAACATTGAGCGAGAGAATGTCTGCCATGGCTTTGCCGACGCTGTCCGATACATTGGCGTACAGACGATTGAGGTCTTGGGGTGCGTTCATTGTTTGTCTTTGTGATGAAAATTGGCTATTCCTTGACGCTGGGCGTACAGACTTCACTGGTCTTGCGGTGCAACGCTTTTAAAGGCCGCCAGCAAACTACGCTTCATCTCTTCAAATTCAGCCTGCGTCAGCGCGCCTTGCTGATACAGCGTAAAAAGTGCGCGTAGTTCCTCAATGCCGTGTTGCATCGGCGAACCTGCGGGCGACGGTGTGCTGGCTGGCTCTGGCGACACAACAGCACTGTCAGAGCTTTTGTCCGTCTTTGGTGATAACGGCGTCTTTTCCAATACACCTTCGCTTGTACTTCTTGCCATATAGGCAAGCCCACGCTGAATCATCTGTACCCCCGCCGAAACGCCATACAGCACACAGCCAATGGCGAACAGCACCAATAAAAAAAGAATGAATTGCAGCATAGAGGTACTTCTTTATCTAATTTTGTCTGTCGATTTCAGGGCTCCCACATCACCAACGCTTGCTCCAGCCCCCTCACCAACTCCTCCTCCCAAGCCTTGGGCTGAACAATGCGCACATGCGGTAGCCAATACCGCACCACGGGCAGTAGCTGGTTAATGTGGTTGATCTGGGTGGTGACCAGCAGGGACCCGTCGCTGTCCTGGCGCTGCTGTTGTTGCGGCAGGAGCTGGCGGCGGGCGAAGTAGTGGGCAATCTCTGGGGCGACGCGCAGCAGCACTTCGGTGGTTTGTTCGGTAAACCACACGTCGTCCTTGTTGGCGATGTAGTCCAGGTGTGCGCGTTTGGGGGTGAAGTGCTGGGTGTGGTCTACCTGCAATGCTTCAATCAGCGCAACGCTGAAGTTTTTCAGGCGGCCTGCTTCTTCTGCGGCCAGGTACCAGACGCCGTTCTTGTGGATCAGGCGGTAGGGGTGGGCGATGCGTGGCTTGGCCTTGTAGGTGAAGTGACAGATGTGGTGCTGCCCAATGGCTTGCTGTAGTGCGGCAAAGGTGCGGGTGTTGCCACCAAGGTCTTCGTGCGGCACGGGCTGGACGTGGGTTGCGCGGCGTGGTTCGGGGGTGGCAAGCTGGCCGAGCAGGTAGGACAGGCTGGTGTCGGGGAACAGGTGTTCGGTGCCAGCCATGCGGGCGTAGTCGTGCAGGTGCCTGGCCGGGATGGTGCTGCGGGCGGTGTGGGTGAGTTGCCACTGCCCTTGGTCATTGCGCTCGGCAATGCCGTGCAGGCGTTGGTGCAGGTCACGCTCGATGGTGCGCACGTCCACATCGAATTCGGCGGCCAGTTGGTGCTTGTCGATCAGCTCCCCTTGGTGCAAGCGGGCAATGATGCGTGACAGGCGCTGGGCCAGCTTTTCACCTTTGGATGTGGTGTTGGCTGCAGGAGTTTGGGCAGACATGGTTGTTCGAGAAAGTGGCTGCACGGACTGTAGAACTGGGGTGCGACAAGGTGTGTCGAACTGCAACAGAAAACATTATGTGAAGTTTGAAATGGTCGTTCTACCTACACCGTGCCAGAGGGCGAATCCCGTGTGTTGGGCTACGTTGTCACTCCAGACGACCCCGACGCTTTTTCGACCATGACGTTCAGTTGTGAACTGCTCAGGGTGACAAGATCACGTTCACGCTGGAGCCAGGAAATCCAGACCCTGCGACTACGGCGTCGTGGGCTCTGTATAACTTTGAATCGGCGTTTGCGACCGAATCGTCTGGCGGTGTACCCGCGCCTTTAGTGCCTGGAGGCCAGCTCGGCACGAGCCTCACATACACAGCACCGACGGCAGGCGTGTTGCCGATCGTCTATATTTTTGACAGCGCCAATGATGAGTTGCCACTCAATGGCAACGCCACCATGAAGATAACTTGCACGCCACCCCCCACGGTGACGGTGACCAAGGTGCTGTCACCGGCGGAAGACCCGGGCAGGTGCACCCTTCAAGTCAATGGCGAAACCACAGAGCAATCGACGGATGTAGGCGACACCGGGACCACCGGACCCGTGCCTGTTGAGGCTGGCACCGAAGTGAAGGTGACCGAAATTGCCGCCAACCCGGACACCGATCTGGCCAACTACGATGCCGAACTGACCTGCAACGCCGCCGAAGGCGCCGTGACCATCACAGATGGCAGTTTCCAAATGCCGGAAACGGATGTCACCTGCACCTTGACCAACACCCGCAAGGTCGCGCCATCGCCACCGTCTGCGGTGACGCCGGTGCCCACGCTGTCGGAACTGGGCCTGATGCTTATGGCACTGGCTGCCGGAGGCTTGGGTGCGAGCAGGCTGCGGCGGCGAGGTTGATCAACTAGCCTTGGGCCGACCCGAAGCGGCCTGAAAGACCGCTTCGGGGGCGTTAGGCGAAGGGTCGGTTGTGGCCGGTGGCCACCCCCGGCCAGCCCCAGAGGGATAATTCCCCATGGCCATCGTGTTCGAAAAACCCTCGCTCTGGCGCCGCCTGTGGCCGCTGCTGCGCGGCTTCGATCTGTGGCTGTTGCTGGCCGTGCTCATCCTGGCGGGCCTGGGGTTGACGGCGATGTATTCGTCCGGCTTCGACCACGGCACGCGCTTTGCCGACCATGGGCGCAACATGCTGATCGCGCTGGGCATTCTGTTTGTGGTGGCGCAGGTGCCGCCGCAGCGGCTGATGAGCCTGGCGGTGCCGCTGTACGTGCTGGGCGTGGTGCTGTTGCTGGGGGTGGAGTTCTTCGGCATCACGCGCAAGGGGGCCACGCGCTGGCTCAACGTGGGCATCGTCATCCAGCCCAGCGAGTTGCTGAAGATCGCCACGCCGCTGATGCTGGCCTGGTGGTTCCACCGGCGCGAGGGGCAGACGCGGCCGATCGACTTCATCGGCGCCTTCGCGCTGCTGGCGGTGCCGGTGGCGCTGATCATGCGCCAGCCCGACCTGGGCACGGCCCTGCTGGTGATGGCCGCCGGGCTGGCGGTGATCTTCTTCGCCGGCCTGCCCTGGAAGCTGGTGCTGCCGCCGGTGGTGATCGCGGCCGTGGGCATCGTCAGCATCATCGCGTTCGAGCCGCAGTTGTGCGCCGACGGCGTGGACTGGCACGTGCTGCACGAGTACCAGCGCCAGCGCGTGTGCACGCTGCTCGATCCCACGCGCGATCCGCTGGGCAGGGGCTTCCACATCCTGCAGGGCATGATCGCCATCGGCTCGGGCGGCTGGTGGGGCAAGGGCTTCATGCAGGGCACGCAGACGCACCTGGAGTTCATCCCCGAGCGCACCACCGACTTCATCTTTGCCGCCTTCTCCGAGGAGTTCGGCCTGGCCGGCAACCTGGCGCTGATCGCCGGCTTCACGTTCCTCATCTTCCGCGGCCTGATGATCGCCGCCGAGGCGCCGACGCTGTTCGCGCGCCTGCTGGCGGCGGCGCTCACCACCATCTTCTTCACCTATGCCTTCGTCAACATGGGCATGGTCAGCGGCATTCTGCCGGTGGTGGGCGTGCCGCTGCCCTTCATCAGCTACGGCGGCACGGCCATGGTCACGCTGGGGCTGGCGCTGGGCATGCTGATGTCGGTGGCCAAGTCGCGCCGCATGATGCAGAGCTGAAGCCCGCCGGGCATGGCGGGGGCGCCACAGGGGCGTGCGCAATTGCACATCCCCGGCCCGCGCGATTGAATCTGTCGGATTTGAGGGCCACAATGCGCGCCAGCCGGCACCCGCTTGGCGCTCACCCTCAGAAGGAGATAGTTTTCATGGCAGGCAAGTTCGAACTGAAGAAGTCCAAGAACGACAAGTTCTATTTCTCCCTGCTGGCCGGCAATGGCCAGACCATCCTGAGCAGCGAGATGTACGAGGCCAAGGCCAGCGCGGTCAACGGCATCGAGTCGGTGAAGAAGAACGCCGGCGACGCCGCGCGCTACGAAAAGGCCGTGGCCAAGAACGGCTCGCCCTACTTCAACCTGAAGGCGGCCAACGGCCAGGTCATCGGCAGCAGCGAGATGTACAGCAGCGAATCGGCCCGCGATGCCGGCATCGAGTCGGTGATGGCCAACGCCGCCGGCGCCAGCGTGGACGACCAGACGGCCGCCTGATCCGCCCATCGCCCCCAAAAAGCCGCCGCAGGGCGGCTTTTTTGTGCCCGCACACCACGCTGCCCTGCCGCCGGCCGGCGCGCAAACGCCCTTGTCCGACAGGCGGCGCCCGTTCTTTGGCTCTACGATGGGTGTCAATCACCCTGCCGCCGCCATGTTCCAGCCTGCCCCATTCGCGCGCCCACACACCACGCCCCGCTGGCTGGCGTGGCTGCCGTTGCTGCTGCTGGCGGTCGTGCTGGCGGGCTGCGGCAGCCTGCCCGAGAACGTCGAGCGCCCGGTGTCGCACGCGCTGGCCAGCCCCGCCGGCACGCCGCTGGGCCAGCTGGCGGCGGCGCGCCGGCCGGCCGACACGGCGCCCGACGTGTCCGGCTACGCGCTGATCGATTCCGCCAACCTCGCCTTCAGCAGCCGCCTGGCGCTGACGCAGCAGGCCCGCCGCACGCTGGACATCCAGTACTACGCCATCCACGGCGACGAGAGCACCGCGCGCCTGTTGCAGGAAGTGCGCCTGGCCGCCAAGCGCGGCGTGCGCGTGCGCATCCTGCTGGACGACTTCAACTCCACCGGCAAGAACGCGCTGGTGATGGGCATGGCTTTTCTGCCCGGCGTGGAGATGCGCATGTACAACCCGCTGCCGGGCGGGCGCGGCTCCACCGTGGTGCGCGCCATGCGCTCGCTGCACGACTTCCGGCGCATGCAGCACCGCATGCACAACAAGCTGTACATCGCCGACAACGCCTGGGGCATCACCGGCGGGCGCAACCTGGGCGACGCCTACTTCGGCACCGCCGACGGCAGCAACTTCGTCGACATGGACATCCTGGCCATTGGCCCGGTGGTGCCGCAGATGTCGGCCAGCTTCGACCAGTACTGGAACAACCCGCTGGCCTACCCGGTGCAGTCGCTCATCTCGGCCGAAGAGCTGCGCACGCTGCGCGAGCAGGTGGCCGCGTCGACCGACGCCGCCGACCACGCCGCGCCGGGCCCGGCCGCCGACCACGCCGCGCCGCCGCCCAGCAGCGCTGCCTCGGCCGCCGACGCCGCCGGCAGCGCCGTGCACGCCGCCGTCAACCTGCCCACCGACAAGGACCAGGACGCACCGCCCGCGCCGCTGCCCGACGCGCTCGACCTGCAGAAGCTGCCGCTAATCTGGGCGCCCGGCACGCTGATCGTCGACAAGCCCTTCAAGCTGGTGCCCGAGCTGAACGACACCTACACCGAAGACACCGTGGTCGACGGCATGCTGTCGCTGATGCAGGGCGCGCAGCGCGACGTGCTCATCGTCTCGCCCTACTTCGTGCCGGGCGAGGCGATGATGAAAGTGTTTGCCGACATGCGCCGCCGCGGCGTGCGCGTGCGCGTGCTCACCAACTCGCTGGCCAGCAACGACGCGCCGCTGGCGCACGTGGGCTACGCGCGCTACCGCAAGCAGCTGCTGCAGCTGGGCGTGGAGCTGTACGAGATGCGCGCGCTGAAAAGCCAGCACCTCGACCGCACCGTGTTCGGCTCCGGCGCGGGCGGCTCCAAGGCCAGCCTGCATTCCAAGATGTTCATCTTCGACGGCCGCGTGATCAGCATCGGCTCGATGAACCTGGACTTGCGCTCGCAGTTGCAGAACACCGAGGTGGCGCTGGTCATCCGCAGCGGCGCGCTGTCGAGGGAGGCCGCGGCGCAGATCGAGGACGTGTTCGACGACAGCGCCTGGAAGCTGGAGCTGACGCCCGCCGGCGGCCTGCTGTGGCGCGCCCCGCCGCAGGCGAAGTTCGAGGACGCCCGCAGCGAGCCCGACGCCAGCTGGGGCCTGCAGTTCCTGCTGCAAATCCTGGGGCCATTCGCGCCGGATGAGATGCTCTGAAATTCAATAAAGATAGCTGTTAGCGCCCGTCAGAAGCTGATTTCAGATGAAAATCTATCTGAAAATGAATTCTGGCGAGCGCAAGCAGCTATTAAACTTGCTTGATTATCAAGAGTTCTCAGATACTGCGTGTGTGAGCGGCCTTGGCCGCGATGGCGGCGCTTCACCCTGAACCAAGGCTCATCGCGGGCAAGCCCGCTCCCGCAACACAGTCGGAGACTTGTTGCTGATCAAGCGAATTGGATGCGTGATGGCTCAGAGCAGCCTGGCGATCAGGCTCGCCACGCCGCTCAGGATCAGCGTGGTGGTGAGCGGGATGAACCACTCGCGCCCGAACAGCCTGAAGCGGAAGTCGCCTGGCAGCCGCCCGAAACCCAGCTTGCCCAGCAGCGGCGTGAACCAGCTGATCAGCACCAGCGCCAGGAAGATGACGATCATCCAGCGGATCATTCAGGCCTCCATCAAAGCCGGTGCAGCCGGTCGCCCGCCGCGAAGCCGCGCGCCGGCGGATGGCCCGGCGTGGCGAAGCCGATCACCTTGAACAGCTCGCCCATCTCGTGCTCGGCCACCAGCTTCATGGCCGTGGCGCGCGTGGGCAGGTCGCTGGCTTCCATCAGCGCGGCAATGCCGCAATTCAGCAGAAAGCGCCCCTGGCTGGTGTAGCCCAGCAGGTCGAGCCCGGCGTCCTGTCCCGCCAGCGCCACGCCGGTGAAGTTGACGTGCGCGGTGATGTCCTTGTCGCCCACATCGGCCAGCGGCGCGTCGTCCATGCGGTGCGCGCGGTGGCACACCAGGGTGCCGGTGGTGCGCTGCGGGTGGTAGTACTCGGCCTCGGGAAAACCGTAGTCGATGAAGTACGCCGCGCCCGCGCCGCCGCGCTGAAGTAGCGCGGCCACGGTGGCGACGAAGGCGTGCGCCTGCGGGTGCACTTCGGTCACGTAGTCGCCGTTGCCGTCGATCTCGACCGGCGGGCGCAGGGCGGTGGGGCGGTCTTGCCAAACGAATGCACGCGCTTCGCTTTCAATAGCTGCCGGCGCTTGTGGAGCGGGCGCTGCAGCCTGATTTGCCTCAAGAATCACGCCGCGCTCATGCCACTCACCACCCACGCGCGCTAGCAGCTTCACCGGCATCGCGTCCAGCACCTCGTTGCCCAGCACCACGCCGCGCAGCGTGGCGGGCAGCTCATCCGCCCAGGCCACGCGGTCGCCATGGGCTGCCAGCCGCGCCTGCTGGCGCGCCCGCAACGCACCCGACACGTCGACGATGGTGTAGCGCGTCAGCGGCTGGCCCAGCGCATCCAGTGCGGCGATCAATTCTGCCGCCAGCGCGCCCGAGCCGGCGCCGAACTCCCACACTTCCTGCGTGCCGGTCGCCGCCAGGCTCTCGGCCACCTGCGCCGCCAGCGCGCGGGCGAACAGCGGCGACAGCTCGGGCGCCGTCACGAAGTCGCTGCCCGACGACGGCAGCGCGCCGAACTTGCGCGAACCATGCGCGTAATAGCCCAACCCCGGTGCGTACAGCGCCAGGTGCATGAAGCGGTCGAACGGCAGCCAGCCGCCGGCCTGCGCGATCTCGCGGGCGATCAGCGCCGGCAGCGCGCTGGTTACACTGGTTTGGTCGTCATTCGTCACCGCGCCATTGTCCGTGAACGCCACCCCCGCCCCCCGCACCGTGCTGGTCACCGGCGCCGGCCGCCGGCTGGGGCGCGCCATCGCCATCGACCTGGCGCGCGCGGGCTGGCGCGTGGCGGTGCATTACCACAGCTCGCAGCAGGATGCTCTTGAAACAGTAGCTGCTTGCGCAAGCAGTACGGGCGGCTCGGCCGCTTTTGATGCCGATCTTTCGGACGAGGCACCCACCCGCGCCCTGCTGCCGCGCGTGGTGGCCGCGCTGGGCGCGGTGGACGCCGTGGTCAACAGCGCCGCGCTGTTCGACTACGACGACGCAGCCAGCTTCGGCCACGCGCAGATGGAGCGCCACTGGCGCACCAACACCGCTGCGCCCGTGCTGCTGGCGCAGGCGCTGGCCGAGCACCTGGCCGCACGCGATGCACCGGCAGCCAGCGGCTGCGTGGTCAACCTGCTCGATCAGAAGCTGTTCAACCCCAACCCGGATTTCCTCAGCTACACCCTCAGCAAGGCCGCGCTGCACAGCGCCACCACGCTGCTGGCGCAGGCCCTGGCGCCGCGCGTGCGCGTCGTCGGCGTGGCGCCGGGCCTCACGCTGACCAGCCACCTGCTCGACGAACAGCGCTTTGCCGAACTGCACCGCCAGAGCCCGCTGGGCCGCTCGTCCACGCCCGAGGACGTGGCCGGCGCGGTGCGCTTCGCGCTGGACAACCGCTCGATCACCGGCACCACGCTGCTGGTCGACGGCGGCCAGCACCTGATGCGTTTCGACCGTGATTTTTCGATGATGTGAGCCCGCCATGAGCGATCTGCCAACCGAGGGCCTGCAAAGCCTCAGCTTCACCGGCCTGCGCTTCGACGCCGCCCTGGGCATCCTGGACCACGAAAAGGGCGCGCCGCAGCCCATCCAGGTCGACGCCGAACTGAGCCTGGGCCCGCAGCCGCTGCACCCGCGCGACGACGACATCAGCCACGTGCTGGATTACCGCAAGGTGCGCCAGATCATCATCGACGAGTGCACGGCCGAGCACGTGAATCTGCTCGAAACCCTGATCGGCAAGCTGTGCGACCGCCTGATGCGCCTGCCCGGCGTGCAGGGCGTGCGGGTGAAGATCACCAAGCTGGAAATCTTCGACGACTGCGAAGTGGCGATCCGGATGGAGGCGGGGCGGTGGTGAATGTCTCCGATCCATGCATGGGGTGCCGCGAGCGCTTCGTTTGACCTGCGTCACCGCGCCATGCTTGCCATCCGGTCTTGAGTGGCGTGGGAATGAACTGTTGCACGGATTGCGTGCCACCGTTCATCAGAACCACGACAGGGAGAACAGCATGAAAGGCTTTGCACGGGTGACCTTGCTTGCACTCGCCATGGGGCTGACCGCCTGTGGCGGCAGCGATGATCCGCCAGCGCCAGCGGCCACCGACACACCAACCGTCCCGGCGGTGCCCGATGTGGCCACGCCAGCCACGCCTCAGGGACTGGATGTCTACGTCGGGACGTGGGTCGACCCCGTCGGATTGGTGTGCACCAAGGTGGCCGACGTGGGAAGCACGCGATACCCCACCGGCCGATCCACGGCGCAGGCCGCCTCGATCACGCGGGCCGACAACAGCCTGACCCTTTCTCGGGTGGCGCTGACCTTCGGCACGCCGGACTGCACGGGCTCGGCTGTGCAAAGTGCCGCGGCACCCGTCTGGACAGGGACCTACCAGGGTTCGGCCTCGGTCGACGGGCGAACCGTCGACCGTTTCATGTTGGCGCCGACGTCGCAGAAGGCCTTGCTGTGGCTGGAAGGCGCGAACTTGTACGTGCAGACACAGGCGCCGCTGGATGCACAAGGCTACCCGACCAGCGCTGCCATCGGACCGACATATCTGCGGCTGTGAAATGCCTGAGGCGCCTGTACGGGGAGTGCAGGGCGTGCTGGTAAAGATCGCCAAGCTGGATATGTTCGAAGACTGCGCCATGGCGATCAGGATGGAGGCGGGGCGGTGGTGAGTTGTGCGGTCTCGTGGATGCTGCTGTAATGAAGCGCTGGCCACGTTCGGCCGAGTGGGAGGGGCGTCGATGAAGTTCCGCGATATCAAGTGGCTGGCCGTGATCGGCGCCGTCGCTGCCGTGCTGGCATACCCGGCGCAGGCGATTACCGTGTCTGGCCCAGTGCCCACGCTGACCTTCTCGTGCACCGGGCTGACCTACAGCGCTGCGGGCTTCCTGTTCCAGTTGGACCGTGACAACACCGGTAACAACACGGAAAGCTACGTGTCCGAGATCGTGGATGGTGCAGGCAACGTGCTGTGGCAGTTCACCAACACCCAGTCGCTGGGTCCGCCGCCGTTTGGCGCAGAGGTATTCGGCAACGCTGGTACGCTGGCTTACACCGCTCCGCCCGCAGCGAACCCCATAACTTCCGGCTGGTGAGTCTGGCGGGCAACGGCTTGCCGCAGCAGACAGCCTTCACCGCCAGTGGCCACTGCGCCAGCCTGCCCTTGCCCCCCGCTCCGACGGTTGCCGCCGTGCCCACGCTGGGCGAATGGGCGTTGATGGCGCTTTCGGCCGTCCTGATGCTGTGGGGTGCCGGGGCCGCGCAAAGACGCCGGCGCCCCTGATGCTGGGCCGCTGGCGCGGTCTTCGCCACGCCACACAGCCCGTCCAGCCGGGCGACGGGCCCGCCGGCAAAGGCATCGTCTGCTGGGTTCGTGCCCATTGATCCACTGATGGGATCGCAGGCGGGTGCCGCGTCAACGCGTCAACGCGAGGTAGGCGCGGCGCTTGCTGCGCCGGCCAGCAGCCGCTCGATCATCGCCTCCCGCGAGGCCACGCCCAGCTTGGCGTACAGGCTTCTCATGTAGCCCTTTAGGGTGCCCAGCGAACAGCCCAGCGCGCTGGCCATTTCGCGCTGGCTGTCGGTGCGTGCGCTGGCGACGGCCAGCTGCCGTTCGCGCGGCGTCAACGGCCAGCGCGTCAGCTGGAGTGCCACGGCCAGATCGATCGGCTCCAGATGGCAGAGCGTCAGCACCAGCTCGGCTGCATCGGCGCCGGCATCGATCAGCCGCTCCATGCGGTAGCGCATGCCGCCGCCGTCGTCACGCAGGGTGAGCTCGTCGCAGGCCGGCGCCGCGGGCTCGTCCAGCAACTGGCGCGCCCGCTCTGCAACGGGCGCCGGCAACGCTGTCAGGTCGGCTGCAGCCCAGGTCAGGGAGCCCAGTTGCTGGTGCTGGCCCAGGAACAGCAACTCGTAGGCGTCGGCACTGCGCGCACGGATGCGCCCTTGCGCGTCGATGCGCAGCAGCGCACTGCGCGTCGGCACCGTCGGGGTGTCCCGCGTGCCTGGCGCCGCGTGGGCCGATGCCAGGCCGCGCAGGCGATCGCGCGCGTCGCGCAGGCGCCGCTGCTCGGCGTCGCTGAAACGGCCCTCGGCTTCGGCACGGTACAGGTAGATGAAGCCCAGGCAGCGATCCTGCCGATCGAGCAGCGGAACGCCCGTGCCCCAGCGCGCCCCCAGCGGCCCGAAGGCGCCCTGGTAAACCGGGTGCGTGCTCCATCCGGGTGCGTCGAAGGTGTCGCGCACGGCCTGGCCGTCGCTGTCGCGCTGCAGCGTCAGCGGCGTGAGGGCCAGCAACTCGTCGGCATGCCGCCCCAGCCAGTACAGCAGCGCTTCGCTTACGCGCTCCGTCCAGAACCCCGTGGGCGTCAACGTCGCGCTGTCGCACAAGCCGATGCTGGCGAAATCGGCCCGCATGCCGGAGCGCACGGAAGCGGCGATGGCCGGCGCCAGGGTCAGCAGCGAGTGAGGCAGGCTGGCCAGCAATTGCAATTGGCCATGCCAGGCCGTATCGCGCAGCGGTGTGCTGGGCGCACTGGGCGCGGCCGGCAGGACGTTGGTGTCGCGCTCGTGCAAGGCGTCGGAGAGCATCAGATTCCTAACCGTGGTGGGGCTGTCGTTTAGGGGATCGCATGCCACGATCGTATTTTGATCCGGCGCGACGGCGGGGCACGGTGGCGAGGGGCACCGATGACCTGAATCAAACCGCCCTCCGAAATATTTCATGAGAACCAGAACCGTCACGGCTTTTCTGCTGCTGGGCCTGCTGTCAGTCACGGGGTGGGCCGCCGACGCCCGAGGCTGCAAGGACCACCCGCTGTTCACGCGCATGAGCGGCTACCAGCTCGCCGCCTGCGAGAAGAAGTTCGAGCAGCTCGTCATCAAGCTCGACGAGGACCCCGACGCTGCACGCAACCCTCATCCCGAAGGCGACCGCTCGAAGAGCCGGTACGAGTGGGATGACGCGGCCGGCACGCCGCCCGATTTTCTGCAGGTGCTGCGCAACTACCAGAACGCCGCCACCGCCAGGGGCGGCGCCGTGCTGGCCGAGCACCCGCGCTACACGGCCCTGAAGTTCACCCCCGAGGGCCGCACCGTCTACGCCAGCGTGGAGGTGTTCAACGAAGGCCGAACGGTCGAATTGCAGGTGCTGGAGCAGCAGGCCATGGCGCAGGAAGTCAGCGCCAACCTGATGTGGGACGCCCTGCGGAAGGATGGTTTCGTCACGCTGCCGGTGCTGTTCGACACCGGCAAGGCCAGCATCCGGCCCGAATCCGCGGGCGTGGTGCGCCAGATCGCCGACCTGCTCAAGCAGCAGCCCGCGCTGAAGGTCTCCATCGAGGGACATACCGACAACCAGGGCAACGCCGCCGCCAACAAGGCCCTGTCGCAGCAACGCGCCAAGGCGGTGGTTGACGCCGTGACGGCCCAAGGCGTGGCGCCCGCCCGCATGAGCGCCGTCGGCTGGGGCCAGGACAAGCCGGTGGCGGACAACCGCAGCCACGCCGGTCGCGCCAGAAACCGCCGCGTCGAGATGCTCAAGCAATAACTCCTTCGTACTTCATGCTCATGTTCATGCCTATCGCCTTGTCATCGTCCGCCCGACGCCGCCTCCGTCGCGCCGCAACCCTCGCGCTGCTGACGGCCGGCGCCACCACGCAGGCCGCCACGCTGCACGTCACGAACCTGAACGACGCCGGCCCGGGCTCGCTGCGCGCCACGGTGCAGGCTGCGGTCAACGGCGACGTGGTGACGTTCGATGTGGGTGGCGCCATCACGCTGGCCAGCGTGATCCCCATTGACCGGAACCTCACCATCGAAGTCCCGCCCGGTGGGGCGGCCGTGCAGATCAGCGGCGGTGGCGCGGCGATCCCTTTGTTCCGCGTCGGCGTCGGGGCCGCGGCGGCGCTCACGCGCCTGTCGCTGCTCAACGCACAGAACGCGGTGCAGAACAACGGCAACCTCACGCTGACGCAAGTGCTGGTGCGCGGCAACACGGGCAGCGTTGGCGCGGGCGTGTCGGGGTGCGTCGATCCCGCCACGCAGACGCTCGGCGTGATCGACAGCGTGTTCATGGACAACCACGCCACCAACGGCGGCGGCGCCATCGGCGCCTGCGGCGCGATCACCATTTCCGGCAGCACGTTTTCCGGCAACACCGCTGGTCAGGGCGGTGGCGGGTATGGCGGCGCACTGGCGGTGACCAACACTGGCTCGGTCACCATCACCAACAGCACCTTCCAGGGCAACACGGCGGGCGGCTTCGGCGGCGCGATCGCCACCGATTACCCTGGCATGTCGCTCACCAACGTGACCTTCTCCGGCAACACCGCGACGACAGGCTCCGCGCTGTCCGTGGCTGGCGGGGTGGGGGTGACGGTGCGCAACACCGTGTTTGCCAGCGGCACTGGTGGTGGGCACTGCACCAACCCGATCTCGGCCGGCAGCAACAACCTGAATTTCGCCGACCCCGCAGGTGTCAATTCCTGCGGCCCGACGGTCACCGTCACCACAGACCCGCAACTGGGCGCGCTGGGCGACAACGGCGGCCCGACGCCGACCATGGCGCTTCCGGCCGGCAGCCCAGCCATCGACGCGGGTGTGCTTGCCGGTGCGCCAGCGTCCGATCAGCGGGGTATCTCGCGTCCGCAAGGAGCCGGCGTGGACATCGGCGCCTATGAGCGCCTGGCGGCCGCGCCGCCGCTGCCGGGGGGCGTGGCGGCGGTGCCAACCCTTGGCGAGTGGGGCCTGATGATGCTGGGCCTGCTGGCCGCGGGCGTCGGCGCACGGAACCTCCGGCAGCGCCGATAGCAAGGTCGCGCAGCCCCGGCATAGGACAATGGCGGCATGACCGCCGCTTTCGCACCGCATTCCGAACAGGCCGCTGAACCGGCCACCGGACCCGCCGCCCGCACGCGCGCCGAGCGCGAGGCGCTCAAGCTCGAAAAGCGCCTGTGCCGCCAGGTCGGCCAGGCGATTGCCGACTTCAACATGATCGAGGAAGGCGACCGCGTGATGGTGTGCCTGTCGGGCGGCAAGGACAGCTACGGCCTGCTCGACGTGCTGATGAAGCTGCAGGCGCGCGCGCCGGTGCGCTTCGAGCTGGTGGCGGTGAACCTCGACCAGAAGCAGCCGGGCTTTCCGGCCGAGGTGCTGCCGAATTACCTGCGTGACCTGGGCATCGAGCACCACATCGAGACGCAGGACACCTACAGCATCGTCAAGGCCAAGATCCCCGAGGGCAAGACCACCTGCAGCCTGTGCTCGCGCCTGCGCCGCGGCATCCTGTACAGCGTGGCGCGGCGGCTGAAGTGCAACAAGATCGCGCTGGGCCACCACCGCGACGACATGCTGCAGACCTTCTTCCTCAACATGTTCTTCGGCGGCAAGCTGAAAGGCATGCCGCCCAAGCTGACCAGCGACAACGGCGAGTTCATCGTGATCCGCCCGCTGGCCTACGTGGATGAGCGCGACCTGGTGGCCTGGGCGGCGCACCGGCAGTTCCCAATCATTCCGTGCAACCTGTGCGGCAGCCAGGAGAACCTGCAGCGCCAGCAGATCGGCGACATGCTGCGCGAGTGGCAGAAGAAATACCCCGGCCGCATCGAGAACATGACCACCGCGCTGCAGAACGTGGTGCCCTCGCACCTGATGGATGGAACCTTGCACGATTTCCGAAACCTGAAGGCGACCGGCGTGCCGGACGAGCAGGGCGACAAGGCTTTCGACGAAGAGACTTTCCCCGCGCCCGTGGGCACGCCCTTCGGTGGCGTGGCGCTGGTCAGTGCCTGATCTTTTTGCAATAAATCGCGGAGGTATCGTGATGTGGATTGCGCGAACAGCTCTTGTATTGATAGCGGCAACGCTGACGGCCTGTGCCACCGGCCCACGCACCGTGGGTGCCGACGTGCGCACCAGCGCGGCCCAGCCGCCGGGCAACGCGGTGCTGAACGGCGCGCGTTACCGCTTCGAGCGCGGCCCGCTGATCGCCGGCCAGCCTGACCCGGCCAGGCTGGAAGCCATGGCGCAGGCCGCGCTGGCCCGCGTGGGCGCCGTGCGTGACGATGCGCGGCCGCGCGTCAGCGTGCAGGTGGGCGGCTATGTGAACGCGTACTACCGCGATCTCTGGGGCGAGCCGAGCAATGCGCGCGTGGCGCTGGGCCTGGGCGTGGGGCGTGGCTGGCGGGGCGGCGGCATCGGGTTCGGGTTCGGCATGCCGATGTGGGACGACAGCACCCCGGCCTACGTGAGCGAAGTCAGCCTGCTGATGCGCGACCTGCAGACGGGCCAGATCGTTTACGACACCCGCGCCCGCCACGACGGCGGCTGGCACGACACCGACAACGTGCTGGCGGCGCTGTTCGTGGCGGCGCTGGAGGGCTATCCGCAGCCTGCCACTGCGGTGCGCCGCGTGGGCGTGCCCCTGCTGCCGCCGGCCAGCGCCAGCGGGGCGGCCGGCGCCACGCCGACGACCGGCGCCGCCGAACCGGCGCACCGCCCGGTGCGCGGCCCCGAGCCGGTGCAGGCGCCCGCGCGCTGACTGGGGTCCAGCGGGGCAAAGTGCCCCGCGGGCGGCCCAACCCTCATGGCATGATGCACGGCATGGAACCGACCCGCATCCTGGCCATCCGCCACGGCGAAACCGCCTGGAACGTGGACACGCGCATCCAGGGTCATCTCGACATTCCGCTCAACGCCACCGGCCGCGAACAGGCCAGCCGCCTGGCGCGCGCGCTGCTCGGCCACGCGCCGATCGACGCCATCTGCAGCAGCGACCTGTCGCGCGCGCTGCAGACGGCGCGCATCGTGGCCGACGCCACCGGCGCGCCGCTGAGCGTGAACGCCGGCCTGCGCGAGCGCTGCTTCGGCGATCTGCAGGGCCACACTTTCGCCGAGTTCAGCGCCGCCGCGCCGCAGCAAGCCGAGCGCTGGCGCCGGCGCGACCCCGACTGGGTGCCACCTGGCGGCGGCGAGTCGTTGCTCTCGTTTCGAGAGCGCGTGACGCAGACCGTGCAAGTGCTGGCAGCCCAGAATGCCGGCAAGACGCTGGCCCTGTTCACGCACGGCGGCGTGCTCGACGTGCTGTACCGTGCCGCCACCGGCCTGGGCCTGGAGGATGCGCGCACCTGGCAGATCGGCAACACGGCGGTCAACCGCCTGCTGTGGACGCCCGACAGTGGCCTGACCCTGGTGGGTTGGGCCGACACCACCCACCTGGAAGACGAGTGGCTGGATGAAAGCACCGCCTGAAATACCTGAACGCCTGCGCGCCCTGATCGGCCAGGGCACGGACGCCATCGAAACGCCCGTGCTGGTGGTCGACCTGGACGCCGCCAACCGCAACCAGCAGCGCATGACCGAGTTCGCCGCCAAGCACCGGTTGCGCCTGCGCCCGCACGCCAAGATGCACAAGAGTGCCGAATTCGGCCGCCTGCAACTGCAGGCCGGTGCCGCCGGCCTGTGCGTGCAGACCGTGGGCGAGGCCGAGGCGCTGGCCGCCGGCGGCATCAACGACCTGTTCATCACCAACCAGGTGGTGTCGGTGGCCAAGCTGCGGCGTGTGGCGGCGCTGGCGCACCAGCTCAAGGCCCGGGGCGGCCAGTTGGCCATCGCGGTCGACAGCTTCGAGGGCGTGGAGCGGCTGGCGCAGGCCATGCAGCTGACCAACGCGGTGATCGACGTGTTCGTCGAAGTCGACATCGGCCAGGGCCGCTGCGGCGTGGCGCCGGGCGAGGCAGCCTTGCAACTGGCGCGCCTGATCGCCCGCCGATCGGCCAGCCTGCGCTTTGCCGGCCTGCAGGCCTACCACGGCGGGGCGCAGCACCTGCGCAGCGTGGCCGAGCGCCGCGCCGCCATCACCGCCGCCGCCGAACGGCTGGACGACACGCGCCGCCTGCTGGTGGCGGGCGAGCTGCCGCCGGCGGTGATCACCGGCGCCGGCACCGGCACCTTCGCGCACGAGGCCGCCAGCGGGCTGTGGACGGAGATCCAGCCCGGCAGCTTTTTGTTCATGGACGCGGACTACCTGCGCAACGAGCGCGATGCGGCGCAGCCGCAGTTCGAGCCGGCGCTGTTCGTCAAGTCGCAGGTCATCAGCGTCGGCGAAGGCCGCGCGGTGTGCGATGCCGGCCACAAGAGCCATGCCATCGACAGCGGCCTGCCGCTGGTGCACGCGCTGCCCGGGCAGGCGCCGCTGGCGTTTGCCAACGGCGGCGACGAGCACGGTGTGCTCACGCTGGCCGATGGTGGCACGCTGCCGGCGCTGGGCGACACGGTGTGGCTGATCCCCGGCCACTGCGACCCCACCGTGAACCTGCACGACCACCTGGTGGTGGTGCGCGGCGGCGTGGCCGCCGGCCGCGTCGAGGCGGTGGTGGCGGTGGACGCACGCGGCGCCTGGTGAGTGGGTGCTATCAATTTGATGGCTTTCTGCGCTTGACTGGCAAGGGCAGAAGGCTGATTGGATGCTTGAATCTAAACAGCCGAACAGCCGAACAGCCGAACAGCCGAACAGCCGAACAGCCGAACAGCCGAACAGCCGAACAGCCGGACGCAGAGGACGCCAAGGTTTCGCAGAGGACGCAAAAGAAATCCAAACACCTGCTCATCGGGGTGCTTGATTGACAGATGTGATCGGGAGTTTTTTGCGTCCTCTGCGTGGTTTCTGCGTCCTCTGCGTCCGGCTGTCTTGGTTTTCCCCACGCACCGCAGCCGCAAATCACCCCCGCACCAGCGGCACCTGCGTCTCGAACTTGGCCCGCTTGACCGAGAAGAAGGCGCGCACGGTGCGCACGTTGGCATCCTGCGTGAACAGGCGCTCGGCGAGCCGCTGGTAGGCCGGCATGTCGGGCACGCGCAGCAGCAGCACGAAGTCTGGCCCTGGCGCCACGCGATAGCACTGGCGCACGGCGTCGTCGGCCACGGCACGGCGCTCGAAGGCGTCCTGGTGCTCGGCGCCCTGGCGGTCCAGCGTCACCTCCACGATCGCCGTCAGGCCGTGGCCCTGCAACGCGGCCACGCGGTCTTCGTCCAGCAGCGCCACCTGCGCGCTGATCAGGCCCTCGTCGTGCAACCGCCGCACCCGCCGCAGCGCGGTGGGCGGCGAGATGCCGGCGCGCTCGGCCAGTGCCTGGTTGCTCTGGGCGGCATCGTGCTGCAGGGCGGCCAGCAGGGCCCAGTCGGTGTCGTTTGGTTTCATATGCAGCGGTATTTTGGCTGAAAAGTTCATCATTCAAGAAAAATGTAGATTTATTTCAATTTAGGTGATTGATGGCCGCTGAAATTTCATACAGACTTTCCTAAGATCGCGGGTCGGCCGCGCAGCATGCGGCGTTTCTGAAGGGCTTTCCCATGTGCGGCATCGTCGGCGCGGTCTCCACGCGCAACATCGTTCCCCTCCTCGTGCAGGGCCTGCAGCGGCTCGAATACCGCGGCTACGACTCGTGCGGCGTGGCCGTGCATGCGGCCGAGGCCGCGGGCGCCGTGCCGGGCACGCGCCTGAAGCGCCTGCGCGGCATCGCCCGCGTGGCCGACCTGGGCGCGCAGGCTGAATCGCAGGGCCTGGCCGGCAGCACCGGCATTGCCCACACCCGCTGGGCCACGCACGGCGCGCCGGCCATCGGCAACGCGCACCCGCATTTCAGCCGCGGCCCCGTGCCCGCCGGCATGGACGGCGAGCAGGCCGCCGCCCGCCCGGCGCGTGTCACGCTGGTGCACAACGGCATCATCGAAAACCACGAGGCCCTGCGCGCCGAACTGCTGGCGCGCGGCTACTTCTTCACCAGCCAGACCGACACCGAGGTCATCGTCCACCTCATCGACAGCCTGTACGACGGCGACCTGCTGGCGGCGGTGCAGGCGGCCGTCAAGCGCCTGCGCGGCAGCTATTCCATCGCCGTGCTGCACCGCGACGAGCCGCAGCGCCTGGTGGGCGCGCGCGAGGGCTCGCCGCTGGTGCTGGGCATCGGCGCCGACGGCAAGGAGAACTTTCTGGCCAGCGACGCCATGGCCCTGGCCGGCGTGACCGACCAGATCGTCTACCTGGAAGAAGGTGACACGGTGGACGTGCAGCTGGGCAAGCACTGGGTTGTGGCACGCGACGGCCAGGCCGTGCAGCGCCCGGTGCGCACCGTGCAGGCCATGAGCGGCGCGGCCGAGCTGGGGCCTTACCGCCACTACATGCAGAAGGAAATATTCGAGCAGCCGCGCGCCATTGCCGACACGCTGGAAGGCGTCGAGGCCGTGGTGCCCGAGCTGTTCGAGGCCGCCCGCAACCACGCGCCGGGCGAGGGCGCGCACGCCACCTTCCGCGCCACCGACCAGGTGCTGATCCTGGCCTGCGGCACCAGCTACTACGCCGGCTGCGTGGCCAAGTACTGGCTCGAGGCCATCGCCCAGCTGCCCTGCGCGGTCGAAATCGCCAGCGAATACCGCTACCGCGAATCGGTGCCCAACCCGCGCACGCTGGTGGTCACCATCACCCAGTCGGGCGAGACGGCCGACACCCTGGCCGCGCTGCGCCACGCGCAGTCACTGGGCATGCAGCACACGCTGACGGTGTGCAACGTGGCCACCAGCGCCATGGTGCGCGAATGCAAGCTGGCCTACGTCACCCGCGCCGGCATCGAGATCGGCGTGGCCAGCACCAAGGCCTTCACCACGCAGCTGGCCGGCCTGTTCCTGCTGACCCTGGCGCTGGCCCAGGCGCGCGGCCTGCTCACCGAGGCGCAGGAGGCCGAGCACCTGAAGGCGATGCGCCAGCTGCCCAACGCGCTGCAGGCCGTGCTGGCGCTGGAGCCGCAGGTCATCACCTGGGCCGAGCAGTTCGCCGCCAAGGAGAACGCGCTGTTCCTGGGCCGCGGCCTGCACTACCCGGTGGCGCAGGAGGGCGCACTCAAGCTCAAGGAGATCACCTACATCCACGCCGAGGCGTACGCGGCGGGCGAACTCAAGCACGGCCCGCTGGCGCTGGTCACCAGCGCCATGCCGGTGGTCACCGTGGCGCCCAACGACGCGCTGCTGGAAAAGCTCAAGAGCAACATGCAGGAAGTGCGCGCCCGCGGCGGCGTGCTCTATGTGCTGGCCGATGCCGACACCCACATCGACAGCGGCGACGGCCTGCACGTCATCCGCCTGCCGGGCCACTATGGCGCGCTGTCGGCCATCGTGCACGTGGTGCCGCTGCAACTGCTGGCCTACCACACGGCTGTTGCGCGCGGCACCGACGTGGACAAGCCACGCAACCTGGCCAAGAGCGTGACGGTGGAGTAAGCGGCTGCCAGTGCCTTCAATGCTGACCCCAACAAGTAAAGTCCGTCGGGAGCCAACATAGTCCGGCGAAGATCGCTATTGCTCCGAAAGCAAACTGGTTTGAGAATCTCCGTGCTGCCTTAGCGCGCGTGAACAACCTCTTGGGGAGCGACACCGAGGCGCGCCGCCAGCAGGGCGCGCAGGCGCAATGGCCGAACCGGCTTGCGCAGCACTTGAAACGCCGAGCCGGCCTGGTGCAGGTGCTGGATGTCCTCGCCGGTGACCAGCAGCGCCAGGCGCAGGTCGGGCAAGCGCTGGCGTGCCTCGCGCAATACCGCGAGGCCGTCACGCTCACCGGGCAGCCGCCAGTCGCTGATCACGGCGTCGTAAGCGTGCTGCGCCATCGAGCGACTGGCCTGTCCGGCATCGTGTGCGGCGTCGGCATGCAATCCCCACATCCGCATCAGCAGCACCAGCGCATCGCGCACGCTCGGGTTGTCTTCCACTACCAGCACCCGGCCGCAGAATGGTCGAGCGGATGGGGCGGCCTGTTGCGGGTAGGGCATGCCGTCGGGCGGCGGGTCGGCGCGCGGCAAGTCGAGTGCAAACACGCAGCCGCGCCCGACCCGGGAGTTGAGCGTGATGCGGTGGCCCAGCAGGTCGGCGACACGCCGCACGGTGGCCAGGCCCAGTCCGGTGCCTTGCGTGGGGTCGCGGGCTGCGTTGTCGAGCTGCACGAACTCCTCGAACACCGCATCGTGCGCCTCGGGTGCGATGCCGATGCCGGTATCGACGATGCACAGGCGCCAGGCGTTGCCTCGGGGCCGCACGCCAAGCACCACACCGCCACGGGCGGTGTAGCGGATGGCGTTGGCCAGCAGGTTGGACAACGCGCGCTCCAGCAGCGCCACATCGCTGCGGGCCCAGGCGGTGGTGGGGTGAATGCGCAAGCGCAGCCCTTTCTGCCGGGCCATGCCTTCGTACATGCCGGCCAAGCGCTCCAGCAGTGGCTGCACGGCGAATGCGCTGGGTGCTGGCGTGATCTGGCCGGCGTCCAGGCGCGACAGGTCCATCACGACTTCCAGCAGGCGGTCGAGCGAGGCCATGCACTCGCCCATGCGGGCCAGCGTCGGCGCGTCGCGCGCACTGCCTTCAAGCACGCCGTGGTACAGGCTCATGGCTTGCAGAGGCTGGCGGAGATCGTGGCTGGCAGCGGCAAAGAAGCGCGATTTGGCGGCGTTGGCAGCTTCGGCCTGAGCGCGCCGTTCATCCAGCTCGCGCATCAGTTGTTCGTTGAGCAGGCGGGTGGACATGTCGTTGTGCAGTGTGCGCGCGAAGCGCAATCCGGCCATGCCGAGCGTGAACCAAAGCAACGCGGTGAAGAGTGCGGCGAACAGGCGTTCGTCGCCGCCGAGCAGCAGTACTTGAGCGCTCAGGCCCAGCAGCATTGGTGTGAACGAGGCCCACATGGCCGGTGGCCAGCAGCAGAACTGTGTCACCGAACTGGCGGCCACGATGGTGGCCAAGGCCAGGATCACGAACACCAGCGACGCGTTGCCCGAGATGACGACTGGATAGCCCCAGCCGGCGACGATGGCGGACGACAGTCCGGTGCGCCAGGTCACGGCGTGCAGCCAGGGGCGCGGCCGGCTGTCGCCGTCCGCCTGTGCCCGTGCGGCGCGGCGAATGAAGAACAGGCGCTCAACGGTCAGCGCATACAGCAGCAACGCGGGCACCATGGCAGCCATTGGCCCGACGCTCGGCATGATGAGCCACACGACCAGCGCCGGCCCGACGGCTGCGGTGATCAGCGTCGTGCGCAGCCCTGCCATGACGAGGTCGAGTACCCGTTGCTCAAGCAGCAGGCGCTGGGCCGGATCATGGACCTTCGGGAACAGACGCTCGGCTTCGAGCATCATTGCACGCGCCAGTGACCAGCCTGCGGCGTTGGCGGTTGCGTCGGCGACCGATGTGTCAGGCGTCATGTTGCTCAAGTGTGTCGCGAGCCATCATCACCGCCTGCAAGCGGTTGGAGGCGCCCATCTTGTCGAAGATGTCTTCGATATGCTTCTTCACCGTGGCCGGCGAGATGCCAAGGGCCCGCGCGATCTTCTTGTTGCTGGCGCCGGTGGCCAGGTGACGCAGCACGTCCACCTGTCTGCCGGTCAGTCCGCGCGGTCCGGCCACGGCGGCTACGCTGATGGCTGGCGCCAGCAGCTCGTCATCGAACACGGTCTCGCCATTGGCCAGCCGGCGCAGACATGACAGCAAGGCCGGCAACTCCAACGCTTTCGGCAGATATGCCATCAAGCCGGCGTCGTACGCGCGCCGAGGCAGCGTGGGGTCGTCCACGCCCGACATCAGGCCGATGCCGACGGACGGGCACCGCGCCCGCAGGCGTTCGGCGCCGCGCAGGCCGTCCTCGCCGGGCAGACGGTAGTCGAGCAGCACCAGGTCGAACGCCTCGCCATCCGAGCACAGCACCTCGAGCGCCTGGTCCAGCGTGGCCACAGCATGCACTTGCAGCGTCGGCACCTGGTGGCGCAGCGCCGTGGCGAGGCCGTCGCGAAACAGCGGATGGTCATCCACTAGCAGCACGGCGAAGCCATCAAGCTCATCGTTCAACGGAGATCCTTTGAAGTGCGGCTGGGGCATGATTTTCAAGAATAGCGCAGGGTCCGCGTTTGCGCAGGGGGCCAAACGGCCGATGGTGGCGCGCGGTGCCCGCCGGCATGATGGGTTCAGCGGCCGTATGTGCGTGCGGCGATGACTGACAGACGCCTGCGGTGCCGCCCCCATCGCCTGAAAGGAGGCGCGATCATGCGCAGCACGGTTTCTACTTTCCACGTCGGCCATTGGCGGCTCGTCGCGGCTTGCGGCTTGGGGCTGGGGTTGCTGGCCTGCGGCGGCTCGGACGACGAGGCGACCCAGCGATTCACGGTTGGCGGCACGGTCAGCGGACTGACCGCCGCAGGGCTGGTGCTGCAGAACAATGGCGCCGATGACCTGGCGCTGCCGGCCGGCGCCCGTGATTTCGTGTTTGCGGCTGCGCTGGCGGCGGGCGAGCCTTACGACGTCAGCATCAGGGCGCAGCCGTCGGGCCAGAAATGCATGGTAGGTCGCGGGCAGGGAATGCTGGCGCGCGATGTGCGCGATGTCCAGGTGAACTGCGCACCCGCAGCGGGCGACGACGGGGCCATACCGGGCCCGGGTGACGGCACCGGCGACGGAGACGGTGGCGCCGATGTGGGCGCCGGCGCCGCGAGCGCCTGCTTCAACCCTGCCCTGATGACGCCTGGAACCCGCTACCGGTGGCACATGCAGACGCAGGTGGAAGGCCAGCTGGTATCCATGGTGCAGGAACGCCGGATCGAGGGCGGCGGCAGCTTTGCTGGTGCTTCCGGCTTGGTGGTGGATAGTGGTTCGATGTCCATGACCTTCGGCGCCAGCGGCTCGATGGATCAAAGAGGCGCCTGGTATTACAAGCGCCTGGACACGGCTGCCGGACCGGTGATCGTTGAATATGGCGGCAGCGCCGATGCGACGACCAGCGCGGGGGGTATGCGTTTCGACTCGCGGCACGAGTGGGTCAACACGCCGCCAGCGGAAAAGCGAGAGTTTGCGCTGCAATCCGGGCAGAGCTATCCATACAGTGCCACCACGCGCACGACCACAAGAACGATGATGAGCGGGGTGGCGATCCATACCACCGTCGATACGAGCACCGATGCCTATCGAGTGACTTATCTGGGGCAGAAGGAAATCACCGTCGCGGCGGGCACCTACCCAGCCTGCCACTTCAGCAATGCGACGACCGAGGGCCAGGTGGATGTTTACTACTCGGTCGGCAGTGGCTTGCCGCTGGTGATCGCCAGCAGGATCGAGGACGGCGGGCTCGTGCGCATGGAAATGCAGCCTGACTCGCATGTCAACGGCGTACCGGTCAGCCAGTACCACGCTTCGCGCCAGTGAAGCCACCAACCCAAACGCGAGGCGACCCATGCTGACAAGCAACCGCACTGTATTCACCGCGCTGCTCCTGGCGTGCGCCGGGGCTGCGCATGCGCAGTCCATCGACCCCGGTCTGTGGGAATTCAAGCACGACGTTCGCGCGCCCGGCATGCCCGACCTGAACGCCCAGATGGCGCAGATGCGCGAGCGCATGAAGTCGCTGCCGCCACAGATGCGCCAGATGATGGAGCGGCAACTGGCGAACATGGGTGTCGGTCTCGGTGAGGGCGGAGCATTGCGCGTGTGCATGGGCCTGGACGACGCGCGGCGCGGGCCGGTGCGCGAGGGCCATCGCGACAACGATTGCACCTACACCCAGGTCAAGCGCAATGGCAACACCTGGAGCGGACGCGTGACATGCACCGAACCGGCGGGCCAGGGCAAATTCACGACCACGGTGCACAGTGCCTCGCATTTCAGCACCATCTCGGTGCTCAGTGGCGCGCAAGGGCGCACGGAGGTCAAGCTCGACGCGCGCCGCATCGGCACCGACTGCGGCGCGGTAGCGGCCGTGCCACGCCGCTGATGCCGGCAACAGGCAGGATCTGCCCGGACAGGAGATCGTGCCGCGGCGCTTGAACGGGCGCCCGCCCTGCGTGGTCGGTGGTTTGCTGATGGTCGGGGCGGTGCGCGGCAAAAGAGGACTGTGAGCGGGCAGGCAGCCCCTGCCCCATGCCGTGCCTGCAGGTCGCCTGGTCATTTGTTTGGGCCGGACGCGGTTGGGCGCCGCGACGCTGACCCTTTGCGCCATTGGTGCCGACCTTGCCGTGCGCCTCTGGTCGAGGTTCGGGCTTGCAATCCAGCGCCGCAATCCTTGCTGGGCGCACCCGCCTTCAAAAGTGCCCCGGCAGGCCGAAGGCCATGTAGACGGTGTTGCTCTTGGGCGCCAAGACGCCCCGCGCGCCTTCACGGGGTCGGCCGCACCGCCTCGCTGCGTTCGTGACGCCGCCCGGCACGGTGGCGCAGAGGCGATGAACGGAACGTCGAATACGGTCGCCCCTCAGTTGCGCGATGGTGGTGTTGCCGCTGCCACGCGGAGCGCACGATTTCCGCCGAGGCGGGAGTTCAGAAGCGGGTTCCAAGCGCCGCAGAGGGTGGATGCATGGACTCCCCACCCTCGCGTGAGTGGCGGATGGTTTCAACTCGTTTGCTTGGGGCGCGACAGAAGGCCTGGCGGCCGCACTTTCAGCGCTGGCCCGGCCATCAGCCGCGTCGCAGTCGCCTGGCCCCCAGCAGCGCCGCTGCCAGCCCCAGCCACACCAGCGTCCACTGCCCGAGCGTCGGCACGGCCGTGACCTGCCCACCGCCGCCAGCGCCACCGCCGGTACCGTTGCCGTTGCCGTTGCCAGTCGCGGCCACCACAAGGCGCAGCGCCAGCGGCGCGCTGTCGCCGGCGGCGTTGCTGGCCACCAGGCTGAAGTCGTAGCTGCCGGCTGCCGTGGGCGTGCCGCTGATCTGGCCCGTCGCGGGGTTCAGGCTCAGCCCTGGCGGCAACGTGCCGCCGGCCAGCGCGTAGGTGACCGGTTGCGTCACCCCGGCCGGGCCCAGCGTGGGTGTGAAGCCCGCGTAGGGCTGCCCCACCGTGCCGCCGGGCGCGGTGCCGGTCAGCGTGGGCGCCACGGCCATAGCGGCAATCACCACCGTCTGCGCCAGCGGCGCGCTGTCGCCGGCGGCGTTGCTGGCCACCAGGCTGAAGTCGTAGCTGCCGGCTGCCGTGGGCGTGCCGCTGATGTGGCCCGTCGTGGGGTTCAGGCTCAGCCCCGGCGGCAACGTGCCGCCGGCCAGCGCGTAGGTGACCGGTTGCGTCACCCCGGCCGGGCCCAGCGTGGGTGTGAAGCCCGCGTAGGGCTGCCCCACCGTGCCGCCGGGCGCGGTGCCGGTCAGTGTGGGCGCCACGGTAGGTGCATCAACATAGTCCAGGAAGGACTGTCCCCCGCGCACCAGGCGAACGTAGTTGGTGGCAGTGCGGCCGCTCAAAGTGTCATTGCCGTTGACGAGGAACACGGCCCATGCCAGATTGGGTCTGGTGACGATGGGCGAGGACGACCAGAAGGCCCAGTTTGCCCCGGTGCCAGGAAACTGCGCCAGGTTGATGGCGGGTTCGGCGCAGCCCAGTTCGGCAATCGATGTCAACTCATTGAGGTTGGGCAGGCGCCAGTCGGTGGCGCCCAGGTTTTGCGTGCCGGCGGCGGCCTGATTGACGGCATCCACACGCGCGAAGGCCTGTTGCCAGGCATAGCCGGCCGCCGTACCGGTGCAGGTGGCGCCGTCCCAGGCCTGCCCTTCGGCGCAGCGCTTCCACACCAGGCCCGTGGGCAGGTGACGGACCATGCCGCTGCCGCTGCCGGCGTCGGCAAATGCGCCGTCGGGGGTCGTCAGCGGCAGTGGGCAGCTTTGTTGTGCCTGGGCGGCGAGCGCGATCAACAGGGCCGGCAGGGCCGCCGCCCAGCGCACGAGGGCAGAAAGTCTCATGGCTTGTGGCCTCCAAAAAGATGCGGGAATTGAGCGGCTGCTGGACAACGTCCGCCCGATGGTCGGTTGGCCGCGGGCCGCCGATGCCACGGGCGCGGCGCACGGCGCCTCGGCGGCCGGCCAGCGGGCCGGCTGGCGCAGGCGCATGGTTGCCGTCATTGTTCTGGCCCCTTGCAAGAACGTCACAGTCCCGTGCGGACGAGGCGAACCCGGAGGGCGCCGCCCCGGCTGGTCCAGCCATTGGCGCCATCCAGGAAGCGCACTGTCCACGCGTTGCCCGCGACCCTGGCCATGGGCGAAGCCGACCAGAACTGCATGGCTGGGGTGTAGGGAAAGTAGTCGAAATCGATGGCCCCAGTAGCACTGCCGCGGTCGGCCAGGTTGTACAGCTCTTGCATGGTGGGCAGTCGCCAGTCGTTGTGACCGCACAGGCCGACGGCATTGACGTCCTGGGCGAACTTTTCGGTGTCGCAGCGGCCCGCCGTCAGGCATGCTCCGCTGCTGGCAACGCCAGGGCCGCCATGGCTGTTGGCGCTGAAGTACCACGAGTAGGTGTGGTCCTTGTGACGCAGGTGACTGGCGTCATCGACCTTGACCTCCCACATCAGCCCGGTGTGGTTGTCGTAGGTGCAGGCCCAGTCGCCGGCACCCGTACCCAGCACGGCACTGGCGGGCAGGGTGGCGCCGCTGTGGCTGATCTTGGTGTAGTCGAAGCCCTTGGCGCCCGCGCCAACCTTGGGCAGCACGCCCTTGGCGGCAGCGGCATCGCGCCCGTAGCGCGCGTCTTGCCCGCCGTGGGTGGGCAGGGGCGTGCACGTGGTGCTGGCGCTGATGGCCGTGTCGGCGCCGCTGGCGTGCTCGCGACAGAAGTCAATGCCCGAGTCGTTGACCGGGTTGGTCTGTGCCCAGGCAGCGGGCAGTGTCAGCAGCGACAAGGTCGCGGCGCGAAGATGGGGCAATTTGGGGCTCATGCAGTCTGCCTCCCGAAGAAAAACGAAAGCGGCGAAGCAGGCGATGGATGTGCTCCGTGGCCTGCAGAGGAAGTGAATGTGGAGCGAACCGGGCAAAGCTCGGCCGCCCCTTGACGGGCGGCAAACGTGTGGTGACTCCAGGTGAACGCAGTGGGCATGGGGCGGGCTTCGGCAGGTCTGTAGTCCGTACGCTAAAGCCTCCCTGCGACATGCGCCATCGGCCAGCCGGCCTATGGCGAGCCCCGGTTCCATGTGCGGGCCAGCGCGCGCCGCTACCCCCGCGGCGGCATGGCCGACCGTGCGCCCCCGCCGATCTTTTGCATCTTTTTATGCAGTGCCCGCACACCAGCCCCAAGCGCTTTCATGGGGTTACGCACAGTGCTTGCAGGGGGATTGCCGGTGTCAGTTCTTCTTTTTCAGGTCAAAGCCGCCCCTCGCGCCAGGTGCGGATGGTCTGGCGCAGCGAGGCGCGGTCGAACTCGGGGTGCCAGCGGTAGCGCAGAAAGTGTTCGCCGACGACGAACACGCCCAGCGAGATGGGCGACAGCACCAGGGTGAAGAAGGCCCAGGCGCGCAGGCCGAGCAGCGCGAAGGTCAGCAGCGACAGCGCCGCCATGGCGGCGAAGTAGAGCGCCCAGGCGCGGGTCAGGCGCACGGTGTAGGCCTGCATGTCGGGCGTGAGCGGATGCACACGCCGCGCCACCCGGGTGATGAGTGGCGTGCCGGCCAGCGAGCCAGCGAACCAGGCGCTGAGCGCACCGTACACCGCCACGTATTCGGCCACGTAGAGCAGGTGCGCCTGTGGCGCGCAGCGTTGCAGGCAGGCCAGCAGTGCCGCCGGCACGGCCACGGCCAGCAGCACCGACGCGGCGCGCCAGCCGTGCCGCCACAGCCAGCCGCAGGCAAAGACCAGGGCCGGCAGCAGGAAGGCGGCCACGGTCCATGGCGAGCGTGGCTGCAGCCACAGCAGCACCGCGCAGCCCAAGGCATAGGCCACGCTGAGCGTCGTTCCCGCCAAGGCGCGGCGCTGCGGCGCAGTGGCGGGTGGGGACGAAGTGGGCGCCGGCGGGTTCACCCAAAAATCATACCGGCGCGGCGGCGTCTCAGCCCCCGCGCAGCGCCGCCAGCAGCTTCTGCCCGGCGCGCCCGTCGGCCTCCATGCCCAGGCGCTGCTGTTCGGTCTTGATGGCCTCGCGCGTCCTGGCGCCGATCAGGCCGTCGGCGCTTCCGATGTCGTGGCCGCGGGTCAGCAGCAGGGCTTGCAGCTCGCGGTTCTGCGCGCGCGACAGGCCGGGATCGTCGGTGGGCCAGGGCTGCACAAAGCCGATCGGCGTGCCGGCCGGCGCAGCGACCAGGTTCGACAGTTGGGCGATGGCCAGCGCGTAGTTCTCGCTGGCGTTGTAGCTGAACAGCGCGTCGAAGTTGCGCCCGACCAGAAAGGCGGGGCCGCCGCCCTCGCGGCGGGCGGGCACCAGCAGGCCGGCGCGGGGCAGGCTGTCGGGCAGCGGCGCGCCGTCGGCCAAGGTCACACCGTCGGCGCGCCAGGCGGCGATGGGGCGCTTGGCCTTGCGGCTGGCACCCGAGGTGTCGTAGCCGGCGGGCAGCCGCACTTCGAAGCCCCAGGCTTCGCCGCGGCGCCAGCCGGCGTTTTGCAGAAACTTGGCGGTGGAGGCCAGGGCATCGGGCACGCTGTCCACGATGTCGCGGCGGCCGTCGCCGTCGAAATCGACCGCGCTGCGGAAAAAGGTGCTGGGCATGAACTGGGTCTGCCCGAAGGCGCCGGCCCACGAGCCCGACAGCTTGTCGGCCGCGATGTGGCCTTCCTGCAGGATGCGCAGCGCGGCGGCGAATTCGCCGCGGAAATAACTTTGCCGCCGGCCAAAGCAAGACAGCGTGGCCAGCGACTGCACCAGCGGCCGGCCGCCCAGGTTCTGGCCGAAGTTGCTCTCCACGCCCCACACGCCGACCACGATCTCGGGCGCCACGCCGCTTTGCTGCGCAATTTTTTGCAGCGTGTCGTGCCAACGGCCGTAGGCGGCGCGGCCATCGGCGACGCGCTCGTCATCGACCAGCATGGCCAGGTAGTCCCACACCGGCAGGGTGAATTCGGGCTGGCGGTTCAGCAGCACCAGCACCGAGGGGTCGGCCGCCAGGCCGTCGGTGTGCCGAGCGTAGGTGGCGGCGGAGATGGGGCGAAACGCTGGCGTGCCTTTGAGCTGGCCCAGGCAGCGGCTGAAGTCGGCCGGGTCGATGGCCGGCGGCGTGTCCTGCGCGCGGGCGGCGCCGGCGCCCAGCAGGGCGGCGGCCACGAGCAGGCCGGACAAGCCGGAAATGCCGGAGGGGAGGGGATGGCGGTCAATCTGCGTCATTCAAAAATGATAGCTGATTGCGCTCATCCCTCGGGCGTTGGAAGCCGGTTTCTTTTGAAACCGGCTGTTGCCTTCAGGCCCTTTGCGCGCTCAACTGCAGGTTCAGCACCAGCTGGTGCGTGGTGGCATCGCCCGGCGTGGGCGTTTCGCTGAAGCCCAGCGCCTGGCCGAGCTGGCGCATGCGGTCGTTCTCCACCAGCACGGTGGCCACCAGCTGCTGCGTGCCGGCGGCGCGCTGGTAGCGGATCAGCTTGTCCATCAGGATGCGGCCCAGGCCCGTGCCCTTCATCCCGGGGCGCAGGATGATGCCGAACTCGGCGCCGATGTTGTCGGGGTCGGCGATGGCGCGGGCCACGCCCAGCGTCTTCTCGTTGCCGTTCTCGTCCGGCACGGTGGCGATGAAGGCCATTTCGCGCGTGTAGTCCACCTGCACCAGGCGCGCCAGTTCACTGCGCTCCATGATGCGACGGCTGTAGAAGAAGCGCATGCGCATGTCCTCGGCATCCAGGCTGTCGACGAAGGCGCGGTGGCGCGGCTCGTCCTCGGGGCGGATGGGGCGCAGCGTGAGCTTCTGGCCGTGCCAGTCGATGACCTCGGTCAGCTCGGCCGGGTAGGGCTGGATGGCGAAGTTGGCCGCGCCGGCCGGCAGCTTGGCGCTGACGCGCACGCGCGCATCCAGCGCGATGGCGCCTTCGTGGTTCACGATCAGCGGATTGATGTCCAGCTCGGCCACCTCGGGCACGTCGGCCAGCAGTTGCGACACGGCCATCAGCGTGGCCACCACGCTGTCCATGTCGGCCGGCGGCACGTCGCGGTAGCCCTTCAGCAGGCGCGCCACGCGGGTGCGCTCGATCAGCGTGTGTGCCAGCGGCGCATTCAGCGGCGGCAGCGCCATGGCGCTGTCCTTCATCACCTCCACCGCCGTGCCGCCCTGGCCGAACAGGATGACGGGGCCGAAGGTGGGGTCGATGCTGGCGCCGATGATCAGCTCCTGCGCCTGCGATTTCTTCACCATGCGCTGCACGGTGAAGCCCTCCAGCCGCGCCTTGGGAAACTTCTTGCGCACGCGCGCCAGCACCAGCTCGACGGCGGTGCGCACCTCGTCCTCGCTCTGCAGGTTCAGCACCACGCCGCCGACGTCGGACTTGTGCGAGATGTCCTCGGACAGGATCTTCAGCACCACCGGAAAGCCGATGCGCGCCGCCTCGGCCGCCGCGGCCTCGGCATCGGCCGGCACGGTGCTGGTGGCCACCACGGGGATGTGGTAGGCCTCGCACACGGCCTTGGCCTCGGGCTCGGTCAGCATGTCGCGGCCGGTGGCCAGCGCGCCCTGGATCAGCTGGCGCACGCGTGCCACGTCGGGCGTGCTGCCGTTGTGCAGCTGGGTGGCGGGCGGGGCCTCGGTCAGTTCGGCCTGGTTGCGGGCGTAGCGCTGCAGCGTGCCGATGGCGGCCACGGCCTGCTCGGGCAGGTCGTAGCAGGCGATGCCGGCGTCGATGAACAGCTGGCGCGCCTCGGCCACGGCCGGGCCGCCCACCCAGGCGCTGATCAGCGGCAGCGGGCGCTGGCCCGGCGGCTGGATGGCCGGCAGCATGGCGCGCGCGATGTCGGTGGAGGGCACGATGGCCGTCGGCGCGTGGATGAACAGCAGCGTGCCTGTGTCCTGCGGGTGCTTGGCCAGCGCGTTCAGCGCATCCACATAGCGCTGCGCTGGCGCGTCGCCGATGATGTCCACCGGGTTGCCGCGCGACCAGTTGGCGGGCAGCACCTTGTCGAGGTCGCGGATGAGGCCGTCGCCCAGCTCGGCCAGCGGCACGCTGTGCGCGGCGGCGGCATCGGCCGCCATCACGCCCACGCCGCCGCCGTTGGTCAGGATGGTCATCTTGTCGCCGATGGGCGACTTGAAGCGCGTCAGGATCTCGGCCGCCAGGAACAGCTCTTCCAGGCTGTCCACGCGCAGCATGCCGGCGCGGGCGATGGCGGCGTCGACCACGTTGTCGGCGCCGGCCAGCGCGCCGGTGTGCGAGGCGGCGGCCTTCTGGCCCTGCTCGCTGCGGCCGGCCTTGACCACGATCACCGGCTTGTTGCGCGCCGCCGAGCGTGCGGCCGACATGAACTTGCGCGCCTGGTCCACCGATTCGATGTACAGCAGGATGGCGCGCGTGTGGGGGTCGTTGGCCAGGTAGTCGAGCATGTCGCCGAAGTCGACGTCGGCATGCTCGCCCAGCGACACGAAGTGCGAGAAGCCGATCTGCCGCGCCTCGGCCCAGTCGAGCATGGCGGTGACCAGCGCGCCCGACTGCGACACGAAGGCCAGTTCGCCCGGCCGCGCCGGAATGTGCGCGAAGCTGGCGTTGAGCCTGGCGTGCGGCGCCAGCAGGCCCACGCAGTTGGGGCCCAGAATGCGCATCAGCGTGGGCCGGGCGGCGTCCAGCATGGCCTGCTTCTGCTGCGCCGTCAGGCCGGCGCTGATGACCACCACCGCCTTGGTGCCGCGCCGCGCCAGCTGCTTGACCAGGTCCACCACCGTGCCGGACGGCGTGCAGATCACGGCCAGCTCGGGCGCCTCGGGCAGGTCGGCCACGCGGGCGTAGCAGCGCTGGCCCGACAGCGTCTTGTACTTTGGGTTGACCGGGAACACGGGGCCGGCAAAGCCGCTGGTGCGCATGTTGTGCCACAGCGTGCCGCCGACGGAGAAGGGCCGCTCGGACGCGCCGATGACGGCCACGGATTGCGGGTCGAACAGGGAATCGAGATTGCGGATGCTCATGGGTTGCCTCAAAGGGGTGATGGCCCCGGTGCCGCCAGCCTAGCGCACCAGGATGATGGGGCGATGACAGGGCGTGGAATGCCCTGCATCATTCAAAATAATTGAACTTAAACGTCAAATCGAATGGAACCGATCGATGTTGGCCAGTTCTAACATGGGTCTGACTGGTTTCGGCCCGGCGCCTGCATGGCGCGGCCGGATCGCGTGACTTACTTGTGGACAGAACAGCCCAACAAAAAGGAGTTTCCCATGCAATCGTTTTCCGTTGCCCTGATCGCCGCCGCCCTGGGCCTGGGTGCCGCTGGCGCGGCCCAGGCCGCCCCCGCCACCTACAAGATCGACGACGACCACACCTACGCCACCTTCGCCATCGACCACTTCGGCGCCTCGGTGAACCGCGCGCGCTTCGACACGGTGACCGGCACGGTGCAGTTCGACAAGGCGGCCAAGGCGGGCAAGATCGACGTCACGGTGGACGTCAAGAGCGTCTACAGCGGCTCCAAGGGTTTCGACAAGCACCTGCAGGCGGCCGATTTGTTCGACGCGGCCAAGCACCCGACGATGCGTTTCGTGTCGGACAAGCTGGTGCTCCAGGGCGACAAGCTGGTCGAGGTGCCGGGCCAGCTGACGCTGCTGGGCCAGACCCATCCGGTGACGCTGAAGGCCAACCAGTTTGCCTGCTACTCCAACCCGCTGGCCAAGACCGAGGCCTGCGGCGGCGACTTCGAGGCGGTGATCGACCGCACGCAGTGGGGCATGAACGCCATGGTCGACATGGGCATGCCCAAGAACGTGAAGATCACGGCGACGATCGAGGCGTTCAAGCAGTGATCTTCGGTTTTTGAATCGAATCGGGCTCTGGCGCTTGCTTGGTGGGCGCTGGTAGCTATGAAAAAAGAAGCGGGCCGGGGTCCGCTTTTTTTGTGGCTGAAGGGGGTTGGGGGCGCTGCTGGCCGGGAGTTCGCCCCGGCGGGCGACCTACTTTTCTTTGTCTCGCCAAAGAAAAGTAGGCAAAAGAAAGGCGACCCCACTGGCCATGTCCCCTGCGCTTCGCTCCGGGGCAACCTGCGATGCTCGGGCATGGGGCGGCGCTGCGGAACTCGCTTCGCGCTTACGCGCTCCGCTCAGACAACCGCAGCGAGTCAGAGCACGAAGCATGGGCTTGCTGCGCAGCCCATGCCCGCCCCACGCCCTGCGCTTCTCGGCACGGCCAGAGGGGAGGGGAAGTCCACACGGGCCATCGCTGCGCTCGGCCTTGGTTTCGTCAGGCCGCTGCTTTGCGCGGCGGCTTTCTTGCCCCCTCTCCCGCTGGCGGGAGAGGGTTGGGGTGAGGGCGAACCGCAGCGCGGGCTTGGGGCCGGCTGCGCGCCCCTTTGCTTCGCAAGAGAGGGAAGGCGCGTCAGCGCTTCAGGGGGGTTACCTTTTGCTCTCCGCCTCCGCCACCGCCAGCGCCGTCATGTTCACCACGCGCCGCACCGTGGCCGATGCCGTCAGCACGTGGGCCGGCGCGGCGGTGCCGAGCAGGATGGGGCCGATGGTGACGCCGTGGCCCACGGTGATCTTCAGCACGTTGAACAATATGTTGGCCGCGTCCAGGCTGGGGCAGACCAGCAGGTTGGCTTCGCCGTCGAGCGTGCTGTCGGCCACGGCGCGTTCGCGCAGGGTCGACGACAGGGCGCTGTCGCCGTGCATTTCGCCGTCGCACATGATGGACGGGTGCTGCGCGCGGAACAGGTCGCGCGCGCGCCGCATCTTCAGCGCCGAGGGGCGCTTGGACGAGCCGAAGTTGGAGTGCGATACGAAGGCCACCTTGGGCGGCAGGCCGAAGTTGTGCACCTCGTCGGCGGCCATCTTGGCGATGGCGGCCAGCAGCTCGGCGCTGGGGTCTTCGTTGACGTAGGTGTCGGCCACGAACAGCGTGCGGTCCTGCAGCAGCAGCGCGTTCACGGTGGCGTAGCCGGGCGCGCCGGGCTCCACGCCGATGATGTCGTGGATGTGCTCCAGGTGCTGGTCGAAGCGGCCGAGCGCGCCGCACAGCATGGCGTCGGCGTCGCCCAGGTGCACCATCAGCGCGGCGATGATGGTGGAGGAGCGCCGCACCGCGGCCTTGGCCGCCTCGACGGTGACGCCGTTGCGCGCCATCAGGCGGTGGTAGGCCTCCCAGTACTGGCGAAAGCGCGGGTCGTCCTCGGGGTTCACGCACTGCACGTCGGCGCCCAGGCGCATGCGCAGGCCGGCTTTCTGGATGCGCTGCTCGATCACCGCCGGGCGGCCGATCAGGATCGGCATGGCCAGCCGGTCGTCGATGGCGATCTGCGCCGCGCGCAGCACGCGCTCGTCCTCGCCCTCGGCATAGGCCACGCGCTTGCGGTCGTGCGGCACGGCCTTGGCGGCGTCGTACACGGGGCGCATCACCATGCCGGTCTGGTAGACGAAGCGCTCCAGGCTGGTGCGGTAGGCCTCCATGTCGGTGATGGGGCGTTCCGCCACGCCCGATTCGACCGCCGCCCGCGCCACGGCGGGGGCGATGCGGGTGATCAGGCGCGGGTCGAACGGCGTGGGGATGATGTAGTCGGGGCCGAACTGCAGGTCCTTGCCGGCGTAGGCGGCGGCCACCTCGGCGCTGGTCTCGGCCTTGGCCAGGTTGGCGATCTCGTGCACGCAGGCCAGCTTCATGGCCTCGGTGATCTTGGTGGCGCCGCAGTCCAGCGCGCCACGGAAGATGTACGGGAAGCACAGGACGTTGTTGACCTGGTTCGGGTAGTCCGAGCGGCCGGTGGCGATGATGCAGTCGGGCCGCGCGGCCTTGGCGTCCTCGGGGCGGATTTCGGGCTCGGGGTTGGCCAGCGCCAGGATCACCGGCTGGTCGGCCATGGTCTTGACCATCTCGCCCGTCAGCACGCCGGGCGCAGAGCAGCCGAGGAAGACGTCGGCGCCCTTCACCACGTCGGCCAGCGTGCGCAGGCCGGTGTCGGGCTGGGCGTAGCGCGCCTTCGATTCGTCGAAGCCGCCGGGGCGCCCTTCGTAGATCAGGCCCTTGGAGTCGCAGGCGTACACGTTGTCGGGCCGCACGCCCAGCGCCACCATCACGTCCAGGCAGGCGATGGCGGCCGCGCCGGCACCGCTGACGGCCACCTTGACCTTGTCGATGCGCTTGCCCACCAGCTCCAGCCCGTTCAGCAGCGCCGCCGACGAGATGATGGCCGTGCCGTGCTGGTCGTCGTGGAACACCGGGATGTTCATGCGCTCGCGCAGCCTGGTCTCGATGTAGAAGCACTCGGGCGCCTTGATGTCTTCCAGGTTGATGCCGCCCAGCGTGGGCTCGAGCGCGGCGATGATGTCGACCAGCTTGTCGGGGTCGCGCTCGTCCAGTTCGATGTCGAACACGTCGATGCCGGCAAACTTCTTGAACAGGCAGCCCTTGCCCTCCATCACCGGCTTGCCGGCCAGCGGGCCGATGTCGCCCAGGCCCAGCACGGCGGTGCCGTTGGTGATGACGCCCACCAGGTTGCCGCGCGCCGTGTATTCGGCCGCCTTGGCCGGGTCGGCCTGGATGTCGAGGCAGGGGTAGGCCACGCCGGGCGAATAGGCCAGCGACAGGTCGAGCTGGTTGACCAGCGGCTTGGTCGGGGTGACCGAGATCTTGCCGCGCGTGGGCGTGCGGTGGTACTCGCGCGCGGCGTCGCGCAGGGACGTCTCGGCGGGCGAGAGGGGCTTGGTCATGAGGGGTCTCCTGTCGGGTCCAAAGGTTCGGGCACGTCGAGCGCCGCGAGCCTTCGCTTTTTCTTCGAGGAGTTCAGGCGTGCCGCTGGCGGCGCTGTCGGATCGCTAGCCTAACCCAAGTCCTGGCGCCGGTGGCTGCGGGCGATGCGCGGTGGCCTGCCGTGGCGTGTCGGCTGAACCGGTGCGGCCCAGCGCGGGCCCGCCCGGTGTTGCCAGGGGTTATGAGCGAAATCGGGCTTCAGCGCCCGTCCAGCAAGCGCTGGAAGCTATCAATAAAGTAGCTTTCGTGTCAGGCATCGTGCAGGCAGCGCGCATCCCGGCACGGCCCCAGCCGGTGCCCGGCCC
The DNA here is from genome assembly GCF_042680925.1 of Ottowia beijingensis. Lineage (NCBI taxonomy): Bacteria > Pseudomonadati > Pseudomonadota > Betaproteobacteria > Burkholderiales > Comamonadaceae > Ottowia > Ottowia beijingensis. Next base: position 338,157 of record NZ_JBHUEP010000005.1, read on the forward strand.
ACGCCGCCGTGCCGCGCAGCAACTGGCCGCCGGCGCGCACGGCATCGCGCAGCGCGCGCTGCAGTTCGCTGGCCGGGCGGGCCACTTCGGTCGCCCAGCGCGTGTCGGCGGCGGGTTGCCAGTGCAGGGCCACGCGCTGCGCCGGGGTGCCGGGCACGGCGATGGGTTCCAGCACCAGCACATCGCCGGCGTGCAGCCGCAGGCGCTGGCCGGCGCGCAGCACGTCGTCGCCGCCCGCGGCGCCGGCATTGGCCGCGTGCGGGCCGCGGCGGGTGGCCCACACCGCGCCGCGCTGCACGTGCAGCACGCCGGCGCGCGCCGGGCGCAATGTCAGCGCCTGGCCGGGGGCCAGGGTCTGCACGGCGTGGGCAGCGGCCCGGGCAGCGAGGGGCGACAGGGCGTGATCAGCGGCGGACATGGAAACCTCCTGCACTGTTGTTTCAGCATCAATCGATGCCGCCATGGTGCGCCTGGCCGCATTGACAGTCCAATGAAATCCGGCGAGCCTATTCATGCCGTTCACGCATCAATTGCCATGCTGCACTCACAAACCCACCTGCGCACCCGCCCGATCCAGGCCGGCCACCTGCGCGCCTTCGAGGCGGTGGCGCGCCACCTCAACTTTCGCCTGGCGGCGGAGGAGATGGCGCTCACCCAGTCGGCCGTCAGCCGCCAGATCCAGGCGCTGGAGGACGAGGTGGGCGCGCCGCTGTTTCTGCGCCACACCCGCGCGGTGGAGCTGACGGCCGCCGGCGCGCTGCTGCTGCAGGCGGTGGCGCAGGCGCTGCCGCGCATCGACACCGCGGTGCGCCAGATCCGCCAGAGCGCCGGGCGGCGGCACGTGACGGTGACCACCTTCGCCTCGTTCGCGTCGATGTGGCTGATTCCGCGGCTGGAGGCGTTCCAGCGCGAGTTTCCCGACATCGACATCCGCATCGAGGCCTCCGACACCATGCTGGACCTGGAGGTGGCCGACGTGGACCTGGCCGTGCGCTACGCCCCCGTGGCGCGCGTGCCCACGGGGGCGCGGCGGCTGTTCGGCGAATCGGTCACCGTCATGGCCAGCCCGTGGCTGCTGAAAGCCGGCCCGGCGCTGCGGCGCCCGGCGGATGTGCTGCAGTACACGCTGATCGAATCGGGCGACGCCTACGCGCCGCACCTGGCGTGGTTGTCGTGGCACCGTTGGCTGGAGGCCAACGACCTGGCCAAGCAGCAGCCCAAGCGCTGGCTGACGCTGAACTACGCCTACCAGATGGTGCAGGCCGCGCTGACCGGCCAGGGCCTGGTGCTGGCGCGCCCGCCGCTGGTGGCCGATGCACTGGCGCGCGGCGAACTGGTGGAGCTGCTGCCGCAGACGCGCCTGCATTCGCCCCTGGCCTACTGGTTGATGCTGGCCCCGCGCAGCGCCGCGCGGCCCGAGGTGAAGGCCTTTGCCGACTGGGTGCTGGCGCAGGCGGTGGCCACGCGCCAGGTGATCGGCGAGGGCGACGACCCCGATCTGGTGAACGACCTGGATTGAGGTTTGCTATTGAATCGGGAGCTGCTGGCGCTCGTTAAGCAAGGTTTTCAGGTTGATTTGGCTTGAAACCATTGATTGACCTGCGCTGACCACTATCAATATTGAATTTCAGCCCGGTGAAAGCGGCCTTGGCCGCGATAGGGCGGTTGGAGGAGCGAAGCGCCGTCATCGCGGGCGAGCCCGCTCCCACAGCCCCCGGGTGGGGTCAGCCCGCCGGCTGGTTCTTCAGGTGCACCAGCGTGGTCAGCCCCAGCAGGTTGACCTTGCGCACCGACAGCACCGTCCAGTCCGGGTGCTGCATGTGCGGCGCGAACGGAAACTCCGAACGGAAGCCGATGCGCGCCGCCAGCCCGCTGACCAGCCGCTCCAGCGGCGCCCACACGGCGTTGCCGCCGCTGAAGTGGTTGAGCACGAAGATGTCGCCGCCCGGCTTGCACACGCGGCGCAGCTCGGCCGTCAGCCGCGCCGGCTCGGGCGTGACGGAGAGCACGTAGGGCAGGGTGACGCAGTCGAAGGTGCCGTCCTCGAAGGCGAGCTGCTCGGCGTCCATGCAGTGCAGCGCGATGCGGCGATCGGGCAGCGCGGCGGCGCGGCGCTGGGCGTGGCGCAGCATGTCGCGCGACAGGTCGATGCCGGTCACCGCGGTGGCCGCCGGGTACTGCGCCAGCGTCAGGCCGGTGCCGATGCCCACCTCCAGCAGCGCCGCCGGCGCCAGCCCGCGCACCGCATCGCACATGCGCCGCCGCCCGCCCTGCAGCACGGCGCCGAACAGCAGGTCGTAAAACCCGGCGTAATGGTTGTAGGTGCTCTCGACGTTCTGGCGCGTGATGGGGCTCATGACCGCGCGGATTCTAGCCAGCGCAGGCGGAGGGCGCGACACGCCCACCGGCGCGCCCGGCAGCTTACCGGCGGGCCACCGCCAGGCACTCCACCTCGACGCGGGCATTGAAGGCCAGCCCGTTGCTGCCGAAGGCGCTGCGTGCCGGGTAGTTGCCGGAGAAATAGGTCTTGTAGACGTCGTTGAAGGCGCCCCATTCCTTCATGTCGGCCAGCATCACGGTGCACTTGACCACGTCGGCCATCGACAGGCCGTGCGCTTCCAGCGAGGTCTTGATGTTGTCCATGGTCTGCCGGGCTTCGGCCACCATGCCGCCGGGAGCCAGCTTGATCGGACCGGGGCCGGGCACGTTGCCGATCTGGCCCGACAGGTACACGGTATCGCCTACGCGCACGGCTTCGGAGAACGGCAGGCCGGTGGGCAGCACCTTGCCGGAGTTCAGGTGGGTGACGGCTGGCGCCTGCGTGGCGCAACCTGCCTGCAGGCCGGCGATGGCGAAGGCAGCCAACAGGGCCAGGGTTCTGATCGACATGGGGGTCTCCTTGTTGTGATGGTTCGACAGGCCTTCGGCCGAAGGCCCGGCGGCGGACCGCACGGCAGTCTAGGCCATGCCACGGCCGCAAGGGAGGTCAGCCGGGCCTGCGGGATTGCCAGGAAGACTCAGCTGCTGCTTTTGGGAGCTGCCCTGGCCGCGATGGACGTCAGGCCAGGCGCTGCCGCTGCCATCGCGGGCAAGCCCGTTCCCACAGAGCGGGGGGCCCGACCGCAGGTGTGCATGGTTGCGGATCAAGAAAAAAAGATAGCTGGCCGCGCAAGTCGTTTAATGATTTCAGGGCATTTGCGTCTGGAATACCCGTCCGCCGTGCGCGAGCAGCTATCAAATCAATATCGTCTCAACCCATTGGGCTGCGCAGCAAGCCCGTTCAGGTGGCCGCGGAGCAGGCCATCCGGGAACGCCGTGGAGCGGGCTTGGCCCGGCCACTGGCGTTGTCCCCCAGTGGGGGATGGCGGCCGCAGGCCGACTCAGGGGGCGTCACATCAGCGCCTGCGGCTTCTCGCCGCGCTCGTACACCACGTGCGCGCGGCCGACGATCAGCGGGTCGAGCTTGCCGACCTGCTGCAGGTCCTTGCCGGTGTAGGGCAGCTTGTGCAGCACGTAGCGCATGGCGTTCAGGCGCGCGCGCTTCTTGCAGTCGCTCTTGACCACCGTCCACGGGCTGTCGGCGGTGTCGGTCTCGAAGAACATCTGCTCCTTGGCGCGGGTGTAGTCGTCCCACTTGTCCAGGCTGGCCTTGTCGATGGGCGACAGCTTCCACTGCTTCAGCGGGTGGCCTTCGCGCTCCTTGAAGCGGCGGCGCTGCTCGGCCTGGCTGACGCTGAACCAGAACTTGATGACGTGCACGCCGCTGCTGACCAGGTGGCGCTCGAACTCGGGCGCCTGGCGCATGAAGTCGGCGTATTCCTTGTCGCTGCAGAAGCCCATCACGCGCTCGACGCCGGCGCGGTTGTACCAGCTGCGGTCGAACAGCACGATCTCGCCGAAGCTGGGCAGGTGCTGCACGTAGCGCTGGAAGTACCACTGGCCGCGCTCGACTTCGCTGGGCTTTTCCAGTGCCACGGTGCGCGCGCCGCGCGGGTTCAGGTGCTCCATGAAGCGCTTGATGGTGCCGCCCTTGCCGGCCGCGTCGCGCCCTTCGAAGATGATGACCACGCGCGCGCCGGTTTCCTTGACCCAGCTCTGCAGCTTCAGCAGCTCGACCTGCAGCTTGAACTTCTGCTTTTCGTAGGTGGCGCGGCGCAGCAGGTTCTTGTAGGGGTAGCCGCCGTCGCGCCAGTCGTCGGCCAGCACCTCGTCGGGGTTGATCTTCTCGATCTCGGGCGCGTCGAGCGCGTTCAGCGCCTTGCGCAGCGCCTTGCGGTCGTCGGGCGAGGCGCCTTCGAGGATGGCGCGCAGGCCGTGCGCACGCTCGGCCACAGTGCCGGCCTTCTCGTCCTGCACCAGGCGGCGCGCGGCGGCCAGTTGCTTGTCGCGCGCCGACACGGTGGCGCGTTCGACCACGTAGCTCTCGATCGCCTTGGGCGCCAGTGAGGGCGGCGTGTCGCCTTTCTTCACCGGGCGCACATCGGTGTTGATGTCCATCCTGGGGCGTGCGGCGGTCTTGGTGGCCGTGGCTTTCTTGGCAGGGGTCATCTTGCGGGGCGTGGTGGTGCTCATGCTTTTTCTCCTGTCATCCGGGGGCTGCCGCCTGCAGGGCAGCCGAACCCTTGATTATCCGTGCTCGGGGTAGGGAGATGGCCGCAGCGTGGCCGACAACGGCCGCCCGAGCGTGCGCTGCGTCACGGCATCGGCAGCGGCCACACCACACCGTTGTCGTTGAGGATGGCGTCCAGCGGCTGGTCGTGCGGTTCGGGCTCGAAGTCGAAGATGAAACCATTGGTAAAACCCACGCCCACGGTGAAGGGGCGCGGCTCCAGCGCGGCCAGCGTGCGGTCGTAAAAGCCGCCGCCATAGCCCAGCCTGTAGCCGCCCGGGCCGTAGCCCACGCAGGGCACGAACAGCAGGGTGGGCACGATGAGTTCGGTGTCCTTCGGCTTGGGGATGCCGTAGGCGTCTTCCTCCATCGGGCAGCCGGGGTGCCAGGCGTGGAAGGTGAGCGTCTTGTGCACCTTGTCGATCACCGGCAGGCCGATGCGGCGGCGCTGCGGCTCGTCCATCAGTTCGCCGTCCTCCTTCCAGCGGTGCAGGGCGGGCAGGGGGTCGAACTCGCCCTTGATCGGCCAGTAGGCGCCGATCACGGTGTCGGGCCGCTCCAGCAGCCACACGCGGATGATGCCCTGCAGCGCATCGGCCCGCGCCAGCCGGTCTTCAAGGTGCAGGCGCTCTTGCACCAGGCGTTCGCGCAGGGCTTTTTTGTCGAACTTGCTCATAATGGGTCGATGCGTTTTTCAAAGATTCTGACACCGTTGCGCGCCGTGGGCGCAGCGGTTTTCTGGGCGGCGCTGCCGCCATCCGCTGGCGTGGCGCAGCCCGCACAACCCGCCTTCGCACCGCCCGCCGCCCTGCCGGGGCAGCCGGTGGCGCCACAGCCGGCCCAGCCTGTCCAATCCGTCCAGCCCGTGGCACCGCCCGCGCCGATGGCGCCGCCGCCCATTGCCAGCGCCCCGCCCAGCGACAGCGTGATCCTGGACATGCGCGAGGCCTTCCGCCGCAACGACCGCCCGCGCCTGGCGGCGCTGCTGCCGCAGGCGCGCGGCCACGCGCTGGAGCCCTGGGCCGCCTACTGGGAACTGAAGGCGCGGCTGGAAGAAGCCAGCCCGCTGGAGGTGCAGGACTTCGTGGCGCGCTACCCCAACACCTACCAGGAAGACCGCCTGCGCAACGACTGGCTGCTGGTGTCGGGCAAGCGGCGCGACTGGGCAGCGTTCGACGCGCACTACCCGCAGTTCCGCATGCGCGACGACCGCGAGGTGCGCTGCTTTGCCGTGGCCTCCGCCATCTACCAGGGCCGCGCCGTGGCGCCCGAAGCGGCCGAGCAGGTGCGCACCGACTGGTTCGCCCAGCGCGACCTGGACGACGGCTGCCTGCTGGCCGCCGGCGCGCTGCACCAGGCGGGCCAGCTGCCCTACCAGGATCTGTGGAAGAAGGCGCGCCTGGCCATCGAGGCCAACCGCCCCACGCTGGCACGCGCCGCCGTCGAGCTGGACGCGCCCGACGTGGGCGCCGAGGTGGCGCAGATCCAGAGCAGCCCGATCCGCTACCTGACGGCGCGCCTGCCCGTGGTCACGCGCAAGCGGCAGGAGCTGGTGACGCTGGCGCTCATCAAGCTGGCCACGGCCGACCCCGACCAGGCCGCCGCGCAGATGGAAGGCCGCTGGGCCAGCCAGCTGTCGCCCGAAGAGCGCAACTGGGTCTGGGGCGTCATCGGCAAATCCGCCGCGCTGAAGCTGCACGAGGGCGCGGCCGGCCACTTCGCCAAGATCACGCGCCACCACGACCTGAGCGACGACCTGCTGGCCTGGAAGGTGCGCGCCGCGCTGCGCCAGGGCCAGTGGCGCGCCGTGCAGGACGCCGTGCAGGCCATGAGCGACGAGGCCCGCCGCGACCCGGCCTGGACCTACTGGCTGGCCCGCGCCCAACTGGCGCAGGCGCGCAGCGACCTCGACCGCACCCAGGCGCGCCAGCTGCTGGAAGGCATCGCCGGCTACGGCGGCTTCTATGAAAAGCTGGCGCAGGAAGAGCTGGGCCGTCCCATCACCGCGCCGCCCGCGCCGCCGCCGCTGACACAAGCCGAGCGCGACTGGGCGCGCCGCCACATTGGCCTGAACCGCGGCCTGCTGGCGATTGCCCTGGGCCTGCGCAGCGAAGGCGTGCGCGAATGGAACTACTGGACCAACCTGCACAGCCCCGGCGGCAAGCCCGACCGCGAGCTGTACGCCGCCGCCGACCTGGCCTGCCAGCACCAGGTGTGGGACCGCTGCATCAACACCAGCGAGCGCACCAAGGGCTTCATCGACTTCGCGCAGCGCTTTCCCATGCCGCACCGCGACGCCGTGGTGCGCCAGTCGCAGGCCATCGGGCTGGACCCGGCCTATGTCTACGGCCTGATCCGGCAGGAGAGCCGCTTCATCATGGACGCGCGCTCGCACGTCGGCGCCTCGGGGCTGATGCAGATCATGCCCGCCACCGCGCGCTGGACGGCGCGCAAGATCGGGCTGGAGGGCTTCACGCCCGGCCAGATCAACGACCGCGATACCAACATCCTGATCGGCACCAGCTACCTCAAGCTGGCGCTGGACGAGTTCCGCGGCTCCATGCCGCTGGCCGCCGCCGCCTACAACGCCGGCCCGGGCCGGCCGCGCAACTGGCGCAACGGCCCGGTGCTGGAAGGCGCCATCTGGGCCGAGAACATCCCCTTCGGCGAAACGCGCGACTACGTGAAGAAGGTGCTCTCCAACACCACCGACTACGCCGCGTACCTGACGGGCCAGCCGCAGTCGCTGAAAAACCGCCTGGGCACCGTGGGCCCGGCGCCGGTCGATGAGCCGGTGCTGACGAAGGACTTGCCTTGACAGACGCGCACGCTCGGGCACGATAGCGGCAGACGGTTTGCTTTTGTTTTTATAGCTTCTTGCGCAGTATTGGCGGGCGCTGCAGGCCAATTTCATTGATATTCTGGAGGGTTCATCCATGTCTTCACGCGTGCTGGTGCTGGGCGGTTCGGGCTTTGTCGGTCGCCACGTGGTCGAGCGCCTGCAGCGCGCCGGCGCCCTCATCACGGTGCCCACGCGCCGGCTGGCCGCCGCGCGCTCGATGTGGAGCCAGCCGCGCGTGCACGTCACCGTGGCCGACGTGATGGACCCGCCCACGCTGGCGCGCCTGGTGGCCGAGCACGACGCCGTGGTCAACCTGGTCGGCATCCTGCACGGCAGCGAGCAGCAGTTCGAGCGCGCCCACGTGGAGCTGCCCCGGCGCATCGCCGAGGCCTGCGCGCAGGCCGGCGGGCGGCGCGTGGTGCACATCAGCGCGCTGGGTGCCGCGGCCGACGGGCCGTCGAAATACCAGCGCAGCAAGGCGCGCGGCGAGGCCGTTCTGGGCCAGGCGGCGCAGGTCGGCTCGCTGCAGCTGACGGTGCTGCGGCCCAGCGTCATGTTCGGCGCGCAGGACAGCTTTCTGAACCTGTTCGCCCGTTTGCAGAAGGTGTTTCCGGTCATGCCACTGGCCCGTGCCGACGCGCGCTTTCAGCCCGTGTGGGTGCGCGACGTGGCCCATGCCATCGTCACCTGCCTGCAGCGCGACGACACCATCGGCCAGATCTATGAATGCTGCGGCCCCGAGGTGTGGACGCTGCGCGACATCGTCAAGGCCGCGGGCCAGTGGGCCGGCGTGGGCGGCGGCGATGGCCGGCCCGTGATCGGCCTGCCGGGCGCGCTGGGCCGCCTGCAGGCGCTGGCGCTGGAGCTGCTGCCCGGCCAGCCGCTGATGAGCCGCGACAACCTCGACTCGATGGCCGTCGACAACGTGGCCAGCGGCCAGGTGCCGGGGCTGGAGGCGCTGGGCATCACCCCCGCGCCGCTGTCGGGCGTGGGGCCGCTGCTGCTGGGCAGCGCTGGCCCGCAGGCGCAACTCGACCGCTACCGGCGCTCGGCCGGGCGTTGACAGGCCCTGGGCCGGGGTGCGCCGGCGCATCAATGGCCCCGCGCGAATGCATCAATCGGCGCGTGTGGCCACGCTAGCATGGCCGCTCGCAAGACAGGAGAAACCCATGCTCAAGCTCTACATCGGCAACAAGAACTACTCGTCCTGGTCCATGCGCCCCTGGGTGCTGATGACGCAGGCCGGCATCCCGTTCGAGGAAGTGATGGTGCGCTTCGACGGGTTCGACGCCGGCTCGCGGTTCAAGGCCGCGCTGGCCGGCGTCAGCCCCACCGGCAAGGTGCCGGTGCTGGTGGATGGCGATCTGGTGGTGTGGGACACGCTGGCCATCGCCGAGTACCTGGCCGAGCAGTTTCCCGAGCTGCACCTGTGGCCGCGCGAGGCCGACAAGCGCGCCCGCGCCCGCAGCGTGTGCGCCGAGATGCACAGCGGCTTTGCCGCGCTGCGCGGCGCCTGCCCCATGAACATCGAGGCGCACCTGCCCGACGTGGGCGCACTGGCGCTGCGCGACAAGCCCGGCGTGCGCGCCGACCTCGACCGGCTCATCGCCATGTGGCAGCAACTGCTGGCCGAGCACGGCGGGCCGCTGCTGTTCGGCCGCTTCTCGGTGGCCGATGCGTTCTATGCCCCGGTGGTGATGCGCCTGAAAACCTACGCGCTGCCCGTGCCGCCCGACGTGGCCGCCTACATGGAGCACCTGTGCGCGCTGCCGGGCGTGAAGGCCTGGGTCGACGCCGCGCTGGCCGAACAGGACTTTCGCGACTTCGAAGAGCCGTATCGGCTGTCCGCCGCACGGTGATCGCGCGCAGCGTTGCGGGCGCGGCGTCGGTATGGTTTTGATAGTGGCTTGCGCTTGTTTGGCGTGGGTTTCAATAGAAATAGCTCTAAAACCACCGATTGGCGGGCGCAGGCAGCTATCAATTTGATGAACATCCTCTGATCAGGGCGCGCGGGCTTCAGCCTTGGCAAGAGGCCTTTGGTGTGACCGCGCTGCAAGGCGGAGCGATACCGAGTAGACTGTGTGGGCTTGTAGACGTTCGCTGTGCTGCGCTACAACGAAGTTTGACGAAGGTCTGCGGTGGCCCCAAGACACCGCGCACCCGCACCACCCCCCTCGCTGACCGAGGCATTTTGGTGGTCACGCTTTTTCAATTGGCGCACTTATTCCCGTCGGGCCTGGTGCCCCGGCGGCGGCTTTCATGCGTGTCCGGCCTGCAAGGGCTGACCTGGGCGCGCGCTTTGGGCCTTACCCGCCCGTTTCCGGTTGTTTTTATCCATGTCCATTTCAGTGGCCGCTGCGTTTGCCAGCGGCAAGTTTCGTTTCACCCCGTGGAGCCGCGTGGCGGCCGACGGGGGCTTCACTGCCTGCCTGTCCATCCGCCGGGGCAGCGGCATGCAGACGCACGACCGCGTCTACACCTTCGCGCGCCAGTTCGCCAGCCGCGACAGCGCCCTGCGCTACGCGGTTGCGCAGGCGCGTGCGTGGCTCGCCAACCCGCGGGCGTTCGGCTGAACCCATTCACTTTTTTGACAAAGGAGATCCATGGCCAAGGAAGATTTGATCGAGATGCGTGGCACCGTCGACGAGATGCTGCCCGATTCGCGCTACCGCATCACCCTGGACAACGGCCACCAGCTGGTGGCCTACACCGGCGGCAAGATGCGCAAGCACCGCATCCGCATCCTGGCGGGCGACAAGGTCACGCTGGAGATGTCGCCCTACGACCTGAACAAGGGCCGCATCACCTTCCGCCATCTTGAGCGCAGCGCCCCGCGCGGCCCGGCACGGCCACGCCGCCACTGAGCGCGGCCGCGGCGCCGGGTGAGCCAAGGCCCCCCGAGCCGCTGCGCAGCCGCTGAAGCGGCTTTTGAAGCAAGGGGCGTGGCCCCCTTTTTTCATGTCAGGGCGTTTGGCGCACGGGCCGCGCCTGCACTGGCGCTCCGGCGGCCGCCTGCCGGCGACAATGGCGTGCTGAAAATTTTGGCCTTCGCTGCCTTCCGCCTTCGCCATGCCCACTCTGCAAGCCTCGCTCGCCTTCTTCACCGTTGCCCTGCTGCTGGCGCTGTCGCCGGGGCCGGACAACCTGTTCGTGCTGGTGCAGTCCGCCACCGGCGGGCGGCGTGCCGGCTTTGCGGTGGTGGCGGGGCTGATGCTGGGCGTGATGGTGCACACGCTGGCCGTGGCGCTGGGCCTGGCGGCGGTGTTCGCCACCTCTGCCACGGCGTTCACCGTGCTCAAGCTGCTGGGCGCCGCGTACCTGCTGTACCTGGCCTGGGGTGCCTGGCGCGCGCCGCCTATGCTGGTGGCCAGCGACGCCGGCGCGCCCACCCACCCGCCGCCCTGGCCGCGCCTGATGGCGCGCGGCGTGGTGATGAACCTGACCAATCCCAAGGTGGTGCTGTTCTTCCTGGCGCTGCTGCCGCAGTTCGTGCAGCCGGGGCAGGGGCCGGTGGCGGGGCAGATCGTGTGGTTCGGCGCGTTGTTCATCCTGGCGGCCACGCTGGTGTTCGGCGCCGTGGTGCTGGCCGCCGATGCGCTGCGCGCGCGGCTGGCGCGTTCGGCGCGGGCGCAGCGCGGGCTCAACCGCGCGGCGGCGCTGGTGTTCGTGGGGCTGGCCGCCAGGCTGGCGCTGGCGGAGCGCTGAGCGATGCAGATCTACATGGTCGGCGGCGCGGTGCGCGACCGCTTGCTGGGCCTGCCGGTGCAGGACCACGACTGGGTGGTGGTGGGCGCCACGCCGGAGCAGATGGTGGCGCAGGGCTATCTGCCGGTGGGCAAGGACTTTCCGGTGTTCCTGCACCCCGACACGCGCGAGGAATACGCGCTGGCGCGCACCGAGCGCAAGAGCGGGCGCGGCTACAAGGGCTTCACCGTGTTCACCAGCCCCGACGTGACCATCGAGGACGACCTGGCACGGCGCGACTTGACTATCAATGCCATAGCTGCCCGCGCAGACTGGACGGGCGCTGAAGGCAAAAAAGACCCTGAATTCATCGACCCCTTCAACGGCCGGCGCGACCTGCGGGCCAAGGTGCTGCGCCATGTGACGGCGGCCTTCCGCGAAGACCCGGTGCGCATTCTGCGGCTGGCGCGCTTTGCGGCGCGCTTTCACGACTTCGCCATCGCACCCGAAACCATGGCGCTGCTGCGCGAGATGGTGCAAGAAGGCGAAGCCGACCACCTGGTGCCCGAGCGCGTGTGGCAGGAGTTGGCGCGCGGCCTGATGGAAGACCACCCCGCGCGCCTGTTCGACGTGTTGCGCGATTGCGGCGCGCTGCGCGTGGTGCTGCCCGAGCTGGACCGCCTGTGGGGCGTGCCGCAGCGCCCCGAATACCACCCCGAGGTCGACACCGGCGTGCACGTGATGATGGTGCTGCAGCAGGCCGCGCGCCTGCGGGCGCCGCTGCCCGTGCGCTGGGCCTGCCTGATGCACGACCTGGGCAAGGGCACCACGCCCGCCGACGTGCTGCCGCGCCACATCGGTCACGAGGCGCGCAGCGCCAGGCTGCTGCGTGCCGTGGCCGAGCGCCTGCGCGTGCCCACCGAGTGCACCGAACTGGCCGAGGTGGTGGCGCGCGAGCACGGCAACATCCACCGCAGCGCCGATCTGAACGCCGCCGCCCTGGTGCGCCTGCTGGAGCGCTGCGACGCCTTCCGCAAGCCGGCGCGCTTTGCCGACGTGCTGCTGGCCTGCGAATGCGACGCGCGCGGCCGCTTGGGCATGGAGGACGACGCCTACCCGCAGCGCCCGCGCCTGCTGGCGGCGCTGGCCGCGGCGCAGGGCGTGCAGACCGCCAGCGTGGCGCAGGCGGCCATGGCGCACGGCGCGCAGGGCGCGGCCATCGGCCAGGCCGTGGCCAAGGCGCGTGCGCAGGCGGTGCAAGGCTGGATGGATGAAGCCGCGGCCGCCCGTTGAGCCTGGCTTTGGGTAGGTATGAAAATCATAGCTGGCAGCGCTTGCTGCATAAGCGCTGGAGGCCAATTTGATTCATAAACCAGGCCGCCACCCATAATCCCGCCATGGCCCGTCCCATCTCCGCCTCGCACGACTTGCGGCGCGACGAAATCCTGAACGTCGCGGCGGCGTGCTTCGCGCAGCGCAGCTACCCCGCCACCAGCATGAACGACATCGCCGCCGCCTGCGGCACGTCGAAGGCGCGGCTCTACCACTATTACGAGAGCAAGGAAGCGATCCTGTTCGACCTGCTCGACCGCTACACGCAGAAGCTGCTGCTCATCGTCGCCCAGGTCGAGGCCAAGGCGCAGCGCCAGTCGCTGGACGAGCGCGCCGCGCTGCACGAGCTGATCCGCGCCTTTCTGCGCGAGTACGAAACCTCGGCCACGCGCCATGCCGCGCTGCTGGGCGCCACGCAGTTCCTGGGCGAGGAGCCGCGCGAGCTGATCCTGGACCGCCAGCGCGACGTGGTCTCGGCCGTTACGCGCTTTCTGCGCCGCGCCTACCCCGAGCGGCTGGATGCGCGCAACCAGACGGCCATCACCATGACGCTGTTCGGCATGATCAACTGGACCTTCACCTGGCTGCGCCCCGGCGGCGCGATGAGCTACGCGGCCTTTGCCGAAGAGGTGATCCGCCTGCTCGACCAGGGCCTGGCAAGCAGCACCTGACCGCGGCGCGCGCGTGGCTATGCCGCGCGGCATGGTGGCCTGCAAGCCGTGTGATAGAAGCGCGAAGGCCATGAACACCACCCCTTCGCCCGTCCCGCCGAAGCACTGTGCCGACTGCGTGCTGCGCCGCCAGCCGGGCTTCACGTCCGTCACGCCCGAGCAGCTGGCCTGCATCGAATCCTTCCGCGCCGACATCACGCGGGTGCGCGCCGGCCAGGCGGTGGTGCCCGAGCATCGGGCGTCGGCCAGGCTGTTCACGCTGTATTCGGGCTGGGCCTTTCGCCACAAGAGCCTGGCCGACGGGCGGCGGCAGATCCTCAACTTTCTGCTGCCGGGCGACCTGATCGGGCTGCAGGCCGAGTTCATCGACGAGGCCACGCACGGCGTCGAGGCGCTGACCGATGTGCAGCTGTGCGTGTTTCCGCAGGACCGGCTGTGGGCGCTGTTCCAGCAGCAGCCGCAGCTGGGCTACGACCTGACCTGGCTGTGCGCCAGCGAGGAGCAGCTGGTGGACGAGAACCTCGTCACCGTGGGCCGCCGCAGCGCCGCCGAGCGCATCGCCATGCTGCTGATCCACCTGTGGCGCCGCGCCGAGCGCGTGGGCCTGACCGGCGACGACGGCGGCATCGACTTTCCGCTGACGCAGCAGCACATCGCCGACGCGCTGGGCCTGTCGCTGGTACACACCAACAAGACGCTGCGCAAGCTGGAGCGCCTGGCCCTGCACGAAATCCGCGCCGGCCGCCTGCGCCTGATCGAGCCGCAGGCGCTGGAGCGACTGGCCGACTACTACACGCGGCCACTGCGGCGTGTGCCCCTGCTCTGACGGGCCGCTCTGCTGGTTGGGCGACGGGGTGCAGCGGGCTCCGATAATTGGCGCCCATATCCACCACGCAACGGAACCCACCGATGAGCGCAATCGACGTCGTCATCATGGCCGCGGGCAAGGGCACGCGCATGAAAAGCCAGCGGCCCAAGGTGCTGCACCGTCTGGCCGGCCGGCCACTGCTGGGGCATGTGCTGGACAGCGCCGCGGCGCTGCGGGCGCGCTCGGCGGTGGTGATCACCGGTCATGGTGCTGCGGAAGTTGAAGCGTTCTGCGCAGACTGGACGGGCGCTGCAGGCCGAAAAAGCACTGAACTCCAGCTGCGCCCGGTGCGCCAGGAGCCGCAGCTGGGCACCGGCCACGCGGTGCAGCAGGCGGTGCCCATGCTGCCCGACGACGGCCTGACACTGATCCTGAACGGCGACGTGCCGCTGGTGCGCACCGAGACCATGCAGCGCCTGATCGCGCTGTGCGGCGACGACCAGATTGCGCTGCTGACGGTGGACACGGGCCGCGACGCCGGCGCCTACGGTCGCATCGTGCGCGGCGCGGCCGAGCCCGATGGCGACGTGCCGGTGCGCGCCATCGTCGAGGCCAAGGACGCCACGCCCGACCAGCGCGCCATCACCGAGTGGTACAGCGGGGTGATGGCCGCGCCCACGCGCCTGCTGAAGCGCTATCTGGCGCTGCTGACCGACGACAACGCGCAGCAGGAGTTCTACCTGACCGACGTCGTGAAGCACGCCGTGGCGGGCGGCACGCCTGTGCTGGCGCTGAAGATCGACGACGAGGCGGAGGTGGCCGGTGTGAACAGCCCGGTGCAGCTGGCCGAGCTGGAACGCGAGGTGCAGCGCCGCACGGCACAGCGCCTGATGGAGGCCGGCGTGCGCCTGCTGGACCCGGCGCGCTTCGACGTGCGCGGCGATCTGCAATGCGGGCAGGACGTGGAGATCGACGTCGGCTGCATCTTCGAAGGCACGGTGACGCTGGCCGACAACGTGCGCATCGGCGCGCATTGCGTGATCGCCAATGCGCGCGTCGAGGCCGGCGCGGTGATTCACCCCTTCACCCACATCGACGGCGGCAAGGATGGCGCGGTCGTCGGCCCCGGAGCGCTGGTCGGCCCCTTCGCGCGTCTGCGCCCCGGCGCGCAGCTGGGCGCCGAGGTGCACATCGGCAACTTCGTCGAGGTGAAGAACAGCACGCTGGCCGCCGGCGCCAAGGCCAACCACCTGGCCTACCTGGGCGACGCCACCGTGGGCGAGCGCGTGAACTACGGCGCCGGCAGCATCACCGCCAATTACGACGGCGCCAACAAGCACCGCACCGTGCTGGAGGCCGACGTGCACGTGGGCAGCAACTGCGTGCTGGTGGCGCCCGTGACCATTGGCGCCGGCGGCACGGTGGGCGGCGGCAGCACCATCACCAAGAGCACGCCGCCGGGCGCGCTGAGCGTGGCGCGCGGCAAGCAGGTGAGCATCGCCAACTGGGCGCGGCCGCAGAAGAAGCGCTGAGCCTCATGTTCACGGCGCTTGCGTGTTGACAGCCGTCAGCGCCGCCGCGGCGAGCCCCACGGATCTTCCTCGTCGGGGGCTGGCGGCAGATCCATCAGGCCGGTCAGGCTCATGGGCTCGGTGTCCGGCGGCACGGCGCGCTGGTCGCGCCTGATCGAAGGCACCGGCATCGTGTCGGGTGCGTCTGCCGGCGGCGTCGGCGGCGCCTCGGTGGCGGTGGGGTCGATCTCGGCCGAGCGCAGGCGCCGGCGGAACTCATCGGGCGGCGGCATGTGCCGGCGCGAGCGCTTGAGCCGGATCAGGCGAATGCCGGCGGTCTTGAGCACGCGGTGCTTCTCGGTGGCGTCGAGCGCCGCCTCGTCCTCGTCTTCGTGCGCGGCGTCCAGCTCGAAGGCGTAGACTGCCTTGCCGTCGCGGTTGCACACCACGTAGTCGACGATGTGCTGCGCCAGCCGCTGCTGCGCCGCCGCGCGGTTCTGCGCCTGGCGCACGGCCACCAGCTGGGACAGGCCGGCACGAAACAGCACCGGGCGGCCGGGAAAGGCCTGGTTCAGGTAGCTCAGCATGTCCCACTGCACCGGCGAAATGGCGGCCACGGCGCCGAAGCGGTCGTTCGCGCCCAGCGCCGGCGAGGCGGCCGAGCGGGCCTGGCGGCTCCACCACCAGGCCGCCAATCCCGCCAGCGCGACGGCCAGAACGAGCCACGGAGCAAGGGTTTGAATCATGGGTCTTCCTCTGGTTTGCCGGCGCGCCGGCGCAGGCCGCATGATGGCACGCCGCCCGGGCGGCGGTGCGATCAGACGGCGCCGAGCGTTTCCCAGCGCTCCAGCGCCGCGGTGAGTTCGTCGTCGATGGCCGCATCGCGCGCCTGCAAGGCGATGGCTTCTTGCAGGTTGCTCTGATAGAGCGTGCCATCGGCCAGGGCGGCGCGAATGCCGGCTTGCTCGGCTTCCAGCGCCTCGATGTGGCCGGGCAAGGCCTCCAGTTCGCGCTGCTCCTTGTACGAAAGCTTCTTTTTTTGTAGCTGCTCGCGCCCGTCGGACGAGCGATTCGGCTCGTTTTTATCCAAATTCTTGTCAGTGGCCGGCACTTGTGCGCCGGCTTCCGGCGCCTGCTGTGCCTGCCAGCGGGCACTTTGCGCCAGCCAGTCCTGCACGCCGCCCTCGTATTCGCGCCACTGGCCGGGGCCTTCCCACACCAGCGTGCTGGTCACCACGTTGTCCAGAAAGGCGCGGTCGTGACTGACCAGGAACACCGTGCCCTCGTAGCCTTGCAGCAGCTCTTCCAGCAGCTCCAGCGTGTCGATGTCGAGGTCGTTGGTCGGCTCGTCGAGCACCAGCACGTTGGCAGGCCGGGCGAACAGCCGGGCCAGCAGCAGGCGGTTGCGCTCGCCGCCTGACAGGCTGCGCACTGGCGATGCGGCGCGCGCCGGGCTGAACAGGAAGTCGCCGAGATAGCTCTTGACGTGCTGGCGCCGGCTGCCGATCTCGATCCATTCGCTGCCGGGGCTGATGAAGTCTTCCAGCGTGGCGTCCAGATCCAGTGCCGCGCGCATCTGGTCGAAATAGGCCACCTGCAGGTTGGCGCCGCGCTGGATGTGGCCGCTGTCCGGCTCCAGCGCGCCCAGGATCAGCTTCAGCAGCGTGGTTTTGCCGGCGCCATTGGGCCCGATCAGGCCGATCTTGTCGCCGCGCAGGATGGTGGTGTTCAGCTTGTCGACGATGCACTTGTCGCCAAACGACAGGCTCACGTCCTGCAACTCGGCCACCAGCTTGCCCTGGTAGCCGCCCGTGCGCGCGTCCACGTCGAGGCGCACGCGGCCCACGGCCTCGCGCCGCACCGCACGCGCGGCCCGCAAGGCTTCGAGCCGGTTGACGCGGCCTTGCGCTCGGGTGCGGCGCGCTTCCACCCCTTTGCGGATCCAGACCTCCTCCTGAGCCAGCAGCTTGTCGGCGCGGGCGTTGATGGCGGCCTCCTGGGCCATCTGTTCTTCCTTCTGCACCTGATAGGCGGCGAAGTTGCCCGGATACGAGAGCAGCTTGCCCCGGTCCAGCTCGACGATGCGCATCGCCACCGCATCGAGGAAGGCGCGATCGTGCGTGATCACCACCACGCTGCCCTTGAACGCCAGCAGCAACTCCTCAAGCCAGCGGATCGCATCCAGGTCCAGGTGGTTGGTCGGTTCGTCCAGCAGCAGCACATCCGGCTTGGCCACCAGCGCCTGGGCCAGCGCAACCCGCTTGCGCGTGCCACCGGACAGCGCACCGATCCGATCCGCGGGAGACAGCCGCAGGCGCTGCAGCGTCTCTTCCACGCGCTGTTGCCAGGTCCAGCCCTCCTGCGCTTCGATCTGCGCCTGCAACCCATCCAGATCGTCACCGCCAGCTGAATAGGCGTCGATCAGCGCTCGCAGCGGTGCCAGCGCTTCGGCAACGGCATCGAACACGGTGGCGTCCTCGGCCAGTACGGGTTCCTGTGCCACATAGGCCACGCGCAAGCCCTGCTGGAATTGAAGCTCGCCGTCGTCGGCGCGCTCCAGCGCGCCCAGGATGCGCAGCAGCGACGACTTGCCGGCGCCATTCCGACCTATGAGGCCAACACGCTCGCTGCCCTCGAGCGCGAAATCGGCATGGTCAAGCAAGGGCACATGACCGAAGGCCAGTTGCGCGTTGAGCAGAGAGATAAGAGCCATGGTCAATTGAGGGAAGAACTCCGCGAGGGCACAGGCCGCGGATGCTGTCAGTCACTGCGCGCCATCAGAAGACGACACCACAGCAAAAAATTTTTTGCGGCACTTGCGGAGCCGGTGAAAAGGATGCTATAGTCTAGGGCTTCGCTGATCACTGCCTTGTGCAGCAATCAGCGGAGCGGCAGAGAGCTGAAGGCAAGCCAGAAGCTCGATGTCGCAGGGTGCCGAAGGGTGCTGCATTCTCCCGCTGGAGGATGTGCGCAAAAAGGCAAAGACCCTAAGCGTTGACAGGTCAATCAGAAATGTGCGATACTGCAAGGCTTTCCAGCAAACAGCTGGGCGGGTCGAAAAGATAACGCAAGGCGACGCCAAGCGAAATCGGTAAAAACCCTAAAGTTTGACAGGTCTTTAAAAACCATGTCATAATTCAAGGCTCAGTTGATCGCAACTGATTCGACGCAAGAGCAACAAGCTTTGCGGCGGTTCTTTAAAAACATACAGCCGATAAGCGTGGGCGTTTGATGGCGAATTGCCAAAGTCTTTCAGACTATCAAACGCTCATGAGAACAGAAGTGAAGTTCACTTCAATTCCGTTTAAATGAGTTAACTCGGAAGAGTATAAATTTCAAGATCGAACTGTAGAGTTTGATCCTGGCTCAGATTGAACGCTGGCGGAATGCTTTACACATGCAAGTCGAGCGGCAGCGCGGGGCAACCTGGCGGCGAGCGGCGAACGGGTGAGTAATACATCGGAACGTGCCCAGACGTGGGGGATAACTACTCGAAAGAGTGGCTAATACCGCATACGATCTGAGGATGAAAGCGGGGGATCGCAAGACCTCGCGCGTCTGGAGCGGCCGATGGCAGATTAGGTAGTTGGTGAGGTAAAGGCTTACCAAGCCTGCGATCTGTAGCTGGTCTGAGAGGATGATCAGCCACACTGGGACTGAGACACGGCCCAGACTCCTACGGGAGGCAGCAGTGGGGAATTTTGGACAATGGGCGAAAGCCTGATCCAGCCATTCCGCGTGCAGGATGAAGGCCCTCGGGTTGTAAACTGCTTTTGTACGGAACGAAAAAGCTCCGGCTAATACCTGGAGTCCATGACGGTACCGTAAGAATAAGCACCGGCTAACTACGTGCCAGCAGCCGCGGTAATACGTAGGGTGCAAGCGTTAATCGGAATTACTGGGCGTAAAGCGTGCGCAGGCGGTTTTGTAAGACAGAGGTGAAATCCCCGGGCTCAACCTGGGAACTGCCTTTGTGACTGCAAGGCTGGAGTGCGGCAGAGGGGGATGGAATTCCGCGTGTAGCAGTGAAATGCGTAGATATGCGGAGGAACACCGATGGCGAAGGCAATCCCCTGGGCCTGCACTGACGCTCATGCACGAAAGCGTGGGGAGCAAACAGGATTAGATACCCTGGTAGTCCACGCCCTAAACGATGTCAACTGGTTGTTGGGAATTCATTTTCTCAGTAACGAAGCTAACGCGTGAAGTTGACCGCCTGGGGAGTACGGCCGCAAGGCTAAAACTCAAAGGAATTGACGGGGACCCGCACAAGCGGTGGATGATGTGGTTTAATTCGATGCAACGCGAAAAACCTTACCCACCTTTGACATGTACGGAACTTGCCAGAGATGGCTTGGTGCCCGAAAGGGAGCCGTAACACAGGTGCTGCATGGCTGTCGTCAGCTCGTGTCGTGAGATGTTGGGTTAAGTCCCGCAACGAGCGCAACCCTTGCCATTAGTTGCTACGAAAGGGCACTCTAATGGGACTGCCGGTGACAAACCGGAGGAAGGTGGGGATGACGTCAAGTCCTCATGGCCCTTATAGGTGGGGCTACACACGTCATACAATGGCTGGTACAGAGGGTTGCCAACCCGCGAGGGGGAGCTAATCCCACAAAGCCAGTCGTAGTCCGGATCGCAGTCTGCAACTCGACTGCGTGAAGTCGGAATCGCTAGTAATCGCGGATCAGAATGTCGCGGTGAATACGTTCCCGGGTCTTGTACACACCGCCCGTCACACCATGGGAGCGGGTTCTGCCAGAAGTGGTTAGCCTAACCGTAAGGAGGGCGATCACCACGGCAGGGTTCGTGACTGGGGTGAAGTCGTAACAAGGTAGCCGTATCGGAAGGTGCGGCTGGATCACCTCCTTTCTGGAAAACAGCAATTCAATTCAAACGTCCACACTTATCGGTTGTTGGAAGGTGTCGCCAGCGGTCTGGGCTAGCACGGCTCGCAAGCGACCGACTTGGGTCTGTAGCTCAGTTGGTTAGAGCACCGTCTTGATAAGGCGGGGGTCGTTGGTTCGAGACCAACCAGACCCACCATCCCCACCGCAACATTCATCTGGGGGATTAGCTCAGCTGGGAGAGCACCTGCTTTGCAAGCAGGGGGTCGTCGGTTCGATCCCGTCATCCTCCACCATTTGTCCATATCAAAGCATCAGTTTGGTGTTTTGATATTGGCATTGCCAATAACGAGTCGAAAGACTCACGGCTGTTCTTTAACAATTCATAGAGTCGAATCAGCGTTGTCGACGGAAAGAGCGTCATGGCTCACCGTGCCGTCGGCAACAATTTTTGATTGCGTCACCATGAATTCAACGTAAGTTGATATTCATAGTAATTGGAGCTTTCGAGCTCAATTACGGCATAACGCGCCAGGTGAAAGACCTGGCAAGTCCTTGATTGCTTTTGCCCTCGTGAGAGGCGTCAAAGTTATAGGGTCAAGTGACTAAGAGCATGTGGTGGATGCCTTGGCGATGATAGGCGATGAAGGACGTGATAGCCTGCGATAAGCTTCGGGGAGCTGGCAAATAAGCTTTGATCCGGAGATTTCCGAATGGGGAAACCCACCGTAAGGTATCCTGCAGTGAATACATAGCTGCAGGAGGCGAACCGGGTGAACTGAAACATCTCAGTAGCTCGAGGAAAAGACATCAACCGAGATTCCGAAAGTAGTGGCGAGCGAAATCGGAGCAGCCTTCTAGTGATAGCACGACTGTTAGCAAAACGACTTGGAAAAGTAGGCCATAGCAGGTGATAGCCCTGTATGCGAAAACAGACGTGTGGTACTAGGCTAGAGAAAAGTAGGGCGGGACACGTGTAATCCTGTCTGAACATGGGGGGACCATCCTCCAAGGCTAAATACTCATCATCGACCGATAGTGAACTAGTACCGTGAGGGAAAGGCGAAAAGAACCCCGGGAGGGGAGTGAAATAGATCCTGAAACCGCATGCTTACAAAAAGTCGGAGCCCTTCGGGGTGACGGCGTACCTTTTGTATAATGGGTCAGCGACTTACATTCAGTGGCAAGGTTAACCGAATAGGGAAGCCGAAGAGAAATCGAGTCCGAATAGGGCGCTCAGTCGCTGGGTGTAGACCCGAAACCAGGTGATCTATCCATGGCCAGGATGAAGGTGCCGTAACAGGTACTGGAGGTCCGAACCGACTAATGTTGCAAAATTAGCGGATGAGCTGTGGATAGGGGTGAAAGGCTAAACAAACCTGGAAATAGCTGGTTCTCTCCGAAAACTATTTAGGTAGTGCCTCAAGTATTGCCTTCGGGGGTAGAGCACTGTTTTGGCTAGGGGGTCATGGCGACTTACCAAACCAAGGCAAACTCCGAATACCGAAGAGTACAGCTTGGGAGACAGTGCACCGGGTGCTAACGTCCGGACACAAGAGGGAAACAACCCAGACCGCCAGCTAAGGTCCCTAAAATTGGCTAAGTGGGAAACGAAGTGGGAAGGCTAAAACAGTCAGGATGTTGGCTTAGAAGCAGCCATCATTTAAAGAAAGCGTAATAGCTCACTGATCGAGTCGTCCTGCGCGGAAGATGTAACGGGGCTAAGCCAGTTACCGAAGCTGCGGATTCACAGTTTACTGTGAGTGGTAGGAGAGCGTTCTGTAAGCCTGTGAAGGTGTCTCGAGAGGGATGCTGGAGGTATCAGAAGTGCGAATGCTGACATGAGTAGCGTTAAAGCGGGTGAAAAGCCCGCTCGCCGTAAGCGCAAGGTTTTCTACGCAACGTTCATCGGCGTAGAGTGAGTCGGCCCCTAAGGCGAGGCAGAGATGCGTAGCTGATGGGAAACAGGTCAATATTCCTGTACCGATGTGTAGTGCGATGTGGGGACGGATCCTAATAGGTCATCCAGTTATTGGATTCTGGTTTAGGCAGATGTAGGCGACAGGTAGGAAAATCCGCCTGTCATATACCGAGGCTGTCGATCGAGCGAGCTTGCTCGCGAAGTGACTGAACGGGGTCCCAGGAAAAGCCACTAAGCTTCAGCTGCACACGACCGTACCGCAAACCGACACTGGTGCGCGAGATGAGTATTCTAAGGCGCTTGAGAGAACTCTGGAGAAGGAACTCGGCAAATTGACACCGTAACTTCGGGAGAAGGTGTGCCCCGGTAATGTGATGAGAACATCTGAGCATGAAAGGGTTGCAACAAATAGGTGGCTGCGACTGTTTATCAAAAACACAGCACTCTGCAAACACGAAAGTGGACGTATAGGGTGTGACGCCTGCCCGGTGCTGGAAGATTAATTGATGGGGTGCAAGCTCTTGATCGAAGTCCCAGTAAACGGCGGCCGTAACTATAACGGTCCTAAGGTAGCGAAATTCCTTGTCGGGTAAGTTCCGACCTGCACGAATGGCGTAACGATGGCCACACTGTCTCCTCCAGAGACTCAGCGAAGTTGAAATGTTTGTGATGATGCAATCTCCCCGCGGAAAGACGGAAAGACCCCATGAACCTTTACTGTAGCTTTGTATTGGACTTTGAACAGATCTGTGTAGGATAGGTGGGAGGCTTTGAAGTGCGGTCGCTAGATCGCATGGAGCCAACGTTGAAATACCACCCTGGTGTGTTTGAGGTTCTAACCTAGGCCCATTATCTGGGTCGGGGACAGTGCATGGTAGGCAGTTTGACTGGGGCGGTCTCCTCCCAAAGTGTAACGGAGGAGTTCGAAGGTACGCTAGTTACGGTCGGACATCGTGACGATAGTGCAATGGCATAAGCGTGCTTAACTGCGAGACTGACAAGTCGAGCAGATGCGAAAGCAGGACATAGTGATCCGGTGGTTCTGTATGGAAGGGCCATCGCTCAACGGATAAAAGGTACTCTGGGGATAACAGGCTGATACCGCCCAAGAGTTCATATCGACGGCGGTGTTTGGCACCTCGATGTCGGCTCATCTCATCCTGGGGCTGTAGCCGGTCCCAAGGGTATGGCTGTTCGCCATTTAAAGAGGTACGTGAGCTGGGTTCAAAACGTCGTGAGACAGTTTGGTCCCTATCTTCCGTGGGCGCTGCAGATTTGAGAAAGCCTGCTCCTAGTACGAGAGGACCGGAGTGGACGCACCTCTGGTGTACCTGTTGTCACGCCCGTGGCATCGCAGGGTAGCTAAGTGCGGAAGAGATAACCGCTGAAAGCATCTAAGCGGGAAACTCGTTTCAAGATGAGATCTGCCGGGGCCTTGAGCCCCCTAAAGAGTCGTTCTAGACCAGGACGTTGATAGGCTGGGTGTGGAAGTGCAGTAATGCATTAAGCTAACCAGTACTAATTGCTCGTGCGGCTTGACCCTATAACTTTGATCGACGATCAAGGTTGTTATGCCAAGTGACGCATTCAAGATAAGCTGATTTGCTCTATGAATTGGTCGTCCAGCCAAGCACTGCGGTGCGGCTGGATGGCAACAAGTTATGCCTGATGACCATAGCGAGGTGGTACCACTCCTTCCCATCCCGAACAGGACAGTGAAACGCCTTAGCGCCGATGATAGTGCGGATTCCCGTGTGAAAGTAGGACATTGTCAGGCTATTACAGCGAGAAACGCCCAGTCAGAAATGACTGGGCGTTTTCTTTTGGGCAACGTTTTGGGTGTCGGCGGAGGGGGCAGAAGTCGCGCGCCAACCGCAAAGAATCCACGCACATCCTACAATCCAGCCATGATTTCCAGAAGCAGCACGATTGAGCGTTTGGCGACGGCTAATGATTTGCTATTGGCGCCATTTGGGTTGACCGAGGTGGATTTAGGCAAGACGCTGGGCATCATCGGACAGCGTCAGATCGATGACGCGGATCTCTACTTTCAGTACACGCGCGCAGAAGGCTGGAGCCTGGAAGAGGGCATTGTCAAGACCGGCAGCTTTTCGATTGACCAAGGTGTGGGCGTGCGCGCGGTAACGGGCGAAAAAACCGCATTTGCGTACGCCGATGACATCTCGGCCGCCTCCCTCAACGATGCGGCGCACACCGTGCGTGCCATCTCGACGGCGGCCCGCAGTGACCGAATCAAGCTTCCACGTCGGACTGTGGCCAAAAGTCGCAGGCTTTATGACTCGCTTGATCCGATTGGATCTCTCGATAGCACAGCCAAGGTCACCTTGCTTGAAAGGGTCGAGCAGATGGCGCGGGCCGTGGACCCACGGATTGTCCAGGTGATGGCCGGCTTGGCCAGTGAGTACGATGTGGTGTTGGTCGCGCGTCTCGATGGAAGCTTGGCAGCCGATGTGCGTCCGTTGGTCCGACTCTCCGTGACCGTGATCGCCGAACAGAATGGTCGGCGCGAAGTTGGTTCATTCGGCGGTGGAGGGCGGTTCGGCCTATCGTATTTCGACGACGCGCTGGTCAAGAGCTATGTGGACGAGGCGGTGACCGCTGCGCTCACCAACCTTGAATCCAGGCCTGCACCTGCCGGTGAGATGACCGTGGTGCTCGGTCCGGGCTGGCCGGGCGTGCTGTTGCATGAGGCGGTTGGTCACGGCCTGGAGGGTGATTTCAACCGGAAGGGGTCGAGCGCGTTCAGTGGCCGCATCGGCCAGCGCGTGGCGGCCAAGGGTGTCACCGTGCTGGATGACGGAACGATTCCTGATCGGCGCGGCAGCCTCAACGTGGACGACGAAGGTCACGCCACGCAGCGCAACGTATTGATCGAGGACGGCATCCTGAAGGGCTACATCCAGGACGCGATGAACGCGCGCTTGATGAGAGTGAAGCCCACCGGCAATGCCCGGCGCGAGAGCTATGCGCACATTCCGATGCCGCGCATGACCAATACCTACATGCTCGGCGGCGACACGGACCCGCGTGAAATCGTGGCCAGCATCAAGAAAGGTCTGTACGCCACCAACTTCGGCGGCGGCCAAGTCGACATCACCAGCGGCAAGTTCGTGTTCTCTGCCAGCGAGGCCTTCTGGGTCGAGAACGGCAAGATCCAGTACCCGGTGAAGGGTGCGACCATCGTGGGCAGCGGCCCCGAGTCGCTCAAGCGCATCACGATGATCGGCAACGACATGCGGCTCGATTCCGGCGTGGGCGTGTGCGGCAAGGAAGGGCAGAGTGTGCCGGTGGGCGTGGGGCAGCCGACGCTGCGGCTGGACGGCCTCACCGTCGGTGGAACGGGTTGAGTTGCATTTTTAATGAATTTGCCCTGAAGCCGTCGACTGTCAAGCGCTTCCAGCTATTAATTTGTGAGTAAGCGACGGTATGTAACCGCCCGGCCCGTGCCCGTCATCGGCCCGTCACGCTGCTTGTGCTACATTCGCTGGGTCATGAAAACGCGTGTCGCTTTCGGTTTTTACTTTTGGTTCTCAGTCCTCGGCGGACGAGAGGCGAACGTGTAACCCAAGCGCACTTCCCGACAAGACCGCCGACGCGATGAGCCCGGCGGTTTTTTTGTGCCCGAACACCACCGTCAACACCTATTCATTTCAAAGGAAGAAGCCATGAACGCGAAAGCCGTGCAGGCCGCCGTCGAGGCCTGGCAACCGTCGCAGGAACGCACCAGCCAGACCGACGACCAACGCATCAAGGACATCACCGTGCTGCCCCCACCCGAGCACCTGATCCGCTTCTTCCCGATTCGTGGCACCGCGGTCGAAACGCTGATCGGCGAAACCCGCAAGTCGATCCGCCGCATCATGTC
This sequence comes from Ottowia beijingensis, assembly GCF_042680925.1. Lineage (NCBI taxonomy): Bacteria > Pseudomonadati > Pseudomonadota > Betaproteobacteria > Burkholderiales > Comamonadaceae > Ottowia > Ottowia beijingensis. Next base: position 364,268 of record NZ_JBHUEP010000005.1, read on the forward strand.
GGGCAAGGATGATCGCCTGCTGGTCGTCATCGGTCCGTGTTCCATCCACGATCCGGCGGCGGCGCTGGACTACGCGCGGCGCGTGAAGCCGCTGCGCGATCTTTACGCCGATTCGCTCGAGATCGTGATGCGCGTGTATTTCGAGAAGCCGCGCACCACCGTGGGCTGGAAGGGTCTCATCAACGACCCCTACCTGGACGAGAGCTACCGCATCGACGAAGGCCTGCGCATCGCGCGCCAGCTGCTGATCGAAATCAACCGCCTGGGCCTGCCGGCGGGCAGCGAATTCCTCGACGTGATTTCGCCGCAGTACATCGGCGATCTGATCAGCTGGGGCGCCATCGGCGCGCGCACCACCGAAAGCCAGGTGCACCGCGAGCTGGCCAGTGGGCTGTCGGCCCCGATCGGCTTCAAGAACGGCACCGACGGCAACATCCGCATCGCCACCGACGCCATCCAGTCCGCCAGCCGCGGCCACCACTTCCTGTCGGTGCACAAGAACGGCCAGGTCGCCATCGTCCACACCGACGGCAACAAGGACTGCCACGTGATCCTGCGTGGCGGCAAGGCGCCCAACTACGATGCCGAAAGCGTGACCGCCGCCTGCAAGGAGCTGGAGGCCGCCAAGCTGCCCCCCACGCTGATGGTCGACTGCAGCCACGCCAACAGCAGCAAGCAGCACGAGAAGCAGCTGGACGTGGCGCGCGAGGTGGCTGCCCAGGTGTCGGGCGGCTCGCGCTGCGTGTTCGGCGTGATGGTGGAAAGCCACATCCACGGCGGGGCGCAGAAGTTCACGCCCGGCAAGGATGACGTGAACGCGCTCGAATACGGCAAGAGCATCACCGACGCCTGCATCGGCTGGGACGGCACGCAGACTATCCTGCAAGTGCTGTCGGACGCGGTGCGGGCGCGGCGCAAGCGCTGATCGACGTCAAGGGCGGCCGCTTCGGATCGACTACAGTCACGGGGCGTGCCGCGGTCGCGGGGCGCATGCAGACTGCATCCCCCCGCCTTCAGGAGACCCACCGATCATGCAAAGCGAAGTCCGCGTCATCCAGGACGAGCGCACCGAATGGCGCTTCGATCTCGAACCCGCCGCGCCGATGGGCAACGCCGAGGCACGCGACTGGCTCGACGCGCAGTTCACCCAGCTGGGCAGCGAGCCGCTGCGCCCCACCGGCAAGCTGCTGCTGGCCGACAAGGTGCTGGTGGTGGCGCGCGACGCCGGCCCGCGGCTGCTGAACGACCCGCAGTGGAGCCGCGAATTCGCGCGCGCCGCCAGTGCTGCGCTCGACAAGCCCGTGGTGCGCATCGACCTGGGCGCGATGACGGTTTCTTACTGATGCGGCAGCACGCTGCCGAGGCGGCAGGTTCTTGGTCAAATTGGCCGCTAACGCTTGCTGGGTAAGCGCGAGCAGCTATTGTTTTTGCTTGACTATCAAGAAGTCTCAGACCCTGTTGTGGGAGCGGGCTTGCCCGCGATGAGACGTCTCGCCGCAATCAACGCTTGATCGCGGGCAAGCCCGCTCCTGCAACACTGTCTGAGACTCGTTGCTCATCGGTGTTTTTGAAGTTCTTCCATCAGCTTCGTGTGCACGCCGCCGAAGCCGCCATTGCTCATGCACAGCAGGTGGTCGCCCGGGCGCGCCGCGGCGATGACCTGACGCACGATCTCGTCCACGCTGGCGGCCACCTGCGCGTGCGCGCCTAGGGGCGCCAGCGCGGCGGCCGCGTCCCAATCCAGCCCGCCGGTGTGGCAGAAGCTCAGGTCGGCGTGCTCCAGTGACCAGGGCAGTTGCGATTTCATCGTGCCCAGCTTCATCGTGTTGCTGCGCGGCTCGAAGATGGCGAGGATGCGCTCGCTTCGCTTGCCGGCCGCATCCAGCTGGCGGCGCAAGCCGTCCACCGTGGTGCGAATCGCCGTGGGGTGGTGGGCGAAATCATCGTACACCGTGATCTCGGCGCCGCCGGCTTGGGCCACGCGGCCACGCACCTCCATGCGGCGGCGCACGTTCTGAAAGCTGGCCAGCGCCGCGCAGGCCTCGGCCGGGGCCACGCCCACATGCTCGGCCGCGGCGATGGCGGCCAGCGCGTTGAGTTGGTTGTGGGTGCCCGACAGATCCCAGCGCACGCGGCCCACGGGCTGGCCACGCAGTTGCACCTCGAAATCCGACGCGTCGCCGTGCGCGGTGAAATCGCTCACCGCCGCACCAAAGCTGCGCTGCCCGCTCCAGCAGCCCTGCGCCAGCACGCGCTGCAGGCTTTCTTCCAGCCCGTTGACCACCACGCGGCCCGAGGGCGGCACGGTGCGCACCAGGTGGTGGAACTGCCGCTCGATCGCCGCCAGGTCGTCGAAGATGTCGGCGTGGTCGAACTCCAGGTTGTTCAGCACCGCCGTGCGCGGGCGGTAGTGCACGAACTTGCTGCGCTTGTCGAAGAAGGCGGTGTCGTATTCGTCGGCTTCAATCACGAACAAGGGCCGTGCGGGAGATGTTGCTCCCTCGCCCCTCTGGGGGGAGAGCTTGCCCCGGACTTGATCCGGGGGCTGGGGTGAGGGGCTCGCGGGCGCGGGGGCAAGGCCGTCGGCCCTCACCCCAATCCTCTCCCGCTCCCGGGAGAGGGAGCCAGACCCATCCGATGGGGTGGTGGAGCCCAGCCGTGCGCTGATGCCGAAGTTGAGCGGCACCCCACCGACCAGGAAGCCGGGCGCGAGGCCCGCGCTCTCCAGAATCCAGGCCAGCATCGACGTGGTCGTCGTCTTGCCGTGCGTGCCCGCCACGGCCAGCACGTGGCGGCCCTGCAGCACGTTCTCCAGCAGCCACTGCGGGCCGCTGATGTAGGGCGCGCCGGCGTCGAGAATGGCTTCCATCAGCGGAAACTTCGGTGAACCGTCCGTCAGCCGCGCGCGGCTGACCACGTTGCCGATCACGAACACGTCGGGCTTCAGCGCGATCTGCTCGGCGCCATAGCCCTCGATCAGCTCGATGCCCAGCGCGCGCAACTGGTCGCTCATCGGCGGGTACACGCCCGCGTCGCAGCCGGTGACGGTGTGGCCCGCCTCGCGCGCCAGCGCGGCCAGCCCGCCCATGAAGGTGCCGCAGATGCCCAGGATGTGAATATGCATGGGGCTGGATTCTACGGCTGAATTGCAAGCCTTTTCGGCCTCTGGCGCCCGTGGGGAAAGCGCGAGCAGCTATTCAAAATATAGTGACTGGGATGCGGCAACATGTGCGCCACACGGACTGAGCGACCCTGCGCCTGTGTGCCACGCGGTGGGCGGCTGGCGGGCAATCAGGATGCGCCTGCCGGCCTGCCTTGTGCGGCGCGCGCGGCCGCCTCCTGCGGCGAGATCACCTCGATCGGCACGTCGGCGTCGTTGGTGCGTATCCAGGGCTTTCCAGAACTCAGCATGATGGTTTCAGATAAGTGAATCCTGAAATGCGCCGGGCCGCTGTAACCAGGATCGGCGGTGTAGAAGAATTCATCGTTCTCGCCGCGCACGGCCGTGCCGTGCGTGTGTTCGTGCACCCGGTAATCGGTGATCTTGATGCGATCCAGTTTGTGGAAACCTTCACAGGAACCTTGTATCGAGCACAGCCCCTCGCGCAAATTGAGCCGCGTCTTCTCGCCCGCCACCACCACATAGGCGTTGTGCAGGAGGCGAGGGCCGTGGCTCAGCGGCTTGGCATAGCGCGCGTTCACGTCGCGCACCTGCGCCAGCAACTCGGGCGAGACGGTGCCAGGCTGCATGGGGGGCGCCGGCTCGATGCGCAGGCCCTTCGGCACCTTGGCCGACGCGCGCTTGAACCAGCCGTCCCAATAGCCCTGGGGTGGCGCCGGGCCAAAGCTCTCGCCGGGCGGCGGGTCGGTGTACAGCGGGCCTACGCCGAAGGTCATCACGCTGCCGTCGGCGCAGGTGGCTTTCAGTTCGCCCTCCACCACCCACAGGCGGCGCTCAAGGGTGGTCGTCGGGCCGCCGCTCCTGACTTTCACCGTCCGCTGGTGCAATTGGGCCGGGCAGCGCTGCACCAGGTGGTAGAGCTGCCTCTGCACCATTGCGCCCACGCCGCCAGCCACGAAGGTGTTCTTGAATTGCTGCTCCAGATAAGGTGCGGGCTTGGCAGGCAAGGAATGGCGAAAGGCAGTTGTGTCTTCCAGCATGAAGACGCCACTTCCCCCTCCCAGCACGAGTTCAGAGCCACAGCGCGGGTCAAGATGTCCATCCTTATTGCGCCAGGATGCCACGCTGACATCGTTGATGGGGTAATAGAACCAGCTACCCGTCTTCAGGCCGACGACGCCGCTTTCGACGTCACAACTGTTCTCCATCTTGAGGCATTTAAAGAAGCGACCGTCTTGGGGTCTGCGGTATCCCACCCAGAACCAGATGGGCCCCATGTCCTTCGTGATCGTCGTGGCGTCCGTATCGAGTATGTACTTGCGCACAGTCACGATGTCGCCAATCTGCACCGCCTCGCCAGCGCCCGCCTGTAGCACGTAGGGTTTCACGAACACGGCGTTGGGTTGGCCGGGGTCGACAACTTCCCACGGCCCGGGTTCTTCGCGGATGCCCGAGACCACCTGCAGGCCATCGGCCTGCAGGCTCTTGCCCATCATGAACAACCCCACGGTGTAGGGCCAGAACAGCACGGCCAGGGCGACGGCGACGCCGCTGGCGATGAGCAGGACACGTTTCATGGGGCGGCCAAGGGGTGCATGAACGACGGCGACGCTGAGCAGGGCGTGATTGTCGCGCTGAATCTGGTTCAGAGTCTTTTTGGCCTCTAGCGCCCGCCAATAAAGCGCAAGCAGCTATAAAAACAAGAGTTTGATCTGCTTGCGCGACCCTCGTTCACCGATCGCAAGGCCGCGGAGCAGGCCACGCCAGAACGCCGTGGCCGGACCTGCGCCGGCCACCGGCGTTGTCCCCCAGTGGGGGCTGAGGTCTGCGGCTCCAGACCTGCCTGCGCAGGTCTGGAC